>CAZYPN010000029.1:0-87619 GCA_964649085.1 uncultured Burkholderiales bacterium | reverse complement strand
TCTACCTGCACGTCCACCACCTGACCTACTATTGCCAGAACGGCACCACCACGCCCGACAACCTCATCACCCTCTGCGCCAGCTGCCATCGCAACCTGCACAACGGCCACCTGCGCATCGAAGGCACCGCACCCCACAACCTCACCTTCCGCGACCGCCAGGGCCGCAACCTCAGCCAGCAACACACCCTCGAAGTTGCCGAATGGCTCGACTGGTTCCTCGGCTGGCCTGGTAGCCAGGACAACTCCTACCGCCACCGCGCCCAGGGCAGGCCCCTATCCCCTGCGGGCTGAACTATAGCTACAATATGACCGGACGCATGTTGACGCGCACCTCGGGCGGCGCGACCACCACGGCCACAGAGATCGAGCCCTTACAACAGGCGCTAAACCGTCTTTCCGTTCGCTCTAGAAATCTCTATAAGCAAAAGGTCGCCTTGAGCTGAAGCAGCCTCGTTCGGATGGATCTCAAGAAGATTCCAATGACCAATTGAGATGTCATCTAGCAGCAACTGAGGCTTTGGAAGAAATGCTTCAAAGCATTCCACCAACTCAAGTTCTTCAGCAGTCGCCCTTGCGTATTCTGCGCCACCTGAACTCCAACAATAGAGCAGGGCACCTGCTGCTTTTAGTTTGCGCACAAAATCAACACTTTTCGCCATTGGGATTCTCTTGGCACCGAAACTGCGGACCAAAGTGTCATCAACATCCACAAAGGCGATCTTCGGCACTTCCAACATTGACCGATTGCCCCAATCAATAGGCTCAATCTGGACATTTCTAAAGGGCCTCACACTGGACCTCTGACTTGGCGGCAAATTACCAGTCGGCCTGCGGCTTACCAGTGATTGCCGTCGACGATGATTCCCTTATCAACCTTGATCGGAAGTGGAACTTCGCCACGGCGGAATCTCTCTGCATCATTCAAGGCCGACGACAGAACCTCGTTTAGGGTCCCTCGAGATGAACCTCTGGGTGGTGGGGTCATACCAGTGCTGCCGCATGTAGGTCATCCCGGTGTCAGCATCCGCCCTGAGTCCACCCACAAAGCAGTAAGGCCGCCCGGCAAGTTTCGCCCCAGGCGCCGCCGTCGCGTCGGAAGCCCAGCAGCTGGCATTCGGGAATGAGGTCGCGAGATTCGCGGATGCAGTCCCAGCCGTCCCGGTGGAAGGCGGTGGTGGCTTCGAGCCTGGTGGTCCGTTGCGGTCAGTCGGACAGCTGGAAGGCAGACCCGGCAACCTGCAGAACCAGCAAGGGAAAAGGAGGAGCTGTGCATGGGCACTTGGGGCACGGATGCATTCGAGAATGACGGGGCAAGCGACTGGGCCTGGGAGCTGGAGAAAGCCGTCGACCTTTCGGTGCTGCAACAGGCGCTCCAGCCAGCCGAAGGTTATCTGGAAGCTCCGGAAGGCGAACTGTTGGTGGCGGCCAGCCAGGTGTTGGCGGCGGCCCTGGGGGCACCGGCGCCTGCAATACCAGATGGCGTTCATCAATGGCTGCAGCAACATCCTCAATTGAAATACTCGCAGCTGCTCGGCTCGGCCCAACAGGGACTGGCGCGAGTCCTGGGCGCAGACAGCGAACTGGCCGAATTATGGGGCGAATCCGACGAAGGCGCACAGTGGCGCCGAGGGGTGCAAGAGCTGGCCGCGGGCCTGGCTCAGCTGAGCTGAGCCCGTGATTCGATGCGGCACTCCCGCCCTGGTTCTGGCACCGATGGACGGCATCACCGACGCTCCCATGCGGGCCTTGCAGGGCGCCTGTGGCGCATTTGACCTGGCCGTGTCGGAGTTTCTCCGCGTCAACCAGGACCCCATTCCACGCAAGGTATTTCAACGCGAAGTGCCGGAATTGTTGCGCGGAGGCCACACCGAACATGGCCTGCCGGTGCAGGTGCAATTGCTGGGAGGCAACCCTGAACGCATGGCCGCCTCGGCTCAGGTAGCGGTCGAAGGTGGGGCGGTAGCCATCGATATCAACTTTGGCTGTCCTGCTCCCACCGTCAACCGCCACGATGGTGGCGCCTCGCTGTTGCGCTGCCCGCATCGCATCCGCGACATCGTGGCCGCCGTGCGCCAGGCCGTGCCGGGCACGATTCCGGTTTCCGCCAAGCTTCGGTTAGGCTGGGACAACCTCAACGACATTCATCTCAATGCCGACATGGCTGCCGAAGGCGGCGCCGACTGGCTCACCATTCACGCACGCACCCGCACCCAGGGCTATGAGCCGCCGGTGCATTGGCGCCCCATCGGCCAGGTCAGGCGTCGCTTACCTATCCCGGTGGTGGCCAACGGCGACATCTGGACCGTAGAGGCCTTCCGGCGCTGCCAGGAAGAGACCGAATGTCAGCACTTCATGCTGGGGCGCTGCGCGCTGGCCGACCCCAACCTGGCCACGGCGCTACGGGGCGAACTGGGGCTGGTCACTGCCCCCTGGAGGTGGAGCTGGCCAGAACTGCTGCGAAGACTGGCCGAATTAAGCCCGCCCAGCAGCGGTGGGGGACACTGCAAAACCTTGACCCGACTCAAGCAATGGGTGCGCATCGCTTCACGCTACGGCAATTTCGCTTACTTTGACCAGCTGAAGCGCTGCGCCACCTTAGAGGACTTTTTTCGCACCCTGGAGAGCTGCTTTCAAGGTTCTTTCTGTCTTCAGACCTGATCTGAGGCAGTGACCAATGCCCGTGCCTCCACCTTCTCACCAGTTCAGCTACACACCCGCCTGTAATCGCTGGCGCTCGGCCACAACGTAGGCCAGCAATTCTTGCCCCAGCTCCGATACGATGTCCAATCTGGAAGTGTCAACTTCAGTCACCAAGCGTTTCAGGCGCACGTCATCGCCGTCTCTCGCCTGGTAGGGTCGAATGCCAACGAAGAAAAATCCGGCCTGTTCGGCCCGCTCCCAGAGCCGAGCGGTGGCGGGCTGTGCCAGCGGCAAGTCGAGGTCGACAACTTCGGCTCCACCGATATTCACAAGGTCATCGGCGGCGCGAGCAATTTCGGGCCAAAGGCCCTCGGCAGACCGCAACACCCGAATGACACCCCGACCTCGACTGCGATGGAAGGCCACGTCCAGCTCACCCGAGCCTTCCTCGGCCGACCCCTCCAACCAGCTCACAGGGCGATTCAAGGCCTCATAGATCCGCGATAGCATGGCTCGATGCCGCAAGGGGGCGCTGGCTACGGCGGGCGGTGCAGCGCCCAGGTGCATAAAGCAGGTGACCAGCGTCTCTCGCTGAGGTCTCGAGGCAGCCGATTCCAAAGCCTTGAAATGGCGAGGGGGAGCTGCTCCCAGCTCCAAAGCACACACCACACCCCCAACTCGCTGGGCCTCGCGCTGACTGAGCGGGTGACTGGTAACGGCCACCGTAGAAAGACCCTCTAGCTTTAGCTGTCGGGCGTGCACAACCAGCGCTGCCGCCAGTCTTTCCATCAGCTTCCGGCCTCGATGGGCCGGACGCACCACCATCAGCGCGGCCTCGGCTGTGGGCACGGGATCGGGACGGATCAGCCCCCCATGACCGACGATCTCTCCGCCCTCGGAAACGGCCACAAAGCTCATCACCTTGCCACTGCCGATCAGGTGTTGCATTTCTTCGGGTCGATAGAAACTCTCGTTGCCGTAACTGTAGCCGTAGGCCAGCCAGAACAGACGGGCCACCTCCAGGCCTTCCTCGCTGGCCATGGGCCGAATCTGATAAGCCTGCTCGGGAGCAACCGGCGGCGAGGTAAGTTCGCTGCGAGCGGCCAAAAATTTCTGGGGCAAAGGAAAGCTCATGTGCAGTTCCTTGCCCTCGCGGTGCTGATGAAATCGAACTTCATCGGCCAACTGGCTGATCAACCTCAAGCCCAATCCTCGAAAGCTCGACTCCTCTATGGGCGCGCCGGGTGCGGTGGGAACAAAGGGCACTCCTTCATCGCGAATCGACAGAGCCAGCAACGAGCCTTCGATCTTTGCCTCCAGATGCACGGGGCCACAGGTGCCATCCGGATAGGCATGCTGAACGGCATTGGCAAAGCCCTCTTCTACCGCCAGTTCCAGTTGCTGCTCTGCGGCCAGACCCACCAGAGTCGACAATTCGCGGGCCCAACTCTGGGCCATTGGGAGCAGTCGTAGTTCAGCGGGCAACATGAGACGAACTTGCAGAGCTGGAGTCATCGGGCCGGGTTCGCAGCGCCCGATCAGGCACCTGCAACAAGAGGATTTGGTCCAGAAAAACGCGTACGAAGGCCGATGGATTGGCGTCAGTTGGTCGAAGGTGTGAAGCGGGGAGAGCGCGGCTCGGTTGCCCGAGCCCTTACTCTGGTAGAAAGCAGTCGCAATGAACACCAACGGCAGGCTCGCGAACTGCTGGAGCACCTACCCACCGGCCATCGGGCAGGCCATCGCGTGGGAATTACAGGTCCACCCGGAGTGGGCAAAAGCAGCCTGATCGAAACCTTGGGGCTGCTGGCCATACAGCAGGGCCGGCGGGTAGGCGTGCTGGCCATTGATCCCAGCAGTCAGCGCAGCGGGGGCAGTATCCTGGGAGACAAGACACGCATGGAGGAACTCTCGAAGAGTCCCCACGCCTTTGTGCGACCCTCGCCGGCCGCGGGAGCGCTGGGCGGCGTGGCCCGCAGAACGCGCGAGGCCATGCTGTTGCTCGAGGCCGCCGGCTACGACCTGATCCTCGTAGAGACCGTAGGGGTGGGACAATCGGAGGTGGCCGTGGCCGAACTGGTCGACAGCGTGCTGTTGCTGGCCCTGCCCGGAGCCGGCGACGACCTGCAGGGCATGAAGCGAGGCCTGATGGAGACCGCCGACCTGATCTTCGTCAACAAGGCCGACGGCGAAAGGCTCGCCCTGGCCCGCACCACGGCCAATCAACTGTCGCTGGCACTGCGGCTGCTGCCCGCTCGCACGCCGGGCTGGCAGGCCCCGGTTCTGACGGGCTCGGCACTTCAACCCGAGAGCCTGAGCCCTCTTTATGAGAGTCTGACAAAGCACCGTGAGTTTCTGGGAAGTGACCTGACGCATTTGCGTTCGCAGCAGAACGTCTACTGGCTGGAGCGGGGGCTGGAGCAGTGCCTGCTGGCAGAATTCATGGGTCGGTCCGCAGAAGCCTGGAAACGAACCAGGGCCGACGTCGCAGCTGGACGTTCGACCCCGGAACAAGCTCTGCAGCAATTTTTCCCGGATTCGGCTTAGAAGAGCACGCCTCCGAAGCCGCCGCCGCCGCCACCCTCGTAGAAGTGGGGGCCGTCATAGTCGGAACCGCCGCGGCGCGGCGAAAAGTCGGGGTCGTAAACATCGTCGGGACCGGGCTCGGTGTGACGCTCGGGGAACTCGGGGGGAACGTCGTCGGGGCCGGGAGTGCGCTCGGAACGCGAGCTGCGCTGAGTGTTGGCGGTATAAACCTTAGACTGGATGTGCATGGTGTCTCCTCAGGGTGTATCTCTTTTCCCTGATTGTACCTCGAGTATTTTTCCGACCCTTGGCGCGGCTTTACGAAATTGTTTCCAATCCGCCATGTCGCTCGATCCAGGCCTCGCGAAGGCGAAACTTCTGAATTTTGCCCGAGGGTGTCAGGGGAAACTCTTCGACCACCTCGACGAACTGGGGAATTTTGAAGTGAGCCAGTTGACCGAGGCAAAAATCCTGCAGCTCCTGAAGATCGGGGGCAGGCCGGCCGGGACGAATCCGAAGAGCCGCAGCCACCGTTTCCCCAAGCCGCCGGTGGGGCACCCCGAACACCGAAACATCCAGCAGGTCAGGGTGAGTGCGCAGAAAGTCTTCCACCTCCTTAGGCGAAATGTTCTCGCCCCCGCGGATGATGATATCCTTGATTCTGCCGGTAACCCGAATATAGCCTGCGCTATCCATGCAGGCCAGGTCGCCGGTGCGCAGCCAGCCCTGCTGGTCCACAGCGCGCGCGCTGGCTTCGGGATCGTCGTGGTAGCCCTGCATCACATTGTAGCCGCGCACCATCAGTTCGCCCTCCTGGCCTGGCCCAAGCACCACGCCCGAGAGCGGATCGCGAATTTCCACCTCGAGTTCGGGCAAGACCTTGCCTACCGTCTGCGTGCGCAGCTGTAGGGAATCGTGGCGGGGAGTCTGGGTGATGGCGGGTGAAGCCTCGGTGAGCCCATAGGCGATCGTCATCTCCTTGAGATGCATCTTCTCCATCACCTGAACCATCAGGGCTTCCGGACAGAGAGAACCCGCCATGACGCCCGTGCGCAAGCTGCTGAGATCGAAACGCGAAAATTCGGGATGCTCCAACTCGGCCAAAAACATGGTGGGAACACCATAGAGGGCCGTGCAGCGATGCTCTTGCACCGCGCTCAGAACCCGCCGGGGCTCAAACTGGTCGATCAATACCAGCGAGGCTCCGTGAGTATAGGCTCCCAGCACGCCAATCACGCATCCGAAGCAGTGAAACAGCGGCACACAAAGACACAGCCGGTCGTTGGGAGTATATCCCAGGCCCTGACCCAGCCAGAAGGCGTTGTTCACAATGTTGCGACTGGTGAGACGCACCCCTTTGGGAAAGCCCGTAGTGCCAGAGGTGTACTGCATGTTGATACAGTCGTCGAGAGCCACATCGGGAAACCGGGTCGGTGGCGAAGGCTCCAGCAGAGTGGCCCAGGCCACGGCGTCGTGAGGCGGGTCGGCGTCTACAAAAATCTTGCGCTGTAGATGAGGAAGAGGGCCCAGGGCCGACACCGATTCGCGGTAGCTGTTGGTGGCCACACCCTCCATATATACCAGCGCCCGAGCACCGCTTTGCTGCAATAGATACTCGAGTTCGTGGCTGCGGAGCCCGGTATTCACCGTGACCAGAATGGCTCCCAAATGGGCCAGCGCAAAGAAAGACTGGACCCACTCGGGGCGGTTGTTCAGCCAGACGGCAACTCGGTCACCCCGGCCAATCCCCAGGCGCGCAAACCCCCCGGCCAATTGCACGCTGTGCTCATACAGCTGTTGAAAGGTCCAATGCTGGGGGCCATAGGTGAGGGCCCGATGGTTGGGGAGATCCTGAGCCAGACGTTGCAGCAGCCCCCCCACAGTCACATCCCGATAGCTGAAACTCACCCTGTCCAGTTAGCCCGATCGCGGGCACCACCTGCCTCAGCGGAAGCGCGGAATCTCGTGACCCTCGGGCAGCGGCACGAAGGAAAACTGCTCCAGCCACTCGGTGTGTTCGTCGGGAGCCTCGAAGTTGGGCTCTTCGGCCAGCATGGCATAGCGAAATCCGTTGCTCATTATATTGCTCTCCATTCCGTGGTGGCGGCCCGGTCCTCGGCGGGACACTGAGCTCTTCCAACTGCAGTGTAACTTTCCCAGACTGCCAGGTTCTTGCCGACCTGTAAGCAGCTTGATCCTCTTCCCCGTGGTGGTTTTAGAGCTGCTTCAGCCGGAGCAGGAATGCCCATCCACTTAGTGTAATGTATACACTTGCGCGCAACCTAAGTTCAGGAGGCATCCCCATGATCGAGTTGCTCCCACGCAAGTCCGCCCGTCGCCACCAGCAGGTCACCGAGCTTGAGGTTCTGGTGGGCATTCAAGCCCCAGCCACGGCTGGCTCGACGCGCCCCCAGGTCAATCTGGGTTTGGTGCTCGACCGTTCGGGCTCCATGCACGGACCCAAGTTGGCCATGACGCTGGCGGCCACCCGGCAAGCCGTGCGGCGATTGACCCCCGAGGATTATGTCAGTCTGACGGCCTTCAACCATAAGGCTGAAGTGCTCCTGGAAAGTCAGCCGGCCCTCAACCCCGACAGCCTGCTGGCGGCACTGGAACAACTTTGGGCACAGGGTGAAACCAACCTCTGGGAGGGTCTCTGTGCGGGGGGCCAACAGGTTCAGGCTTCCAGCCATGCACGGCGCATCAATCGACTGGTGGTGATGACCGATGGCGAGGCCAACTGCGGCCAGACCAGCAGCCAGGCCCTGTGTCAACAGGTAGAGGCTCTGGCTCGCGAGGGCATCCAAACCACCACGCTGGGTTTTGGTGCTGGATACAATGAACAGCTGCTGAGCTCCATGGCCCGTTGCGGACAGGGCAATCATTACTACCTCGAGGACCACCACCAGGTGGCCGAATTCTTCCAGCTGGAAGTCGCCTCTCTACTGGCCACCGTGGGCACTGAAGTGCGCCTGGAACTGAGGCCCTCCCCGGGTGTCCAGTTGGAGTGGCTGGCTAAAGTCCATCTCGACGAGGGTGGTCGTTGCCAGCTGGCCAATCTCGTTCTGCACCAGCCCCTGGCTGTGGCCCTTCGCCTCAGGGTTGCGGCGGAAATCCAAGCAGACCAACTGTTGGAGGTCGTGTTGAGCTGGCATTGCCCTCAACAAGGACAGCGCCAGCAGCAACTGGCCAGGCTCAGTCTTCCCGCGGTATCGGCAGCCGAATGGGATTGCCTGGAATCCTGCCCACGGGTCGAAGAAGCCGTGGCGATTGCGCTGGCCACAAGAGAAACCGAGAGGGCCATGGACCACCTGCGTCGCGGCGAGGAACAAACCGCACTGTCGGTTCTCAAGGCGGCAAAGCGACTGCCCGGATTGCCCAACGGCGAACAAATGCGCCTGCAAGACCTGGTGCGCACGCTGGAGCAGGGCGATCACAGCAGCGGCCACAAAAAAGCCACCATGCATGGGCACGGACACGGCCACGGCCACGCCCAGGGCTATGGCCAAGGCTATAGCCGGCAACAGCATCACGAGCTGCAAGAGGCTCTGGGGCGCCTTCAACTGCCAGGCTGGGTCCCGGGAGCGTCGCAGCCCGGCTGGCAGCGAGTAGAGGGCATGCTGCGCGGCCACTTCTACGGCGAACGCCTGGTGCGCGGGCCACGAGCCCCGCTGGGCGAGGGTGCGGCGCTTTCGCTGGCCACCCTGCAGATGGTCGCCTCGGGCCGCGAATTCGAAGCCATGGAACTGGCCCAGGCGCTGCGCAACCAGCCCCTGTTGCACCCGACCAACAGCCAGCAGAAGTTTCGCAGCCGTTATGACCAGGGGATACGCCGGCTCAGCCAGCTGGGTAGCCCCACGGCCGGCTGCGCCGCCCTGCGTCGCATCTGCCCCCTGCTGCTGATCCCGGCGGCCGGACGGCCAGGAGACCTCTGGCAACTTGTGGCCGCCGCTACGGTCATCACCCACCGAGACGAACTGGCCATCACTGCCGCCCTGGGCTATTGCGCCCTGCTGTGGGACCTGCTTCAGATGGACCGCCCGCCGGCCCCGCGCTGGTATCGACAGCGATTTCACCAGGCGATCCGGCCGCATAGTTTCGCGCGCTATCGGGGCCAATGGAGGGGAATACAGGGCTGGCAAGGCAGCCTCAGCGACTTCCTCGACGGTCCCATGGCCCGGGCCAGCATCCACGACTGGACAGCCGAACGAGCCCTGCAAACCTGGGGCAGCGGGGCCTATCTGCTAGAGCAGGTTCCCAGCGCCCTGTACATCCTGGAGCGCCATGGCCACGACCCCCACCAGGCGTTGCGTGAGGCCCTGCGGAACACGCACGAGCCGGACACGCTGGCCATGCTCGTGGGTGCGGCCGTAGGCGCCTTACACGGTGCCGACCTGGGCTGGTACCTCAGCGACCCGATCGAGACCGCTCTGGCTGAAACCCACGACCGCCTGTGGAATGGCCGCAGACTGGCCGTGCGTTAGCGGCTCAGCACTTTGTGGACCACCATGCCGGCCAGCACCGACACGATGAGCGCCGGGATGAATCCCCAGTCGAATACGATGATCAAGACGAAAAAAATACCCAGGTCGACAATCGAGGAAATGGTTTTGGGATCCATGAACAAGCCCCGCCTTCTGTCAAGTAAAGAGAAATTCCCAATCGTCGCCAGGGCACCTTCACACGGCTTCGCTGCGAGTCCACCAATCTCGCAGCGAAGCCCGCACCTGCTGCAGACGAGCCTTCCATCCGATCGGCTCGGAGGCCGGTTCCTCGGCGTCCAGGCTACGAGCCTCTCGCCAGGCCGTCAGTTCGATCACTTCCAGTAACTGCTCGCCATCGATCTCTTCCAGCGACAGGAAGGACGCTCGCGGCAAAGACGGACGCAACAGGTCACGCAGCGGGCGGCGAAACTCGGGAGCCACCAGAAACACCAGACCGCGCCCCCGGTCGGTGGGACCCCGAAACAGTTGGACCAGCTTCTGCCCCAACTCCAGCATCTCGGAGGCTTCGCCCCGGCGAAGGATATCTTCTTGCTCCGAGCTGAGTCCCACCACCTCAACATCGGTATTGCTGTGGGCATGGACCCGGGTCAGCTGACGCCACAGCGCGCGCCGACAACGCTCTACGCATTCGGCCTGCCCGGCCTGAGCATGCCCGATCAGCGTTTCCAAAATCAGGCTCAGGTCGCGAATCGAGACCCGCTCGGACAGTAACTCCTTCAACACGTTCCACAGGTGGAACCGCTCCACGCTGCGCCGCTCCAGTTCGCGGTGAAGCCGCGGGTAATGGTTTCGGTGCAGCTCCATGAGGCCCTCAAAAGCATCGAAGTCAAAGATTTCGGCAGCATGCATGAAGATGACGTCCACCAGATGAGCCCCCAGCAATTGCTCGGCGCTGAACAGCATACACCCCTGCTTCTCACTCACCTCGCGCTGGTCGGTCCAACACCCGGGCATTGCATACACCGGATCCTGGACGACCGCTCCTCCCGGAGTTGCTTGCACAACCTCTTCCAATTTGTGGAGAGGTCCAATAGATAGCATCTCTTTAGCACGCAGTTGCCCTCTGGCCACAACCTGACCGCGCAACGCGATTTCGTAGGTATCGGGCGGAAGATTCAAGTCGTCGCGAAAGCGAATTCCGGGAATGATGATGCCGAGTTGCTCGTGTACCTGATTGCGAATCGTGCCCACTCGGGCCACCAGCGGACTGCCCTCATTCGGGTCAACCAGGCTCAGCAAGGCTCGGCCCACCCGAATCTCCAGAATATGCAGGTGAACTCTCTCGGCCCAGAAATTCTGGGGTTTGGAAGCCGCGACCGGTGCCATGGAAACGCCGGACTGTTCCGAGCGCAACTCTTCGATCGCTTCGTAGGCAAGGTAGCTGGCAATCGACTCGTAGAATCGTTCCGAGACGAAGCTGGATCGCGAGTTGTAGCGGTCCTGACCAAGCAACTCCATCACCCAGTCGTGTCGCTCCTCGATGCCATCGGCTAACTGCAGCAACTTCTGCTTGTTCTTGTCTTTCTCAAAGCGGGCGGTCAGGTCTTTCAGAAATCCGGCCTCAGGCAACTTGCGACCCTCGAGCGGAGGCAAGGCCTCGGCCATAGGCTGCCGAGCCACCAGAAGCCAGATGGAAGTTCCCTGAGCAACCGGATTGGCTGCGGTCTTCATCACCTCGGTGAAGGCCGAAAAGCACTCCTTGCGCAGCTCCCCGGTAAGTTCTTCTCCGCTGGCGATACCGGCTTCAGCGGCGAACACTCGCGCCTGCAGCGTAGCCGTTTCCAGCAGCAACCAGAAGGGTCGCTGCAACCTGGCCGAGACCAGAGTGCCAAAGTCAAATTTCCACTCGGGCAATGGATCGACCGGCTGCAGGCCGGAAGGCGTGTTGAGATAGAGCTTCTGTAGCTTCCAGGAACCCATGACTACCTCCGATATGTTGTGTGTATGTCGCCCTGCATCGTCCGTCGGCTTCACTCCATCCAGGGCGAAGTCTCGAGTGGACATGTTCATATTAAGGGAGGTTTGTAACGGAATTGTGAACTTCTGAAACCATTTTCTTCTTTTAATTATCTCGCCCTTAACCGCAGATTTCAGGCCACTTTCCAGGGACTGTTCCCACCCTCCAGATGGTGGGCAATCTCGATCAACGTGTCATATGTTTTCAGGTCGGCCCGCCGCTCGCTGCAATTACAGGCGATAAAGCGGCGAAAGGCGCTGGCCGATGGCAGACGTCGATACAGGCCCACCAGGTGACGAACAATGTCATATAGCCGTCGACCCGACTCAAGATGTGCCTGAACATAGGGGCGGCAGCGCACCAGCAAGTCCACACCCGTGAGCGGCGGCAGGGAACAGCCGAAGAAGTCCTGGTCGAGAGTGGCCCACCATTGCGGCTCCTGATAACCGTGTCGACCGATCATTACGCCGTCGACATACTGTAGATGTCGGCGCACCTCGGACCACTGGTGAATGCCCCCGTTCAGCACAATGTGCAAATCGGGAAAGTCCCTCTTCAAACGATACACCCGGGAGTGATCCAGAGGGGGAACCTCACGGTTTTCCTTGGGGCTAAGGCCCTTCAGCCAGGCCTTTCGCGCATGCACAATGAAGGTCGTACAGCCGGCACTTCGCAGTTGGCCCACAAACCCGCACAGCCAGTCATAGCTATCGAAGTCGTCCGCGCCGATGCGAGTTTTCACGGTTACCGGAATACGCACGGCCTCGACCATGGCCTGCACGCACTCCACCGCCACCTCGGGCTCCAACATCAGGTGGGCTCCAAAGCGGCGCTTTCGACCCTTGGGGCTGGGGCAGCCCAGGTTGAAGTTGACTTCGTCGATTCCGGCCTGTTCCACCGCTCGGGCGGCCGCGGCCAGATGCTCGGGGTGGTGCCCGCCCAACTGAAAAGCCAGAGGATGCTCATCGGGATGATAGGCCAGAAAGCGGGCCGCATTTCCAAACACCAGCGCTTCGGCCGCCACCATTTCACTGTAGAGCAGCACCCGACGGCTGAGTTGACGCACCAGATAGCGCAAATGCCGATCGGTCCAGCCCATCATCGGTGCCAGGCAGACTCGGTGGACCATCACCCCAGGCTGGCTTCGGGCTGACGGGTTTTGAAGCTGGCCAACCGATCGTGCTCGTCAAACGAGGCCAGACCCACAATACCCTGGTCATCCACCAGGGTCAGCTTCTGACCCTCCCACTGGGGTTCCCATTCCAGCTGTTGCACGAAGCAACTCAGCGCCTGCTTGTGGTTGCGAAACTCGTAGTTCTGAATGGCATCGGCCACGGTGGACAGAAACCGCGTCATCGGCGGTGGCGAAAGCGGCGGCAGTGCCTCATCCTCGAGGACGAGCAGCAGTGCCCTTTCGGGAAACACGGCCCGGTAATAGGCTGGCTTGTGCAACACCCCCAGGCTGGTCAGAGCCAGCAAATGGCCCGAAACACGCTCGAGAGGAATCTTGCTGACGGTAAACTCTTCAACGCCTTGCTGCTCCCCGAACTCCCGCAATTTCGCGGCCGTCGCCCGTTGAGCTTCGGGCACATCGGCCATGTCCCAGGCCCAGTGCCACACGGTGCCTCGCTCTTCTCCAAGCAGCTGAGCCGAAACCGCAGCCTGAGGAAACTTCAACATCCCCTGCTCGCCATCGAATTCCCAGCTGTGCTCCCCCAACCAGTTGGCCAGGTGGCGTTGTTTCCACAGCGACATCATGCCGTGAAGTTCAAAAAGATCGCGGAGTTTACCAGTCATGGGAGGTTGCTTCGCAGGGTGTAGCTGGGGTCCCTTGCGAACAAAGCCGCGTGTTGCAAACCCTGCGCGCTTTCGTCTGCCCCTGTTGTGGTGCTCGGCTCGATCCGCCCACGGCGGCCGTGGTGATCTGTGCCTACTGCGACGCACGTCTGCTGGCCAACCCCGAACAAATCGTCGAGGAGGTGCCCGAACAGGTCGGCCACCGTCCGGGCTCACGACTGCGACAGTTGCGTCACGGTCGCTTCGAAATGTCGTGGCTGCATCAGTGTCTGCTGGAACAAGAGCGAGACCTGCTCCACTTCGAGGCGCTGGATGAGCGATTCTCCGTGCTGGTCTATCTGCGCCTGCGCGACCGACAGGGCCTTTCCCAACCGGGCAGGCTACCGCTTGAGCCCGTGCTGGAGAGCTTGAAACAGCACCCCGACGTTGGACTGGCCGCCCATCAGGGGCTCGAGTGGCTGTGTCAGCAGCCTCAGGGCTTTTCCCATCAGTTGGAATGCTGCCTGTGTCTGTTCGACTCGCAGCGAGCCCGCCTGCACACCTACTCGGCCGGCTGCTCCGACTCGCTCTACGGGTTGTCTCAGGAAGAAGGCCGGGTGACCGCTCTGGCCGGTCACCGAGAAGCATTGGAACGCAAAATGTTGCTGGAAGCGCGCGACCATTTCAGCCCCGACCCCCCCCGAGCTCTGGCTGCCCAGGATGCGGTCGTCTTCGTATCGGCGGCTTACTGCGGTCGAGGCGAGGGTCCCTATGCCTCGGGCACATCGGCTCTGTACTCCCAGTTGCAGGAGCAACTCGGTGAAGAGCCACTGCGGCTGGTGACTCTGGCCAAAAACGCCTTCTGGAACGAACGTCCGCCGGCGGCCCGTGACCATCTGCCCTCCAATTCCATTCACGTGGTCGCCGTGCAGGCACGACCCAACCCGCCACCCGAAGGATGGTCTCCCGCCCCCCTGCATGAGCTTTGCTCGCGCTCGTTTGCCTGCAGCCTGTGGTCGGGGCCCGAAGACTTCTGCGAATTACTCCCCCTGCACAATCAGCGGGCTGTGCTGGTATGGGCCAGCAATGATGGGCTTGGCTGGGATGCCCAGGCGGCCACAGGCTTGCGCCAGGCCATCCTGGAAGTGCTCGACCGCCCCGACCACGGCGACAACGAAAACCCCCGGCTGGCGGGAAGACAGGCAGCCCGGGTGGCCAGCTTCAACCGCCTGCTGGTGGTCCAATTGCTCGACCGCTACCGACGGGTCAAATACTACCGCTACGGGCAACCCCAACCCCAGTATCTGGCCCCACGAGGTGTGGGCTCCGGATCGATCATGGCCTTTGACGAAGGCGGCGAGGTTACGCTTGAACCAGGCGCCCGCCTGCTTTTCCTGCCCCCACAGGCGACGGTCTTCGAAGACGATCCACTGACGCTATCCGACCTTGCGGCGCACTGGCCCGGAGGCAAAGCCTCCAACCTGTACGCCACTCTGTTCAAGCTGTGGACCACGCCCGCCTCAGGACCTGCCTTACAGAAGGTGGTCCAGGCCATGGCCGCCGATGGAGCTCGTCCCGGGCCCGGAACCTTGCTGGTCACTTCTTTACCCGCATTGTGATCCCGGTCATTGTCGCCGCCGGTTGGCAGGCTCTATCATCCTGCCATGTCACTCGACGTCCGTTGCCCTCTTTGCCAGCAGAGCTTTCCCAACACAGCCTCGCGTTTGCTGCATCTGCAGACCTGCGTGCGGGTGCAACTTGCCTTGCCCAGGCGCGAGACTCGGCCCGAGCCCCGCCCGCGCAGACAGATTGCCTCGTGTCCGCTCTGCCACGAAGTGTTTATCTCCAGGGCCTGCCTGCAGCGGCACCGCCAGGAGATGTGTCCCATTGCCCAGCCCATTCCGTTGCACTCCCTCCGAGAGCATCGCGAGCGCAGCAGCCAGGTCGAAGCAAAACGCAGCCTGAGCAGCGGGGATCTTTCCTGATACTGGCCAAGGGGTAGGCCATGAAACCCTGGTGCACTGCCCTGCTGGCCCTGTCGCTGCTCGGCCACATGTTCCGTCCCCACCTCATCTCGCTCCCCTGGATCCAGATGGACTCGGCCTTTCAAGTTCCGCATGCCATGTTCTGGCCGGTGTTGGCTCTCAATCTACTGCTGGCAGGAGTCGCCATCGAACTGCGCCTGGGTCGTTTGGCACTGATGGCCGGCTGGACTCTTCCGCTGCTCGTGCAACGCTGGATGCACCTTCCTCCCTCACCGCTGCTGGCCGGACTGAGCCTGGTGATCGTATTGCTGATCGCCTCCTATCGGCAGTCGGAACCCCTGCCCCCGAAAGTCTGGCTCCCCATGGGCGTGCTGCAAGCTTTTGCCCTGTGGGTGCTTGCCCCGCATCTTCTGGCACTGCTAGCCACCCTGGCCTGCGCTGCGGTGGTGGCCTGGAACGCCCGCACCGAAGCGGTGTCGGTGCTCGGGCTGGCCTCTGCCATGGCCTGGGTGCTGCTATGGCTGAGCTGAAACTGGGAAGCCGTCAGGCTTTCCCCCATCTTCAAGACCAGTGCTACCTGGCCCACGCCGCCGTGGCTCCGCTGGCACTGCCCGTTTCAGAATCGCTGCAGGCTTATATCCGGCTGCTTGAAGCCAAAGGCTTCGAAGCCGTCGGCGAGACGCTGGCCATGCGCGAGCGCTTGCGCCAGAAGCTCTCCCAACTGCTCGACTGTCCCCCGGAGCAACTGGCCCTTACGGCCGGAACCAGCTGGGGACTGTTGGCCGTGGCCCACAACCGCAAGTGGCAGCCCGGCGATCGCGTGTTGCTGCTGGAAGGCGAATTCCCCACCAATGTGACTCCCTGGCAGCGGGCCGCCGAGCAGTATGAGCTGCGCCTGGAATGGTTGCCCGCCCAAAGCTTTTCCGGCACCCGAGGCCTGGAAGACCTGGAGCAAAAACTGCGCCAGGGCCTTTCTCTGGTTGCGGTCAGCGCCGTACAGTTTCAAACCGGGCTGCGCATGCCGATCGAAGACATGGTGTCCCTGTGTCACGCCTACGGAGCAGAGGTGTGCGTGGATCTGATCCAGGCCGCCGGGGTGCTGCCGCTCAGCCTCAGCGACTGGGGCGTGGACTATGCCGCCGGCGGGGCTCACAAGTGGCTGATGGGATGCGAGGGTGCGGGCTATCTCTACATTTCCCCAAGCGCCGCCCGAGGCTGGCAACACCGCTGGGCCGGCTGGCTGAGCCACCCCGACCCCGTCGACTTTCTGCTGGCGGAAAACCGCCTGCGCTACGACAAATCCATCAACGATCAAGCACAGTCGCTGGAGATCGGCACCAGCAGCGCCCTCAGCCAGGTGGCCCTGGAGGCCAGCCTGGACATGTTGCTGCAACTGGGAGTCGATAACATTTACCAACACGTACAGGGCTACCTCGACGCCCTGGAGCCCGCCCTGATCCAGGCTGGCTGGAGCAGCCTGCGCCATGCAGAACTGCGCTCGGGCAGCCTGGCTCTGCGCCCGCCGCAGGCCACGGGCAACGCCCGCCAGTGGTCCCTGCTGCTGGCCGAACAGAACATTCGCTGTTCCACACCCGATGGACTGCTGAGGTTATCGCCTCACTGGTGCAATTCGCTGGACGAGGTGCCCCAGGTGATCCAGGCGCTGACCAACTTCACGGCGCGATAGTCCAACCCAGCAACTCCGGACAGCGGGTCAGGCCCAACTGAAAAGCGGTGTTGCTCCAACCAAAACCCTCTCGGGTGTAGAACTGAAAGTCGGCCCCCACGTTGCCATACTCGGCCGTAACTTGACTGGTGGCCTTCTCGACGTCGTATTTTTCCACGATGGTTCCCGCATAGTCGGCAGCGCAGCGCGTCATCATGGTCGTCCATCGGCTGGCCCAATCGGCGGCCTCGGCCCTGAACCCATAGCGTTCCAGACCCTCCCAGGCAAGTATCTGGTGAGGAGCCCAGCCGAAGGGATAATCCCACTGACGCAAAGGACGTCCGGGACCCAGGGCCCCCCGCGAGCCCAAACTTGAGCCCGCCAGCCCTCCGGCGCAAAGCAAATGTTCGCCCGCATAGTGCAGGCAGCGTCGAGCCTGCTCGGGGCTGGCCATTCCGGCCCAAAGGGGCCACAGACCCGTGGCCGACTGGTAACCGGTTTGAGCGCCCGTCTCGACATCAACATCGAAGTAGAACCCCTCCTGCTCATTCCAGCAGTAGCGATTCAGCCGTTGCTGACGCTCGTCGGCGCGACGCCGCCACTCACTGGCCGGAGGCCAGCCATCGAGTTCGCCACCAAAGTGTTGCTCGAGCATGTCGGCCACATCCACCTCATAGCGGTAGAGCAGAGCGTTCAAATCGACCGTGGCCAGCCGGGCACAGCGACCCTCCAGGCGATAGCTGGTGTCGTGACCCGACTCGCGCAGGGCCCGATCGTGCACAAAATACTGATCGAGTTCATCACAGGCGTACTGGCGGCGCAAATAGGCCAGGCGAAACTCCTCCAATGGCAGGCCGGCGGCCCGGGCATAAGGACGCAGCACGTCGTCGAAGTGTCCGGGCTCGGTCTCGGGTGGAATACCCACCCCTCGATCGAAGTAACGGGTAAGTCCCACCGGTGTTTGTCGCTGCGGATGTTGCCAACACTGCTGATAGTCGAGCATGGCTGCCTGCAGGGCTGCAACCGTGGGCGGCTGGGGCAACAGCCGCATCAAAGCCGTGAGCAGCGGCGGTTGGCTGCGCGTCAGGTAGTAACTGCGATTGGCGTTGAGAATCTGACCGTAATGGCGCACTTGATAGAGCTGGTGAGTCAACAGATGTCTGGCCCATTGTTCGTAGCCGTCGTGCAACAGCCCCTGAGCGATGAAGTAGCTATCCCAGCCATACATTTCATTGAAGCGCCCACCGGGCACAAGGTAAGGAAGGGGCTCCCCCGGACAGGCCAGGCCCAGCAAACCGGGTTTCTCCGGGTCGACCTCGGCGGGCAACGGCAACACTTCGACGTCCGTACAGCCCCGATAGTATTCCCAGGACAGCTCGTCAAGAGATGGCAAATAGAGCCGAGGCACCCCCTCTGCCTTGGGATCGGCCACCATGCGCGCCAGCTGCGGTCGATCGAGGCAGCGCACCAGGCCCGGCCAGCAACGCTTGCGTACGGCCCTGGACAGGCGTTGGGCGGGGGGCTCGTAGAGCGTGGCTGCATCGAGTTCCAGCAGCTCACAACCCGAGTCGTGAGCCAGAGCCAGTTCCTGGAGCAGATTGGAAAGCGCATACTGGCCCCGCACCTCCAGCGAGCCCAGCCGGTAGCAGCCAGGACCCCTATCGTCGCAGGTGATGCGACGGTCGCCGTCGGTGTCTTCCTGGGCCAAAAGTGCGGCCAGATGCTCCTCAACTCGAAGCCGAATCACGCTCCTCCAGACGATGAAACAGCACTAGCAGCCCGGCCAGGGCCGCCATGGGCAGCAGCGGAAAATGAAAAGCACTGTGGGTGCTAAAACGAGCCGACAGGCTGCCCAAGAGTTGAGAGCCCACCGTGCCTCCCAGCGCCGAGGCCACAATGATCAGGCCGGTCATGGAGCTGTGCAGGCGCTGGGGAAGCTGGCTGAGCACCATGGAGTTCAGGGTGGGGTAGATGGGCCCGATAAAAAAGCCCACGCTACAAAAGATGAATACCAGCGGGGGAATGGCTGAAAAACGAGTGATTTCTTGGACCGGGTGGTAACCACGGGTCAGGCTGAGCACACCCAGAGTAATGCCGAAAGCCAGGGCCAGGTAGGCCAGTTGCAGCCAGTAAGCCGAAAACTTGCGCACCAGGTAGCCGAAGGCGAAGCGACTCAGGGCCAGACTTCCGAAATAGAAGCTCAGCAAGTTGGCCACCAGGGCCGGGCTCAGTCCAAAGACGTCGCGATTGAAAGTGGGTAGCCAGGTGCCGATGCTCTGCTCAATCATGACGTACACCCAGGCGCAGCCCAAGAACGCCCAGACCTGAGGCCGCCCGAGCAACTCTCGAAGATCGGCCATGCTGGCCTTCTTGCTTTCCTCGCCCGAACACTCCTCGAGCGGAGTGAACGCCCAGAGCACCAGGGCCGAAGCCCCCAGGGCGGCGATAAAGGCATAGGTGTACAGCCAGTTGCCCCAACCGATCATGGCAGCGAACACCAGCGGGGCGACCATGGCACCCACCTGGTAAATGCCTTCGAGCCGGTTCATCAAAGCCGCATGATGAGCCTTATCGCGGGCGATGACGCCCACGCTGGCATACACCGCCGTTTTAACCAGGGCAAAGCTGGCACCGCAAACGACGAACAGCACAGGGACAGCGGGAAAACTCTGCAGTGCCAGCAGCAACAAGCAGGCGAGCACAACCGCGGCCAGACCACCCAACATCGTGCGCCGATAGCCCCAGCGCGGTACTTGAGCAGCCAGCACGATAGAGGTGAAGGCGATGGTCAGGTCCTTGCAGCCCTCGAGCGTGCCCCCCACACTCTTGCCGACCCCGAATTCAGAAATGGAACGCTCGACCACGATGCCCACGCTGTTAAGAACCGTGGCAAACACCACCAGATTGAGGGCAAGCCCCAACTGAACGCGAAAGTTCATGTCGGGGGGTTCCCCTTGTAGGCGGCCAGGTCCTGGCCCGCTAGCGCATTGGAGATCCCCTTGCAAACAGGACATGGGCACACACAAACCCGAATCCACAGCGCTGTGGCAGCCCCCACCAACCCCAAAGAACTGATTTTGGCCCTGAAGAAGCGCCTGGCGCTGAGCGAGCAGGTGATCGCCAAATACAAAGCCCAGCAAGTCCAACTGACCGTTCTGGTAAAAAAAAGCCGCCTGCAGAACGCCCAACTCAAGGCCAAACTGGCCCGGCATCAAGAGGAACAGGTGGCCAGCGGCGATTGGGAAGAAACCTGCCGCAACCTCAAGGCGGAGCTCGAGCAACTCACTCAGGCCCAGAGCGACGTGCTGACTCAACTGGAAGCCGAGCAGACTCTTAGAATACAACTGGAGCACCTCAACGAGCAGACCCAAGCAGAGTTGCAACTTCAGCGGGATCAGCGCCGACAACAAGAGCTCGAGAGTCAGGAGCACGAAGGCCAGGTCGATTTGCAACTGGCCGAGCTACGAGCCCAACTCGAGCAGGCACAAGCGGCTACGGCCCGGGCCCAGGAAGAGCTGCAACTGCAAAGCCAGCAGCTGCTGGAGAGCCAGGCTCAGCTGGAGCAGGAGCAAGCGGCCTCGGCCCGGGCCCAGGAAGAGCTGCAACTGCAAAGCCAGCAGCTGCTGGAGAGCCAGGCTCAGCTGGAGCAGGAGCAAGCGGCCTCGGCCCGGGCCCAGGAAGAGCTGCAACAGCGACGCCAGCAGCAGCTGGAAAGCCAGGAATACGAAGAACAGCTGGCCCTGCAGCTGGCCGAGCTGCGGGCCCAGCTGGAGCAGGAACAAGCGGCCCTGGCCCAGGCTCTGGAAGAGTTGCACCAGCGACGCCAGCAGCAGCTGGAAAGCCAGGAATACGAAGAACAGCTGGCCCTGCAGCTGGCCGAGCTGCGGGCTCAGCTGGAACAGGAACAAGCGGCCCTGGCCCGGGCCCAGGAAGAGCTGCAACAGCGACGCCAGCAGCAGCTGACCAGCCAGGAATACGAAGACCAGCTGGCCCTGCAGCTGGCCGAGCTGCGGGCTCAACTGGAGCAGGAACAAGCGGTCCTGGCCCAGGCCCAGTCAGAGCTGCAACAGCGGCGCCAGCAGCAGCTGACCAGCCAGGAATACGAAGAGCAGCTGGCCCTGCAGCTGGCCGAGCTGAGGGACCGGCTGGAGCAGGAACAAGCGGCATCGGCCCAGGCTCAGGAAGAGCTGCACCAGCGAAGTCAGCAGCAGCTGGAAAGCCAGGAAACCGAGAAACTGCTGGCCCGGCAGCTGGCCGAGCTGCAGCAACAGCTGGAACAGCAACGGGCCGACCTGGAGTCGCTGAGCCTGCGTGAGGTCCGGCTATGTGAACAACTGGCTGAAGAACGTGCCGCCTCGGGCCAGGCCAGCCAGGAGCTCGAGGCCGTTCGACAGAGCCTGCTGCAGGCTCAGCAAGAACTTCAGGCCGAGCAAAGCGCCCACCAGAAGTCCGTGGAGAAGAGCCTTCGCGAGCGAGAAGCGCGCAAGAAGGTTGCAGATGCCAATCAGCAACGCTGGACCAAAGCGCTGCAGGCTTGTGAACAGACCGAGCGTGAGCTGCGGGCCGAGCGAGACGAGCTCGTGTCGCGCCTGGCCGAGGCGGAACAAGCCCTTCTCAGGGCACAGCAGTGCCAGCACGAACTGGCAAACCAGCTGGAGGCCGAGCAGCAAAGTGCCCAACGCTGGCAGCAGAGCGCCAGCGACCTGGAACACGAGCGGAACGCACTTTTGGAGCGACGGCGAGCCGACGAAGATGAGCAACAAAACCTGCAGCATCGCCTGGCCACGCTCGAAGCCGAAGCCCAACAACGTTTGAACAGCCTGGAAGCACAACTTCACGAGGTTCAAGCAGCCGAGCACCAGCTCGAGTCTCGACTGCAACAACGAGAAGCCGACTGCGATCAACTTCAGGCCGCGCTCGGGGAGCGGGAGCAGCTATTGCTCGAGGCCGAAAGTCGCTACCAGGCAACGGCCCAATCTTTACAAGAAACCCAACGCCAGTTGGAAACTCAACAGTGGGAAAATCAGGAGCTGAGCGAGCGATTGCGCCAGCGAGAGATGCCCAATTTGCTGGGATTTCAAGAGCAGTTCCTGGTCAAGGAAGCGGAGCTCGAGCAGGCTCAGCGCCAGCTCGAAAGCCTGCAACAGGACCTGCATCAGCGAGTGCCTCGCGAACATCTCGAGCAGCTGGAACGCACACACCAGGCTCACCAGGAGGAACTGCGACAACGGCTGGCCCAATGCAAGCAACAGCTTGACCAGCGCGAGCGCGACATCGAAGCTCTCCAGACCACCCTGGGCCAACACCAGGCCGACCTCGCCGAGGTTCGAGGCGAGCTGAAACGAGCCCGAATCGAAGCCGGGCAGATGTCTCCCGAGGTGCAACGCAAGGTAGAGCATCTGGAGCGGAAGGCCAACCAGTATGAGCAGGAGCTGGTTGAGATGCGCGAGCGCCTGCTGCAGGTGCATAACGAACTGGAGCCGCTGGACAACCGCAGGGCCCGAGCCGAGGCCCGAGCCTCGATTCTGCAGCACGAACTGGCCGAGGCAATGGAGCAAATCCAGCTGCTGGAACAGCGCCTTTCCGGCGGAGCATGATGCTTTCAGAATGTTTTCAGACACAGCGGCTAGCTTGACCCGATGAAGTTGGAGCGAAGTCGCGATCCTCGTTATCAGGCCGGTCAGCAGGCCGTGGCCGCCTTGTTGCGCGCGGGCACACCCTGGAAGGAAAAGGCCACCGTGATCGGCCTGACCGGAGCCATCGCCTCAGGAAAGTCCACCGTGGCCAACCATCTGGGCTCCAAAGGAGCGGTGCTCGTGGATGGCGACGTCATCAGTCGCGAGCTGGTCGAGATCGGCAAACCGGTCTATCGAGCCATCCTGGATGAATTTGGCGCCGACCTGGCCGGTCCAGGCGGTGAGTTGGACCGTAAGAAACTCGGTCAGCTGGTTTTTGGCAATCCGGAATCGCTGTTGAAGCTGAATGCTATCACCCACCCCGCCATCTGGAAAGAAATGACTCGCCAGGTCACGGCCGCCGCCCTGCAGGCTCCGGTGGTGGTCATGGTGATGCCCCTCTTGCTCGAGCATCAGGCCGAGGCCCTGGTGAATCAGGTATGGGTTACCGACATCCGTGACGAAGTGCAGCTGCAGCGGCTGATGGAACGCGACCAATCCAGCCGAGAAGCAGCCTTACAGCGAGTGCAGTCGCAAATGTTGCCGTCTGAGAAGCGGGTTTTCGCCGACGTCTTGATCGACAACAATGGAACACTGGAAGCAACGCTGGCACAGGTAGACGCTGCCTGGAACTCGTTGAGGCAACTGCCCGCGTGCTGACGGCCCAGCAACGCCGCGAGTTCGCCGACTTTCTGCTGGAGCGGGGGGTGTTTCAACGCGGCGAATTCACCCTGAAGAGCGGCGAGAAGTCGAGCTTTTTTCTCAATTTCGGCTGCCTGTATCGGGGCTCAGACCTGCGCCGGCTCGGAGAGTTTCTGGCCCTGGGCATCGAGGCCATGGGCGGCGACACCACCCTGGTCTTCGGCCCCGCCTACAAAGGCATTCCGATGGCCGTGGCAGCGGTGATAGCGGCCCGGTCGCAATGGTCATACTTCAGTTTGCGCAAAGAAACCAAGCAACATGGCGAGGTCAGCGACCTGCTGGGGGCCACACCCGGCCCCGAGGACCGAGTGGTCATGGTGGATGATGTCCTGACCACCAGTCAGACCAAGCTCGAGGCCCTGCGCCAGCTGGCCCCCTGGAAGGTGCGCTGGAACGGTGTGCTGGTAGGAGTCGATCGCCAGCAGCGGACCCCTGAAGGCGAGCTCTGGAGCGAACGCTTTCAGCGAGAGTCAGGGCTGGTCGTACGGGCCCTGATCACGGTGGATGAACTGCTGAATCGCTAAAGGGGGCAGGTCTCCAACCCGCCATCCCAAAGGCATCAGCCATGGCGGCGCATTCCTTCAACGACAGGTTAGAGGCTCGAGCTCGCGAGGTGGGGCACCTCCTGTGCCTGGGGATCGACCCCGACCTCGAGCGCCTACCGCTGGGACTGGACGGCTGGGAAACCTTCGTCAACGCGCTGGTCGATCGCCTGGAGCCGGCCGCGCTGAAGCCCAACGCGGCCTATTTCGAAGCTCTTGGTTCCAGTGGCTGGGCCTGGCTCGAGCGGCTGGTGGCCAGGGTGAGGGGCAGGATTCCCGTGATCCTCGACGGCAAGCGAGGAGACATCGGGCCTTCAAGCCGGGCCTACGCTCGCAGTGCCTTTGAACACCTGGGGGCCGATGCCCTCACCGTGAGCCCCTGGATGGGCCATGACTCGCTGCAGCCTTTTCTCGACTATGCCCCTCAACACGGACTGTATGTGTTGGTGCGCACCTCCAACCCGGGCCACGCTACCTTCCAGGGGCTGCGGCTCGAAGGCGGCCAGCCCGTGTGGCAAAGGGTCTATGAGCAAGTCCGTCAGTGGGGCACCGGGGCGGTGGTGGGGGCTACCAACCAGGAAGACCTGGCCTGGTGCGCCTCGGAAGTGCCTTTGCTGATCCCCGGGGTGGGCACCCAGGGCGGAGAAGCCCGGGAGGTGATCCGAGCACTGGGCCCACGGCGAGCTCACCATCGAGTGAACGTATCCTCCAAAATCGTGTTCGCTTGCGAAGAGGGTCCGCAGCGCGATCCGCTGGAAGCGGCCGTGGCCGCCTTTGAACGATTTGCTGGTGAGCTGCCGATTTGAGGGAAACCTCAACCATCTTGGGAACTCCTCCAGCAGCATGAGGCTGACTCTTGCCCGCAAACTCTTCGTTGTCGTGCTGCTCTCCAGTTGGGTGCTGCTGGTCCTGCTGCTGGCCCTCAACTGGACTTTGACCCACGACCGTTCGCTGCTGCGCGTGCAGTTCCAATGGCTGTGGCTGCAGGCCCTGCTCTGTTTGGGCCTCAGTGCCCTGACGGCTGCCCTGCTGACTCGCCACCTCAAGAGCCCGCTGCGACCCCTGGAACACTCGCTGCGTCGCCTGGCTTGCGGCCACTTCCAAACCCGGCTGCCCCTGAAAGACAACGATCTGGCGGCAGCCTTCAACCAGCTGGCTGCCACCCTGGAACAATCGGAACAGAGCCGCAAGCAATGGATCGTCGATGTTTCCCACGAGCTACGCACACCTCTGGCCGTGCTTCGAGCCGAACTGGAGGCCCTACAGGATGGGATTCGCCCGCTTGATGCCCAGGCTCTGGAACGGCTGCACGCGCAGGTGATGGGACTGAATCGCCTGACCGACGATCTCTTCCAGCTGGCCCGCTCGGACCTGGGGCAGATGCACTACAAGATGCAGGAAGTCGACCTGTTCCAGCTACTCCAAGAGTGCAGCGAAGCTTTTCGTCCCCGCTTCGAAAAAGCCGGCCTGGACTTGGAGCTGATGCGCCAGAGCAGCCGACTGAACACAACGGTGTGGGGAGATGCCGACCGGCTGCGCCAGTTGATCAACAATCTGCTCGAAAACAGCCAGCGCTACACCTCAACTCCTGGTCGTCTGCAGATCAGCTGCGTGGAACAAGAGGGACAATGGCGAGTGCGCTTCGACGACAGCGCCCCCGGAGTGCCGCCCGAGATGCGGGAGCGACTGTTCGAACGCTTTTTTCGAGTGGAGGCATCGCGTAGCAAGAAGCTGGGTGGATCGGGCCTGGGGCTGGCGCTGTGCCGCAACATTGTCGAGGCCCATCAGGGCGAATTGGTGGCCCAGGAATCGCCCCTGGGTGGATTGAGAATTGAATGGAGGCTGCCGTGTCATCCTCGGTAGTTGCCCGAATCTTGTTAGCTGAAGATGAAGAGTCGCTGGCGGGGGTGGTGGTAGACTACCTGCGTCACGCCCAGATGGACGTACATCATGTCCTCAGGGGCGACGAGGTGTTGCAGGCCTGGCAAAGCTTCCGCCCCCACCTGATTTTGCTCGATCTGATGTTGCCCGCCATCGACGGTCTGGAACTGTGCCGAGAAATCCGCAAAACCTCTGAAGTGCCGATCATCATGGTGACGGCTCGGGTGGAAGAAGTCGACCGTTTACTGGGCCTGGAACTGGGCGCCGACGACTACCTTTGCAAGCCTTTCAGCCCCCGCGAACTGGTGGCTCGCGTCAAAGCGGTGCTGAAACGCTTGAAGCCCCAGGATCTCGCCGATGGCCCCTTTCGCCATGACCTGCAGGCCCAGAGTATCTGGCTGCACGGGCAGCGCCTCGATCTGACTCCCACCGAATATCGCCTGCTGAGCCTGTTTCTCCAACACCCCGGGCGGGTGTTCTCGCGCGACGCCATTCTCGATCAGGCCTACGGCTACGACCAGGAAGTCACCGATCGAGCCATCGACAGTCATATCAAGAACCTGCGCAAAAAACTGGCGCGACACATGCCCGACTGCGAACTGATCTACTCGGTCTACGGGGTAGGCTATCGGTTCGAGCTCTGAGCTGCTCAGGCGGAAGTCCGCGAATTTCAAAGAATCGCCATGAATGTCTCATCAAGTGCGCTGGTCCCGCAGGTCGCTGGCCAAATTTGGTTGTGGGCTGTTAGCCTTTGTCTTCAATATCGGGCTGGCCGTGTGGTATTTGCCGCCGGTGCAACGTGCCTGGCAACTGCACCAACAGCGCACCGCCAGCTACTACGGTCCGAATTGGCTAGAGCCGGCGGAAATGCTCCGTCCGCGCTGTGCCTGGCTGTTGCGCGACTCGCTGGTGGTCGACCAGCGAGCCCGCGATCTATGCCGAAGAGCCTACACGAACCTCTATGCCCTTTCGGAAGAATGGGCTCTGGTGCTGGCCGCTCGACGCCTGAACGGCGAAAGCCTGGCCACCATCCTGGCCAGCCCTTTGGGTCCGACCATCGTACTGGGCTCGATTGCGGCCGAGGCCGATCCGCCGCTGTGGTGGCGCAACTGCAGCTGGCTGCAAGAGCAAAGCGGCGCCCGACCTCAAGGAAGCTTTCGCATGGGACTCGTGCAAGCTTCCGATTTGGATGGCCTGTTCGGGCGCTTTGACGAGCTCGATCTGAAGCACAAAACCTGTCTTGTGCTGGCTTTGCTTCGCCACGATCTGACCCTACCTGAATCGCAGAGAAGCCAGCTGCTGCAGGCCTGGAGTGAAGCCCAACCCAAGGACAACGACAACCATCGCCTCAGCCTCGGCCACGCACTTGAAGCCAGACAGGCGATGAGACAACTTCTAAAACAATGGCCGCCCGGTTCAACGCTGACGCTAACCGCCACCTATCCGCCGCATACTTCGCCCCTACAGCAGCGCTGGCTGCGCCTGGCCTTCAGCGACTTTCTGGGCAGCCTCAGCTATCAGGTCCGGTTTGTCAACGGAGTTGCTTACCCGCGTGTGCACTTCGATTTTGTGGTTCACGATTGGGCTCAGGTCGCCCTCGACAGCTACCAGAGCAAGACCACCACCGAACGCGTCAAGCACACCGAGCGCATAGGGAAGTACGGGTCGACCACTCGCTACGAGGATCGAACCCGCACCGACTGGACGCGCAATCGACAGCTTCAGGCCGCAAAAATCCTCGGTCTACGAGTGTCCCTACAGCTCAATGCAGCCACTTCGGAAGACTGGGTCCTTCCGCCCTTTGGCGAATTTGCCGAAAGCAGCCTGGAGCGCGACCTGCGACTTCTTCAGCAAGACCACATCTCAGAGGCCGATTGGTTCTACTGGGACTACTTTGTCAAAGTGCACGCTACTCAAAACTGGCGCCTGGGAATTGAGGAAACCCGATTTCCATAGTCTTCATATTGCCTCCACAATTGGGGACTACTATCGAGCCATGAAAGCCTGTGTCTTCCTTTTACTGTTGTTCACGGCCCTGGCCCGGGCCGATTCCATCGCCTGGTATGGCACCCTGCGCCAGGGACTGGCCGAAGCGCAACGCAGCGGTCGTCCCATTTTGCTAATCGCAGCGGCCCCCCACTGTCATAACGTTTCTGGCATCTGGTGACCCGGTAAGCAACAGATGGACAGGAGTTTCCTGTCCCAACCGGAGGTGGTAGCGGCCTCCCGAAAATTTGTCTGTATTCGCCTCGCGACCTATGAAAACGCCGAGGAAGCGGCCTGGCTCGAGTCGATTTTCGTGGGTGGATCGGGACGGCTCGAGAACACCACCTTTGCTTTGCTTTCCCCCGACGGCAAGAGCTTGCTGGCCCGTCCGGGACGCTCTCCCGACTTTGCCTTTCGCGACGCTCGCCACATGGCCAGCGCCATGAACGGGTTAGCTGCCCACTATCGGGCCCGCAACCTCGATGCGACAGGAGTTCCCTGGGTAGACAGCCTGCGCCTGGGAGTCAACGTGGCCGCCTGCGAGGGCCAACCGGTGGTGGCCCTGGTGTGCCCGCCCGAGCAACGCCAACGATGGGCTACCCCGCTGGCTCGCTTCTACTGGCAGCCCAACGTCCAGGGGCAGGCGGTGTTCTGCTTTCAAAATCCCACGGCGGAATATCCCGCGGGCCTGTATCTCTTGCGTCCCCAGCCTTACGGTCAGGCGGCCGACGTAGCCCTGAGGTTGCCCCTACGGGAGGGCTGGCAGGAACCGCTGCTGCGCGATCTCTCTCGCGCCCTGCCGGCCCCGCGAGCCCTGGACCACGTTCGCGAAGGTCACCGCCGGGGCGTGTACTGGCAAACCCGCATCCCGGTGACCGATCCCCACTGAAATTCAGCAAAATTTCCGGTTCACCACCTAGCCTCGAACGATGTTGTCTCCGGCCAGGACCAGCCACTGAAGCGCCTCCTGCTTGTCCTTGTGGGCCTGCTCGTTGGACTGATCGCGATGGAAATCGGACTCCGACTCTTTGGGGATCGGCCTCAGGTCGATCACGAACACGTTCTACCAGGCTCTCCCTTTGGGCCCCACCCCGATTTCATCATGATTCCCAGGCGAATGGTTCGATCTGAATTTCTGGAGGCAGAGCAACGTCGGACTGAAGGGCGGCCGGTGGTGATGTGCCTGGGCGACTCTTTCACCCAGGGATATCCCGTCAATCCATCCCACAGCTATCCTGCTGTTCTGGAAGAACTGCTGCCCGAATGTTGCGTCGTCAATCTGGGCATTGGCGACAGTGGTCCCGATCGTCAACTGGCCTACTTTCAACGTTGGGTGCTGCCGCGACTCAAACCCCAACTGGTCATCTGGGCGCTGTATGCCAACGATGTGCGCGACAACCTGAGAACGCCCGTCCAGGACATCGACGCAAAGGGTCAACTGGTGTTTACCGGAGCAGCCGACCACTGGCTGCTCCAGCGCGACCGGCTGTGCCAGTCCTCTCGACCGTTGCGAGGCTTTCTGCGCCACACCTACCTGGGACGACACCTGCTCCAGGCCATGCGACGAGCGCCACAGCCCCAGCGGAGCGACTACCGTGACCATCTACAAGTATGGGCCCGCCAGAAGGTTCGGCTGGAACTGGCCGAGATGCAGCGACTGTCGCGCCTTCACGGATTCTCGCTGCTGATTGTGCGGGTGGCACCCCAGGAACACTACCCCGACCACCGATCGAGCGACTATCAGGAGTTAACAACGATTGTCGATCGACCCGACATTGAGGTTCTCTTCCCATCAGCCGAAGGCCTTTTCTGCAACGACGGACGTGACTCCAACCCACCAGGGAAGCGTCACTTCAATGAAACCGGCTATCGGAGAATGGCCGAAGAGATCGCACCTGCGGTCCGCCGTCGGCTACAGTCCCTGTCGCGACGGGCCCAGGCAAAAAAATAGCCCGGGGGATACCCGGGCCCAAGCCTGTTCGGAGCGTGATGAACGGAGACGTTCTAGACTAGTTTTCGGGTATCCAACCCCATTTGGCATCGCGAGACCCGGCCGAAACGATCACGTCTACGATGGCCCCGTTGGGGAAGAACAGTTTGTCGACATTGAGTCCCTTGGCGAGCCGATCGTCGGCGTTGAAGGCTTTGCCGTCCTGGCTGTGACCACCGTAGGTCATCACCCCAGGATAAAGTTTCTGCAACTCGGGGTCCTTGACGGCCCGGGTCAGTCCCTGACCATCGGCCGGGTAGCGATTCAGGACGGCCAGAACCCTGGCGCTGTCGATCTGGGCGCCAAGAACTTTGGGACCGTTGTTCATCGCTGCTGCACCACCGGCTGCGGCAGCAGCAGCACCCGCCCCGGCAGCTGCGCCCGCGGCGGGAGCCACTGAGCCTTCCGCATCGAGGTTCAGGCCAACCTTGGCCGCCCACTCACGGGCCGAAGCGGTGGGCTCGGGCGTTCCTTTGCCCTCGGAGCCCCATTGCCAGCCCGGCTCGTTTGTGCCCGCGCCGCGAATCACGTCGACCCACTCGTAGCCGACCTCGGTTTTCACTTGAATCCGGTCGCCCTGAACCCCTACGACTTCCAGGCCGGCGGCTTTCAGGTCGGGTACCATTGCCTTGAGCAACTCCTCGGCCCGAGCTTTGTCGCCCTGCACCGAGTCCAGCTTAAAGTCCTGTGCGACCCGGCCGAACAGATACTTGGGGGTGCGGTGTTCGGGGTTGTCCAACTTGGTCTGATCGTAGCCTTCCAGGGGCTGCTTGCTCTCGGAACGAAAGCGATCGGCATCGCTGTTGCTCTGCGAGGCTCCGGCCATGTCCTTCCAGGCCCTCTGCAGGTTGTCGCTGGCCTGGATTTCTACCGCGCGGTCGGAAACCGAAACGCCATCCAGGCTGGCGTTGCTGGAGCGGGCTTCGGTGCGAGCTTCACTGCGCACCACCGACAACTGAGGGCGCTCACTGGTGGTAGGGCGGTTGACACTAAACTGCTCGAGTTTCTTTGCGGCTACGGCATTCATCGTTCGGTTCGCTCCTTGTTCTGTTCTCTTTGTGAAGTCAGAATGCCAGAAGCGACTTAGACGGCTCTTAGAGAGCAACAGCGGAGGTTACCGGTTCGAGAGTCGTTTGTTAATCGATCCGATTGGGCCCACGCAGGAGGTTGTGCACGAAGGGCTTCCACTGATGGTCTTTACCGCCCATCCAACCACCCCAGAGAAAGCTGGCCGAAAGCAAGTCTTGCCACCACGGGCCCGAAAAATTGGCGACCTCATGCTTACCCTGTACGCCACCGATCAAATGCTCACCCGAGCGCTCCAGAGTAAATGTATTGGTGGTTGCCTCGCCAAAGATGTGATCCACGCCCTGGCTGCCTGGCGCCCCCGTGGGACGTACTCGAACTTCCAGTCGGTCGGGTTCATCCACCACCGATTCAACTCGAACCCAGGTTGCACGAGGAAAGGCGGGTAGCTGAATCTTCAGCAGATCTCCTTGTTGAACGTTCTTCTCCCCACGGGCCTGGGCGCCGTGAACCTCAAATCGGGCCGCCCCCCACTTGGGACCCAGTTCCTTCCAACCATCGGGACGAAGCAATCGCTGGCGGGCCTCTAGAAAAGCCTGGCGGCTGGCGTCCTCGCTGGCGAACTGAAGCTCCGACTTGAAATAAGAGTCTCGGGGACTTTCCTGGGCGATGTCCTTCAAACTTCTCCAGGCTCTTCCGAGCCACGATTCCTGGGTCCGACCTGAGATTCCGGAGAGGTCCATCTTCTAGTGTCTCCAAGTTGATAAATTTATAAATTATCCCCCTAATGGTTAATTATCACTACAGGTGGGACCTTCCTGCTGGCAACAAAAAGCCCGAGCGCGAGTTGGCAACGCCAGCGCCCGGCCAGTTCTCTACGGATGCAGCTCGATCGATCAGAAGTGGCTGAAGTTACCGCCCAGTCGCAGCCGATTGGCCCGCATGGCCAGGTCGACGATCGTTTGAGCATAACGAGCAAAGGCGAAGGCCCCAAAAAGGAAGGCGGTCAGCATGCCGATGAGCAGGGCTCCGCCGCCTGCCATCGCGCCGAGCACGGGGGAAGCGACCCCCGCCAGCATGCAAAGCAGACCCAGAAAAGCCGAGGAATTGAAGCGCTGAATCAGGTCCGCGGCCCCCAGTTCTCGACAGACCCCATAGAGAAACAGCAGAAAGCCAATGGCCCCAATCAGCCCCAAGAACTTGATCCCCAGGAACTGGGCCAGGCCGGCACAAACCAGGCTCACCCCCAGAGGGGTCTTGGTGCTCTGGCTCAACGGCGAAAACAAGCACAGCAACTGCCCGGCCATTCCCAGCATCCCGAGGCCGAGGAACAACAGAGCCCCGATCCCCGCGGCCGCCAACATCAGCGACATATTGCCGCTTGCCATTGCCAACATTCCCAACAGAACCAGGGCAAAGGGCACACCAGTACCCACCGCAATCAGGCCCAGCCCGGCGGTTAACATCATCATGTTGTTTGGATTACGCTCCATCGGAATCAAAGCTCCCCTCACATCTGCGGATGGCAGCGAGCGCAATCCGACAGCTTCAGTCTAGATGCCCTCAGGCGTCCAAAGCTACCGGCGCGATTGGACCGGGAAATCCTTATCCCGGAGTTCGACCGAACTTCCAGGGTGAAGAGAGATCGAGCGGCTTGGAAGGCTCTACCTTCTGGGTTTCGGCGATCATGAACTCATCGAGCCGCAGGTTATCGTCCTCGGACATCGAGAGAAACTGGAAACCGATTTCGAACATGCCAGAGACCGTCAATTCTTTCTGCCAGGCCACTCGAGCTTCAATTTCCAAGGGCGGCTCCTTACTGCTCAAGAACAGCTGCAAATGAGTGCTGTCGGCATCGGGAACCCGTACCTGGTGAGTGGCCTTGAGGCCGGTCCGGCTGATGTTGATCACGAAAATCCTGGCCCGGTAGGCATCTTCGCCGGTTCCCAACACCGCGCCGAGCACCTTGTTGAGTCGATACTCGCGGCGACGCTCGGGTTCTGGTTCCGGCTCTGGGGGCGGAGTTTCGCTGGCTTCATCTGGGGGTGAGGTTTCAGAATCCATCGAGGGGAATTCTCTAGTCGGCCGCCGGTGCCTTTGAAGGCCTCGGGCAGAAAATCCTGAACCATCCCCCGTGTCCGCTCCCACCCCCCGCGTGAGCATCATCATTCCCCTCAAGTCCGGGCGAGAGATTCGTTATCCAATGCAGCCCGGGCCCGGCCAGGAATTGCTCATCGTCGTCGGCGGCAACGTCAGCTACCAGCGCAACCAGGGGGCGCAACAGGCCCGAGGCGAGGTTCTCTATTTCCTCGACGACGACTGTCAGATCGACGCCGAAAACCTGGAACTTGGCCTGCGTCTCATGGACGAAGGCCACTGGGCGGCTGTGGGTGGGCCCAGTCTGACCCACCCCCAGGCCAGCTACTGGGAGCATTTCTTCGGTCGCATTCTGTCTCTCAGGCTGGCCACGCTGGTAACCCAGCCTCGCAACTGGCCCGTCGGACCGCCCCGAGAGGTCCAGGGGGCCGAGTTGATCACCTGCAATCTGCTGGTGCGGCGCCACTGGTTCGAGAAGGCAGGGGGCTTTCACCTCGAGCTTCATCCCAGTGAAGACGTCGAGTTCGTCCAGCGCTTGCGGCAGCTGGGCGGTCGCCTCTATTACCATCCGCAACTGGCGGTCTGGAGGCATCGACGCAGCCGACTCGACCAGTTCCTCTGGCAATATTTCCGCTATGGCGTGGCTCGGGGCTCGCTGGTGTGGCGCACCTCGCTGAAGCCCCAGGGGATCTATCTGCTACCGCTGTTGCTCATCGTGATGCTGGGGATGAAATGGGACTGGTTGCTCTTGCTTTATGCCCTGCTCTGTATGGCCGCGGGCGCGCAGCTGGCCTGGCGTTTTCGCGCTCCTTTACAAGGTTTGATGACGGCGCCGGTGATTCTCATGCTGCACTTCACCTACGGAGCGGGCGTGGCCATGGGTCTGCTGGCTCCACCGTTGGGTCTGCGCTGGAGTGGTCCACCACAGATCGACTGCATTCACCAGGAGCTCGGCGACCCGTCCTGAGTGAGCACAAACTCACTGCCGTCGCGACGCTCACTGACCACGTTGGGCAGGTAGAGACAGCGATACTTCCAGGCTCCAACGAGATGTGAAAGAGAAAATACCCAGTTGAGCAGATAGCGAATGCAGCCCACCTTGAAGCTGCGCCAGCCCAAGCCCCCGCTCAAGTCGGGCAGCACGTACAGCAGGGCCGACACCAGCGCCAACAGAGCCAGAACCTTGCTGTGCATCAGGTTGGCGGCCAGGCCCAGCAGGTGCATCACCAAGAACGGGTGCACGAAAAGGCAGCAAGTAAAGGGCAGTTCGTCTCGCTGCAACAGTTGAAGAAAGCGATTGGGTGGCCAGTAGACATAGAGTTCCAAATGGCCCGGGCTGTATTTTCGATACACCTTGGGAATATTGAGACCATAACCCCACCATTGGCGCAACAGCGACACCAGGTTGGGACGAGGTCGGTGAAACAGCACCATGTCGGGGCATTTGTAGATAAACCAGCGGTCGCGTGCGATACGAGCACAAATATCGACATCTTCACTGGCCTGCAAGTCGGGATCGTAGAGACCGATCTGTTCCACCATGCTGCGGCGAAGACAGAGGGTGTTGTTGGAAAAGAAAGCCAGGCTATGGGTTTCGCGCACCAGATAGCCCACCCGCCGACCTCGGGTCAGGATGTCGATCAGTGAACTCCAGGCCATGCCACTCCTACCCCAGATAAATCCGATGGAACTGATCGAGGGCCGAATCGTCCTGACTGTAGTGTCGGACCCGGCCACCCACGGCACCGATTCGACTGTCGCGCAGAAAACTCCGTTCGGCCTGGGCCACCCAGTCGGGCTCTAACAGGCAGTCGTCATCGGTAAAGCAGATAATCTCGCCCGTGGACTGCTGGATGGCCAGGCTGCGCAGCGCTCCGAGTTTGCCCTGGGGCTCGGAGAGGTAGCGAATGGGAAGTTGAGCAACAAAGGCGTCGGCTACGCCCCGGGCGCTCTGGCTGGGGCTGTTGTCGACGATCAACACCTCATCGGGCCGACGAGTCTGAGCCACGACCGTGTCGAGCAAGGCCTTCAGCCAATCCGGACGGTCGCGCGTCACCACGCACAACGACAGAGAAAGCCGTTGATGCAAAAGCGACGCGGGCGGCGGCGGCCCTTGCTCGAGCACGGCCAGAGTTAGCGCCACCAGAAAGCCCGAGAAATTGGCCGGTAACCGCTGACAATACGAGCGCCCCTCACCTCGCTGCAAAGCCTCTCGATATTCGACCACGTGGCTCAGGCAGTCGCCCGCTTCGGGGAAACGACCCTTCAACCATTGCAGCAAGGCCGAACTATCAGGTTGGGGTTGGTCGGCCAGCAAACTCTGCACTATCGAGGACGCACGCAGAGCCTGCAGCAGGGCCCAATCGCTTTCCAACAGCGACTTTTCCCCACCGAGCAGTTGCTCGGCTATCGAACGCAGGGTGGCCCGACACTGGACACGATTCCAATCCCAGATTTCCTGGGGCATGGTGGTCTCACCGAAAAGCCAGGGAGCCTCCCAACGGCTGAGCACCAGCAGCGGCTCGGCGAAGCCCAGCAAACTGAGGGGTTGCCAGGAATAGACCGCGCCCACGCTGCGAAAATCGCGCTGTTCAGGATCGGATCGCCCCACCCAAAAACTGCCCCAGCATTGGGCCTCCTGAGGATCGTTGGGGGCCTCCTGAGGCATCGAGGCCGACAATACGACCTCGGGCAACCCTTTCACCGCCGCCGCCGCCGCCCGTTCAATAGCCTGCAAGAGCTCTTGCCACCCGGGGGACACCCGCGGGCACTGGCCCTGATAGGCCAGCAATTCAGACACTGCCTGAGCGCGCCGCTGCCAGAAGGCCGGCTCGGAAGTTCCCCGTTGTTTCGCCTGATAGGCCAGCCGGAGTTGCAGGTTCAGAAAAGACAACTGAAGTTGACTCCAGGGAATGCTGCCGCGCAACACAAAACCGTGCTGCTCAAGCAGCGGCCGCAGCAGCCCCAGACGATGACGAAACAAGAGATCGGCATTGTCGACCTCACCCTGCGGGTCGACCAGCACCACCTGCTGCCAGCGTTCTTTCAGTGGACCTAAAAAGGGAAACAGCGTGATGCTTCGTTGCAAAATTCGGTAGAGGGTTCCCAGGCGCTGCCGCTGGGAGGCGTCGATAAGGATAAAAAAATCGATATCGGAGGCGCCGTGGACGTGCTTGCCGTGGGCATACGACCCCGACAGATAGAAAGCACGTAAGCCGGGCAGCGGACGCAACTGGCGCACCAGGTAAGCCAGTCCGGCCGAATAAATCGAAGAGTAAAGCTGGCGAAGCGGGAACACGTCGGTCTTCGCCACCAACCAGCCCAATGTATCCAGCCAGCGAGACAAGAGGGGAACTTTGAAATCCTTGGGGTCAACTCCTGGAAGCTGGCGCGAGTCCTTGATAGTAGTCCCAAAGCTTTTGATAGGGGCGGCGGCGCCACCAGTGCGACTTCCAACAGCCCGCCCAGTGCACCAGCACGACTTCGCGATCGTCCAGAAACGATACTGTGCCCCCCTGCACATGGCCCCCTCTTTGCCCTGCCCACAGCACGCAGCGCCGATCCTTGCCCTGGCGAATCCACTCTAATAAACTGGTGCGCGGCGCCCTGGCCGTCACCATCAGGTAGTTGAGGAAGGCGGTTTCACCCTGAGCAAGGTTCAGATGCCTGCTCCAGGCGCGAACTTCTTCGAGCTGGTCGGAAAATCGATCCCAGCTCAGACTGTCGCGGCGGCTGGCCAGCAGACAGGTGGGGGCAGCGAAAGCCAGTTGCTCGTTGGTCAGCGGCGTGCGCAGGTAGATGCTGGGCTTCCACACGTACTTTCGAAAGCTGGCCTCCTCGCTAGAACCCAGCACGAAACCCCAAGAGTGTAAAGACTGAAAGAGGAACTCTAAAGAGCCCGTCACCAAACAGGGAGATTCCAAACAGATGAAGCGTTCTAGAGGCCCCTTCCAGGCCAGCAGCTTGCGATAACCCGAATGGCTCCTGCCGGCCAGCCTCTCGCCGAATTGATCGCACAGCCTGAGGTCTTGGGACTGGAAAACCTGCTCGGCCAGGCCAGCCACGCGCTCGACCTGGGCACTGCGTGGAATCAGAATGAGACGAGCCTGAGGGTGAAAGAGACGCAGGCTCTTGATGGTGACTTCAGCAGCCGGCCACTCATGATCATCGGCCAGCAGATAGAAACCTTCCACGCCTCAGAGTTCCTCCGCAATCTCAAGGGCCCTTCGAACCCGGAGCGAATAACCGCCCATGCGTTATCTGTTGGTGCTTTTCATGACTTTGACTCTGGTGGGGTGTGGATCCAAGCCCAAGAAACAGGTCTACCCCAGCCCCTCTCGCACACCCGGACTCGAACGCATCTTGCCTGAGCAAGCCCCCTCACGCTTGGGGCAACGAGTGATTGTTCAAGGCAAGGTCACCTCGGTCAAGAACAATGCCGCAGGTTTCTACTACATCAATTTCTCGAAGAACCCCCAGGATCAACCCTTTCGCGCCATTATCTTTCCTGGCGATACCTCGAAGTTCCCTAAGGTGAAAGAACTCGTCGGCCACACCATTCAAGTGCGAGGGCTGCTGCGCAACTATAAAGGCCAGACTCAGATTCAGGTGGTCGCTCCCAAGCAAATCGAAATCGTGAAGTGAAGGCCCGTTCTTTCCACCTGGCCGCCTGTGCCCTGAGTTTGCTGACTCTGCTGGTGCTGCTGACCAGTTCGTGGAACTCGTCTCCCTGTTACGACGAACCCGAGCATGTGACGGCCGGCTATACCCAGGTCCAGCGCGGCGAATTTTGGATGAACCCCTACCATCCGCCGCTGGCCAAAGAGCTGAGCGGAATGGCCCTGAGTCTGGTGAGCTGGAACGACCCCTGGGACCACTGGGGGCAACGCTACAAAGAAGCCTGCATCGACGATCTCTTTTACCGCCAGGGGAATGATCCCCAACTTCTCATTCGCATCGCGCGGGCCCCGATGATCTTTGGCAGTGCTCTTTTCGTGCTGTTCTTTACCCTGGCACTGAGGTCTCACATCGGCCCATCCGCGGCCCTGCTGGCCGGACTGATGCTGGCCCTGTGTCCCACTTTTCTGGCCCACGGGCCCCTGGTGACCACCGACGCCCCCGCCACCGCCCTGATGTTCGTCGCTACGGCCCTGTTCTACGCCTGGGTCAGGCACCCCGACAGGCGCCACAGCCTGGCCCTGGGCCTGTGGACCGGCATGGCCTGGTTGGTAAAGTTCTCGGCCCTCATTCTGCCGATCTTTTTCCTGCTGGCTCTCGGCTTGCAACGAGCCGGGCGCAAGCATTGGCAGTCGCTTGGGCAGGCCTTGATACTGGCCGGAGCACTGGTGGGCCTGGTCTACGCCGCTACGCCCGTGCCGTCAGACCATCAAAGCTGGTACAATCAGAGAGTTCTCAAAAACCGCCGGCATCCTCTAGTGCGACTGATTCGAGCCAGCGAGGCCATTCCGGGGCTGAGGCACTACTCGTGGTATCTCACCGGACTGGTGTCGCAAAGTCGCCATCTGACCCGAGGACACGACCAACCCGCCTACGTGAAGCGAAAGTTCTATCAGGGAGGACGATGGGACTTTTTCCCCACTCTGCTGGTCAGCAAGGAACCTGTGCCCTGGATCGTTCTGGTCGGCGTGGCCCTGATGCTAACGCCGTTGTGGCTGCGTCGGGCCGGGCCCGAGGTTCGCGGCTACCTGCTGTTCAGCCTGTTGTTCCTGAGTGTAGCCCAGATCGCCCGCCTCAACCTGGGAATTCGCCATCTGTTACCGATGTATCCCTCGATGTTTGCCCTCACGGCCTGGTTCTGGGCAAGCTATCTTCCAGGCATCGGCTGGAAAACGTTCAGCCAGTTGATGGTAAGCCTGGCCAGCGTGGCCACCGCCACCTCTCTGGCCCTGGCTCATCCGGGCTATCTCGCCTATTTCAACGAAGCCGTTGGAGGCAAAGAACTGGGTGCGGAAATCGCCCTGGACAGCAACTTCGACTGGGGCATCGACCTCTATCGGCTGGCCCTCTATGTCGAAGAGGAACACATTCCCACCATCTACCTCTATTACTACGGCCGGAACCATCCCCGCGCCTATCTCAAAGATTGCTATATCCAGTTTCCCCGGGTGCCTCTGCAACCGGGAGAATTGCTGGCCATCTCGGCCGGGCTGTATCTGCGCTGCGAACTGGCCGTAGAGGGCAAGGTGGCACCGCCTGACGATATGGACATCGAAACCTTGCGCTGGATCCTGTCGCGGCCCCGTAAACTGCGCATCGGCGACACCCTCTGGATCCTGGAGACCTGAGGCCGCCAAGGGGCCCGTCGCCTTCTCGCAGAACCTCTGGCAATGCGCGAAAGCCCCCTGCGTCAGCCCCTGTTTCGCACGCTGTGGATGGCCACGCTGGTATCGAACATCGGCAACTGGATTCAAGATGTCTCCAATGTATGGCTGATGGCCACTCTGGCTCCGGATCCGGTCATGGTATCGTTGGTGCAGGTGGCCAACACCCTTCCCATGTTCCTGCTGGCTTTGCCGGCCGGAGCTCTGGCCGATGTGCTCGACCGGCGGCGCTGGTTGCTGGCCACCCAGACCTGGATGATGCTGGCCGCGGCCATCATGGCCTTGCTCACCCTGAGTAACGCCATGAATCCCTGGCTCCTGTTGCTGTGTAGCTTCTATCTCTCGGCCGGTGCGGCCCTGAATTCACCGGGCTGGCACGCCGTAACCCCAGAAATCGTCTCCAAGGAGGACCTTCCGGCCGCCGTAACGCTCAATGGCCTGGCCATCAACTGTGCTCGGGCCATCGGTCCTGGCATCGGCGGATTGGTGCTGGCCTACCTGGGGGCTGGTTATGCCTTCTTGCTCAACTCGTTGAGTTTCCTGGCGGTGGTCTACGCCCTCTACACCTGGAAGCGCAAACCCCAACTGGAAAATCTCCCGGCCGAGCGATTTGTGTCTGCCATGCGGGTAGGCGTCCAGCATGTCCGTCACTCCAGCGTCTTTCTGATGGTGCTGATACGTTCGGGGGTCTTCTTTTTTTTCAACAGCGGGCTGTGGGCCTTAATGCCGCTGTTGTGCAAACAAGAATATCGGTTTTCTGCTCAACAGTATGGCATCATGCTGGTCGTCTACGGTCTGGGGGCCATCGGTGTTTCCACGCGACTGCTACCGGCCCTGCGCCAGCGCCTCACGGCCAATCAACTGGTGGGCTGGGCCTGGATGGCCTGTGTGCCGGTGCCGCTCTGGCTGGGATACGCCCAGGACCCGGTAACGCCGTTTCTGATCATGCTCTGGGGAGGCGGATGTTCGATCTGCCTGCTGTCCAGCTTCCATCTGGCGGCCCAGTCGCTCTCGCCGGCCTGGGTGCGAGCCCGAGCCATGTCGGTCTATCTCTTGACCTTTTGCGGGGCGGCCGGTCTGGGGGCCGTTTTCTGGGGCTACCTGGCCCGCGGGCTGGGGGTGCGCCAGGCGCTGATCTGCAGCGGCGTCTGTCTCTTTCTCGGCATGATCACCTCGTGGTCGGCCCCGATTCACACTGGAGAGAGCTTCGGCCACGAGCCTTCTCATCATTGGGAGGACCCTGAAGTCAACGTCGACATTCCCCTCAAACACGGGCCCGTTATGGTGGTGGTGGAATACAAGATCGCTCGCGAGGATCAATCCGAGTTCCTCCAGGCCATGGAGAAGATTCGCCGAATTCGACTGCGAAACGGTGTGATTCGGTGGGGGCTATACCTGGACCTGGCCCATCCGGAGCAGTTCCGCGAGGTCTACCTCGAAGAAAGCTGGGCGGCCCACCTGCGCCAGCACGAAAGAGTATCCCAGTATGAAGCGGAGGTTTCGCAACATGCCTACAAATTGCATCGGGGCGAGTCGATGCCCGAAGTCTTCCACTATGGCTACTGTGACGATTCCTTCCCCCTGCGCATCGAAGAAAATCGTTCAGAGGTGGGCATCTCTACCCATGCCAGCGCACCCCTCTGGTTCCTGGACTGACGGCCGATGATCGATCAGGTAGCCCTGCGTCGCCTGGGGCTGTTGCTGGCAGCCGAGGCCCCGACCCATCCCCAGAAAAAGCTGATGTTTCTGGCCGAACTGGCCGGGCTGGGCTTCGCCGTGGAAAACCCCGAGGCGTACAACGATTCGCTGCTGCGCAACTGGCCCACGACCCTTTCGGTGTTGCGCGCCTGGCGCGGCGGCGAACCCGACTATGTCCCCCTCTTCCAGGGCTTTCCGCAGAGCGTGCCCGATGAACGGGAATATTTCGTTCATCGGATGTTGGGGTTTCTGGTCAACCAGTGCCTGGATTATCCGGCGGGCCAACGGCTCGCCAACGGCGTGGTGGTTCCCAACTGGCTGTTTGAACTGAAACAGTTCGGAGCCGATCCCATCACCCAGTTTCAGGATCCCCAACTGTTTAAGGCAGGGCGCCAGAGGCAACTGCAGCGCAGTGGCGACGAGCGCACCGAATGGATCACCTTGAGGCTCGTCTCGGCCGCCGAAATGGACCGGCAACTGCTCGACTATCTGCGTTCCAACCTCTATGCGCGCTCTTCCATTCCCGAGGCAGCCCGTGCCGATCTGGAACTGCTCATGGAACACTTTGGCCCGGAAGTGATCGACCCCGAGCGGGTGGTCTTTCGCGAAACCCGCACCTACCTGCTCAAAACCTGCTGGAACCGGGGCCAGTGGCACACCGTCCAGGCCCTGATCGGCACCGCCACCGACTGGCTTCGCCTGTTCGCTGCCCTCACCGGCAGCGAGGTCTCGCTGGCCAATAAAATTCGCTATCCTCGCCTCTCTCGACCCCAACGACGCCTGGTGCTGGAACGGCTGGAGCAACTGCCCGGGTTGGAAGAAGACCTGCGACGCTATCGAGGGCTCTGGATGGCCCTGCGACGCGGACTGCACCCGGGCCAATGGGCAGAACGCTATCCCCGGGTGGCCCGGGCCTTCCAGGCGCTGGGCGAACACCGGCTGCGCAGCTTTAACTCGGACATCGAAATGGCCTTCGCACGAGGAGGGTCGCTGCAGGTGCTGCCGCGGCTGGCCGAGCGCCCCGGCTTGCTGGCCCGGCGCGTTCAGGCCCTGCTGCTGCAAAACCCCCAACATCAGAGCCAGATCCTGGAACAGGTGGCGGCCGTTGCGGAAAAAGTCCCCCTCAAAACCTGGTTGGTCCTGCGGGGCTACTTCCGCCAGCTGCCGCAGGCACAGTTTCGAACCGTGATCAATAAAAAGGGCGGCATCTACGTGGCGCCTGCTGGCCAGCGACTCGACCCGGAGTGTTGTGGCCAGTTAGAACAGTTCTTCGATGGTCTGGTCCGCCAACAGCTCTCAAGCAGGCCCTCTTGGCAAGGGAAGAAGGTCTGGATCGACAGCCGACTGCGACACTACGTGGTGCCGTTGGCCCTGCGCAAGGCCTCCGAGGGAGTTCAGATCTGGGGCCGGGGAACCCGCGTGCCGCTGGGCACCGGCAACGTGCTGCGCCTGTTTGTCTATTGGAAACAGCACCAGCGCCGCACCGATCTCGATCTCTCGCTGATTCGCTTCGATGCCGAGATGCAGTACAGCGGTCACGTCAGCTATACCCGCCTCAAGTCCGAGGGCATTGTGCACTCGGGCGACCTGCAATCGGCGCCCGAAGGAGCGGCCGAATTCATCGATGCCGAACTTGGGGTCCTGAAGCAAGACCGCCAGTGCCGCTACCTGGCTCCATTGATCTACCGCTACTGCGGCGACTTTTTCTCTCAGATGGATTGCCATGCGGGCTGGATGATGCGCGACCGGGTCGACTCCAACTACAAGTCATTCGATGTCAAAACCGTCCAGCAAAAGTTCGACCTCACCGGCCAGTCGAGCTACTGCTTCCCCATTCTGGTGGACCTCTGGGAGCAACAAGTGCTCTTCATCGACCTGTATGTTCGCGGATTGGACGCCCACAATCGGGTGGAAGAGTCGGTCACCAATATCTCCACGTTGGCAGCCGAAATGGTGCGACTCGGCAACTGGCTTCCCAACTACCAGGAACTGGCCCGCCTGCACCTGGAAGCCCGCGGGGCAACGGAAGTGGCTCACCCCGAACAGGCCGACCTCAGCTTCGGACTGTCGGGCACCGACTATGCCGCCGATCGTCCTGCCAGGGTGCTGGCCGAGCTGCTGTAGCAGCAGGGAGATGGCATCGATTCGCCAATCTCCAACAGGGAGAGAGGCCTGGGGAGTGCTTCCTTCTATTTTTTTTGCCTTACAGCGCTCCCGATTTCTTCTCTCTTTTTTTTGCTTGCTCGACCACAAATCGCGCCAGAGCCTCGTGACCCTGGCGGGTCAGGTGGCCGTCGTTGGGCAGGCTATATTCCGGGTGCCCCTTGAGCAGCGACTCGGCCGAGACATAGGGGATCTGGTGGCGGCTACAGAGCCGCTGAAGCACTTCATTCATGAGGGCCTGGGTCTGAGGCCAGGGGTCGGCCGGAGTGTCGGTGTGGATGAAGATCACCGAAAGTTCTGCTCCCCCTCGCTGGCAACGCTGTAGCATATCCACCAGCAAGGCCTCGTAATATCGCTCCAAGGGCTCACGTTCCTCGGGTTCGGTCAGCGCCGTAGCCCAACCGCGCACCTTGCCTCCCGCGGCAGCGGGCTTCTGCCTTTGCAGATAGCGTTCCATCAGGGCCAACAAGCGGTAGGTGTAGAAGTGGTCGTACCAGTGGCCGCTGACCTTCCAAAACTTGGGATTCTCCTTGCGCTGGCGTAAAGCGGCAAAGTCGATGTTGAGCTCCACCTTAGGATCGGGCCGCTCGCCCTTGCGGGCGGCGATGTCGCCGAAATCGTTGACGAAAGGGAAGAGCAGCACTTTGGCGGGCTTCAACTCGTCGAAATACAGGCGAAACTGGATGTACTGCTGGGTAAGACTGTCGCCCTGGCGCGCCAGATTGTAAGCCTTCCAGCCATAGTCGCGACGCAGGATAGCCCCCAGGGTATCGACCTCTTCCAGGCAGTGACCATAAATGAACGAGTCGCCCAACAAGAGCACTTCACTGCCCGTATCTGATGGGTTGCGATTGCCTCGCGCATCGGTTTCATGCAACCAGCGATAGCCATTGAAGAGGCACCAGCGATGGTCGTTGGGGTAACAAAAATACATCTGCGTCTGGGAGTCGCGAAAGTACATCCCACCGACGCGTGGCGAGTAGGCCTGAACCAGATCATTGGCAATCCACAACGGCAAGTAGGGAGGCAGCAGACGCAAACCGATCTCCAGACCGAACACGAAAACACCCAGTGCAATTCCCAGGCGAAACAGAAGGCGACGCGCTTTCGACGCCGGCGGTGAGGGTGAAACCATGAAGTCCGCTTCGCTCGACTTGCTGCCCTCCCTGGTTAGAGCGGCTCGCGCGAGGCCTCGCGAGCCACCAGAAACCAGGCGTTGCCCTGTTTCTGCAGCGTCCACTTCTCGTAAAATCGTCGCCACGACTTGACCCATCGGCTCACGGCCAGAATGGTCACCAGTTCGCCGCGCTGCGCGTCCCAACTTTGACGGACCGAACCCTGCAGCACCTCGCGGCGGTCTTCACTTCCCGGCAGATCTTCCAGGCGCGGCAGCAGACTCTTCAAAGCCGCACCCTGACAGAAGACCTCGAGGGTCTCTCGGTCGCGCTTGAGCAGCGCAGCGTGGATCTCGCGGTGAACACTTTCGACCATATTGTTGTAGTTGGTCTCTTCCCACTTGGGATGCAACTGCTCGACAGGAACCTTGTGCTTGGGCAGGGGCCGGGACTTCTTGGCGCCGCTGCCCAGGATACCGGAGCGCCGAAGCCACAGCAGAGCGTAGGTCAGCACAGCGCCCAAGGCCACCAGCAAGGCGATGAGTCCGAACTGCAATAACCGGTCCAGAGACTGAAACGACTCCACGACTCGGGGAATTTCCCCCGCCACCGGTCAACTCCTGGTAAGGGAATTTTCAGCACCTCTGGCTAATCTCAGGGGGTGCGCATCGAACCCGGCCAGTACGCCCAAGTCCGTTCCGAACTCCACCGATGGGCGAAGGAACTCCAGCAACAGGTTCCCCAGTCGCAACAGCCCCTGGTGTCACAGGTGCTCGACCAGGTGGCCCAGTTGGGAGCCGACAACGCCGCCAGCACGAAATGCGAACTGCGCGAACTGCTGTGGAAAATCCGCGAACCCCTGGGAGACGGCACTCCTGAGCTTCGACGCAGCTATGAAAAGTTGCGCAATCTCTCCCTCGACAACGACCTGCCACGACAGCGCTGGACCCACAGCCCCAAAGCAGAAGAGGTGGCCAACTTCCAGGTCGTCACTCCAAACTTCTTGCGCGGAGGTCAACCCGATCAAGAAGGGCTCGAGTGGCTGCAGCAACATCAGGTAGACCTGATCATCGACCTGCGAGGAAGCGACCGCGACAATGCCTGGAATCCCCCCACCACCTATCCAATGGCGGTGCACCGAATTCCCGTCGAGGATTTTCAATCACCCACGCTGGAGCAGGTGGAAGAGTTTATCCAGCTCGTCGACCGCGCCCAGCAAAAAGACCAGAAGGTGTTTCTTCATTGTAAAGCCGGCATCGGGCGCACCGGACTGATGACGGCCTGCTGGCGGATTTCCCAGGGCCATTCGGCCCAGGAAGCACTCGAAGCCGAATCGATCCAGTCCTATCACGGTCACCTTCGCCAGGAGCAGTTCGTACGCGACTTTGAGACGCACTGGCAAGGAAAAACCTGGACCAGCGCCCCGCCTGTGACGGCAGGTTAACAGTTTAGAAATATCAGGTTCACCAGAACATGGTGAACTCTACCCACAATGAATCTCGTGCTCTCCAGATCGGCGTTTTCCCGCATTGGAAACGTCAGTGATGCGGTAGGCAGGGTGCCTACCGTCCGCCTCGGTCAAATTTCCCAACAATGTCGACGCATCGACTGCTATCTGAAGTTAGAAAGCTGCAATCCCAGCGGCTCCATCAAGGACAAGAACGCGGTGGTGATGATCGAGCAGGCCGAGGCTCAGGGGCTACTGAAACCGGGCGGTACCATTGTGGAGTCCAGTTCCGGTAACTTCGGAGTGGCGTTGGCCAGCCAGGCCTCGCTGCGCGGCTACCGCACGTTGATCGTCGTCGATGCCAAAACCACCCCAACCTTCCGCCGCATGTTGCTCGCCTACGGCGCCGAGTTGGTAGAACTGGGAGCGGAAGACATCGACGAGGCCGGCTCCATGCAAAAAGCCCGCATGGCCAAAGCCCGACAGCTGGCCGAGTCGATCGAAGGCGCCTGGTACCCTTGCCAGCACTGCAATCCGCGCAACCCCGATGCCCACTCCCTGTATACCGCCATCGAGATCGACCAGCTCTTCGGCCAGCACCTGGACGCCTTGGTCGTGGGCGTATCCACCGGTGGGCAACTTTCGGGCTTGGCCCGTTACCTCAAGCCCCGCTACCCTCACCTGAACATCATCGGTGTAGACGTGGAAGGCTCGGTGATCTTTGCCTCTGACCCGGCTCCTTACTCCATGACCGGCATCGGGCTCAGCTTCACTCCACCGAATCTCGACTATGATGCCATCCATAGCGCTTATGTGGTACCCGAAGCCCTGGCCTATTCGTGTTGCCGCGCCCTGGCTCGCCGTGAAGGCTTGTTGTTGGGCTCGTCCACCGGAGCCATTGTGGCCGCCGGGTTGCACTTTGCGGCCTCACTCCCCGATGGGGCTCAGATCCTGATGCTCAATCCCGACCGCGGGGACCGCTACCTGGAAACGGTCTACAACGATGACTGGATCGCAGAAAAGGGCTTTTCGCTGGTGCCCGCTGAGGCTTTGGACGAAGCCATTTCCCAGTTGATTCCCCGCTCCCATGTCTCGGACCGCTGAGTCGCCCTCTCTAGGCCAGCTCTTTCGACAGCTTCTTCCGCTCTCGCTCAGCGACGCCGCCATGGCGGCCGCCGATCCCCTGCTGGCCACGTCGCTCAGTCGGCTGCCGGGTGCCAACGCACAGTTGGCGGCTCTGGGGGTGGTGAAAGCCGTGGCCGTGTGCCTGGAAAGCCCCATCATCATGGTGCTGCATGCCTCCACGGCCCTCGGCGGCCAGGCTCGTTCACGCCGGGCTCTGGGCCGTTTTGTCCTGATTTTGACCGGCGCCATTACGCTGATGTTCCTCATGTTGCCTCTGCCCCGGGTCTTTCCCGTGCTGGTGGGCCACATCTACCATCTGACGAGCGAGGTTCAAGCCGCCACCTGGCTGCCCTTACTGTTGATGTTCAGCTGGCCCGCGACCATCGCCTTTCGACGCTTTTTTCAGGGGCACCTGATCTTACAGGGTCGAGGTCACAACATGGGGCAGGCATCCTTGGCTCGGGTGGCAACCTTGAGCCTTGTGCTCTTTGCAGGCGCCGGCACGGGCCTGGCAGGCGCCACGCTGGGGGCCTGGGCCTTGATGCTGGCGCTCTGGGTAGAAGCCGGGCTGGTCTATTTCTGGGCGCGCCAGCAGCCCGTGCCCGAATCGACCTCGGAACACCTGCCCGGAGACGTCGTGGGTGTTGCCCGCTACTATGCGCCTCTGGCTTCCACGATGGTGTTGATGTGGGGCGGGCGAGCTCTGTTGCTGGCCATTTTGTCTCGTGCCCTTGACGCCCAGATGGCGCTGGCCGCCTGGTCGGCCAGCTGGGGTTTTGTCATCTTGCTGGCCAACCTGAGTCGCATGGTGCAGCAACTGGTCATCAAATACGCCCGGCTGGTGCCCGCTTCCAGGCTACTGACGCTGGGTGCCGGCGCGGGGGCTTTCTGCACCCTGCTGATCGTGGGTTTGGGGCACAGTGCTCCCGGGCTGCTGCTGTTGCGGCAACTCATCGGCCACGACCCGGCGCTGCTGGCGGCCTCGTTGGAGGTGCTGCGTTTCAGTCTGCTGGTGCCGCTTCTGGTGGCTTTACAGAACACCCTACAGGGCTTCTGCATCGCCTCTGCACGCAATGGGCACGTCAATCTGGCCAGCCTGATCGGCTTGATGGGCACACTGGCTCTGGCCCAATTCTGGGTCGCCCGAGGCTGGCCCGGGGCCAGCGCGGGCGCGCTGGCCATCGAGGTGGGCCTGGCCATCGAGGTGCTGGGACTGGCTCTAATCCAGCCCTGGAGACGGCCAACTGCGCAATAGCGAACGCTTTGGGCTCTGCAGCGCCGGGCGCACGGGCGCGGGCTGAAACGGGGCTGCCGGTTCCTCATCATTCTTTCCTAAAGCCTGTCGCCAACTGCCGTAGATGGCGTTGGGAAAGACGATCCACTGATGCCCCCAGCGAAAGTTCTCGTTGATCGCACTTTGGCGACGCTGCTCACCCTCCACTCGACTGGAATAGCGGTCGGGATCGTGATCCGACAGATTGTCGCCTAACCACAGCAAGGGCTCCGACCCGAATCGCTGCTCGAGCCAGGCAAACTGCTCCTTCTTCTTGGAGGGCTTGCCCCCGAGCGGCATCCCCGAAAGAAACAGCCGGGTGCGCTGCGGGTCGGAGCTGGAATCCGCCAGCGGAAACCCCAGACTCTTCAGGTTTTCTGCCGTAGCCTCACGGTCGGCCTCGAAGCGGCTGCTGACGTAAACCAGATGAGCACCGTGCTCGACCACGAACCTGGCGAAGTCGACCGCTCCCGGAGTGGCCAGGGCCTTGCGCTGCTGACACCAGTGGCTCCAGGTCGAATCGTGAAAGTCACGCCCGCTTTCCAAGATCCAGGCATTGTAGGGGGAGTTGTCCAGCAACGTTTCGTCCAGATCCGATACGACGTAAAAGCTATCTGCCGACAGTTTCGCCTGGCTGCGCCGCTGGACCTCGACCAACAGTCGAAGCTCGGCCAGGGCAAAGGCCTGCAGATACAGAGCGGCCCATTCGGCCGAGCGTTGGGTATAGAGGGTGGCGTCGAGAGTATTGTGATACAGCACCGCCAGCAGTTCCTGGAGGGAGATGAAAACCCTGTGCGGAAGCCGTTTCGATGAAAGACCAGCTGGCCAAACTTCGCTACGACTATCAACATCCGCCGTTGCTCGAAGAGCATCTCGGCAGCGACCCTCTCCAGGCCTTTCAGGCGTGGTTTGAGCAGGCCTTAGAGCACGAACCTTTCGAGCCCAACGCTATGGTGCTCTCCACCGCCGACGCCTCCGGCAGACCCAGCGGCCGGGTGGTGCTGCTCAAGGAAATGGACGGAGTGGGCTTCACCTTCTTCACCAACTACGAAAGCCGCAAGGGACGGGAGATCGCGGCAAACCCCCAGGGTTGCCTGTTGTTCCACTGGCCGGCCCAACAACGTCAGGTGCGCATCGAGGGAAGCCTGGAAAAGCTCTCCGAGGAGCTCTCGAATGAATACTTCGCCGGTCGACCCCGAGGGGCACAGGTCGGCGCCTGGGCCTCGCGCCAAAGCCAGCCGATCGATTCTCCCGAGGCTCTCCAGGCCGAACTGGAAAAACGACAACAAGAGTTCGACGGGGGCCCGGTGCCTCGCCCCCCGCACTGGGGCGGTTACCGCCTGCGACCACAGTCGATCGAGTTCTGGCAGGGACGACCCAGCCGGCTGCACGACCGGGTGCTCTTTCAACAATCGCCCGAAGGCTGGAATCGTCAGCGCTTGATGCCCTGATCGTTGAGGCGATAGAGCAGTAAGCCACCCTGACGCTCGACCAGCTCGTAACCCCGGGTGACCACCTGAAGATCTTCCTCCGAGCGCTTGCGGAACAGCTCGACCGGAATGCCATAGCTTTGAAAGATTCCCTCTGCCGACTGGGGCAGAGCCACGATGTAGGGCACTCGCTTTTGGCGCAGGACTTGCTGGGCCTGCATCACTTCCTCCGAGCTGTACAGCACCGGCATCAGCACCGGCTGCCGCAGCGGGTTCACCAGACCCTCGGTGGTGTACAGGCTGCACAGATAGGGGTAGCCCAGCACCGTAGAACCGGGAGGGAAATAGCGATCGCTCCAGCGCCGCAGGTGTCCAAAGACCTCGGCCTCTGCTGGAGAAGCCGTATAATACACGCCGGCACGCGTGGCGATGGGGTAGGTCCAGGATGCATTCAAGAACAGCACTCTCCCCAGGCTGCCCACCACCTCGAGCCCACCCACCACCCACATCCAGAGCGGGGCCCGGGGCAGTAGGCAGAGCAAACCGGTCAGACACAGGAAGATGGGAGCACAAGAGAAGGAGAGATAGCCCACCGTCTGACGACTGCCGCTGGCCAGAGCCCATCCCAGGGCACAATAGGCCAGCGGCACTAGCTTCGGCTGGCGCCGCAGCTCAAAGGTCAGCAGGGAAAGGCCGATCAACGCGTAGTAGAGCCCGTAAGTTAAGGACTGCAGGAAAAAGTGAGAGGCCACCGCCCAGCGTGCCAGCGGGGGCAGGCCCGGGCTCAGGGCCGCTCTGCCCGTGTCCAACCAGGGCTGCCAACGATAGGCGTAATAGTTGAAGGGCAAGTATTTCACCAGGGCGCTGACGTTTTCGCGCCACACCTCGCCAGCCACGGGCAGAAAGGGCAGCCACAGCAGCAAACTGCAAGCCACCGAATAAGCGATGAGTCGGGGCAGCCCGGGCAGGCGAAAGCGCAGCCAGCACAGGCCCACCATCAGGCCCACCGCCAGCCCATCGGCCTGAAAGCACCACAGGGCCAGCGACCAGAAGGCCGCCAGCGGCAGCAGAGCCCCCGGCTCACCCTCGCGCCAGCGCAAGATCCAGTGCATGGCCAGCAGCGCCCACAAGGTGCCGATCCAGTGGTAGCTCAGAATGGGGAAATTGGTCAGGGCTCCACAGCACCACAGCGCCCAGGGAAGATAAGCCTGCCGGGCCCCAAAGACACGACGTGCCAGGCAATAGATCACCACTCCCGAGGCGGCGGCCACCAGCCCCATCAGGCTACGGATGGCCCACTGGTGCACGCCCACCAGCCCGAAATAGCCGGCGGCGATCAGATAGGCCCCCGGGGTGTGGCGGATGTCCCACTGGTAGTAGGGCAATTCACCGGCCAGGATGCGCCGCGCCCCCAGCACCAGAATGGCCTCGTCCTCCATGCCAAAGTACAGCGTCCAGTAGGGCATGGTGCAAACCAGGTTGATCAGGAACAGGACCAGCAGGTGGAGGCGAGGAGGGATTACCAGCCTCCTCCGGTGGAGCCGCTACCGCCGCCACCCACGCCGCCGCCGGACCCGCCGCCCGAACCGCCCGAGCCGCCTCCGGAACCACCGCCACCGGGAGGATTGGCCTGATTCTCGGCCTCGCGCACTTTGCGGCGGAACTCGTCGTGTTCGCGGCTCACCACGCTTTCGGCTTCGCGCTCGGCGCGCTCGGCCGAACTGGCCGCCGAGCGAGCTTCCGATTGGGCCGAAGAATAGTTGCGCGAACTGAGGTAGGAGCTGGCCTGGCTCAGGTCCGAACGGGCGCTGTTCAGGTAGCTGTAGGCACTGGAGAGGTCGCTAGAGCTGACCGAGTGGCTCACCGTGCCATAATTGGACACGTGCTGGCTCCAGCTCTGACGAGAGGCGCTGGAGACCTCGGAGTCGGCCCGCTGGATGGCGCTTTCGGCCTGACGGATCAGCTGCTTGGCCTCGGCGCATTCCTGGGCTTCGCGCACCATTTGCAGATAGACCTGGTGCTGCGCCTGCACGGCCCGTTCGGCTTCAGCCACGGCCTGGTTGGAGGTCTCGGTGGCCTCGCGGGCCTGGTTGCGGGCCCGATCATAATCACCGCTGTTCATGGCCGAGCGGGCCGACTGCAGCTCCTGACGCGATTGCTCCAGAGAAGATCGGGCCCGTGACAGGTCGTGGTAGCTCACCGAGTGGGCAACCTGGCCGAAGTCGGAAACGTACTGGCTCCAACTCTGGCGGGCCGCGCTGTCGAGCTGACGCTCGGCTTCCTCGATTTCGCGCCCGGCCTGGGCGATGGCCTGACCGGCCGCCACCTTCTGTTGGAAGACTGCTTCGGCTGCCTTCAGCACCCGCTGCACTTCCTGACGGGCCTGCTGTGAGGTGGCCTGCGATTGTTCCCCCAGGGCTTTGGCCTGCTCATATTCCTGGGGCTTCATCTGAGCGTCGGCCCGATCGACTTCCTGTTGGGCCTGCTGCGACCAGCTGCTGGCCTGCTGCAGCGAGCGCGGGTCGACCTTGTGCTCGACCGTGCCAAAGCCCGAAATCGCCTGCGACCAGCCCGTGCGGCCGGCGGCTTCGATTTCGCCCCGGGTGGTGGCGATCAACGAACGAGCCTGGGCCATGGCCTGGTTGGCCTCATCGTAGATGCGGTGGTCGGCGTCGATGGTGCTCTCTACCTGGCGTCGCAGCTTTTCTACTTGGGCCAGCGTGGCCTGGGCCTCGTAGGGGCTGGCCGGCTTTTGGAAGACCACGGGTCGAGCCTTTTCCAGCTCGACCTCCACCTCGGCCAGCAACTTTTTAGCCTGCTTGCGCACATAGACCGCCTGGCTGTTCTTGGTGGTCTGGTCGAGCCGCGTGCGCAGTGAGCTCAACTCTTTCTCGGCGGTGGCCTGATGCTGCCCCAGCAGGCCTTCGGCCCGAGTGATAGCATCCAGGTTGGACTGAGCGTTGACCAGCAGAGCGTGAATGTCTTCCAGCTGGTCGCGGGCCGTGAGCAAATGGGCTCGCTCGTAATTGTATTGGGCCTGGTCTTGAATCGAGGCCGAACGGTCGAGCAACCGATGGGTGGACTCGAGAAAGTCGCCGATCCGTTCGACCTTGCTGGTGGTCGAGTGGCTGACCTCGCCCACCACCGAGCGTTGGGCCGACTCGCTGTAGCCGGCCTCGATGCGCTGCTTGGATGGCTCATAAGTCTGGCCGATGGACTGGCTGATGTCCTGGCGCCGGGCGCGACGTTCGCCGCTGCTGGACGGGTAGGCTTCAAAGGCTTCGCGACTGGCTTCCACCAGTTGATGAGCCTGCCCGGTGTAGCTGGCGATCTTCTGGAGGTGTCCGGGAGGGGCCTCGACGTTGCCCTCGCTCAACAAAGGCTGCAGGGCAACGTAGTTCTGGCGCGCCTCATAGAGGGGGGCATTGGGGTCGCGGTCGGGCTCACGCAGCACCTGATCGGGGGTGCCCTGAGCAAAGACGCCGGCCGCCTGCAGGGCCGTGCACAGCCCTTCGCGGGCCCGAGCCACGGCCTGCTCGGCCTCCTGAATCTGGGGCGCGGCCACCTCCCAGCGCTGCTTGTCGAGGGCGATGACCTGATCGAGCCGCTGCTCCAGCGCCACCAGCTCGCTCTTGAGCTGCTGCACGCTGCTCTGCACCGTGGCCTGCAGAGCCTTTTCGCCACTGCGGTCCAGAGCCAACGACAGCTGTTCTTTCTTGGAATGGGCCCACTCGGTTTGAATTTCGTGGGGGTGCAGGGCGGCGTCGGCCCGCCCCAGGGCGGGCAGGGTGCTGGCGCGGCCATAGCTACCCACGGCCACGATGGCGTCGGCATCGTCGATCATGCGCTCGCTGACCTGGCCGAATTCCTGTCGGGCTCGGAAAGGGTCGGTGCCTTTGATTTCGTGGCCCCGAGCGATCAAACCGCGCTCGCCCAGCACCTCGGCCAGCAAACGCTTGCTGACGCTGGGTGCGGTGAAGAAGCCATCGGCCTCGCCCGATTTTTGCAACTCGAGCGACCCTTGCTGCGACTTTTCCGCGTCGGCCTTGACCGCATCCAGGTAGCTGCCCACCTCGCGGCTTTCCTTGAGCAATACTTCGGTGTTGTTGCGGTTGCTGCGCGCCAGCTGCTCCAGCCGATCGAGCCCCTGCAGCAGCGACTCCTGGCCGGCCTTGTCGGTGACGGTCTTCAGCAGGTGCTCGCGCCAGGCTTCGGCCCGGCTGCCCGACTCGAGGTTGAGCTGTCGACTGTCGGCCAGCTCGAAGGGCATTTTCTTGTCTCGGTCGGTGAGCAGCTCCAGGGCGCGGTCGAAACTGCCGGTGGTAAACCAGTTGCTCAGCCGCTGGCCAGCGCCGGTGCCACGAATCAGGTCGCGGGCCTGGCCCAACACTTTCTCGCCACCGCCCATCAGGGCCAGGGCTTCGGCCGTGTTCTGCAACAGCTCCTGGGCCAGCTTTTGGGTGGACCCCGAGAAGGCCGCGATTTGCTGGACATCGGCCTGATTCATGATTTCGATGAGCTGGCGCGAGCGATCGCCCATCACCTCCAGGGTTTCGTCGAGCTTCTTCTGGGCCTCATCGCGACGGCTGCGGGCTCGCATATTGGTGAGGATGCCCGTGACCACCAGGGCCACCCCCAGCGCCGACCCGCCCACCAGCTTCAGATTGCGCGCAGCCGTAGCCGCGCTGCGCGAGGCCTCGATGCTGCTGCGGGCCTGACCCAGCGAGCCCTTGGCGGCATCGAGGTGGGACTGAAAGTCGAGTTCGTTGGCGTCGTAGCGCTCTTGATAGCGGTCCAGACTGCTCTGGGCCTGCTGCAGTCGTTGCTGGGCCTGCTGGCGCTGGCCATTGTCCTGAAGTTCCTGCAGCTGGCGCTCGAGTTGCTGAATCTGGTCGCGCAGAGCCTGGGCCTGCTCGGGCCCCTGGGAGAACTGCGACAGCTGACTTTGATACTGGGTCAGCTGCTGTTTCAGGCTGCTGGCCAACTGGGAAGCGCGCCCGTAATCGCGGGCCCTGAGGGCCGACTCGGCCTCTTTCAAACTGGATTTCCAGGCCTCGCTGGGAGGCTGGCCCAGGCTGCCCTTCGAGCCGTGCTGGCGCTGAAAGCCCTTCACCTGATCGAGCACCGTGTCGAGCATCTCGTCGGCCGACTGCACGGCCGTGCGCGCGCCCCGCACGCTTTGCGACAGATGGCGGCTGACCCCGGCGTCGATTTTGTTCAGCACGGCGTCAAGAGCCTGGGGCACGCCCTGGCCCGAGCGGATGCTGTCGACGTAGGTCTGCATCAGCTCGCGAGGCTCGTGGGTTTCGCGGTCGACAAAATTGTTTTCGCCCACGCCAGCGTCGTCGAGCAGCTGCTCGGAACGCATATAAATGGCTCGGTCTTTGCCGGTTTGCTGGATAAACTTCTGGTCGGTCACTTTGAAATAAATCATGAAGACCGAGCCATTGCGTTGCCCGGTTTCCTGATCGACAAGCGAGGTGAACTCGGGGTGGTTGCCAATGCCCCGCGACAGCGTCATGTCGTCGCCCTTAACGTCACCGCTCTGGGCCACCAGCACCACGTAGGCATGGGGATGCTCTTTGAGGATCTCCTGAAGCTGGCGATAAGTGCTGGCGTCGAAAGCCTGACCCTGATATTGGGGAACCCCTACCACATAGAGCTGACGCTGGGCGCTGAACTGGCGCACCACGTCCTGAACGTTTTGGGCATGAACGGTCTGGCCGCTGCGTACCTGGTCGAGCAAACTGGAGGAAGCGGCGGGAGTGCGCACCTGAGCCTGGGCCACCTGGGGAATCAGCCCGGCACCCACGACGGCCAGGCCGGCCAGAGCCAGAGCCAGGGTGGTGCCCGAACTGCGCCCCTGTTCCTGGTGCTGCTCCAACCGGGAGTCGGGCAACTGCGGAGCCGAGGGCGGGGGCGAAGCCGAAGGCGGCTGGCTAACGCCTCCTACCCAACCATCCTGGGGCAGGGCGGCAGGGGCATCTTTAGGAGCCAGCGGCGTGGCTGATTTCAAGGGGCTGAGCCCGCCCAACGAGGGAACTTTGTCGATCATGGTGTTCTCCGCAGCAAGATTTTGCCAGACTATTGTGCAGTCCTCAAAGATTCTTGAATGTATTGGGGCGACCTCTGTGCTAACTTGTTCAGGTGAACCTTCGACGGGGTGCAACCTTACTGGAGCTCATGGTCAGCAGTTCCCTGCTGCTGTTGCTGCTGGGCTTTATGGCCCCACTGTTTGCGCGCACCAGCAAATTGGTGAAGCGGGCCGATCAGGACGCCACCGCTCAGCAGGAAGCCCTGGCCAGCGTTCGTCGACTTTTTTCAGAAGCAGCCTATTCTCACTCGCGCACCTTGCGAGTCATCAACCAAGATAGCACCCTGTGTGCTTTTCTCAGCACTCGACCCCCACGTCATCCCAATACCCCTGGTCTGGCAGCGGCCGACTTCGTATCCCTGGGGATGTTCACAACCGACCTGGTGTGGCGCAAAATGTTGCTGATTTATTTTCAATCCAACCAGCGGCAGTTGTGCAGCAAAGAATTCAGCTATACCAGCCCGGATCAGGAACTGATTCGGGTGAAATCGGATCGCTTGCAGGCCCTGGTCTATCGCGCCGATGTGCCCACGGTGGTGGTGGCTCGGGGGATTACCTCATTTTTTCTCGAAACGCCCCAGGACGGTATGCTCCTCGCCAGGGTTCGTGCCGAACGCCGCTGGGATAAGAATTTCATCAGTCAACTCGAACTTGTCGTGTCTGTGAGGAATCGATGAAACGCAGAGCCATGGCCATCGTCAGTGTCTTGCTCGTCAGCGGGGTCATTCTGACCTTCGTCCTGGGAGGGCTCAGCCTGGCCTCCCAGCACCTGTTTCAGGTCTCGGCTCTGCACAACCGCCACCGGGCGCTGTACGCTGCGGAAATCGGCGTCAATCGGGCCCGCTACCAGCTGGAGCAAAATACGGCCTATGCCGGCAGCGATTCGGGTTCAACCTCCGACGAAGCGCGTTGGAACTACAGTGTTACTCGCCAGGGCAGCAAAGCCACGGTGGTCTCTACAGGAATGGCCAGCGGTCAACGGCAGGTCCTGCGAGTCACGCTAACGCTGGAGGCCGACTCCTTCAACGGGCTGTGCTCCGAGGGCCCTATCCGCGTGCTCAGCCACGGCTACGTCAATGGCATTCGCTCGCTGGCCGATCCTCGCAGCTCGAAGGGCAATGTTCACACCAACGAATCAGGCGACGCTTACAATGTCGAATCGGGCAAACGCTTCTTTGTCAGCCACCAGTACACCACCCCGGGGGCGATCAACGGCACCATCGAGGGAATTTTCGGCAACAACGGCCAGATGTCCACACCGAGCTTCACCCACGCCTCGCTGACTTCGGTGAGCTTCGGCAGCAACTCGATCCCCGGCAACGGTGACGTCACCACCAATACTCGAATTACGGGCAACGTCGAATTGACCAGTCCGTTAAACATCCCGGCCGGAGTTACGGTGTATATCACCGGCGACGCCGTGTTGCACGGCGGAGTCGTCGGCGAAGGCACACTGGTGGTCGACGGTCATACCCTGTTAAGGGCGCGGTCCTCGCTGCGCGACAACACGCCCCGGGGAGTGCTGATCTACGGCAGGGGCGATGTGGTGCTGGCTCATCCCACCGCCTATGTCGATACCGATGAACCCGGCGGCATGGTCGTGCAACAAAATGGGGTCGGCGACCTTTTTGCCCAAATGCCCGAGGAGATTCCCTACCTACTGAGTCAGCGGCTGCCTCCCGGAGCGCCTGCTCACGTGGGATTCTTCGAATGGTATCAGCAGCAGCTCTCCAACCCCTCGCCAGCCTTCCTGGAGTGGCGGGACGGCGATGGCACGAGTCTGAACCCCGGCCTCAGCACCGAGGTCAAACAATGGCTGGCCCAGGCAGCGGGGATGAACAATCAGATTGAAAACCAGGCCGGTCCAATGGTGCTGCCCATTCCTGTGCCACCGCCCCTACCCCCGCAAATCATTCCCCCGGCTCAGGCCACCCCACTTCCGACCGCAACGCCACAACCCCAGGTGCAATAACATGAGACTTCGTTGGATGCCCCTACTTTTAATGACCGCTGCGTTGATCGTGGCCTGCAACTCGACCCAGGATGCCGCCGATGAGGTCGGTCTGTCGGTGGGTTCGGTCGAACTCGCCATCGATCACTTTGACGCCCCCGAAACCGCTCCAGCCAACCCACCTCTAGCCGACTACGTCGGTGCACTGTTCGGCAACGTGGCCTCGGTCAGCGTACAGCTCAATCTTGGCCTGCCCGGCTACGCCTATCACCAGGGGCTGATCTATAGCGAAGGCAACACCTTGCTGGCGGGTCAGGTAAGAGTCGTGGGAGGGGTGATCACTCGCCAGAAGTTCACCACCATGGGAGGGGGCATGGTGACCACAAATCCCGAGTGCATGTTGAATCGGGTTCAGACGGTTCGGGGGCGATGGAAAGTGGATTCCTGGACCCAGTCCAACCAGTAGCTCCAACTACTCGGGCCGAGGAAAGCAGGTTTCGAGGCGGACCCTGCGCTGACGGCCGTTCTGTTCCCACTCCACGGTGGCCACCACCTGCAAATACCGGTTGCCCATCGATCCCACCGGTTGGGCCGTGATCACCTGATGGAAGCGAATCGGCACCTGATCGATGTCGACGGTTTTATCGCTGACGCCGGTGGCGGCGTTCTGGGTGAGCTCGGTCAGGGCCTCGGCGTCGTTCCTCAGCCGCTCGAGCTCACTTTGAGCCAGGCTGCTACCAACCGACTGAAATTTGCCTTCTTTGACACTGCGATAGACGGTGACCACGAACGACGCGATAGAGATGACCGCGATGATGAGAATCGCGAAGGCCAGCACCATTTCACTAATTGTCAGGCCCCGCCGTCTCACCCCATCAATTTTCAGGTCGGCCAGGGAGTGCTCCTGCTGAATTTCGTACGGGCTCGAGCCGATCATTGTAATGAAAGGTCGTGAGCGGCCCGTAGATCACGCCCGACCAGAAGCCTTCCAGATAACCACGGGACGAAATGGAGGCACCGTGCTCGAGAAATATCGGCAACAGCAACTTGTGCAGGCGCGGCAAATGATACCAGGGCACCATGGGAAACAGGTGATGTTCGAGGTGGTAATTCTGGTTGTTGAAGAAAAAGCAAATGAAGGGGTGGCTCAGGGTAGTGCGAGTGGAGCGAAGTGAATCGGGCGGCCGATCGTGCTCGAGCTGGGTATGCTCTGCCAAACCCCGGACATTCGCGATGAAGGCTCCGAAAGGAATGCCCAGCAGCCAACAACGCAGCAATGTGTCCACAGCACCATAGTCGAACGCCGTTCGCCAGAGCAGACCGTAGAAAGCCAACAGACAAAGGGTCTCCGCCAGACAGATCAGGCGGTCTCTCCAGGTGCGGGAGCGAAATGGACCGGTGAGCATTAACTGCACGACGTAAAGGTAGATGCCCACCAGATAGAAGCCATAATAGACCAGCACCCGAGGAATGGGATGGGGAAACTGGGCCTCAAGATTGTCCGGGTCGAGTTCCGAGTTCTCGTACATGTGATGCAGCAGATGGGTCGCGCGATAGTTATTGCACGGAAACGAGATGGGCAACCCGCAAAAAAAGCCCACCAGGCGATCCACCCATCCCCAACCCAACAGGCTACCGTGGGCTCCTTCGTGAGCCAGCACACCCAGGCCATGAAAACAAAAGCCCATGAGGACATAGCAGGGCAAGGCGGCCAGGTGAGAGTCGGCTTTCAAGGCCAGCAAGGCACAAAGACCCCAGATAGCCAACAATTGAGCGATTTTTATCAACGACTTGCGAGCGTCAAGCTCGTGCAGGCGACGAATTTCCTCTCGCATTTCAGGCGTCAGCGAGTGTAACCAGTTCTTCTGAGAAGGCACAGAGAGGCCGTTCGCGCCCTCTTGGGACGCTCCTCGTTGTGCCAGGATTGATTTCTTACGCCAAGAAACCGGCCCGGTGTTCACGGGATGGAAGTTCACGAGCCTCGGCACCCTGGGCGGGCTGCTCCTTTGCCTGTTTTGGATGGTGAGTCCAGCTCTCACGGCCCCGTTTGTCCTGTCGGACGACTGGGACATCCTTCAGGCCTGTGGGGAAGACCACCGGGCCGATCTGTGGGAGATGATGCTGCCCTTCCGAAAGTATCAACTCTCTCCCGAATTTGCCCGCTTCTTTCCCGGAACCTGGGCCCTGAAGGGGTTGGAAATTGGCCTCTTTGGAGAGGCTCCCCTGGCCTACCACAGCCTGCGATTGTTGCTGGGCGCAGCCACGGTGTCTTTGGTGTTTCTGGCCTGCCAACCCTGGCTGGGTTCGGGGCTGGCGGGCTGGCTCGGTCTGGCCTTTACTTGCGGGCCCCAGGCCATCACCTGGATGCGGCTCGGCTATTCAGAAGCCTGGTCGATGCTGTTTGTGGCCGCCGCCCTGTGGCAGCTCTCCGTGGCGGCTCGGCGCGGCTATCCCACCTGCCCTGCAATCGCCCTGCTGATGCTGTCTGGGGTCGGCTGGATCAAGGAGACCTTCATCCCTCTGGTCCCCGTATTCCACGCCTTGCTGTGGCTGAGTCGGAGCCGCTGGGCGGGCTTCACCCCAGGCTGGTGGTGGGCCTGGTTGGCATGCAGTCTGCAGGTGGCCGGGTTGGTCTGGGAGGTGCTGCATGATCCCCCACTCTATGGGGGCAAGAGCCTCGCGGGCTTCTGGAGGGGCCTGGGCATCTGGATGGTCAACTACCGCCTGGTCGGTTTCGACGAGTGGCTCGTGCTGGCGGGCTACCTGGCCTATCGGACCCTGGGACCATCGCAGCGCCACCAAGCCCGGCGCTGGATGGCCGTTGTGGCCGTCCTGGTGGCCAGTCAATTGCTGATCAGCGCGGCCATGTTTGGCGACCTGGTGCCACGAATCCAGGTTCACGATGGTCAGGGCCGATATCTCTTTCCGGGACTGCTCGGGCCGCTGGGTTGCATGTTCGCCGTTCTGTCCCTGATCCGACAGGCCTGGTGGACCGGCAGGCCAGCCCTTCAACTCGCACTCAGGTTGGCCACGGGACTGGCCGCCTTATCCCTGCTACACCGGATCGTCCCCCAGCTCGAATTTCAAAGGGTTGTGGCCCAAAGTTATCGAGATGCGGCCCGCAAGTTCGAGCAAGCCTTGAACCAGGTGGACGCCTGGCGCGACCAACACCCCGACAGCCCCGTGGTGCTGCTCGGCAGCGTCCTGGACGAAGAGGGGTTTCTTTCCCTGGCCACTTTTCTACACAGCAGGCGACCCCAGGCCCGGCAGCCCTGGATGCAGCTTGGCCCGGCACTCGGCCAGGCTGCCTGGGCCCCGCTGAGGGCTCGCCAGCAGAAAGAAGAGTGGCTCGAACAGTTGGCGCGGACGGGGTGGAGCCTTCCCCCCGGCTACCCGGGCATTCAGCCCTGGCCGCCGCCCAAGTCGCCTTCAGAGTGCCTGCTTCTGGTGCTGCCTCGCACTGCCCCCAGTCAGGAGTACTTGCAAGGCTGGCTACACGTGATCCCATTGCCCGATGGCTATTAGGTCACTCAGGCCGCCTCGGCCGTCCGTCGCACCTGCTCGAGCAGTTCCAGCAGATCGTCCACCTCTCCATCGCTGAACAAACCCTCGGGGCCGGTGGGGGCGAAGTCTTTGAAGGGCGACTCCCAGAGTCGGCCAGCTTCCATGGCCCCCAGCTGGGTGCCCTTCATTCGGTCACGGGTTAGAGGGTCGGCCCGGGGGGCTCGGTGGCGAAACTGAGGTGCTCCATCCGATACTCCACCATCGTTCGCAGGTCTCTGGCGGTGAATTCCTCGTCGGAAAAAGCCCGACATTGCCTGAGGTCGATTTCGGGAGCTGCGGTGGCCACAACTTCGATGGCCTCGGCAATGGCTCTTGCTCTGGCCTCAACATCGGGGACATCGCTGACATATACACCGCAATCCAAAGCTCGTAGCGTTCTTCTTTGCAGTGAGTTCCTCGCGCGGCTGGTAGTCCAGCCAATATCCAAGAACTCCATCGGCATGTTGCTTGCCTTGCTTCTCTAACGCGTCTACGATGGGCCGCAGTCGGTGCTGCAGGGCACCCGGCAGGGCTTGACGCTTGTAGCGAGCCGCCAACCAGGCCTGCAAGATGGGCAGTTCTTCAGGCTGCAGGTTCGTCATTGCATCTGGCAGATGCGAAGCGAGTTGTTCTTTAGAAATAGAGAACTTGTCCCTGGCCGAGAGTTCGACTACTTTGGCCTGGCCGTTCATCGTGGCATTCAGGTGAAGCAGGCGGGGATTCTTGGCACGGGTCAGATTTCCGTCCGTTCTGCTCACCCACTTTCCCAATACGAACTCGACCTGAGGTTCTTTGGCCGAGTCGTTGGCGATGTCACATGAATGAGAGATGGCGATGGCCAATGGGGCAGCAGCAGCCGCTGGGTGCAGCGCCCCCAGGCTCGGCTGAGACAGGACGCCCCCCTGGCTCCACAGCGTATCCCTCGACCAGGTCACTTTCTGGCTTAGCTCGATTCATAGAGGGGCGTTGCCAGAGCGCCAACCCCCTGCTCGTTGGGGCTCTTTCCAGAACCCTTTGGCGAGGACCGCGCTGCGGCTTCCCTGTCCGCGAGTTCTATGAGCACGGGGATGCAATCGTCAACGTCTTCCGCCGCCCGCAATTTATCCAGCAGGGAGCGACCGCCGAAAATCGGCCGGCGCATCAAACGCTCCAGGTGGGCGATATCGAGCCCCTCGAACTGCGACGCCACGCGACTGAGTCGGACGATGTTCGTATAATTGTCCTCCTTCGGCTCATCGCCGGCCAACCAGGCATATGCAGTAGGCCGGGACACCCCAAGAAGCGAGGCCAGGTCGGACATATTCAGGCAGAGTTGCTGGCGGATATACTGCAGTTCTTCGGCTGGGGAGCGAAGCAGCCCGGCTCTCGCTGGGCTGTCCTCCAAACCATAGAGCCTGGGAGCGTGAGTTTCCAAAGCTCCAATGTTTCCGCAAGCACCTGTTCCGTCGAAGCGCATGTGGAAAGGCACCGTATCTTCAACTTTGTCCTCCGGATCAACCAGACAAAGGCCACCTGGGCTCATGGACTACCTCCATTCCTTTAGGGCGAACTCGGTAATGGAAGCTCGAAAGGCCTGGTTTACACCGTCCTTCAAGTGGCGGAGCGTGTCCAAGAAGGCTTGTTCATCGAACTCAGACTCAAGACTCATTCGCTCAGTGGAGAAGCAGTCATTGTCCAGGGTAGCGTTCTTGCCGCGAAGACCACGGAAACGCTTGGGGAGCTCGAGCTGCAGTGGGTGCATTTCTTGAGGTATTGGCAAACCGCCTTCGACGACCATCGCTTTAGAGATTAGACAACTTCTTTCGGTTTCCATCCGGGTTTCGGCAAAACTGTGCTTGAATTTGCCGATGAGTGAGGCGCTATTCCCCAACAACCCAGGTGTGAGGTAGTCCTCCAGGGCGCGGCCCTCAGCTGGGGCTACCGCATCGAGGTAGCGCAGACCAATTCGCTGCAGATAAGCAAGTTTCACCTCCTGGTGAACCACCTGCAACCCTTGAAGGACCCTTTGAGAAAAATCGGCAAAAGTTTCATAGCTGGTGACGTGATAGGAGATGGCGTCGGGAAAAAGGACGTAGCCCTCTGTGCGAGTGCTATTTCGAAAGCTCCAGCGAAAAGACTGGCTCGCCTGGGGCTCCTTGCCCGATTCGCTCAAGACGACCTGGACCGTTGTCTCGCACTGAAAGTCGGGAAAATTCAAGACCCGGAATCGTTCTTGGATCTTGGGGATAAACTTCTCCATCCCCAAGATTTTGTTGAAATTCAATTGTGCGACCGTGTAAAACACAGGTGCGTTTGTCCACTTGTCGCCCACTTCCGATCACCCTCTCGCCCAACAGGTCTTTACACTACACTTTACACATCCGAAGAACTCAACCCTGGCCTATTGACCTGGATGCCGGACCTGGACAAGATGTTTGAATTCCTGCAGCGAAGGAGCGGTGAGCTTGTCCAGGTGCGAATTGACTCGAGTCCCCTTTGAGTACGCTCTACTCCGCTATCAGCACAGCGTTGCCGCAGGGGAGTTGATCAATGTTGGCATTGTGGCCTTCTCTCCGACAGAAGCCAGGCTGGCGTTCAAGTTCGTAACTCGGGTCGGAAGGGTATCCAAGGTCTTCCCGGGCTTGAGCCCGGGGGTGTTCAAGAGAAATCTCTCGACGATTCGACAGGCAGCCGGCAGGCTCGCCAGAACCCTTGTCAGCGAACGGGGGGCCCTATTCGACACTGGCGACCCGCGGGTTCTGCAGGACCTTCTCTGCAAGATAGTCCCATTCGACAACAACTGCTTTCGATGGTCCGATGTGCGGCCGGGCCTTTGTCAGAATGTTGAGAGACGAGTGGAGCAGTTGGCCTGTGAGTTGCTCGGCACCAGAACGACGGCGCCGCTGAAAAAAGTAAGACCGAAGAGGCGTTCACGCAACGATTTTCAGGCTCAGGTCCAGAACTGGCTCGTAAAAGCCGGACTTGAAGAAGTCGTGAAGCCCGAGGAAGTAGATGGCGAAACCGACCACTACACTTTCCCTTTCTGTTGGATCAACGGAAAGAAAAGCGTCCTGGACGTGCTCTCCCTTGAAGTGGACAGCGCCGACGATATGACCCAGCGCGCTTTCGCCTGGCGCGGAAGGATGGACGACCTCCGAAGGAAGGGAACCGACATCGCAATCCACAGTCTCGTGACAAAGCCGGGTTCAACTGCCGAGCACGACACCACAGTAGGTTATCAGCAGGCCATGAAGGTCTTGCAAAAGTCGCCCCTGGTCCAGACGGTCCGCAGCGAGGACCATTTCGACGACCTCATTGAGATGATCAAAAGAGACATTTCCCACGCAGGTGATTGATGCTGCCTCCCGGGCCGAGTTCGAACGGCTCCTAAGGCTGATCTAAGTCCACCCCCGTAGACTGAGGAACATCCCGTCAGGAGGTTCACCATGATCATTCACCCCAAGAACCCGCATCTCTCGGCCTCGACCCCTTCGCGAGTCGAAACCACCCCGTCCCCCGCCGAGCGAGAGCCGCTCGATCGCTACACTCCCCGCCACCCCGTTGCCCCCGCTTCTTCAACCCCGCCTCCGGCGCCGCGGGGCAGTTTCTGGAAAGGCGCGGCCATCGGCGGAGGACTGGCGGCCCTGGGATGTCTGGCGCTGGGGGCCACCGGCCCGCTGGGCTGGATGGTAGCCGGTTGCGCGGCCCTGGTGGGCGGCGTGCACACCCGTGATGGCGGCATTTCCCAGGAGAAGCTTGAACATCTGGAGCACTGGAACCGTCAACTGCAAGACTCTTGAGTGTTCTGGGGGCGCAGCAAAGCCAGGCCAGTCAACGTAAGCAGGACCCCCAACCCCTGCCAGGGGTGCAACCGCTCGCCCAGCAACCAGCAGGCCAGTGCAATCGAACCGACGGGTTCCAGCAGGATGGTCAGTCCCGCCATGTTGGCCCCACCTCGACGAACCGCCAGCAAGAGCAACGTGTGTCCCATGGCCTGAGGCACCAGGGCAAGCAGAATCAGCAGTCCCCACTGCTGACCGCTGAACCCACCCAGGGGCTGCCCCACTGCCACGGCCCCCAGGAACAACAGCCCTGCGCTGACCGCATAGACGCGCAGCGCATAACCAGGCTGACCGGCCTGGGATTGAAAGCGGCGAGCCAGCAACAGATACAGCGCCATGCTCCAGGCCCCCAGCAGGGCCAACAACATTCCCATAGGCTGCACAGCGCCATCGAGTCGCAACGACTGCAGGCTGAGCAACACTCCACCGAGGAAGGCCAGCACCAGCCCGGTTGGGCTGGTGCGTTCACCAAACCACCCGTAGGCGCCCAGGGCTACCCACAAAGGGCTGGTGGTGACCAGCGAAACCGAGAGATACACGGGCAACATCTGCACGGAGGCGATCCAGCAGCCAAAATGCACGGCCAGCAGACTCCCCCCAACCAGCAGAACCCGACCGGAAACGTTCGGGCTGCAACGGGCGCTGGGCCACAGGCTCAGCAAGCACGTGCCTAAAGCCAATCTCCAGGCGGCCACGCTGAGCGCTGGCAACGTGCAGGCCTTGACCAGCAGGGAGGCCCAGGACAGGCAAAATCCGCCGAGCCCCAACCAGAGCCAGGCGCTCAACGTAAACTAGCGTTGGTCGAGAGGAATGAAGCTGCGCCTGGGGGCGCCCGTGTAGATCTGACGGGGGCGGCAGATTTTTGAAGGTTCGGCCCGCAACTCGCGCCACTGGGCGATCCAGCCCGGCAGTCGGCCCAGCGCAAACATCACCGTGAACATGTTGGTGGGAATGCCCATCGCACGGTAGATGATGCCCGAATAAAAATCAACATTGGGATACAGCGAACGCTCGACAAAGTAACTGTCCTTCAGCGCCACTTCTTCCAGGTGCTGGGCGATTTCCAGCAACGGATCGTTGATGCCCAGCCGAGCCAGCACCCGATCGGCCTGCTGCTTGAGAATGCGGGCACGAGGGTCGAAGTTCTTGTAGACACGGTGCCCGAAGCCGAACAGCCGGAAGCCGCTCTTCTTATCTTTGGCCATATTGACATACTTCTGATAGTCGGAACCGTCGGCCGCAATCATCTCCAGCATCTCGATGACTTCCTGGTTGGCCCCGCCGTGCAGCGGCCCCCACAAGGCGCAAACGCCGGCGGCGATCGAAGCGAACAGGTTGGCCCCCGAACTACCCACCATACGCACGGTGGAGGTGCTGCAATTTTGCTCGTGGTCGGCGTGCAAGATCAGCAACATATTCAGGGCTTCTTCCAACACCGGGTCCACCACGTAGGGCTCGCAAGGCGTGGCGAACATCATGTGCAGGAAGTTTCCGGCATAGCCCAGATCGCTACGAGGATAGATATGCGGCTGGCCCACCGACTGCTTGTAAGAGAAGGCACAAATCGTGGGCAGCTTGGCCAATAAACGCACGATGTTGATCTCGGTCTCGTCGTCGGTGTCGGGGTAGTAGGCCGAAAGTGAGGAAACCATTGACGAGAGGATGGCCATCGGGTGGGCGGTGTTGGGATAGCCCTCGAGAATTTTTTTCATGTTCTCAGGGATCAACTGATGCCCCTTGAGGTCGGACCGGAAGCGTTCGAGCTGAGCCTGGGTGGGCAGTGAGCCGTAAATCAGCAGGTAGCTGATGTCCATGAAGCCGGCCCCCACCATCTCTTCGATGGGATAACCCCGGTAGAGAAGCACGCCCTCTTCACCGTCGATAAAGGTGATGGCGCTCTGACACGAGCCGGTGTTGCCATAGCCAACGTCCATCGTGATCGCCTTGGTGGCGGTCCGCAACTTGGAGATATCGATTCCAACCTCACCCATCGACCCCTCTACCGTGGGCAGTTCGGTTTCGATTCCGTTGAAAATGACTTTAGCCGTGGACATCAATTCTGCTCCTTGATTTGGGTTAACCCTGGGGGTGGGGACCCTTCCATAACCAGGAACGCCCCCCCTTCATGAACGGCCGGGATCTGCCTGGCTGCGCAGCAGCTCCTGCAACTGAAGTGCAATGCGCTGACGCAGGGCGTGATCGGGTCCCAAATGCTCTTCAGCCAGACCTTCGAGATTCTCCAACATCGGTCGAGCTTCTTCCACGCGACCGGCGCCAAAAAGAGCACTGGCCAGATTGAACTGAATCGAAATTCGGGCCGGCATCGTCAACTCGTCACTGATGTCCAGGGCCTGGCGCAGCAGCGGCAACGCCTGCTCATAGTGACCGCTCAGGATATGCACCAGGGCACACTCGTTCAGCCAGCGCCTGCGCAACGTAGGCGAGGTCCAGCCGGGCACCACCCGCTGCGTCAATTCCAGCGCCCCCTCCAGGTCGCCCCCATCGCGCAAGGCAATGAGCTGGCCCAAAAGGCACCCCGAAGCCCGGGGGTCATCCTCGGGAACGCACTGGCGAAAGCTTTCCCAGGCGCGAGCATAGAGAGGAGCGGCCTTGAGGAAACGCTGTTGTGCCGAGACGCTCTCGGCCAGACTGGCCACCACCTCGGCATAAGCCAGATTGGCCGAACCCCAGAGCGACTCGATCAGCTCCAGAGTGCTCTGGCGGCTGGCGTCGGCCTGCTCGACGTCCCCCAGGGCATCATATACATGGGTTAGCATATGCATCACCCGAGCCAGTTCCTGAGGTTCTTGCTCCAACTCGGTGGCCAGTTGGGTTAAGGCACGCGCAGCCTCGGGCAGCCTGTCCTGGGCCAGATGAAGCTGGCTCAGGTGGTCCCAGGCCCGTTTCCGGGCCGGGCCCTGCTGGCCTCGAGCCAGGGCCGAAAGCAGCAAGGCTTCCGCCTCGCCATAGCGCTGCAGCTTGACATAGTCGGAGGCCAGCGCCACCAATCCGGCCTGGACCAGTTCGTGGTCGTCACCTACCAACTGTCGGGTAACGCCCAGGGCCTCTTCCTGCAGGGCGATGGCAGGGGCCACCTGCCCCGACTGCGACAGGGCACAGGCCAGATTGTTCAGGGTGCTGGCCAATCGTAAATCGGGCGGATCGAGCTGGCGCACTTCATCCAGCGCCCCTCCGAAGGCTTCACAGGCCTGACCATAGTCGCCGTTCTGATAGGCCTCCATGCCCAGTCGAAAAAACACATCCCAGCGGGCTTCATTCATGCCCGGGCCTACCCCCTCGGAGGGTCGGTTCCTTCAAGAGGACCCCAAGTGTTCGCGAGGAATGGGCCTGCCTATGAGTGAGTTCCAGGCTCAAGAACTCAGGCGCGGGGGCTTGCTCGTTCAGCGGGGGGATTTCCATCTTCAGGTGGGGGCCTACCCTGAAACGATTAAGGACACGATGGCGGCCCGCTTGGGCGTGCCCGACCTCTTTCTTGTTCCAGAAGAACTGTTTGACCACCGGCTGGGCATCAGCTCCGTCGAACTCGAGTTTCCGCTGTATTACAACTACTATCTGAAGAAACGAAAGTTACGCTTCGTCTGTCGTCGCAAGCAGTTGCGCCCCGTACTGCGGGTGCTCAAAGAATCGCTCTTTGGTCCCACCTCTTTCCACCACCAGATCGAGTTTCGCGAAGGGGCCGATGCCCCCGGCTTTCCCGACCTGCCGCGCGAGATGGCCTTCTTCAAAACCGACCCTTCGTTGCCCCGAGGCAGCCTGCGCCTGAACAATTGTATCCAGGCTTTGCTCTTCGACGACAACGGAAGCTGCACCGTGGATGGCGTAGAAATTCGCGATCTGGGCGACGACCGCTACGCGTTGTTGGCCGAGGGCCAGCGCTTCGAATTCAGCTTCGAAACCGGCAGCGGGCTCTATCCGCCCTCGGTAGAGGTGGAGCCCCAAGAATTTCGCCCCCCCACCTTCGGCGTAACTCTGATTGGAAGTGGCCACGGCTTCGATGCCCGGGCCAAAACTTCGGGCTTCGTTCTGTGGCTCAATGGCAAAGGAGTGCTCATCGATCCCCCCGTGCATACCACCCAGTGGCTCCGCGGGCAGGGTATCAACCCGCGCTGTGTGGAGGACATCATTCTGACACACTGCCATGCCGACCACGACTCGGGCACCCTGCAAAAGGTGCTGCAGGAAGGTCGAGTTCGTCTGCACACCAGCCCCACCATTTTGCAGAGTTTCGCCCGCAAGTACCGGGCCCTTACCGGGCTTTCCAGCAGCCAGTTTCTCTCGCTGTTCGACTTTCATCCAGTCATGCTCGACGAGAACTGCAATATTGCGGGCGGAGAGTTTCGCTTCCAATATCGCTTTCATCCAGTGCCCACCCTGGGCTTTGAAACGTTTTTTCAAGGCAAGTCCTTCGCCTATTCCTCGGATACCCTGTGGGACCCGGAAGTGCTGCGCGACTTGCAAGAGAAGGGGCTGTTTTCAGCGGGTCGGGCCGAGGACCTGATCGACTTCCCCTGGCACCACAGCCTGATTCTGCACGAGGCAGGCATTCCACCCATTCACACTCCGGTGTCGGCTCTGGCCCAGCTGCCCGCCGATGTCAAAGAACGCCTGTATCTGGTGCACATCAGCGAAACCGCCATTCCCGAGGAGTCGGGGCTGCGCCTGGCACCCACCGGCGCCGAAAACAGTCTGGCCATTCCTGTGCCCGAGTCGGAACACGGATTGGCCCAGCGTTGCCTGGATTTGTTGGCTCACATCGACCTCTTCCGCCAGCTTTATGTGAGCAAAGCGGCCGATTTCTTGCGCTATGTGAAGTATCAGGCCTATGAACCCGGCGAGCAGGTGATCCAAACCGGCCAGGTGGGCAACGATTTCTACATGATCCTCTCGGGCGAGGCCGAAATTCGCCGCGCAGGCAACACCGTGCGGGTGCTGGGGCGCTACGAGTACTTTGGTGAATATTCGGTCATCGAGGATTCGCCCCGCAGCGCCGACGTCTTTGCCCGCTCGTCACTGGAGTTGCTGCGCCTGAGTCGCTACGATTTTTTGTGTTTCCTGCGCGGCACCCCGCTGCTGCCACTGTTTCGCCGGGTAGCCCGCAATCGGTTTTATCTCACGGAAGACATCGTGGAACTCAATCCGCGCCTGAGCGAACTGACCAGCTATCAACGCAGCCAGCTGATGGCCTTGCTGCACTGCCGAGAGCTGCAACCCGGCGAAGTGCTCTACGAGCGAGGCCAGATGCTGACCGACTACTACATCGTATCGAAAGGGCACCTGCGCCTGGAGGGGCTGGATCGACCCACCATCATTGCGGCCCCAGGTTTCTTCCTGGGCCAGGTGCGCCTCGACCTGGGGCCCTGCTACCACATTCGCACCGCCATTGCCGAGGGCTCGGCCCGAGTATTGCATGCTTCGGCCGAGGAAATGCGCGACTTCTTCTGTCAGAATCCGGGATTTATGTTCCGGCTGGCCCGTCAGGCAGGCGAGACGCACTACTGCTGAGTCGCTCGCTTTCGCGTTGCCAGTGCAACAATATCGGAAGCGCCTCCTGGCGCAGCATTTGCTGCTGAGGAATTCTCCGCTGCTGCATCGGTTGGGCCAGGTCCTGGTGATGCTCGACATCGAGAAAGCCAAAGCGAGCGCCGATTTGATAGGTGTCTTCACAGCTCAAGGAATATACGATGCGCACGATTCCCGCCCAAAGACAGGCCGTGTAGCACATCGGGCAGGGTTGGGCGGTGGTATAGATGGTAGCGCCAACCAGTCCTTCGAGGCTGCCGGTGCGGCGACAGCCATCACGAATAGCCACCATCTCGCCGTGGGCAGTGATGTCGATATCGGGGATGCAGCGGTTGTGGCCTTCGCCCAGAACCACCCCGTCGCGCACCACCACCGCCCCGATGGGGCCCATCATGCCGTCTTCCATGCCCCGGCGCGACCACTCGATGGCCAGTCGCATGAAGTGCTCGTCGTCGTTGCTCATCGGGCCGGTTTCGCAGGTCGCCAGAGCGACCCTTGTTCGAACCACCCCTGCCGGAAAGATATCAAAAACCGGCTTGGGCCGGTTCGAGGGTCGGGCTGTCCTTGACCCGACCACCCGGTTCTACGACCGGCTGCCCCTAGTCCGTTGCCGGTTCTGGAGTCCTGAGAACCCCTTCGGGGTCCTAACAACCTTGGTGCCGGATTGCCTCCATCATCTGGCGGTGCGGCTCCATGAGTCGGTTGGAGGCCTGTTGAAACTGGCGGTAGTGGTATTCAAAGAGCCTCGCCTCGACCGCCCCCGGGGCAGCGGCCACCTTCAAGCAGGCCAGGCTACTCTCCAGAGTAGACCGGGTCTGTCGGCGGATCTCCAGCAACAGTTCGCTGAAGCTCAGGTTGAACTCAAGAATCAAAACGATGCGCCGGGCAGCTCGCTCGAAGAGTCGCAACTTCGCTTCGTGTTCGAGACGCAACCCGGTGAGTGCCAGTTGGTCGGGAAGCTGGCCCAGTTCTTGGAGGTAAGCGCGAGCTTTTCGAGCGTTCTCCAGGCACCGGGCATGTTTGTCCGAAAGGCGCTGGACATCGGTCTGAATCAGTCCCAATTCGTGATCGAGACGGGCCAGATAGTCCTGCAGGGTCTGGAAAGAACCGAAGGCATCCAACCAGGGGCCGGGCTCACGATGCACCTGGCTAGCCCCCCGCCAGCGCCCCCAGCACCAGAAAAACTTCCTGGCCCTGGACCACGGCGTCAGGCAGCGGGGCCTCCAGCCCGGCCTGGGAGAGGTCCTGCCCCAGCGCAAAGAAGCGCACGTAGGCGCGCCGCTTGCTGCCCTCGCGAAGGGTGCCCCGCAGGGCCGGGAAGCGGGCCTCGAGGGCGTCGATCAGCCCCCCCTGGGTCGGCACCTCCACCTGGAGCTTCACCTCGGCCTCTTGCACCCCGGCCAGGGCCCGCAGCGGCGCGGGCAGCTGAACGCGAATCAAGGCAGGGTCTGCACTTCTACCGACAGCACCGCGGGGAGGTCGTGAACGATACAGTGCCAGCTATCGCCCGAATCGGGCGAGCAATAGACCTGGCCCCCGGTCGTGCCAAAGTAAATCCCGCAACTCGGCAATTGATCCACCGCCATGGCGTCGCGCAAAATGTTGACGTAGCAATCCTTCTGGGGCAACCCCCGGGTCAAAGGTTCCCACTCCTGCCCCCCGCTGCGGCTGCGATACACCCTCAGCTTCCCCTCGGGAGGGAAACGCTCGGAGTCGCTTTTCAGGGGTATCACGTACACCGTTTCGGGTTCGTGGGCGTGAACCTGAATGGGAAAACCGAAATCGCTGGGAAGGTTTCCGCTGATTTCCCGCCACGAGTCGCCGCCGTCATCGCTGCGCATGACATCCCAATGCTTCTGCATATACAGCACCTCGGGACGAGCCGCATGCATGCTGAGGCGGTGGACACAGTGCCCCACCTCGGCCGTCGGATCGGGGATATACTCGGAGACCAGACCGCGGTTGATGGGCTTCCAGGTGGCGCCGGCATCGTCGCTGCGAAAGGCTCCGGCGGCAGAGATGGCCACATAGAGACGCTCGGGACGGGCGGGGTCGATCAGAACCGTATGCAAACACATCCCGCCTGCACCCGGTTGCCAGAGCGGGCCGGTGCCGTGGCCCCGCAGTCCGGCCAGTTCCGACCAGCTGCGTCCACCGTCGCGACTTACAAACAGGGCGGCGTCCTCCACTCCCGCATAGACCAGTTCGGGATCGTGGGGCGAAGGCTCCAGATGCCATACCCGTTTAAACTCCCAGGGGTGGGGGGTGCCATCGTACCACTGGTGGGTGCCCGTTTCCCCCCGATAGGTAAACTCGTTACCCACGGCCTCCCAACTCTGGCCACCGTCGTCGGAACGTTGGATCACCTGGCCGAACCAATCGCTGGTCTGCGAGGCATAGAGCCGATCAGGATTGCAGGGGCTACCTGTCATATGGTAGATCTGCCAACTCGGGAAATAAGGCTCGCTGACCTGCCAGTTCTGGCGTCCTTCGTCGGAGGTCAGGATGAAGGCCCCTTTGCGAGTGCCTACAAGAACGCGTACTCTACTCATAGCCCGGGCGATTCTGGACCAACCGGTTTATGCCTTTCGAGGCTCCGTCAGTTGCCAGAGACTTCGAGCCAGCTGCAACACTCGGGCGGGGGTATATTCAACCTCACGGACGCGGGCCAGCCAGCGACGGGGCAAAGCCTCCAGACCAAGGCGAGCACCCGCCAACGAGCCGGCCATCGCAGCTACGGTGTCGGTATCGCCTCCCATGTAGATAGCAGAATGCAGGACCGCTTCGAAGCTGTCGGCGTGGCGCAGAAAACAATAGAGGGCCAGCGGCACCGACTCCAGCGCCGCGACCCCATTGCCCAGCGCCTCAGCCACCTGGGGCTCGGGCCAACCTTCCTCTAAAGCGCGACCCACCGTGTGGAGTGCCCCCCGATACTCATCCACCAATTCTTCTCGCTCGAGCCGTTCCAACCAGCGTCCCAGCTGGGGCAAGAAACTCTCCGGCGCCGTTCCGTTGAGGGCCGTTGCTACCGCCGCAGCCTGTAACACCGCACCCTGTTTGGCCAATCGATGGGCATGGGTGGTCCGGGCCGAGGTGCGAGCGGCACAAATCAGGGCCGCTGGATCGCGAGAAAAACGGCAGCCGATAGGGGCTACCCGCATAGCGGCTCCGTTGCCGTAAGAGCCTTCGGGAAACATCAGCGTGGCATAGTCGCGCCAGTCCCCTCCACGCTCAGCATAGGCTTGCAACACCTGAGCCGCTCCTGAACCGTAGCGACGGGCCGGATGAAAGTTGTGGGCAAACCGATTCATCAGGTCGGCACCGTCGAGTTGCGGGCATGCCAGCAGCCACTCACACACCGACAACGTCATCTGGGTGTCGTCGGTGTAGCGGCCCACCACCCAGAACTGGCCCAGTATCTCGGGTACCTGCTCTTGCTGCAGCATGGCATCCAGGGTGGCATAGGCCTTGCGGATATACTTTGGCGACTCGCCTTCAACTACGGCTCCGATCACATCGCCCAGTAGGCCCCCGAGGAGGCAACCGGCCACACCCTGCTCACTCATCACGAGTCCTTCTGCATGACCAGCGGCCAGACCTGTTCGTGTCCAAAAAACACTAAGTTAGGCGATCCTGAAATCAGGTTTCCAAGTTTTGTACGGTTGGTTACAAACTGTTCAATTACTGTCCTGAATTGTCAAATTTTCCAACTGTGCTCCGGGCCAGGGATGCAGTACGCTCAGCCTAGAACCGAGAGGAGTTGTCCTGTGAGCACCATTTCCAAGAGCCGTCCCGCCTCGAGTAGTTCGTCAAAATCGAGTTCGAGTAGCTCGAAAACCTCGAAGTCGTCCAGCAGTCGCTCGACAAACCGCAGCAACTCCAGCCAAAAAACTTCTTCAAAAGGCGTCACCCAGCCTAAAGATCGATCGAAGTTGTCGTCCGATATTCAAAAGAGCCCGAATGTGGGCGTGCCCAACTTCGCCAGCGCCTTTACCGCTCGTCCGCCCTCGTCGCCCAGCGACGAACGTCAGGCCGGCGAGCAGTCGGCGGCCACCCAGGGCGCACCCACCGGCAACCCTGCTCCGCCAGCCACTTCGAGCGACAACCCGGCCTCCGGCATTCGCCCCGTAGTGGGCCGAAAGGTCAACGAAGCGGCCGATTGGATCAAGCCCCGCGACCAGAACAGCGCCATCGATCGGCAGGCCCAGGACTTCCGCCGAGACGGCCACAAAGTCACCTCGACCACGCCCGAAGCGGTCAACCAACGCCACCTGGCCGAGCGACCTGGTGACACCAAAGGGGCCGACGAGCGTTTCAAGGCCAACCAGATCGAAGTTGGCAAAAAGGGGCTGGAGGGTGTTCGAGTGACCCCCTTCAAGCCCGACCCCAGCTTTGGCCCCAAGAATGATTTTTTTGCCACCCATCGAGAACTGGCCCAGGCAGCTCAGCAGGCTCGTACCTCGGGGGCCACCCCGGCTCAGGTGATCCAAGACCGCCTGGCGTTGCCCAAAACGCCCGAGTTTGCCTCGCCGGCCCGAGTGGCACCCGGCACGGTTCTCGACCAGAGCGTGGTCGGAGCCCAAGAATTCGACAAAGGCCGCCCGCTCGCCGGCCAGGGCCAGCAACTGAAGTCCCTGGGGCCGGTGCAGGTCGATGCCTCCAAAGCCATCGACGTCAATCGGGCCGCCCGCCAGGCCTTGACGGCCAGCGAAATCGCCGACGGCGCTCGCACGGCCGGTAAAGTGCTGCGCCCGCTGGGTATCGCCTCGGATGCGCTGCAGGTGAAGGACGCCATCGAGAAAGATGGGGGCACTCTTGGTCGCAATACGGCCAAGGCCGGCCTTGAAATCGGCGGAGGTTGGGGTGGAGCCCTGGGCGGGGCCAAGTTGGGCGCCCTGGGTGGGGCCGCTATCGGTTCCGCCTTCCCGGTAGTCGGAACGGCCATCGGAGGAGTTGTCGGTGGTATCGTGGGCGGCGCCATTGGCGGACTGGCAGGTTCGGGTGTCGGCCGCTGGATCGGTTCCTGGTTCTAAGTCCCATCCGCTTCTCGAGGTTGCTCTTGCCCGCTGAATATAGTTAGATATACCTGTGCAGGTCTACACCACCCAACAGGCAGCCGACCAACTGGGGGTCAGCCGCAGCACGCTGCTGCGCTGGTTCCGCCAGGGCCGTGTATCGGGGGTGGGTCGCGACCACAACGGGTGGCGCCGCCTCAGTGCTCAGGACCTCGAGCGCATTCGTCGTGAGTTGGCTGGACCCGCCGTCCCCCGGGTTCAGCCCGCCAATCCCAGACTTCTCAGCTATCTGAGGCGGGTGCCGGTCTTTGAGCATCTGCCTCAAGCGGTGCTTGACGCTCTGGCCGAAGAGGCGCGTTTTGCTGGATTTCTGAGGGGTCAGACGATGTTTGCCCCGGGAGACCCGAGCCGCGGGCTGTGCATCGTGGTGAAAGGCCGAGTGCGAGTCTATCGAATTTCGCTGGAGGGGCGAGAACAGGTGCTGCGGGTGGCCGTGCCCTTTCAAACCCTGGGCGAATCGGTGCTCTTCCGCAGCGGCCAGCGCCACACCAACTACGCCGTCTGCCTGGAAAGCTCTACGGCCTTGATCTTGCCGCTGGCGCGGCTACAGGTCCTCATGGAGACGTTCCCGGTGCTGGCCCAGGCCTTCCTGCGCGAGTTCTCGCAGCGCCTCCTAGAATTGGAAGAGCGCCTGGAAGAAACCGCGCTGCACAGTCTGGAACGTCGGGTGGCTCGATTGATCCTGGAGGCCGAATCTCTGAGCCTGCCGCTGCGCCCCCGCGATCTCGCGGCCTACCTGGGGGCAGCGCGGGAAAGCGTCAGTCGAGTCATGCTCCGCCTCGCTCGCGAGGGGCTGATCGTGAAGGCGGATCAGGGGTTTCAGATTCTTGACCGAGCCGGTCTGAATTTGGTGTGAGGATGCTCCGGGCTGCGATCACGGCCTGTCGCACGCCTGGCCTTTAGAGTGGAAGCCTGACCTTAGATCAAGGAGCAACTCAAAACCCATGACCCATATTATTGCCGAGCCCTGCGTGGGCGTAAAAGACGCTTCCTGTGTGGAAGTGTGTCCGGTGGACTGTATCCACACCAATGAGGGGGCCGACAGCTACTACATCAACCCCGATGAATGCATCGATTGTGGAGCCTGCGTGCCGGTGTGTCCCGTAGAAGCCATCTTTGCCGAAGAAGACCTGCCCGAGAAATGGGCCAAATACAAGGAATCCAACGCCAAGTTTTTCGCCTGATCGCTTGTGATCGTTCGCCACGACCGCAGCGGCTGCTGGGTGCTGGGGCTTGAGCCCGGCGAGCCTTTTCGCCAGTCACTGGAAGATTGGGCCCGGCGCGAAGGCGTCACAGGCGCATCCCTGAACGGGATCGGCGGCATCGCCGATCCCGTTCTTGGTTTCTGGCGGGGAACCGCCGGCTACGAGCAGCAATGCCTGAAGGGCAATTGGGAACTGCTGAACCTGCAGGGCAACCTGAGCATCCGCCAGGGCCGGCCCTTTCTGCACGCTCACGTGATGCTGGCCGGCTCCGATCTGGCCTGCCGCGGGGGGCATTTTTTTGAGGGCCACGCCGCCCCCTGTGCCGAGCTCTTCGTAAGGCCCCTGGAGGAGCCGCTGATCCGAGGCTACAATCCAACCCTCGGAGCGGCCCTGTGGATCCATCCGGAAGTGCTTTTGCACGATCCCCAACCCGACTGGGAAAGCCATTTTCAGGAACTCAAGCTCGAGCTGGAACAGGCGTTGGGGAACGACTTACTGCAGTGTCACTGGATCGGCTCGACGGCCATTCCGGGGATTCGAGCCAAGGATTTGCTCGACGTTCTGCCGGTGGTCACTTCGGTTGAGGCCGTGCAACAGCGGCTCACCCAGTTGGGTTTCGAGTATTGGGGAGAATATGGCCTGGCCGGTCGAGGCTTCTTCCTCAGCTTCGGGCCTCGGCGTCGAGTGCATCTGCATGCTTATCCCTCGGATCATCCCGACATTGCCCGCCATCTCGGTTTCCGCGACTATTTACGAAATCATCCCGACCGGGCCCGAGAGTACGAAGCCACCAAAGAACGCTGTGCTCGCCTGCATCCGCAGCACATGCAGGCTTACAACCAGTGCAAGGGCGATTGCATTCGTCAACTCGAGAGCGAGGCCCAGTCGCACACGTAGAGACGCTCGTCGCGTCCCTGCCAGAGGATCTCAGCCTGTCCCGGAGAGCGCACCCACCAGAGACGCTGAGGATCGTCCTGACTGACCAGCAATCCACGCGGCGTCCACAGTGGGAACGAGAGAAAACCCTCCTCGACCTCGTGCCAAGCCTGGGTGCCGGGCGTCTGGCCGAAGAGCTGACGATCCTTGCAGTAAAACAGCTGACCCTGCGGCCCACAGGTGAAGCGCCGAAACTCAATGGGCCCACGGTCCTGCCATTGCCCGGGCCGGCCTTCATACAACCGGTCCAGCGAACTCACCCACCAACCCTGATTGGCAACCGCCACGTGGGTCAGCGAGGACGGAAAAAACTCGGGCTCGCCCCCGTCGACAGAAAGCCCCCACGGCCCTTCATCACGGCAAACCAGCGTGGCACGGTGGCCCTGGGCGTCGAAGGCAGCCTTGAACACAGGGCCGCGCTCGACCAGTTCGTGCGGGCGACAATATAAAGACACCGGCTCGGGCCAGTCGCTGAGGTAGCAAATTCGACCCTGGGCATCATAACGCGGCTCGAAGTCGCTTTGCGAACCCTTGCGCAGCGGCAGAAAACCGGACAAACGCTGGCCTTCCCAATCGGCTTCTTCCACTCGAAAAGGCCCATCCCAATGGGGATTCAGGGTTCGCTGCAGCAGCAGCTTCACAGCGGAATGTTGCCGTGTTTGCGCGAGGGACGAGTCACTCGCTTGCCCTCTAATGTCTCGAGGGCGTCGATGAGGTGCTGGCGAGTTTCCGCCGGATCGATGATGTCCTGAATGTACCCGCGCGAGGCAGCCACATAGGGAGAGGCAAAGCGCTCGCTGTAGTCCTGCACCAGTTCGGCGCGCCGAGCTTCAGGATCGGCCGACCTGGCCAGCTCTTCACGGAAAATAATGTTGATAGCCCCCTGAGGTCCCATCACGGCGATTTCAGCTGTGGGCCAGGCAAAGTTGTAGTCGGCGCGGATGTGCGACGAACACATCACGTCGTAAGCACCACCGTAGGCCTTACGCAAAATCACCGTGAGCTTGGGCACGGTAGCTTCGCAGAAAGCGTAGAGCAACTTGGCTCCGTGTTTGATAATGCCCCCATACTCCTGCTGGGTGCCAGGCAAGAAGCCAGGCACGTCGACCAGCGTCACCAGTGGAATGTTGAAGGCATCGCAGAAGCGCACAAAACGGGCTCCCTTAATCGAACCGTTGATGTCGAGCACTCCGGCCAGACTGCGAGGATTGTTGGCCACCACCCCCACCGGCTTGCCGTCGAGGCGAGCGAAACCCACCACCATGTTTTCCGCCCACTGGCTCTGGATCTCCAAAAACTCGCCGTGATCCACGATGGGACGGATCACATCACGAACGTCATAGGGCTTGTTGGGGTTGGCCGGCACCACCTGTGCCAGTTCAGGCGACTTGCGCCGTCGATCGTCGCTGGCGGCACGACGCGGCGGGTCGGCCAGGTTGTGGCTGGGTAGAAAGGCCATCAACTCACGCAACAATTCCAACGCCGCTGCCTCATTGGGAGCGGTCAGATGAGCCACTCCGCTCAGGCTGGCGTGGGTGTGGGCGCCACCCAGTTCCTCAAAGGTAACCTCTTCGTTCGTCACGGTTTTGATCACGTCGGGACCGGTGATGAACATGTGAGAGCTGCCCTCGACCATGATGATGAAGTCGGTAATGGCCGGGCTGTATACCGCGCCACCTGCGCACGGCCCAAGGATCACCGAAACCTGCGGGACAACTCCGGAGGCCTGAGTGTTGCGATAGAAAATCTCGGCATAGCCCCCCAGAGAGACCACGCCTTCCTGGATGCGAGCTCCCCCGGAGTCGTTCAGCCCCAGAACGGGGGCACCGTTTTGCACCGCCAGGTCCATAATCTTGCAGATCTTGGCCGCGTGCATTTCGCCCAACGAGCCACCGAAAACGGTGAAATCCTGGGCGAAAACATACACCAGACGACCCCCGATCTTTCCGTAGCCGGTCACCACCCCGTCACCCAGATAGGTTTTGTCCTGCATACCAAAGTCGTGGCAGGTGTGCGTGACATAGCGGTTGAGTTCGTGAAAACTGCCCGGGTCCAGCAGTTGCTCGATACGCTCGCGGGCGGTCATCTTGCCCTTCTTATGCTGGGCCTCGATGCGCTTGAGGCCGCCGCCGAGCAGGGCCTCGGCGTGACGCTCCTTCATCTGCTGAATTTTATCTTGCATGCTGGGCTGGGTGGGCTGGGAAAGAGTGCTGCTCACGATTCCTCCGATACTTCTGCTGGGTGCTTACCCTGTGAGCCTGCCGCATAACCCTCCATTGTGTCTCCACATTCATGAACTAGGCTCATCCCATGAAGCATTCACTGATCACCCTGACCGGATGGGCACTGGCACTCCAGTTCGCTGGACTCTACTGGAGCGAAAGGCAAAACCATCGGCCGATGGTCGAAGGGGTCGCAGCGCAGCGCTCTAACCCTTCGATGGAAGGCCAACTGGAGAGGATCCGCACCCTTCTCCATCGGCATCAAGCCCGCCAGGCTCTGGTAGAATCGAGTCGCACCCTGGCTCAATGTTGCGCTCTGGGCGTGGACGTACCCGACGACCTTCACCAGTTGCTGGCGAGGTCGGTAGAAGCCATGACTCCGCCTCCACCCGATCTCCAGCCACCGCCACCGCCGCCCACCCACCCCCCGCGACAGCAACCGTATCCCCGGGCCCGGCGGCCCCAGCCCCCGGGGCCCCGAGTCTCGCTGGCCCTTCCCGAGTGCAACTATCCTCAGGCCAGACCAAAAATGCCCGGACCTCCGCCCCGGATGGAACCTCCAATGGAACCCCCTCTGGGACCACCGATGAGCCCGGGAATGTCACCTGAGATGCCGCCGGAATGGCAGTTCCCAGGACAGCCACCCGGTGGCCCCCATCCCTGGCCGCCGCCTGCGGGCCCGCCCCCTCACCCGCCGGGCTGGTAGGCCTGCAGAGCCAGCTGTGCCTGCTGAAGCTGTTCCAGGGTGTAGGAACCCGGGCTGGGACAACCTCCCCGGCCCTGCCAGAAGCGGAAAAAGTCGCTCCAGGCTACCGGATACAGCTGGCGCCACTCCCGCTCCAGCGGCTCGACCAACTGGCCCAGTTCCCGAGCTCCAAGGGCCCGGCACAGTTGGGCAAAATAATGGTCAAGCCAGTGGCTGGCGTGAAGCTGGCAGCCAGATTCATCGAGACACCCGTCCAGGAAATAGGCGACATCGCGAATACCGCAGCCGGGCCCGACGTATTGGAAGTCGACCGCCGCCGCACGGCCCGATTCATCCCAAAGAAAATTGGCCGGTTTGGCGTCGCCGTGCAGCAGTGTTTGAAAGCTTGCGGCACGCAGCCGCTGGTCGAGGGCCTCGGCCAATTGCTTGAAAGGCCCGTCGGGCATAGCAGCCCACTCGTCTCGGCGAGTTTCAAGGTGCCAGTAGCTTCCTTGCTCCCACAGTTCGGCGGGAGCTTGCCCCAGATAGGCTGCGTGAAACTGGGCCAACCAATCCAATCCGCCGGCGATTTCCTGGGGCCCCGGACCGCGCGAACGGCGATAACCCTGGGCCTCGAGATCCTCAAGCAGCAACCATCCATCAGCCAGCCCAAGGCAAGTGGCGATCCGGCTCTGTGGCGGACAATTCCGGCCCGGGCCTCGATACCAGGCCTGTTCCACCTGGTAAGAACGACGCTTGCGACGATCCGAGGTGCTTTCCACCGCCTGAATCGGGGGCTGAACCCACTTCAAAACGAGGTTGGGCCCGGGTTCAAGCTGCAGTCGAAGCAGTTCCCCATAACCGCCCCAGAGGCTTTGAATTCGAACCGCGCCTTTTAGTTGACGCGGATGGACCTTTTCGAGCACCCACCGCTGCCAGTCGGCGATCACGGCCATCTCTCCCAATTCTCAAAAGTGCTGTCTTGATTGCAGGCTGTGCGGACAATATTTACGAGAATGGGTCTATCCGGCCAGTTCAGGAGGACGGGCGCCCCCGATGAAAGTGTCCCAGTTGATCGGCTCCACTCGGGCTCCCTCCTTGGCGCTGTCGGTTCCCATCGTCTGTCCATTACCGAGATAAATCTCCACGTGAGTCGCCTGGCCGCGAGGAATGCCCCGATCATTGGGCGACCAAAAAAATACCAGATCTCCCGGCTGCAGTTCGTTGCGACTCACAGAAGCTCCGGCATAGTGCTTGCGAAAACCTTCGGCGGTCAGTCGAGGCACATTGGAGCCGGCCTGCTTCAATGCCCAACTGACCAGGCCCGAACAGTCGAACTTGTCTGGCCCGGCAGCCCCAAAGACATAAGGTGTTCCTTGTTTGGACAGGGCAGCATCGATAAGCTTTTGCACCTTGGGGCCGCCGGCCTTAACGGAGGTGGCGCTGCCGGGCAGGGAACCCACGGCAGCAAGGGGGGCCGGCGAGCCGGCATTGCCCATCAGGCCCAGCAGCAGGCCCATGGCATCGAGCAACATGGATTGCATCTTCAACTGCGCCGACAACAGGTTGGGAGCAGCACAGGCTGTACACTGGGCGGCTTGCAGCCGCTGCAAAGCCAGACCGGAGAGCTGTGGCGGCGGAAACGAAGGCTCGGCCGACGAGTAGTTCAGGGGAGAGGCGATTCCAATAGCTGTGAACATGTCCTCAGTCTAGCCAAGAGCGATGAAAACCGAGCTAAATCCTGGCTCGAACTGGCACCGGATTGTTAGCGAATTCGCGTCGACAGAAAGCTGTTAAAAAACCAGGACACCACGCTGAAGGCACCCTCGACCGGACTGGCATCCCTGGACTTTCCAGAGACGCCCTTGCGCACCTGATCGGTAACCAGTTCGTCACCCTTCAAGCCGCGATTCTTGTAAATCTGAGTGACCTTTTGAAGCTCGCCCTGATCGAACCAGATGCCGCGACAATCCCGACAGACATCCACCGAAATCCCACCCACCAGAGGTCGTTCCATGGCTTTGCGGCAACGCGGACAACGGCGGGCGCTGGTAGAAATCTCGTAAGTGTGATGCAACGAATCACCACCCACGGGGGTAAATCGCTGAACCAACTCCTTGCTCTGATAGAACTGTTGAAGTTCACCGGCATCGAACCAAATTCCCAGACACTCGGAACAGCTATCGACTTCTAAACCGGTCTGGGAATCAGAGGTTGATTCTAGCGGAAGTTTCTTGCAAGCAGGGCAAAGCAATTTGGCCATGGGGAGAAGTTCCCTTTGGACTCGCGGGTCCCTCGTTCCAAAGCGAAGTGGATTTTGCCCTCGCACCGATGAAAACCCCAGGGCTATAGTGGCGGGGGAGGGTTTACTTATGCCGGAATTCATCTATCGCTCCAGAGATGCCCAGGGCCAGCTCCGAGACGGCACTATCGAGGCCCACAATCTCCGCGACGCAACCAGGCAATTGATGGAGCAGAACCTGACGGTGATCGAATTGCGCGTCAAAGGCGGGCAAACGGGAAACATGGGCTTCCCGGTTTTGCTTTTCCTGCTGGCGGCCCTGGCTGCCGCGGCTTACTTCTGGATTTTGTAAGCAGCGGTGCGGTTGCTGGGCTTGCCCTCCAGGGGCACTCCGGGAGCATAGCCGATTTTTCGAAACTGCTGACCTTCCACCACAATGAGGTCGCGCCAGCCGTCACTCCAGTCGAGCAACAGCCGGCCTTTTTCCAATTTCCAACGGCCTTTCTCACCCTGAGCCCAGTCGCTGCGGCAACTGCCATCCGCTTTGACTTCTACCCAGATGGGCTTGCCATCACTGTGGAAAATCTTCCAACGCCCAACGGGCTCAAGCTGGGGTTCGGCCCCCAATTGACCGACGAACGCCAGGGCCAGGATCCATTGCCTCATCGCGGCTGGCCCTTTGCCACCGGACCCGTCAAATCCTGGGCAGAGGGAGTTCCTTGAAGCCTCCCGAACTTCTGTACCAGGTGGAGGGAATGTAGTGATCAGCGTGGCCCTGGTGGACGACCACGACATGGTGCGCAGCGCGCTGGCCCGGGTTCTGGCTTCAAGCGGCGACATCAGCGTGGTCGGTGAAGCCGAACGGGCTGACGTTGCCTGGGAGGTGGTGCTCAAGCACCGACCTCATGTCGTGGTTACCGATCTCGACCTTCCTGGAGAAAGCGGCACCGAGTTGAGTCTGCGGCTTCTGGAGCGCAATCCCGACCAGGGGATCCTGGTGCTCACCTACCGTGTGGAACCGCGGGAGGTTCAGCAACTTATCGAAGCCGGTGTGCGCGGTTATGTACCCAAATCAGCGACCTCGGAGGAACTGGCTCTGGCCATTCGAGCGGTGGCTCAGGGGCGAACTCATTTTTCCCCCACGGTTGCAGCCGCGCTGGCCCAGGCCGTCAGCAACAAGTCCAACCAGGGGGCCAATCCACTTTCAAGCCGGCAAACCCTCATTTTGCAGCGCATGTCTCGCGGCCTTACAACGCGCGAAATCGCAGACGAACTGTGCCTGTCTCCCAAAACCGTGGAAAAGTATCGCAGTGAAATCTTTCGCCGCCTCAACTGTAAGAACCAGGTGCAGGCCCTGGAGGCAGCCCGACGTCTGCAGTTGCTGCATTGAAACCAGGTGATTGACGGCCCAGGGGAAAGCGTCTATACTACAGCCCTCATAAAACAGGCCAAAGCAGAAGGATTACCTTCTCACCCTACAACGCTCGAGTTCGTAGTGGTTGCTGCGCGAAAGTCATCAATCTCTCAGATTGATGCGGCGAAGTGAGAGCCGGTAGGCTCTTTCTGTCTTTGTCCAGAAATAGAGGAGTTGACCTATTTCCAAGGATTTACGCGTAAACCAGCAGATCCGAGCCCGGGAAATCCGTGTGATCGACGAGAAGGGGGAACAGCTCGGTATCATGGACCCACGGGACGCTATGCGTCTCGCCCAGGAACGCGACCTGGACCTCGTCGAGGTGTCGCCCCAAACCAAACCACCTGTCTGCCGCCTGATGGACTATGGCAAGTGGAAGTATGAAGCGGCCAAGAAAAGCCGTGAGGCAGCTAAAGCGGTTGCCACGCGCAAGAAGGTTCAGGAGATCCGGGAGGTCAAACTTCGGCCCAAGATCGACGAGCACGACTATCAAGTGAAAAGCAAGATGGTCCAGCGGCTTTTGAGCGAGGGTGACAAGGTCAAGGTTACGATGATGTTCCGGGGCCGCGAAGTGGTGCACGCCAACATCGCGCTCAAGCTGCTTGAACGGGTCTTCAACGACTCGGCCGAGCTGGCCATCATCGAAAACCGCCCCCGACTGGAGGGCCGCAACATGATTATGGTGCTGGCCCCGAAGAGCGGAAGCTCCAGTGCCGGGGTGGGCAGTTTTGCGGCCCCGACGCCGGGACCCGCAGCAACCCCACCCCCGAACAAGCCTGAGCAAGGCTAAAAGTGAAAGGAGTGCCTGATGCCTAAAATTCGCACCAAAAAGGCCGTGGCAAAGCGGCTGCGAGTCACTGGCAGTGGCCAGATCAAAAGAATGCGCCAGTTCTCTGGTTGCAGTCACATTCGCGAAAAGAAGTCTCCCAAGCGCGTTCGCAAGTTCAGGAAGGTGGTTTTGGTTCATCCTTCCGACGCCAAACGTTTGAGACTTTTGGCTCCCTACGCTTTCTAGGGACTGAAGGAGGAATACAACTATGCCCAGAGTCAAGCGCGCCAATATTGCCATCAAGAAACGCCGGAAGCTGATGAAGGCGGTCAAGGGGTTTTCCGGAGCTCGGGGACGTCGCGTCAATTGCGCCACCGAAGCCCTGCTCCACTCCATGGCCTATGCCTACCGCGATCGTCGCACCAAGAAGCGTGAGATCCGCAGCCTGTGGATCGCCCGCATCAACGCAGGAGCCCGCGAGAACGGCCTGTCCTACAGCCGATTTATCGCTGGCCTGAAGGCTGCCGGTGTGGAAGTCAATCGCAAGATTCTCTCCGATCTTGCGCTCTCCGATGCGGCCACCTTTGCGCAGTTCGCCGACACCGCCAAGCGAGGGCTGCAGGCTTGAGCTTGAGTTCCCCTGATCGGGATCGGAACGACCGCCTTTCGGGGCGGTTTTTCTTTTCAGAGCCCCGTCAACAGGTGCGCCTGGGGTTGGACCCACGCCTCCCAGACTTGGTGGTTCCTACCGTTCTAGAGGTCCCCTTCGACCGCCTGGCGGAACTGGGAATCCAGCACTTCATCTTCGATGTGGACAACACGTTGCTTCCCCAGTTCTCACAGAGAGTGCCCGAGGCCGTCATCGAAAAACTGCGCCTGGCCCGTCAACAGGGCTGGATTCAACGCGCCTGTCTGCTTTCCAATGCCATGTTCGGCAGCGAGCGCCATTTGCGTCTCGAACGCATCGGCGCGCAGTTGGGGATCCCCGATCTCTTCGCCGCCGACTTCTGGTCGCGCAAACCGCATCCCGTGGGCTTCTACTGGGCCCTGGAGCGCATGCGCTCCACGCCTCGCAACACGGCCATTGTGGGCGACCAGATGTATTCCGACATCGTAGGGGGCAACCGTATGGGTCTCTACACGGTGATGGTTACCCCAACCGGACCGGACCATTGGAGCACGGGCCTGGTGCTGAGGCGACTGCGCGAGTGGTGGGTGCTACGACACTACGGCGTGGAAAGGCCTCGCCCCCGCCAGGAACCTCACCAGTAAGTCCGAAGGGACTTTTCCAATCTCTCCGCGAGGTGTGCTTTGAGCCAGAGAACCGTCCATTGCGTCAAACTCAAGAAAGAGCTTCCCGCCCTGGAGTCCCCCCCCATTCCGGGGCCGCTCGGGAAGAAGGTCTTTGAACAGGTCTCTGCCGAGGCCTGGAAGCTTTTTGAGGAACACTTCATCATGGTGACCAACGAATATCGTCTGGACTTGATGGATGAAAGCACCAATCGGATCTTCTTTGATCAGATCGAGCAGTTCCTCTTCGAAGATTCGGCCAGGCCCCCATCAGGATACGTTCCCGTTGAAAAGTCCGACTGAAGTTTGCATTATCGGCGCCGGCCCGGCCGGGCTGAGTGCTGCCCTGGAGGTGGTGCGTTTGGGCGGGCTCCCCCGTGTATTGGAGGCCAGCCCGGTGCGCGTCGGCGGACTATCGCAAACCGCCGAGTATCGCGGCTATCGATTTGACATCGGCGGACATCGCTTTTTTTCTAAGAACTCCGAGATCGAAGCCCTGTGGACCGAACTGCTGGGCCCTGAAATGATCGAAGTGCCGCGCAGCAGTCGCATCTACTACCGGGGCAGGTTCTACGATTACCCTCTGAAAGCGCTTAACGCCCTTGGCAATCTCGGCCTGCTGGAAGCGGCCCGCTGTGTCGTTTCCTACCTCCAGGCTCGCCTCCGCCCCCGGCAACCGGTGGTATCGTTCGAAGACTGGGTTACCAACCAGTTCGGCCACCGACTGTACTCGATTTTTTTCAAGACCTACACCGAAAAAGTCTGGGGCATTCCCTGCGACCAGATCAGCGCCGACTGGGCCGCCCAGCGCATCAAAGGGCTCAGCCTGGTCACGGCCGCCTTGTCTGCGTTGGGTTGGAATCCAGGAGGCTCGCAGACGATCAAAACCCTGATCGACACCTTTCGCTACCCTCGGCTCGGCCCCGGACAGATGTGGGAAGCATGCGCCCAAAGGGTTCAGCAGGCAGGTGGCGAGGTTCTTATGGGTTCACCTGCCCAGGAAATCCACTGGGACGAGCGTGGGGTCACCCGGGTCGTCTCAGGAGAGCGAATCACGGAGGCCCCCTTCTATATTTCCACCATGCCGATGCGCAATCTGTTGCAGGCCTTACGACCAGCCCCGCCCGAGGCGGTGATGCAGGCGGCCAACCAGCTCCAGTATCGCGACTTCCTCACCGTTGTGCTCATCGTCAAAGACCGCAATCTGTTTGGCGACAACTGGATCTACATGCGCTTGTCAACCACCTGCCAGACGAAAATCACCGGACTCTCGTAAGTGTCAG
>CAZYPN010000028.1:0-88021 GCA_964649085.1 uncultured Burkholderiales bacterium | reverse complement strand
ATTCGGAGTTCTCTAGCGCCTGGCGCAGGCGCTGCAGTTCACCGTCGGCCGCCTCGAGCTTGCTCTCGGCCCGCTGCTTCAGCGATTGCAGCAACTGCTGGGTGCGCTGCAACTCTTGGCCCAGCCCCTCGCGAGCCTGCCGTTCGGCCTGCAACTCCTCGTCGAGGCCAGCCCGCAGCGATTCGGAGTTCTCTAGCGCCTGGCGCAGGCGCTGCAGTTCACCGTCGGCCGCCTCCAGTTTGGCCTCGGCCCGCTGCTTCAGCGATTGCAGCAACTGCTGGGTGCGCTGCAACTCCTGGCCCAGCCCCTCGCGAGCCTGCCGTTCGGCCTGCAGCTCCTGGTCGAGGCCAGCCCGCAGCGACTCGGAGTTCTCTAGCGCCTGGCGCAGGCGCTGCAGTTCGCCGTCGGCCTGTTGCTGGCGCTCGGACAAAGCCCGGGCCTGTTGCTCTGATTCCCGTTGGGCCTCGTCCAATTCGACGGCCCGAACCTGCAGTTCGGCCTGCAGCCTTAGAACGACACCCTGCAATTGTTGCAGCTGCTGCTCTTTAGACTGCAATTCCTGTTGATGACGCTCATCCTCGAGCTGCAGGCGTCGAGCCACCTGCTGTCGAGCCTGCACCAGGGCCTGGCGAGTGCGGTCGAGCTGCTGGCTCAATTCATCGCGCTCCTGCTCTACCTGGTGGAGCAACTGCCGCAAGGTCGACGTTTCGGCCGAGCCTTTCAGCTGTGCTTCCAACATCGAACGCTGCGACTCGGCTTCGCGCGCCTGCTGACGCGCCTTACTCAAACTTCGTTGCAGACGCTGGTGGCGTTGTTCCAAATTGCGCAGGCTGCGCCTCTGGGTCAGACGCTTGTATTCCTGAAGCCTTAGTTCGTGCTGTTTATCGTACAGCGAGAGCTCGAGAGTGCGGGCTTGACGTTGAGCCTCGTCGAGTTTCTGCTCCTGATATCGCAGCTGCTCCGTGGTCTGCTCGAGGCGAGTTTGCACCCACTCGATCTGCTGGGTGAATACGCCGGTCAGGGCCGGAACCTCGGACACTGAGGCCACCGCCGGTTCGAGCACCTCGAGGCTCTGATGCCTCAGCTCGTCCAGCTGCTCTTGCAGTTGAGCCAGCTCGTGACGCAGAGTATCGATCAGTTGCTGGCGTCGCTCCAGTCCGGCCACGGCCAGCTGGAAGAGCTGCAACGAAACTTCTCCCAGGCGCCTCAGCGGGGTCTCCTGGTGGGGCACCATCGACTGCAACTGGGCCCCAATTTCGTGAGATTCCAGCGCGGTGAGACGCTCCACCGTGTGTTCCAACTGTTGGGAGGCGGGAGCTTCGGAGAGATATTCCAGCACCCGGAAGAGCTGGCGCGAACCCAGAAGGTCGTCGAGACCCAAACTGGACACCTGACCCAGAATCTGGCCCATGCGCATCACCTCGCGACGAGCCGTCGCCTGAAGCCGCCATTGCCAGTAATCTTCTTGCATCGCCCCTGACAAAGTTTCCCCTGGCCCCTGGGCCTCCTTCCCGATAAGTGAAAGGCTCCAGGAACCTTTCGGGCCATGGCAAACTTGTTCTGAAGGCCTCAACATACTCGGCTGGAGGAACGCGTGAAGAAAAGTGTCGTGGGTCTCACTCTTTTGGCCGCCCTGGTGGGCGCTCCCGCTCTTGCCCAGGTCCCCCAGGTGCTCTCGATCATCGTCAACGGTGTGGCACTTCAGGGCAAGGCTCTGTTCTACAAAGGTCGGGTCTACGTGGCCGTCGAGGACCTCTCGAAGGCCACCGGCGGCGTCTGCAACTACGACATGACCACCAAGACTCTGCAAGCAACCATTCCCCAGGTCAACCGTGGCCCCAGCGGGGCTGTTCAACCGGCACCGGCTCAGGTAGCACCTGCTCAGGCGGAGCGTCCCTGGCTGCAGGTCGTCTCCGAGAAAAAGTATGTGTATGGCAACAACGCCATCGTATTTGCCACCATCAAGAACTCGAGCAAAGTGCCCGCCAGCAACCTGGAGGTCAGCTGTGTGTTCCGTGGCGGCGACACACGCGAAATCGGTCAATCGCTACAGCGTATTCCACAACTGGCTCCGGGCCAGAGCACGACGCTTGAGTTTCGCCTCTTCGAAATGGCCAACAGTCCCTATGTTGGTCCCGTGCCGCCCGAGGGAGAAATCATGTTGGGGGGTGCCTTCACCCGCATCTCCTACACCCTCAAAATGAACTATCAGTGAGTTTCGACGCCTGCCGCGAAAAGATGCAGCGGGCCGAGTTGGCCAGCTGGCAAATCGACCGATTCCGTTGCGACTATGAGCGCTTTGCCCAGGGAGACCTGGGCCTGTTGCCCGAGGTCGACCTCGATCCGGTCGATGGCCTCGCCCGGCTCGACGGCCTACCCCCCCAGGGCTGGGGGCCTGAGCTGGCCAGAGTAGTGGTGATCAAACTGAACGGCGGATTGGGCACCAGCATGGGGCTGGACACCCCCAAAGGTCTGCTGGAGGTGGTGCAGGGCCGCAGCTTTCTCGACCTCACGGTGGCCCAGATAGCCCATCTGCGCAACAACACGGGTGCCGCGCTTCCACTGTTGTTGATGAATAGTTTCCATACCCAGCAGCCGTCATTAGCCGCCCTGCATCGAGCGGGCCTGAACAATCCCGGGGTGCCGCTGGACTTCCTTCAGAGCAGGGTTCCCAAGCTCAACCAACGGCTCGAACCGGTCTGCCATCCTGAGCAACCCGCTTTGGAATGGTGCCCTCCCGGCCACGGGGAAATCTATGCTGCCCTGCGCCAAAGCGGCCTGCTCGACCAGTTGCTGGCTCTGGGATACCGCTACGCCTTTGTTTCCAACATCGACAATCTGGGGGCCATGCTCGATGCCACTCTGCTGCACTGGTTTGCCGAGAGCGGCTACTCGTTTGCCATGGAGGTCACCGAACGCCGCGAGCTGGACAAGAAAGGCGGTCACCTGGCCCGACGACGAAGCGATGGCCGGCTGCTGCTGCGCGAGCGGGCTCAGTGTCCGTCCGACGACCTGGAACACTTTGAGAACATTCGTCGACACCGCTACTTCAACACCAACAATCTATGGCTGCACCTCGAGGCCCTCAAGCGCTACCCCCTGCCCGAACTGCCCCTGATTGTCAATCGCAAGCCGGTCGACCCTACCAGGCCCGATTCCGAACCGGTAGTCCAGCTGGAATCGGCGATGGGAGCGGCCCTCTCGGCCTACCCGGACAGTCAGGCTATCGAAGTCTCGCGTCGACGCTTTCTACCGGTAAAGAACCTCAGCGACCTCATGCTGCTGCGCAGTGACCTGTACGAGTTGACGCCCGAAGGCCAGCTGCGCTGCCAGAGCGACCAATTGCCCAGCATCGCGCTCGACGCCCGCTATTTCGGCACCTATGCAGGCTTCTGCCAGCGAGTCAAAGTGCTGCCGGGGCTGCGGAATTGCCGATCGCTCGAACTCAAAGGAGACATTCACCTGATTGGACCCCAACAATTCGTCGGAGACGTTCGACTGAGCAACGAGGGCATCGAACCGCTGTTCCTGCCGACGACTTGACAAATTCTCGAATTTGTTTTTGAGTACGATTCAATGCGGGCAGTCTACCCTGGAAGCTTCGACCCGGTTACGCTCGGGCACCTCGATCTCATCGAGCGAGGGTCCAGGCTTTGCTCTCACCTGATCGTCGGCGTCATCGACAATCCGCGCAAAAAGACCCTGTTCAGCCTGGAAGAACGCTGCCAACTCCTGCAACAACAGGTGGCCCATCTGTCACAAGTCAGTGTGAAGTATTTCAGCGGTTTGCTCGTCGATTTCCTACGCCAACAAGGGGCAACCGCCGTGCTGCGCGGGCTGCGGGACAGCTCGGATTGCAGCGGCGAAATCCAGATGGCCCGCCTCAACCGCGACATGTATCCCGACTGCGACACGCTGTGGCTGGCGGCCAGCGGCCCGCATGCGCACATCAGTTCCTCGTTCGTTCGCGAAATCGCTCATCTGGGTGGTCCTCTACACAGCCTGGTGCACCCCGACATCGAAGCAGCCCTGAAATCTCGCCTGAAGCGGAGTGAAACCACTTGAATATCGACGCCGTCCTGGAATCGCTCCACAAAGAACTCAATGACAGCAAACCTCTGCCCTGGCCGCTGCAAGAAAAGTCGGTGGTCGACCGCGAGCGGCTGCTGCGCATCTTGGAGCGCACCCGTCAGTCCTTACCCGAAGAATTCAAACAGGCCCGCTGGCTGACCCGCGAGACCGAGCGCATCGCTGCCGAGTCGAGCAGCGAGGCCGGCAGGGTGGTGCGCGATGCCCAAAGCAAAAGCCGCGAAATTCTTCGAGCCGCCGAGGAAGAGGTCCACCGCCTCGTCAGCAAGGAAGAAATCGTATCCCGAGCCCGCCGAGAGGCCGAGCTGGTGCTCCAGCAGGCTCGTGAAGAAGCCCGCAGAATTCGCCAGGAGGCGCTGCAATACGCCCAGGAAACTCGCCAGGATGCCGAACGTTACGCGCTCAAGGTGCTCAATGGCATGGAGGGGGAACTATCCAAGGTTCTCAGCATCATCAAGAAGGGGCAGGAATCGCTTCGCAGCGGGGAGCTTTCCTGAAAGGCGAGTCACGCTCCATTTTGCGGGGTTTGCTGCTCGGCTTGTGCGTGGGGGTCGTGGCCTGGCTTCCCATTCCTCACTATCTGGTGCAGCTGCCCGGTCCGCCCATCCCCACCCGCGACCAGGTATGGGTCGACGACTACGAACGGCCGGCCGATCCGGGAGAGTTCTTCATCACCACCGTCTACCAGCGACCGGCCACGGCATGGTGGTGGTTGCGAGCCTTGATTCAACCGGATTGGGCTATCGAGCGCCAACCTCCCACCCCCACCAGCCTTCATGCCCTGAGCCACGGTGAAGAAGAGAACCACGAATTGCTGCGTCAGGTGGTCTACCACACCTGCGGCATCGAACTGTTGCCGGCCGTTCACGTGCTCGACCTGACCCCCAACAGCCCCCTGCACGGGCTGGCCGAACCGGGCGACCAGCTGGTCAGCATACAGGGTGTGCGCGTCCGAGAGATCCGCCAGGTTCGATACCTTCTGCAGGCCCACGAGCAGAATGCCCGGCTGGAGATCGAGCTGAAGTCACCAGAACAAGCCATCCGCCGATATACCATCCGGCCTTTGCAAGGCGACAAAGGGCCCAGCCTGGGAACCTTCCTCTCCTCACGATGGGACGATAGCCAGCTGCCCCGCATCTTTTTCAAGTCGGGCAGCTATCAGGGCAACTCGTCCAACCTCAGTCTGGCACTCGATCTGTGCGAACGACTCCTGCGAGTCAACCTGCGACAAGGACGGAAAATCGCCGCCACCGGGGGCCTGGCCGCCGACGGTTCCATCACGGCCGTGCAGGGGCTCCGCCAGAAGTTCTTCAGCGCCGCCAGGGCCGACGCCCAGGTATTCCTGATCCCCGCCGAGAGTACTGAAACCGCCCCGACCGACCCTGCCTTGAAGGGCATGCAGGTCGTGCGGGTTCGATCCTTGGGAGAAGCCATTAGCTGGCTGCGTCAGGGCCACAACTGAGCCGCCCCGCGCCTGGAAGGGAATTGATCCTGGCGAAGGGAACCTGTCGAGGGGAACGTCCCCAGGATTTCGATGAAACCGAGTACTGAGTGAGCGATTCGGATAGAGACAGTCCCGCCTGGTTAGCCGGCCCGGCTCTCCTTGTGGCGGTCATTGGGTTTGCCCTGGTGGCTGTCTGCTTTGCTATGCCCGAAGCTGCGTTCCCGCTGCTGGCTGCAGCCATTCTCGGAACTCTCGTTCACTATGTATCTGGCGAACTGAGCCACTTCGGCTACATCAATTTGAGCTTCTTCCTGGCTGTGCTGGTCACCCTCGACGCCGATGTCGCCCTGCCCTTCAAGCCCGGGTTGGCCCCGGCCCTGCAGGCCGCCGGGGCCTGGGGTGCGGGAGCCACCGTGCTGATGCTCAGCATGTTGGGACAACTCTTCAACTCTTCGCCTCGCCAGTCGATGGCCTACTGGGGCTGCAACGGGCTTCGCTGGATCGCCGTAGGCGGGGTGCTGGTGGGCTGTCGTTTCCTGCCGCTGCCCGAACTGCTGGTGCGAGCCGTGCCCGCCGTAGCCGGTGCCTTCACCTACCTGATTCTCGACCTGACGCTGGTGAGTTCACTGATGAACTCGGCCGACGACAACGATGTCCAGACCTGGGAAAACATCGGTCGGCATAATCGTCTGGTGCTTCCCGGGCTGATTGTGCTGGGCTCTCTGGCCGACGGCCTGGCGCGTGCTTCCACATCCACGTCCGCGGGCAGTGCCTGGGTGCCGCTGGCGGTGGCCGGCATTCTCGGCATTCCGCTGGCACTGGCCATCAAGGGCTCGGTCAAGGGCTCCATCGATGAACTGGCCATGGAGAATCAGGAAGAGCTCACCAATCGCCTGCGCAAGCTGGAATTCGAGGGCCAACAGCGCAAAGAAGAGCGGGACAACCTGGTCGACGACGTCAAGCGCAAAACCCAGGAACTGGATACCATTTACGATCTGGCCCGCTCTCTGGGAACTTCAACCAACATCGACGAAACCATCAACCTGGTGGTGTCGATGATTCGTCGCCTGCGCATCCCCTATCAGTCCTGCGTCATTTTCCTTTCCAAGCCGGGCGGCAATCTAGAGCCCAAGCTTCCCGACACGCCCTACCAGGAAGTCCTCGGCATGTCCGGCCTGCTGCAACTGCAAGAACCTTTCATTCTGCAGGTTCTGCGGGATCCACGGCCCTACATGAACAACGAGGTCAGCCCTTCAACCTCGGAACAGCGCATCTTCAAGGACGAGCGTTCGGTGCTCGTGGTGCCCCTGATGGTCAGCAAAGAGAACGTGGGCATCATCTACCTCGGCTCGGTAAATCCCAAAACCCACCGCGAAGAGCACCTGGAAAAGCTGAAAATGCTTGCCGCCTTTGCCGCACCTTCTATCAAGACGGCTCTGCTGTTCGAGATGAAAGAGAAGGATTTCCAGTCAGAGCGCCAGATTCGCGAGGCCGTTGAAGCCAAGAACCACCAGCTCAACGGTTTGCAGAAACTCGGTCAGGCCATCGGGTCGTCGCTGAAAATCGAAAACACCTTTAAGGTCGTGGCAGAAAACCTGCGCCAGATGGTTCCCGGCAGCCAGAGCGTCATCGTATTCGGCATGTCTGGAAGCGATGGCCACCTGCTCAAGGCCGAGTATATTTCCAGCCCCTACTCCGACTTTGTGCGCAGCCTGGTCGTTCGCAACGACGAGGGCATCCTCGGCAAGGCTACCGAGCAGAACCGCACCATTCTGGTCACCGACAGCGAAAACTACCCGCTGCAAAACTTCATCAACAACGAGCGCTCGGTCATCGTGGCCCCGCTCAAAGCCGAAGACGAAATCTTGGGCTGCCTCTACGTCGGTGCGGCCAAAGAGAATTCATTTACGGACGAGCATCGCAGCCTGGTCGAAACCGTATCCTATCAGGCCTCGATCGCAGTAAAGAACTCGCGCCTGTACGAGCAAACCCAGCAAATGGCCTTCACCGATGGTCTCACAGGCCTCTATCTGCACCGCTTTTTCCAGGTGCGTCTCACCGAGGAAATCGCCTGGGCCGACCGCTATCGCAAGCCCATCTGCCTGGTGATGGTCGACACCGACCACTTCAAGTCGTTCAACGACACCCTGGGTCACCCCGCGGGTGACGCCTTGCTTCAGGAGATTGCGGCGCTGCTGAAAGACAAGGTGCGCAATACCGACATCGTCTGCCGCTACGGTGGTGACGAGTTTGCCCTGATCCTCAAAGACGTCCCGAAAGAGGAAGCCATCAAGACCTGCGAGCGAATCCGAGAAACCTTTCAGCTGCGCTTTGCAGCCCACGCCGTACAGGTGACTTCCTCCATCGGGCTGGCCTGTTATCCCACCGACGCAACCAACAAAAAGGACCTGGCCAAAGCTGCCGACGATGCCCTCTACGTGTCCAAGCGCAACGGCCGCAATCGAGTTACGGCTGCTCCCACCCTGGAAGAAAAGAAGGACATGCCCGAAATCATCCAGGAAACGCTGCCACGCTGATCAGAGAAAGGTCCTGGAGCACTGGGTGCACTGCTCTTGCTGGCTCTGACAGGGGGCCAGGCATGCCAGACAGACCCGCGCCTCGCTCAATTCTCGGCCCCCGCATTGAGAACAGCAGTAGTATTCCGCTCGAGAGAGTCCACGGCATTGCTGGCATTCCCTTACCTGCTCGCTGCTGCGCCAGCGCTGCTGACTGGCGAAGTAGCTTTCCTGCAGTCGATGACGAAATAGCGTAATCAAACCAGCGTACACCAGCAGAGCTCCGGGCCAGAGCCCCACCCACAAGAACCAATCGTAGGCGCCGTGTAGAAAAGCTGCCCAGCCGAGAGCCCCCAGAATGACTCCCATCGAACGGAGCGAGCCCGAGCGCCACCATCCCAGGGCGTAGCCCCAAAGGCCCGACATGACGACATGGGCGAAAGTTGAAAGCAGGAATCGCCCGATCAGCACCGTCGGCTGTCCGGTTTCAACCACGTATTTGAAGTTCTCAACCGTAGCAAAACCCAGAGCCACCGAACTGGCACAACACACCCCGTCCCAGGACTCGCGAAAGTCGGCCCTGGGCAGACAGACCAGTGCACAGGCCAGCAACTTGCAACTCTCTTCCAACAGTCCCACCAACACCACGAAATAGCCAGCTGCAGCCAGCGGCGTGGTGGGCACCTGGCCCAGCATACCCCAGCCGGCCTGATCCAACAGGTGGTGGAAGGCAAAGACCAGCGAAACCGAAAGCCCGCCGGCCAGAAACGTAAGCGCAATACGCCAGAGGCTGGAACGACGAGGCGCGCGCGACTCCACATACAGCAACCAGAAAAGGCCGGGAACCCAGCTAAGCAAGAAGGCCTGGAACAGCACCTCAGTTCACACCCGGAATAAACCGGTAGCGCGTCTCCAAGGCCAGCGAGTGGTCACCGGATGGCCCTCGAGATCGAGACGTCGAAGTGAAAAAATCTCCTGACCAGGGCTGGCTCCGCCGCCAACTTCCAGCCAGGCTACCCAGAAGGGCACACTGAGAAGGGCCAGACCCAGAGTGATGGGTTGGCTGAGAGCAGCCAGCCAGCTGAGGGTCAGGTAGCCGATCAGACCATCGAACACCCAGGCGCCCAAAGCACGCCACCAGGGGGCGAGCTGCAGGTCTAGCGAGCGACGGCGGGACGGTTGTCGTTGCAAATCGACACCGCAGTGGCCGCAGAATCGATCTCGCGGGGTCAGTCCGCCTCGGCAAACTGTGCATTCAAGACGTTGCAACAGGGCACCGTCAATGCCGCACCTGCCGATACCGGGCGGAAACAGCTTACCGCAACGCGGACAACTCGCCGGAGTCACTCCCCGCTGCGCTGTTGGGCCAGCCACGACCCGGCCAGGGCAATGATGAGAAAGACAACCACACTGATCCAGAGCGGCATGGAACTGGCTCGCGATATCGGCGTTGGGGCCAGCGGCAGCAGGGCTCGGGTGTCGCCCGGAGCCTGGGCCGCCTCGCGGTCACCAAAGGCGCGACCGTTCTGGCCGGCCGAGGCCGCAGCTGGAACCGGTCGCGGAGCCTTACTCGCCGCAGGCGTGGGGCGGGGCCCAGGAGCGGGTGTGGCCCGCGGTACAGGCGTCGTGGCCGCCGCCGGACGAGAGCGGGGGGCCTTGTCGGGCGGCAATCGCGGGGCATCGGGGTCAGTCTGCACCACCGAGGCGTCGGGAACAATGGCCGCCTGGCCGACCAGGGGCATCGCCAACAGGAGGAACAACCAGAGCCAACGACCCATTCCCAAGACTCCCTTCAGAACTGCTGGACCAGACTGTAGACGGGGGTGAACACCGCCAACAATACAAATCCTACCAGAATTCCCATAAATCCGATCATCACCGGCTCGATGACTGCCACAATGGCGTCTAACTGAGCCTCAACTTCGGCATCGTAGTACTCTCCGAGCTTGCGCAGCATCGTCGAAAGCTCGCCGCTCTCTTCTCCGATTTTGACCATTTGCACAAGCAGGGGGGGAAACTGGCGATAGTCCTCCATCGGCATCGATAGCGCCACACCGGTCTTCATGTTCTGGGCGATGTCCTGAATGAGGTCGGCCATCAAGGCATTGTCCATCGCGTAGCCGGTGGTTTTCAGGGCGTGCAGCATCGGGATACCCCCGTCGAGCATGGTGGAGAGGGTTCGGCAGAATCGAGTCAGAGCCACTTTGTGGAAGACACTGCCAAAGAGAGGAAGTTCGAGCTGCAGCCAGCTCCACTGGCGCTGCCCCAACGGCGTGCGAATATAGTTGCGCACCCCAAAAAATCCCACCGTCAGCCCACCCAAGATCGGCAACACCACCGCCGGGTTGCGGCACAGATGGGTGATGGTGATCAGGGCCCGGGTAGTCCAGGGCAGGTTGACGTTGATGCCCCGAAACAGCTCGATGAAGATCGGGAACACCACATTGGTCATCAGACCCGTCACCACGCAACTGATCACAAACACGAAGAGCGGATAGGTGGTGGCCGAACTGATCTTCTTGCGCAACGCAAACTCGCGTTCCAAATAGCCAGCCAGTCGGTCCAGAATCTCGTCCATCGCTCCCGAGATCTCGCCGGCTCTCACCATGCTCACGTAAATCGGGTTGAACACATGATTTTGCTTCATCATGGCCCGGGCCAGAGGCACACCCTCTTTGATGTCTTTGGTGACGTTACGAACGGCGCGGGTGAGCTTGGGATCGATCGACTGCTCGATCAGCGCGTCAAATGCCCGTGCCATGGGCACGCCCGACCTCAGCAAGGTGGAGAGCTGACGAGTAAAAACGGCCAGTGCATAGATCGACACCGATTGAAGTCGATCGAGCATGGCCAGCACCAGGCCGGTGCCCATCGGGCGTTCCTTGATATGGGTAATGGTGTAGCGGACCTTGCGCAGGTCCTGGACTACCGCGTCGATATTAGGGGCGTCGACCTCTCCCTGAACGAAGCGACCCTTGGAATCGACGGCTTCATAGATGAACTTGGGAATTCCAACCTCCAGCCTGCGGATCTTCGTTTTAAGCTGCGATTTCCCCCCAAGAAAGGCTGCTCGGGTTGGCTGTCTAACAGCACCCCATGTCAAATCTTGCCCTTTTCCAGCAACTGTGCCAACGAATTCCCGGGGGGGTCAACAGTCCCTTTCGAGCTTTTCAGGCTGTAGGTGGCACACCCCCGGTGTTGCGTCGGGGTCAGGGGGCCTGGATCTGGGACGTAGAGGACCGACGCTACCTCGACCTCTGCTGTGCCTGGGGGCCGTTGATGTTGGGGCACTCTCATCCGGTGATCCGCCAGGCCGCTCTGGAGGCACTGGAAGACGGCACCGTATTCGGAGCCTCTACCCCCTGGGAAGGTCGGTTGGCCGAAGCCCTGTACGAGGCCTACCCCAGCATGGAGCAGGTGCGACTCGTCAATTCGGGGGCCGAAGCCGTAGCCAGCGCACTGCGAGTGGCTCGAGGATGCACTCGACGACCTCGTATTCTCAAGTTCGAAGGCTGTTACCACGGGCATGTGGAGTGCCTCGACTCGGCCGGTCTGGAAGCCCGTGAACTGGGCGGACCGCTGGCATTGGGCGCGTCACCAGGCAGCGCGGCAGAAACCCTGGTGGCCACCTTTAACGACCTCGATAGCGTAAGCCGGTTGCTGGAGCAGCACCCCCAAGAAGTAGCGGCGATCATCGTGGAACCGATTCCTGGCAGCATGGGCGTGGTGGCCCCTAAAGCCGAATTTCTTCCCGGCCTGCGGCAGCTTTGCGACCAGCATCAGGTTCTACTCATCTTTGATGAGGTCCTGAGCGGTTGCCGGGTGGCGCGTGGAGGGGCCCAACAGCTTTTCCAGGTACAACCCGACCTGACGTGCCTGGGTAAGGCTCTGGCGGGGGGCATGCCCGTAGGGGCTTACGGGGGCCAGCGCCGCTGGATGGAACAGGTGGCACCACTGGGCAGCATTTACCAGGCCGGCACCTTTTGTGGCAACCCTCTAACGGTTCGCTGTGCCCTTGCCAATTTGAACTATCTGGCTCAGCCGGGAACCTATGAGCACCTGGCCGAGCTGACCGACTACCTGGTAAAGCCCCTGCGGCAACTGGATTCTCAGCTACAGGTGGTGGCTTTCCCGGGCATGTTCGGATTCTACTTTGCACCCCATCCCATCGAGAGTCACCACGACCTGGAACTGGTAGACCTGGAGCGCTTCTCGCAGCTGTTCCACCACCTGCTCGACCGAGGTATCTACCTGCCCCCCTCTTGCCTTGACGCCGCCGGACTGAGTCTCGTGCATACTCAGGCCGACCTCGACTACTTTCACCAGTGTTTGCGCGAAGGGTTGTCCTGAGGGAGATCGAAACTGACTGCATGGGATTTTTTGAAATGTTGGGCGACTCGCTGAAGGGCGCCGGAAAAACTGTGCAAAAGGGTCGCGACGCAGCTATCCGCAGTTCAGAGCGTATGTTGAGGATCTCCCGCCTCAAGATGGATGTTCAGGAGATGCGCGAGCAGAAAGACCAGAAGATGCGCGAACTGGCCCATCGGGTCTACGAGCTGTATTCTCAGAACAAGTTGGGCGATCCCGAGTTGGTAGGCTTCTGCCAGGAAATCAAGACGCTCCAGTGGCAGATCGACGAACGCTGGACCGAGATCAACCATCTTTCCAAAGCCGACGCGTGAAGCTCCTCGTCGCTACTGCAAATGCCCACAAAGTGGAGGAAATCCGCCAGATTCTCTGCGACTATCCGGTGGAACTGACCGACCTGCGCGATTTCCCTGCGCTGGACATCCCCGAGGAAACCGGCCACGACTATCTGGCCAACGCTCGCCTCAAGGCTCATTACTACGGAAAGCAGTTGGGCCTTATCGCGCTTTCCGATGACTCGGGTCTCGAGGTCGATGCTCTGGACGGCGCCCCCGGCCTGTACTCGGCCCGCTTTGGCGGTGAGGACCTGCCGCACTCGCAAAAGATCCTGCTCGTGCTCGAACGCCTGAAGGGCTTGCCCGAGCCCCAGCGCAGTGCCCGTTTTCGCTGTTGTAGCCTGATCTTCGACCCGGGCACGTCACAAGAGTGGTACTGCGAAGAAAGCTGCGAGGGCCGCATCGCCGATTCTCCCCGTGGCCAACAGGGTTTCGGCTACGATCCCATCTTTCTGGTAGGCAGCGGCAACCGCACCATGGCCGAACTCAGCGCCTCGGAAAAGCACGCCGTCTCTCACCGAGGCAAGAGTCTCCGGGGTTTACTGGATCAGTACCTGGCATCTATCCACCGATAGTTTGTTCTGCCTGTGGAAAAGTTGTGGATAATGTGGATTTCTATTCGAGATCTTTTCGGTAGGAGTCCCTATTCTCTCATCCGAAACCGATTCTCCTCATCAGAGCAATCTGAAGAGTTGTACGCAAACATAGATACGATGCGGCAATCTAACGATCAGGAACCAAAGAACTCCATGCTTGAATCATCCGTACACACGGGAGATCTTGTCGAGGCGGGCATCTGGGAACGATGCCTCCAGCGACTCAACGATCTCCTCGATTCGCCCACGCGATCGGCCCTTGAAGGCTCGCGAATCCTCTCATTGCGGGGTAACCAGCTCCAGGTTGGCGTCGCCGGACATTTCTCACGAGACTTCCTCAACCGAAAACAGTGTCGTGAGGTTGTCCTGGAGGTTCTGGGCCAACTGACCGGTCGACGATTTTCCCTGGAGTTTGTGTCGCTGGACATCGAAGCGCCGATGGCCGACGAACCGGCGGCGGAGTCACTGGGAGACCTGGGCGAAGTTGGATTGGACCTGCGCGAAGCCAGCCTCAATCCTCGTTACACGTTCCAGAGCTTCATTCGTGGTGGTTCCAACAACCTGGCGGCAGCGGCCGCGATGGCCGTGGCCGAAAGTCCGGCCCGGGCTTACAATCCTCTTTTTCTCTATGGCGGAGTCGGACTGGGGAAAACCCACCTGATGCATGCCATCGGCCACGAAGTCGTCCGCCAACGAAAGAAAGCCCGAGTGGTCTACATGTCGGCAGAACGCTTTACGAACGAGATGATCGACTCGATTGGCGAAGCCAAGATGAACCGCTTCCGACGCAACTACCGCAATCTGGATGTGCTGCTCGTCGACGATATCCAGTTCCTGGCCAACAAAGAACGAACTCAAGAGGAGTTCTTCCATACCTTTAACGAGCTCCACGGGGCCAACAAGCAAATCGTGATCTCCAGCGATCGCCCCCCCAAGCAAATTCCAACCCTTGAGGACCGTCTCCGCAGCCGTTTCGAGTGGGGGATGATCGCCGACATCCAGCCCCCCGACTTTGAGACGCGGGTTGCGATTCTAAAGAAGAAGGCCGAACAATCGAAGGTCTTTGTGCCGATTCCAGTCTTGAACCTGTTGGCGGAAAAAATCTCCTCCAACATTCGCGAGCTTGAAGGCGCACTGACTCGGCTGCTGGCCTGTGCCTCGTTGAAGAAGAAGAATATCACGGCCGAGCTGGCCCAAGAGGCACTGACCGGCATTCTTCCTGAAGCCGGCACTCAAGGAATCGACATCCAACGAATCCAGGAGATCGTCTGCGAATACTTCAGCATCTCCCCCCGAGACCTGATCGGCACGCGTCGCGACCAGCGAATCGTGCGCCCTCGGCAGGTGGCGATGTATCTGTGCAAAGAGATCACCGGGGCTTCCTACCCCGAGATCGGAAACCAGTTCGGAGGCAAAGATCACACGACCGTCATCCATGCCTGTCGGAAGGTGGAGGCCACGCTGGAAGATCACTACATCCGCACCAGTCTGGAAAATATCCAGGCCCGTTTGCGGGGCTACCAGCGCTGAAGCCATGCCCATGACCGCTTTCTACCGGGGCACTCGAAGTGCCCCGGTCTTTCGCATGTACCGCTCTTCAACGCCATACAGGCTGGGGATAACGCCTCAACCTGTTGAAAAGTACTCGACTCTGACTCGGGTAACTGTTCAATCTTTCCCCAATCATGCACACTATGCACAGCCTGGGGTACATCGTCACCAGGTCGTGCACAGGAAATCCACAGCTTCGAATCGGGGGCAAAGGACGCTACTTTGGGCCTTTGCCGGAGTTATCCCCAGCTTCCCCACCCCCTATTACGATGATGATGATCTGATCAATCTACATGGAGGTACTCATGGAACTCGAATGTGAAAAGAATTTGTTGGTGCAGGCGCTGGGGGTGGTGGGACGAGCCATCAATCAAAGAAGTCCGCTACCCATTCTCAGCCACGTCCTCTTCGAGGCTCAAGGTGAGACGCTGCGATGCACCGCCACCGACCTCGACTTCGGCGTGGTCATTTCCCAGTCGGCTTCTGTGCTGGACTCGGGTTCGGTTGCCTGCCCGGCTCGATTGCTGGGCGAAATCGTCGGCAAACTGCCGGGCGCCCCGGTGCGGCTCAAGGCGACCTCGGAAGGCCGTTTGCATTTGAGCTGCGGGCGCAGCAAGTTCGACATCTCGACCTTGCCGGCCGAAGAATTTCCGGGCATCCCCCAGCCTGGTGAACTGCCCCAGGTGTGCGTACCCCAGCGCACCTTTCGCTCGGCGATTCGGCGGGTGGCCATCGCCACTGCCAGCAGTGACGAGTCGAAAGCAACGATGACCGGTATTTACACACATATCGATGGCTCGACCCTGACCCTGGTGGCCACCGATGGACGCCGGATGGCCTATCAGGAACTGGCTGTGGACAACCCCGAAGGGCTTCAGGTGCAGGCCATCGTGCCCGGGCGGGCGATGCAAGAACTTTCGCGGCTGCTTGGCGATGTCGATGAACCGGTGTGCTTTAGCCTGGCCCAGGGCCAGTTCTATTGTTCTCTCAGCTCGGTCACCATGCATTCACGCCTGTTAGAGGGCGTATTTCCCGACTATCGGCGAGTTTTGCCCAAAGAGTTTCAGCGCTTTGCTCGCATCGGCCGTGAAAGCCTTTTAGGAGCACTGCAACGCATGCTGATCGTGGCTCAGGAGAAACAGTCTCCCAACCTCATTGTGCTCGACTTTGACGGTGATGTGCTGATGCTCTCGGCCAACACCCCGGACGTCGGCGTGGCCCAGGAAGAAGTGGCCGTCGTCTATGAGGGCGAGCCACTGAAGATCGCCTTTAACGGCAAGTATCTTGTGGAGGCCCTTCAGGCGCTCGATGCTGAGGAGGTGGACCTCGATTTGCAGGATGATGCCCGCAGTTCGGTACTGCGTCCCTATGGTCAGCAGGACTACAAATATGTGGTGATGCCTGTGCGTTTGCGCGAGGTTGTGGAAGAGCCCGTTTAAGGTTGCATGCTGAAAGAGGTCATGATATAGTAACCGGGCTCAAAGGGCGGACTATGTAAGTCTGCGGCTGACCTAGCGCTGATGCGAAAGGGGTGACTCTTTCGCATCTAGCTTTTTGGGCGAAACTTTTCCCGGGGCGGGACCTGGAGGCGCGAAGAGATGAATACCGACTTTTTGAGCGCGTTGAAGCAGATTGAGCGGGAGCGAAACATCCCGATGGATATGCTGCTTCAAGCGATTGAAGATGCATTGGTGGCTGCCTACAAGCGCAACTTCGGTCCCAATCAAAACGTGATCATCGAAATCGATCGGGCCAGTGGCGAACTGCATATCTGGCAACGAAAGCTGGTGGTGCCCGAGGTTGAAGAGCCGGGCTGCGAGATGTCTCTGGAAGAGGCTCAGGAGTATTCTCCCGAGGCCGATATCGGGATGGAAATCGACATCGAGGTTCCTAACGATACCTTCGGGCGGATTGCCGCCCAGACGGCCAAACAGGTAATCACCCAGCGCATCCGTGAGGCCGAGCGAGAGATCGTCTATGGCGAATATGTCAAACGCGAAGGCGAGCTGATCAGCGGCGTTGCCCAGCGTTACGAGCATCGCAGCCTGCTGGTCGATCTCGGCCGTGCCGAAGGGGTCATTCCTCCCCATGAGCAGGCCCACAACGAGTGGTTCCGCCAGGGCGACCGGATCCGTGCCTACGTGATGGAAGTGAAAACTTCGGTGCGCGGGCCGCAGGTGGTGCTCTCGCGGGCCCAGCCTGGTTTTCTGGTCGAGCTGTTCAAGATGGAGGTCCCCGAAATTCGTCAAGGGATCATCCAGGTGAAGGCCGTGGTTCGTGAAGCTGGCTTTCGCTCCAAGATCGCCGTGAAGTCGCTAGATAGCGCGGTCGATCCGGTGGGCGCCTGCGTGGGGCCGAAGGGCAGCCGGGTTCAGGCTGTCGTCGACGAACTGCGCGGCGAGAAAATCGACGTGATTCCCTGGTCCGACGACCCGATTACGCTGGTGGCGAACAGCCTGCAGCCGGCTCGCGTTTTGCGCGTGACGCTCTATGAAGAAGAGCGCCTGGCCTTCGTGGTGGTGCCGGACAGCCAGCTTTCGCTGGCCATCGGTAAAGAGGGTCAGAACGCGCGACTGGCGGCTCGACTCACCGGTTGGAAGATCGATATCAAGAGCGAGTCGCAGGCTCGTGAGTTTTCTGAACAAGAAGCCAAAATTCGCGAAGCCCGTGAGAAGCAACGCGCTCTACAGGCGGCTCAGGCTGCTGCCAAAGAGGCCGCCGCTGCCGCTGCCCGTCCCAAAGTCGAAGCTCCTGCGCCCAAGCCCGCTGCGGTTCCCGCACCGGTTGTGGTGGTGGAGGAAGAGGAGGTCATCGATATGACCACCGTTTCGCCCGACTACTTCGAAATCGAAGATCTTGAAGAGGTCGACGAAGAAGGCTTCGAGAGTGCTCCGGTAGGGGTTGACCCGAAAGAGGCGTTCTCCGCCGTTCATGTGCTTGGGAAGAGCAGCTTCGCTGACCGCGATGAGACCCCCGGCGCCAAGAAGAAATCTAAAAACCGCGGAGGTACAGATTAGGGATCCCGTCCGCCTGTGCTTGATTTGTCGAGAACTCAAACCGCGAACTCAGCTGTTGAGGCTCGTCAAGTCCAAGCCGGATGGGAGCTATCTTCCCAATCCAGAGGGAAGAAGCCCCGGCAAGGGGATCTACTTTTGCCGAACCGGGGATTGCTTGCAGAGAATGCAAAAGGAGAGACGCCTGCGGCGGCAGTGGCTGGACAAGTTTCAGCCGGCAGTGCTGGAGTGGATCATGGCGTCCAGGGAGAGTGGCGATGACGAACGGAATGAAGGTTAGGGTCTACGAGCTAGCGCGTGAGCTCGGAATGGACGACAGCAAACCGCTGATCAAGATCCTCAGAGATATGGGATACGATGTCAAGACGGCGTCTAACACTTTGTCGGATGATGCAGTGAAAAAGATCCGAGAGGTGGTAGCCCCCCATATGGACCAGGCGCGCAAAGAAGTGCCTCCCCCCCCTGTCAAGGTTGAGGAACAGAAGAAGCCCGCCGCGGCGCCGTCCCGGCCCAACGTTCGGGTGGTGAAGCCCGCCGATCGCGTGGTTCGCATCGCCAGTCGGGCCACTTCGGCCGAGAAAGAAGCGCTGCTTGACCGGCATCGCCGCAAGCTACTCGGCGAGACGGTGGAGTCGGCCCAGGAAGCCAAGCAGGCCATTCAAGAGCCGGTGGCTCCGCCCGTGGTTGAACCGGCTCCCGTAGTGGTGCCGGAAGTGACCAATGAGCCCGAACCCGCCCCGGTGGTAGCGGCTGAAGTTACGGCTCCGGCAGCCGCCGCCGAAGTGGCGGTCGCAGACCGCTCTCGCTATGTTCCGCCCGAGCAGCAGGTGACGGCCGAGTATCGAGGAGCGCCGGTGGCTCCGCCTGCGGCGCCCACTCCTCCACCGGCAACGGCCCCGCCGGCCCAAGAGTTTCGCGATGCGCGCCCGGGCTTCAACAAGCCCGCCGGTCCGAAAACCCGAGAAATCAGCCCTTCCCGTGGGCCGAAAAAGCCCGTCAAGCCCGGCATGGCCGTGGCCCCTGGGCTTACCCACCAGAAGGCCCCCAATCGTCGAGGTGGTGGTGGTCGTCATCGCCGCCCCGAGCATCGCGCTGTGCGGGTAGAAACGGAAAAGCGCCTGGAGTTGCCCGAGTTGATCTCGGTTGCCGACCTGGCCAGTCGCCTTTCGATTCCGGCCGGAGAAGTGATCAAGAGCCTGATCCGCGAGGGTCAAATGGTCTCCATCAATCAGGCCCTCGACTATGCCACTGCCGCTCGGCTGGCCGAGAACTACGGGTTCATTGTGGAAGAGTCGGTAGACGAATTGCCCGACCTCGAGCTGGTGGAAAGCGAAGACTCTTCCGAGTTGCTCGGTCGTCCGCCCGTAGTTACCGTGCTCGGTCACGTCGACCATGGCAAAACCAGTCTGCTCGACGCCATCCGCAGCGCCAATGTTACGGCTAGCGAAGCCGGCGGTATCACCCAGCGTATCGGTGCTTACACCGTGAAGCACGGGGGCAATGTCACCACCTTCATCGATACCCCGGGTCACGAAGCCTTTACTCAAATGCGTGCTCGTGGCGCCCAGGTGACCGACGTGGCGGTGCTGGTGGTGGCTGCCGATGACGGGGTGATGCCTCAGACCATCGAGGCCATCAATCACGCCAAGGCTGCCAAAGTGCCGATCATCGTGGCCGTGAACAAGATCGACAAGCCCAATGCCAATCCCGATCGGGTTTTGCAGCAGCTCACCGAATACGAGCTGGTGCCCGAGGCCTGGGGTGGCGACACCATTACCGTCAGCGTTTCAGCCTTGAAAAAGGAAGGCATCACCGAGCTGCTGGAGATGATCCAGTTGGTGGCCGAGCTGCAGAACCTCAAGGCCAATCCGGATCGTAGCGCCCTTGGCAGTATCATCGAAGCCGGCCTGGACAAAGGCGTGGGCCCCGTGGCCACCGTGCTGGTGCAGAACGGAACCCTGAAGGTGGGCGACACCGTAGTGGTGGGCAGCACCTGGGGAAGAGTGCGCGGCCTGCGCGATGCCGATGGCAAGAACATCAAGTCGGCGGGTCCGAGTTACCCGGCGGAGATCATCGGTCTTAACGAGATTCCCGAAGCGGGCGACCACATGCAGGTGGTGGAAGACGAGAAGATGGCCCGTCAGGTGGCCGAAGCTCGTGCCGACAAATCGCGAATGAGCCGTATTCGGGCCGTGGGCGGTAAGACCAGCCTGGAGGACTTCCTGTCTTCTTCGGGCGACAACGCTACCAAGGAGTTCCGCGTTATCGTCAAGGCCGACGGTCAGGGATCGCTCGAGGCCATTATGGCCAGTCTGGAGCGGCTCTCCACCGAAGAAGTCAAAATCGTGCTCGTGCACAGCGCCGTGGGTGCTATCCGCGAGTCTGACGTGATGCTGGCCAACGCTTCCCAGGCGATGATCGTGGGCTTCAACGTTCGACCTGATGCCTCGGTGAAGCGACTGGCCGAACAAGACGGCGTGGAAATTCGACTTTATCGCGTGATTTATCACATGCTGGAGGAAGTCCGCAAAGCCATGGCCGGGCTGCTGGCGCCCGACATCAGCGAAGTCGCTCTGGGTCGAGTGGAGGTCCGTCAGGTCTTCAAGCTCACCAAGGTCGGCAAGGTGGCTGGCTGTATGGTGGTCGAGGGCAAGGTGACCCGCGACAGCGAGGTGCGCCTCGTTCGCGACGGTATTGTCATCCACGAGGGCAAGCTCGATTCGCTGAAGCGCTTCAAGGACGACGTTCGCGAAGTCTCCGAGGGCTTTGAGTGCGGTCTGTCTATCCTGAATTATCCCGATATTCAGGAAGGTGACATTCTCGAGGCTTACCGCACGGAAGTCACGGTTCGAGACGAACTCTAGTGGCCAGCAGTCGGCGCATGCATCGTGTCAACGACCTCCTGCAGGAGGTGGTTACCGATGTTATGCGCCACATCAAGGATCCGGCCGTAGAGGGTGCGCTGATCACTATTACCTCGGTGCAGGTGACGCCCGACCTGTCGCAGGCGAAATTCTATCTGACGGTGATGGGCAAGCCCGTGGCCGAGGTGGTCGAGGCCTTGAACCGAGCGGCCGGGTATTTGCGCCGCGAGGTCACCCGTCAGGTTCATCTCAAACGCGTGCCCGCTTTGTTGTTCGTCTACGACGATACGCTCGACCAGGCGATGCGCATGCAGAAGTTGCTGCACGAAGTTCGCCAGCAACTGCCCGACGAGCCCGACGGAACGGCTTCATGAGTTTTTCAGCCCCTGGTCCTATCCTTGTTTCAGGATGGACCGTCGTGCGGCAGGGCGGGTTGCGTTTCGCAACCCTATCAAGGTAAAACCACGGGGCTCGGGGAGCACCTTTGGCCCTGGTCTTGCCTGTGATTTGAACGAAAGCGGAGCGCGACTGGTGGTTCAGGAGCCGGTGGAAACCGGCGGATCTCTGATCGTCTATCTCAAGCTCGAGGCCAGGAAGATGCTTCACCTGATCGGCAAGGTCGTATGGACCCGGCCATCCGAGCAGGGCACCGAAATTGGCCTGTGCTTCGATGAGGGTTGCCAGCGCGACCGTTTGAACCTGGCTCGCTGGCTGCATTGCCAGCGGCTGGTAGGGCCGGCGCTGGCCTGAACTCAATCCGAGGTCAGATATTCAGTCGCGAGCTGACGTCCGACAGCGGCAGCAGCACGGCCAGCACCAGCAGCCCCACCACCACACCCAGACCGGTGATCAGAGCCGGTTCCAGGAATCGCAGCACCAGACCCCTTCGGCGCTCCAGTTCGCGTTCGTAGTAGGTGGAAGCCGATTCGAGCATGCCTTCGAGGTCGCCAGTGCGCTCGCCGGTGCGCAGAAACTGCTGCAGCAGGGGCGGCATCCAGGCAAGCCGACTGGAGGCGATGGCCATGCCCTCGCCGCGCTCGACGGCTCGTTCCATTTGCAGCAACCCGTCTTCAAGATTGGGAACTTGCAGCACTTCGCGACTCAGTTGCAGAGCCCGCACCAGGGGAACGCCGGCGCCGTGAAGCATGCCCAGAGTGTGAGTCCAGCGCTCCAGAATGGCGGCCAGCATCATGTCGCCCCACAGCGGCAGCCTCAGCACAATGGCCTGGCGCACGGCGAGTGGAATCCAGCGAAAAAACCCCAGGGCGCTGAGGATCAGCACGGGTAGAACATAAGCGCCGTAATCGACCATCCATTGACCGGCCCACAGCATGACCCGTGTGAAAATGGGTGGGTCAATGCCCAGCGACGAATACATCTCGCGTAGCACCGGGGTAAGAAAATAGAGCAAACCGCTGAGCAGCAGGATGGAGAGGCTGACCAGGATGATCGGGTAAGCCATGGCTCCAGCCAGGGCCTGACGATTGTGCAGGTCGCGCTGCAAATATTCGGCAAACTTCTGCAGGATCAGCGAGAGCTTGCCCGATTCTTCACCGGCCTCCACCATGCGCACCAGCATACCCGGAAAAATTTCCTCTTGAGCCAGCGATCCGGCCAGGGTTTGACCCTCGCGCAGGCGGACGCGCACTCGTTGAAGCCCTGACTGAATTTGGGGAGACCCTTCACTGAGGGCCAGCGACTCGAGGGCTTCGTCGACGGGAATACCCGAGCGCAGCAACGAGGCCAGCTGGGTAACCAGATGGGAAAGACTTTCGTCACCGATGCCCCGCGATCCAAACCCTGAATTCTCCTCGAGTCGACTGGGGAAAAGCCCCTGCTCCTTAAGTTTCTGGTAGGCCGCCGATGAGGAGGTGGCGTCGACCAGGCCGCGTTTCTCTCGCCCTTCCGTGTCGTGGGCGCGGTACTCGTAGAGAGGCACGGCTACATCGCCCGGGCCGCGCGGGCGGCTTCATCCAGACTGGTCCAGCCCATGAGCACTTTGCGGCCGGCGTCTTCGAGCAGGCTTCCCATACCCGCCTTGCGGGCCAGTTCCCGCAGAACCCTCGCATCGGCTTCCTGGGAAATGGCGCGACTGACGTCGGGGGTTACCGGCATCCATTCGTGGATGCTGAAACGACCACGGAAACCGGTTTCAAAGCAGGTGGCGCAACCTTGCGGCAGCCGGCAGTCCGACTGCGCCGGTGCCTGCTGCAAGCCCAGCCGGGCCCAATCGCTGGCCGCCGGAGTATAGGGCCGACAACACTGGGGACACAGTCTGCGCACCAATCGCTGGGCCAGCACTCCCAGCAAGCAAGAGGACAGCAAGAAGGCTGGCACCTTCAGGTCGAGCAGTCGGGTGGCGGCCGAGGGAGCATCGTTGGTGTGCAGGGTAGAGAGCACCAGGTGACCGGTAAGGGCGGCGTTTACCGCAATGTTGGCGGTTTCAACGTCGCGAATTTCACCCACCATGACGATGTCGGGGTCCTGACGCAAAATGGAGCGCAGACCGCTGGCGAAGGTAAGGCCGATGCGCTCGTTCACCTGGATCTGGCCTACCCCGGACATTCGGTATTCCACGGGATCTTCCACCGTCAGCACGTTGCTCTGGGGAGAACGCACCAGATCGAGCAGGGTGTAGAGGGTGGTGGTTTTGCCCGAACCGGTAGGTCCGGTGACCAGAATCAGCCCGTAGGTGTGTTGCAGCGCTTGCTGCAGCACTTGTTGGGTTTGCTCGAGGGCGCCGAGTTCGGTGAGCGACAGTGGCTTGGTATTTTTCTCCAGCAGGCGCATCACCAGTCGTTCCCCGTAGAGGGTGGGCACGATCGAAAGGCGCACGTCCACCACTCGACTGCCGCTGCGCACCTGCAGGCGACCGTCCTGGGGACGGCGATTTTCGGCCAGGTCGAGACGACTGAGCACCTTCAGGCGGGCGGTGATTTCGGCATGTTGTTTGGCCGGAACCTTGCGCAATTCGTGCAGCACTCCGTCTACCCGGACGCGCACCATGGTGTCGTTTTCAAAAGGTTCGATGTGAATGTCCGAGGCCCGCAGGTCGAGAGCCTGAAGAAAGAGATTGTTCACCAGCCGAACGGTGGGAGCGCCGCCGGCATCGCGCAGCAGGTCGACGACCGACTGTTCTTCCTCGCTGACGTCCAGCGGGTTGGCGGCCAGTTCCTGGTTGGACTGGTCGATGACCAACCGACGCAGCCCATCTTCCAGCTGATCGCGCGTGAGCAGCACGGGCTTGACGTCTTTTCCCAGCTGCAGGCGAATGTCTTCCAACAGTTCCCTCGGGGTCTCGGGAAGGATGCCCACCTGCATGCGCGTGGGGCTGTCCTCCATCGGCAGCAGCCGGTGACGTTGCCAGAATTCGACGGGAATCACTTGAGCAGCACCTTGCGGGGCGCCGGCAGTCGACTGACCTGCTGATCGCCCACCCAGGCCGAAACATCGAAGGTGTAGTTCCCCTGGCGTGCGGGGAAGCGGTAGGCCGGCATCACCACCTCGCGCTCCTCTCCGGGTTGCAGGCGCTGAGGGGAAGAACGCAACGATTGGACTTCTCCGAGCGGATTGGTGATCAGTTGCTGCAGAACCACTTCCACTTCAAAGGCATTGCGGTTCTTCAGTCGCACGCGCCCCTGACGAAGGCTGTCGGTGGCCTCGGGCGGGGTGATCTGCAGGTCTTCAATCACCAGCGTACCTTCGGGAGGCAGCGCCCGAGGGCTGTCGCCATAGGGCTGAGACACAGGATGGCGTGGGGCCGTGGGACGGGGTTCGTGCTGGCCGTCGCGGGGGCTGCTTTCCTGTTTGGTGAACTGCTCGTAGGGTCGATCGAGGCGCGAAATCTCGTCGGGATGCTGAATGATATAGGGGGTCAGCGCGATGAACAGCGTGGTTTTGCGCTCCTCCTTGTTGGTTTCTTTGAAGAAGGTGTCGATCAGCGGGATGTCCCCCAGGATGGGAACCTTGCTGACGGTGTCCAGGGTGCGCTTGGAAATCAGACCCCCGATCAGCAGCGTTTCGCCTTCTTTGAGGGTCACCTGGGTCTTGACGCTGCGATTGGAGATCAGCGGAATGACGTAACTGAACCCACCCAGGTCCTGGTTGAGGAAGTCGGTGACCTCCTGAACTTCCTGCTCGAGGTCGATGCGCAGCGTGTCCGACTGGCTGACGTGAGGGGTGAAGGCCAACTTGATGCCTACATCTTTGTAGTCGTAGGTGACCAGCGGCTGACCAAAGTTGTCAAAGCGAGCTCCCGTGGCAAAGGGCACCACGTCGCCTACTTCAACGACACCCTCTTTGTGGTCCGAGGTCAGCACCCGCGGCGAGGAAATCAGGTTGAAGTCGTTGGTATTCAACGAGGTGTCGAGGAAGGCGAAGAAGGTTGGCACCCGCACATCTCGACCGCCCACATTGATGGTGCGTGTGTTGCCGCTGCCCACCGTGCCGATGGTGAATTGTCCCGAGGCCAGTGCAGAAAGCAGACCTTCTTCGGTAAGGCCGCCGCGAAAGGACGAGAGCAGGCCCGATGGCGTGGCTACTTGCAATCGGGCTCCGGTTTGCAGCACCTTGCTCAGCGAAACTTCGGCGACCATGCCCAGCACCAGCACCTGCTTACGGGGAACGTCGAGTTCGGCCAGCAACTCTTCGACCTTCTGATACTCCGAGGGAGACATGAACAACACCAGCGAGTTGGTCTCGGTGTCCGAAGCCACTTTGGAGGAAATGAAGGCGATGCGCTGGTTGTCTGCCCCCGCGGTGTTTCGCTCGGGATACAGCACGCTGCCTTCCAGGCGCGGATAGTCCTCGCGAATGGGGGCGTTGTTGTTGCTGTTGCCCTGGTTCAGGTTGGTCTGGTCGAGCGATTGCTCTTTCTGTTGGGCCGATCGGCTCTCGCCCAGCAGTTCGGAGAGCACCTTGGCGGTGTCCTCGGCTTTGGCATATTGGAGAAAATGAACGTAGAACTGGGGTTTCTCGATTTCGTCGGGAGCCGAGCGCGGCTGGTCGAGCCTTTTGGCCAGCCGCTGAGCAGTGGCGATTTGTTCTTCCGAGCCCTGCACCACCAGGGAGTTGGCCGGGGCAAATGATCCCACCTTGGGAGCGGGGGCGTCTCCGGGGTTGGTTTGCGAGCGCGTCAGCACCTGCTGCATCACCACTGCCAGCTTGTCCGACTCGGCATACTGCAACTTGATGACCTGTACTCGACTGCTGGGAGTGGCTCGGTCGAGTTGTCGGGCCAGTTCGGCCACGCGGGAAATCACCGAGGGCTTGTCGATCAGAATCAGCGCCTTACCCTGCTGATAGGCCTGCAGCATGTTCTGGTCGGACACCAGCGAGCGAAGGGCCTGTTGCATTTGGGTGACGTCGGCGTTCTTTAGCAGAATGAGGCCCAGAACCGGCTCCTGACCGCCGCCGATGCGCGCCCGGTATTGGGCCTGCTTGCGAGCGTCGGCAACCGGCAAAACGACTTCGTAGTTGCCCTTCTTCTTGACCACGTAGCCGTAGCGTTCCAGGGCCAGCACGAAAAGGTGGTAGACTTCGTCGCGGTCCATTTCGCGGGTGGACAGCAGCGTGACCTTGCCGCTGACTCGCTCATCGAGCAAAATATTGCGTCCGCTGATTTCGGAAACCAGCCTGGCCAACACCTTGATGTCGATGTTCTCGTAATTCATCTTGACCGGGCCCGAGGTCAGTTGCCGGGTTTTTGGGGTGCGTAGCAGGGGACCCCCGCTTCCCGCAGGCTGAGGCGGTTGGGCCCAGCCTCCAAGGGGAAGGGTGAGCCAGAAAAGAGCTCCGGCGCATATGAGCCGTCTGTTCATGGTTGAGGCACCACCGTCCACTGAGGTTGTTTCCAGGTTCCGAAGAGGCGCAACGAGCCTCGCCGCAGGGGTGTGCGAAATTGCAGGCTACCACTCAGGCTGTGGGGGCCATTCGGTTGGGGAGTCAGGCCCAGCACGCCTTCGGCGTGGAATTGGGGTCCGCCTACCAGATTGACTTCGGCTCGCAGCTCATAGCCCTGGCCCTTGTCTTGCCAGAACAGCTTGCTGCCCACCTCGATTTGCAAATCGGCAACGGGCAGTGGGGCCTTAAACTCGGGCAGCTCGAGTCGCAAATTTCCCTCGCCCAGCTTGCGCCCCAGGTCGTGGGAAAGGTCGCCCGTGGCCAACAAGGTGCCGAACTCGGGAGATCCCGAGTTCACCGTCAGGCGGTCCATACGGACCTGAATCTGGCCTTGCTGATTGAGGTTCAGTCGCGCCTGCCCCTTGTTGCTTTGCCTGAAATAGGAAGAGAGACCCTGCAGGGTGGGACGCAGCTTTGCCTGCTCGAAGGCGGCCTGGACGCCTCCCCGAGCGGTCAGTCGCACGTCACTCCATTCCACTCCGCGAATCGATGCCGACACCGGGGTGTAGGTCAACTGGCACTGGGTGCTGTTCTCCAGCCGCGCCACCCTCTCGGCGATCGCCTTGTCGTAGGGAAAGCGCCACACCAACGTGGTCAGCATGACCATCAGGAAGACGAAGAAGCGCAGTATCAAGGTTTCTCAGCCTCCGGGCGGGGAACCTCGATCAGCAACTGAACTTCCCACAGGGAACGGCTGCCCAGATCGGCCATCACCAGTCGACGAATGACCAGGTTGACCTGGGTGAGCTTGGTGAGCAACTGGACGACTTCCTGGGGCTTGAGATTCTTCAGCTTGATCTCTGCGCCCGCTCCGCCGGAGCTGGGGCTGTTGCTGATCAGTCGGCGGTCCAAGCCGGCCAACGCATGGGCGGCCAGCCAGCCGGCCGTGTCGGGTTTGGGATTGGGGGGAAGCGGCTGATTGTCCTGAGCGGCCAGGTTCAGACTGGCCAGGAACTGGCGCTGTGCCGCCTGCTCGGCCTTGACCTGTTGCTCGAGTTGGGACAGGCTACGGGCACGCAGGAAGCCCACCAGCAGAGTGCCGATGACACAACCCAAAAGGATGCGCTGAAAGAGCGTCACTTGGGCAAGCCTCCTTCAAATTCGAAGCGAAAGCTCGTGCCCGCGGTTTTCTGGACTTTGATCTGCTTGAAATCACTGAAGACCTGCTGCCACTTTTGGCGCAGCTGTTGCACCTTGAGTTGACTCGAGGCCTCGCCTTCCAGGCCGACTTTGCCGTCGTCAAAGGTCAGGCTGTAGAGCTGACAGTCGCCCACCTCGCGCAGTCCTTGGGCGGCACGCCCCAGAGAGTCGGCCACAAAGCCCACCGATCTGCGGCGCACGCTTTCGCGGAAGCGGGTCTGTTCATCCAGCCACTTCTGGGCCTCCAGCGACGTTTTGAGGCCGGGTGGCAGAGTAACTCCCATGTCGGCAGCGGCTTTGCGAAATTGCGTCCGCAGGTCGCGTTGCTGCTGAACGACGCCCTGATAGCGCAGTTCGGTAGAGGCCAGCCACAGCGCGGCAGCGGTTGCACCCATGGCCAGCCACTGGTTGGGCGTGCCCTCGCGCACCGGAGCTTTACCCGATTGGAACTGCAGCCGCTGCTGGCCCAGCACGCCAGCCAGTGCGGCCCCGTAGGCAGATACGTGTTCGTGGGGGCTGAGCAGCGGTGGCAGGGGGAAAGGCTCGGGTTCGACGCCCAGTTGAGTATGCAAGAAAGCCCGCAAGCCGGGTAGACTGGAGCCGCCGCCACAGAGCAAAACTCGCCGTTGAGCCAGCGGTTTGGCAATCAGAGCTTCCTCCAGCAATTCGCTGAGAAACGACTGGACTTGAGGCAGCTCGGTGCCGCGTCGCCGTTTGAGCTCCTCGGCTTCGGCCAGCGGAATGCGCGAGTCATCGGCCAGGGCCTGGGACATGGCCTGGCCGCCGCGCATCATCGTGCGCACCCACTCGATGCGGCCTCCAATCAAGCTGACCCAGGTGGTGTGGCTGGCTCCAAAGTCGACGATCAGGGCGTCGGGAATGCCCATTTTCAGGGCAACCCGCAGGTAACACAGGGGCTCAGGGTCTACCCCGGCCACCACGCCCCAGCGAGCACGAAGGCCCTGCCAGCGCGAGAGCTGAGCCACCACGGCGAAGGCTTCGGGTCCGCTTTGTTTGTAGTAATCCCAGCTGCACTGGTGGAGCGGAAAAGGCAATCCGAAGGTCAATTCTTCCTGGACAATGCGGTGGTGAATCTTTGAACTGGCGGCTGGCAGGCGGATTTTGCGGTAGGTAAAGCAGTGGCTGGGGGCCACAGCAATGCCCTTGCCGCCTTTATCCAGCGGGGTGGGAGAGCCTTTTGACCAAGGCAGTAGCGACACCGCCCGGGTGGCGGTGGTGCCAAAGTCTCTGCCAACGCTGTACAGACTCAGCGCGCCCTCCAGTAGGACACCACGATTTCCTTTTGACTCTTTCGCTCCAGCATGGCCTCCAGCTCGAGGGATACGTTTTCGCTCTTCACGGTGACTCGCACACGAAAAACCGAGCTGGTATATCCCACCAGCTTGTTGAGGCGAAAGGCCAGATCTGGGTCTATGCCGGGAATTTTCTTCAAGTCCTCCTGGTTCTTGATAACTTTTGTCGAGCGATAAGCCAGGATTTCTCCAGCGGTTCCTTCGCTCATGGCCGGATCCAGGCTCGCCAAAACCTCCAGGGGGGCGGTGTTGACGTTGATCTTTCCGCGGCTATAGCAGGACAGCCAGTCGCTCCAGCTGCTAACCCCCGAGGTATTGCTCCCCTTTCCCAACATGGCCTGGAATTCGCCGAGTTGTTCGCTCATCGGGGCCAGGGGAGCCGGCGGAGGCAGTTGGGGCGGGCCCCATCCCAGCAAATGGTTGAGTTCTTCCAGGTCGTCGGGCAGCCCGTTCTTCACCAGCACCTGGGGATAGTTGCCCTGCTCGGCACCGAAGCTGCGTACTTCTTCATCGAGGTCCATCCAGTCGAGCAGAGCCCCGACGGCCTGGGGTCCGGCCAGGCCCTGTCGGTTCAGAAAGCGCTCGAGAGCCTGGGTGAACAGGGCCCTATCGGGGTCGGCCGTCTCCAGATAAGGCAGCATGGCCAGAGGAAATCGGCTGTCTTCATCGCGGATTTCCAGAAACAGATCGCGCCCTTCCCAGTTGAGGCGCTGATTGCCCAGGGCCCAAACGTCCTGGGCCGAATCGACGTCGATCTCGTCGACGCGCAAAAGATCCATGGAGAGTTCCACTGCCGAACGCGCCACGTGATAGTTGATTTCCTTGATACGCGCTACTTCTTCGACGCGCTGCAGGGCCAGACTGGCGTCGCCGAGTTGGGTGGTAAAGACGACCAGCAGGAGTAAGGTGGCCAGCACCATCAAAATTACCATCGGCCACCTCCCATTCCAGGGGTTACTTGAAAGTCGAGCACCGGCAAACGCTCGGCCTCCAGGTGCACGCGAATCCGCCGAGGTGCTTTGGTTTCCGACCAGTCGCGGCGCCACAGCCAGCCGTCGTCGGAGTAGTCCAGCGAAAACTGGGTGACGTCGTCGAGCAGCACGCGCCAGGGGGCTTCGGCCGCCTGGCTGATGTGCAGTCCGGAACGGTCGCGCAGGGGAAACTCGCGATAGCCCAGGTCCAGTCCCGAGCCCGAGTTTCGGGGCTGCAATCGGTAGCCCACTTCGCAAACGCCGCTTTTGCGTGAAACCCAGGAAGTGAGAAAGTTCAGCGTGTCCCTTCCTTCTTCATTGCCCGGCTCTCCCCAGAGAGGGGTTTCGTGGCTGCCGACCAGTCCGGCTTTAAGGCCAGCCTTGGGAGGGTCGAGTTTCACGGGTACGTGCAGGTTGCGCAGTTGCCAGCGAAGTTGTTCGGCGACCTGAAGCCAGTGCTTACGACGCAGGGCCGACTGGGTGGTTTGACGGGTAATTCGAGCCACACGCGTCACGGTGATCAGCATGATGGTCATGAGAATCGCTACCAGTCCCATGACGATCAGAATTTCTACCAGCGTAAAGGCGCGCCTCATGGTCCGGTGGGAAAGGCGCCGCTGTCTGGGGGCAGGGCCGGTGGCTGGGTCTGCGCCGGAGGCGTTTCGGGCAGCGTGGGGTTGGCCTTGGGCGCCTGCTCCTGGCGGCGGATTCTCAGCCGATAGGCAGATACCGTCTGGCGCCGATGGCCATAGGCAACGGCCACTTCCACCTGCTCGACCCTGGGGTCGGTCACCACGGGCTTGGTGCTCAGGTCGTAGGGAAACTTCTCACCCACACTGCCCCGATCGTCCTCACCCTGTCGGTCCTCTTCCATACGGTATTCCAGCACCTGCGAGGCTCGCAGCAAGGCCTGATAGCGAGGGCCACACTGGGTCACACTCAGCACGTCGCGGCTGGTGCTTTGCAGCACAATGCCCAGCACCAATGCGGCCAGCCCCAGACCGATGAGCACTTCGGTCAGGGTAAAGCCAGCGGGCCGTTGACGCAGCAAGGAACGCATGCTGATGCATGTTCCCCACACCCCATGCTTCCCCCCCAATTTGGGAAGATTTTTCAGTCTGCGCTGGCCGGAAAAACCTTCACTTGACAACGCAGGTAGATTGTGAAGGAAAGCCTAACGTCCCCCTATGAAACTGCCCGTCTTTTCTTTGTTGCTGGCAGGGGTATTGTGCCTGACTCCGCCGGTGGGGGCTCAGGCCTCCCCCGATGAAACGGCTTTGGAAGTGCTGGCCCCTTTGCCCGGGGTTCCTTCCCATCGAGCAGCCGTAGAGATGCGCTTTGCCTGCGAATGGTTGGCCGAGAGCTACGAAGTACCGGCTCGTGTGCCCCAGGAAATGTTGCTGGCTGGCTATAGCTACTCCGACGCTATGATTGCGCTGGCCCTGATGCACAAGGGGGCCAGTCTGAACGAGTTGTTGGAACTGCGCCGCCAGATGCGCTGGGAAGAGGTGGCCCAACGCGTCGAGATCGACGCCAACACCCTGCCCGCCGTGGTTCGAGGACTGCTGCCCCTGGGCGTCACGCCCTACCGCCCCAAGCTGCTGCACTTCCTGCCCGATGTCTACTCGGGTCTCCGCCGCGACCTGACCATCAACGCCTTTCCCCCCACGGTGCCCACCCAGACGATGATCGAGCGGTTTCGACTCGACGACGACGAAGTGCGAAATATCCGCAAGGCGCTTGACGACCCCTTTGGAGTGCCCGAATCGTTATTGCTGGAAACCGGGGGAAAAGGCGCTCTAATCGTGGGCGACTGGGTGGTGGCCGGGGTGCTGGCCCATCACAAGCCCCTTTCCATGGAGCACGTGCTGAGTGCCCGGGGTGGTCAGCAGCTGAGCTGGTCAGAGATCTGCATGGCTTTTGGTTTTCGGCCCGACGTGCTGACGCGGGGCCCCCTTACGGGCGTATATCCGGTGATCAACGGCGCGCGCAAAGGCACCATTTTGTGCGCTCGCAAGCGCAAGAACTTTCCCGAAGAGATGGCCCTGCGCTACGAACTGGAGCGCCTGACCGTGGATGAGAAAATGGCCTTGCGTCCTCTGATGCTGCGAGCCTATCAGGCCACGCCTTCGGAAGATCAGCAGCTCAAACAAACCGCCTACACCACCGCGGAACAGGCCATTGCTCTTCAGTTGAGCCGCATGAGCCAGCTCGATCTGGGCCAAATTCTACAGTACCGCAGCTCGGGGCTGAGTTGGCAGCAGATTCCCGCCAAGTTGCAGCTGGACCTTACCGGTGAAGACGCGCTGGTAGCGGCGATGGAGCACTTTTCGCCGTGAAGCTTCCCCAGAGCCCGGCCCTGGGTTGGGCCAGCGTGGTGCTGCTGGGGTATCTTGCGGGAGACCTGGGAGCAGCCCTGTTGGAAAGACACTTTACCGTTCCTGTGAAGCGTCCCTCAGCGGCCAGTCAGAACCGCCCCGCCCCGTTGAACGGCATCAAGGTTCCGGGTGACTTGACCTTTTTGCTAACCAATCGTTCGATCGAGGCGGGCGTTAACGAAACCCTGGCCGATCCGTCGGGGATGCCGCCCGGTCAGCCCGGCGGCATGGGGCCAACCTCCGTCAGTGCTGGCAATGCCACCGGACTGCCCACCTTGAGCGGAACTCTGGAAGGCCAGGGCCAGTCTCTGGCCGTGCTCCAGATGGGCAACGAAACTCAGGTGGTCGCCGTCGGTGAGGAATGGCTGGGGTTTCGAGTGCTGGAGGTCACCAGCTTTCAGGCGCGCCTGGCCGATGCCCGTGGCACCGAACACGTGCTGACCATGAAAATCGCTCAGCCCAACGATGTGCCGCCAGGGCCGGCCTTCCCCGGAGCTCAGAATCCTTTCAACGTATCGGCACCCACGGCGGGCAACAATACCAGCCCGGTGATGACCAGTCGCGAGCTGCGTGCTTTGATGGATGATACGGGTTGGGTGCGCAACGTGCTGGTGCAGCCTGTGATTCGAGGCGGCGAGAGTGTGGGCATCCAGATCAACTATTTGAATGCCAATACCCCTTTCCCGCGCCTGGGGATTCTCAATGGGGACATCATCAAGTCGTTGAACAACAAGCCCTTGAGGGGGGTTGAAAGCCTCAGCGAAGGTTTGATGGAGCTGCGCAATGCCACCAGCCTCAGTTTTCAGATCGAGCGCGGAGGCCAGACCTTGAGCCACACGGTCGAACTGCAGCCCTAGCAGCGGGTGGGTCGCATGGCTTCGCTCAGCGAGGACAGGTAGCGACGGCTGCGTTCGCGAGCGTCCTCAGCCGTGCTGCCCTGCAGTTGCTGCAGCAGAGCGCTGCCTACAATAATGCCATGGGCCGAGGCGCATACACGGGCGGCCTGTTCGGGCCGGGAAATGCCAAATCCGACCAGTACAGGCACGGGGCTGCGTGCCACCGCCCGCTCGATCAGGCTATGCAAATCCTCGGGCAGCTCAGCCCGGGCCCCGGTTACCCCGCGGACCGCCACCAGATACAAAAAGCCGCGCGTTCGTCGGGCCAGTTCCTGGATGCGATCGTCGGGCGTGGTCGGGGCCACCAGGTAGATCAGCTTCAGGCCGGCCAGCTCGGCGGCCTGCTCAAAAGGCTCGCCCTCTTCCAGGGTGAGGTCAGGGATGATCAGACCCTCGACACCGGCCGAGGCCAGTTCGCCCATGGCCTGCGAAAGGCCTCGGGTCACCACAGGGTTGCAATAGGTCATGGCGATGGCCGGGATGCCTGCGGCGCGGGTGGCCCGGGCAGTCAGTTCCAGGGCCCGACCCCAGGAAATGCCCTGGTCGAGGGCCTGCTTGGAAGTTTGTTGGATGATGGGGCCGTCGGCCACGGGATCGGAAAAGGGGATGCCCACCTCAAAGGCCGGACAGCCGGCTTCGGCAGCGCCGCAAACGGCCTCTAAAAAGGCCTCGGGGGTGGGCCAACCGGCCGTGAAATAGGGCAAAAGAACGGGACGTGGCAGTTTCATAGCTGCACTCCTTTCAAGCGCAGCACTTCCTGAACGTCCTTGTCGCCCCGGCCCGAAAGGCACAGCACCCAGGGCCCACGGGCGCTCACACCGCTCTGTTTGAGATACCAGGCCACGGCGTGGGCGCTTTCCAAAGCGGGCAAGATGCCTTCCTGTTTGGCCAGCACTTCAAAGGCTTCCAGAGCTTCACTATCGCTGACCGAGGCCACTTCCACCCTGCCACTGGCCTTCCAGTGGCTGTGTTCGGGCCCCACCCCGGGGTAGTCGAGTCCGGCCGAGATGGAGTGCGTATCGATCACCTGGCCTTCCGAGTCTTGCAGCAGGTAGGTATAGGCTCCGTGCAGCACGCCGGGTCGACCCTGGCCCAGCGATCGGCAATGGCCTCCGGCTTCGCTGCTGCGTCCGCCGGCCTCCACGGCTACCAGCCGAACCTGGGCGTGGGGAACAAAGGATGCGAAAGCTCCGGCCGCGTTCGAGCCCCCTCCCACACATGCCACCACCAGTTCGGGCAATTCAGGCATTTGCTGGAGGATTTCGTGACCGATGACGGATTGGAAGTCCCGCACCATCCAGGGAAAAGGATGGGGTCCCACCACCGAGCCCAAGATATAGTGGGCGCTATCGACCTGGCTGACCCAGGCCCGCATGGCCTCGTTGGTGGCGTCTTTCAGAGTGCGAGTGCCCGACTCGACGGCCACGACCTCTGCGCCCAGCAGTTTCATGCGCTGCACGTTGAGGGCCTGGCGACGGACGTCTTCCGCACCCATGTAGATCTGGCAGCGCAGACCCAACAGGGCGCACACCGTAGCAGTGGCCACGCCGTGCTGGCCGGCTCCGGTTTCGGCCAGGATGGAGGTTTTCCCCAGGCGCCTGGCCAGCAGGGCCTGACCCAGGCAGTTGTTGATCTTGTGGCTGCCGGTGTGGTTCAGATCTTCGCGTTTGAGCCAGATCTCGGGGCCCTGGGCAAACTCTTGCAGGCGATGGGCCCGATACATCGGAGTGGGACGACCGGAGTAGTGTTCCATGAGGTGGGCCAGTTCGTTCCAGAAACTCGGGTCCTGGCGCACGGCGGTGTACTGGCGGGTGAGTTCCTGGAGAGCGGCGACCAGCGTTTCGGGCACGAAGCGACCGCCGAATTCGCCGAATCGCCCCCGCAGGTCGGGTTCTTCAAGCGGTGCAGGGTGGGCTGGAACAGGCATTATGGCTGAGCTCGGACTCTCTCTACAAATCGTTGCAGCCGATCCCGGCACTTGCAACCCGGGGCACTTTCGACACCCGAGCTGACGTCCACCCCCAGGGGTCGAACCACTTGCAGGGCTGCTTCTACATTCTCGGGGTTGAGCCCCCCGGCCAGCCAGAAGGGCCGTTGGGGAGGCGGCTGCAGCCATTGCCATGAGAACGGCTGTCCGCTGCCCGGCCGGGGGCCGTCGAGCAACACCTCCTGAGCCGGCCACGACTCAACCCGAGCCAGATCGTCGGCGCTGCCGATGGAGAAGGCCTTTACGACCCGCACCTGGGTGCTCCAGCGGCGGCACCACTCGGCGCTTTCGTCGCCGTGGAATTGCAGCGAGCTGCAGCCTCGTTCCAGCACCGCCTGGAGCAAATGTTCGTCGGCGTTTACCAGCACAGCGCTCCAGTGGGTGCCGGGGGGCAGCAGCCCGAGCAGCTCGTCAAGCTGGCTAAGGCCCACCTGTCGGGGAGAGGGGGCCAGCACAAAACCCAGTCGATCGACGCCGAGCTCCAGGCAATTGGCAACATCCTGGGCTCGGGTAAGGCCGCAGACTTTGACCTGGATCAACCCTTTTTCAGGTGTCCTTGGATTCGCTCAAGCTCTCGCGACTCGGCCAGATCCAGGTGGTGATTCAGGGCTCGGACTCCGTCCCAGGTATCCCACAGGGCCAGAGCGGCCAGCGCCCCGGTGAGCCCCATGACCGTCAGCCAGTAGAGGGCGGCAAACTTGAGCACTTCCGGGGTGACGGGGGGCTGGGGCAGCGGCCCACGGGCGATCATTCCGCCCAATACGCAGAGAAGCGTGGCCCCCAACAGCCTGCGACGGGTGCGCCGGACGACACCGTTGAGCCGGATAGGATTGCGGATTTCGCGGATTCCCAACCCCAGGCCAACCAGGATGAGCAGACCTGAGAAAATAGTTAAAACGAAATTGGGCACGTCTCTAGACTAAGCGGCAGCGCCGCGGGATGTCAACGCGCTAGCCCGCATGCACCACTCGGTAGACCTGGATGGGCTCACGTCGACCGCGCACGAACAGCGACCGCAGGGGCTCGGTGTGCACCTGCACCTGATTGTTGTCGTTGCCGTGGTTGCTGTTGAGACAGGTTTCGGAGACCAGCGTGTCGTCGGGCAGCTTTCGCGACAGTCGTTCGAGACGACTGGCGCCATGCATCAGTTCTTGCTTGGCGACCTCTTCCCAGCTGTCGCCAGCGGCTCGCTTGGGCAACTCGCCCCCAAATACTCCGGCGGACACGGTGGGTGAGGTGACAAGGCTGTAGCGGCTCAGTACCGCCTGCACTCGTGAACGCATACTTTGGGCCGATTGGATAGCCCGACTGCCGTGGTCGGCGCCGCAGAAGGCGGCCACGATTCGGGTTCCATATCGATCCAGCAGCTTTCCCGCCTGGTCGCGAACACAGTATTCCAGTTCGTCGATCAAGACCGATTCCAGCTCGGTGGTTTCCAGCGGGTTACGGTCGCGGGTTAGATGAGTGAAGTTGGGAATGTCAGCCGCCAGCACGCTGACGGCGTCGCCCGGGTTGGGTTCAAACAGGTCGAGCGGCTTGGGCACGGCCACCGCCACGGGCAGGTGGCTGAGGCTGGGGGTGTGGGACACGGCCTCTAAAATGGCCGTTTCGTCACCCTTCAGCGAGCGCCGCACCTGAGCCACCAACTGCTTGAGCATGCGGGCATTGGCCGGACGCTGGCCGGGTTTTTTCTCCATCAGCGTCAGCACCAGACGCTCGACCTCGGGGGGAATGTCCGGGTTGAGCGAGCGGGGCGGCTTGGGAGCCTCGTGGACGTGCATGTAGAGAATCGAAGCCGGCTCGTCGGCCGTAAAGGGAATGCTGCCAGTCAGGGCTTCATAGAGGATGACCCCGATGGCATACAGGTCGCTGCGCTCGTCGGCGGGCTTGCCAGCGGCCTGTTCCGGGGCCATGTAGGAGCAGGTCCCCAGGGCCGAGCCCGAACGGGTGAGATGGGAGATTTCGGGAATCCGCACTCGAGCCAGACCGAAGTCAAGGATCTTCACTCGACCTTCAGGAGTGATGACAATGTTGTCGGGTTTGAGATCGCGGTGAACCACGCCCCTGTCGTGGGCGTGGGCCAGAGCCTCGCAGAGGTCGTCGCAAATGTCGAGTAGGCGAAAGACGTCGGGTCGCTCTCGGCGCACATAGCGACGCATGGACACGCCGTTGACCAGCTCCATCACCAGATAGGGACGGGCATCATCGACGAAGTCCATGGTGCGGACAATGCCGGGATGATTGAGCATTCCCGCCGCCCGCGCTTCGCGGGCAAAGCGACGCCGAGCGTGTTTGGACTCTGCCAGGTCACGCCTGAGAATTTTTACCGCCACATCACGATTGGTGGCCAGATCCAGGGCACGATAGACAGACCCCATGCCACCTTCGCCCAACTTCAGTTCAAGTTGGTATCGATCATTGAGAACCTTTCGGGACATCTTTCCAACCTCGTGGCGAAGGTTCGTTTATGAAAATGAAAATCCTTCAAGATCAAAAAAGTTCCCCTCGACGGTTTCCAGGGTTTAGCGGCCCAGGAAATCGACGATGTAGCCGGGGTGGGCCAGGGCCGCGGCCAGAGTGGATCCCTGCAGGTAGCGCAAGCCTTCCACATTCCTTTCTTGCACACGCCGATCGAACTCCTCGGCGCTCGGCAGCGGGGCGCAATCGCCCTCAGGCCTGGCCAGCAGAAAGCCCCATGAGCATCCGAACGAGGGAATGGGAACGAGCAGGCTATGCACTTCGGCGAAGTGCAGCGAACAGAATTGACGTACCCGTCGATGACGTTGCAGGTAGCCCCACGAACCGTTGGAGGCCTGCAAAGCCAGGATGCCACCGGGAGCCAGACGTTGACGAGCCGTTTCGAAGAACTGGCGAGAGAAGAGCTGCTGCGAATGGCTCTCCTCATCCGGTTCGGTAAGGTCGCTAAGGATAATGTCATATTTCTGAGGGTGACTGATCATCCAGGCCCAGGCATCGCCAACCACGAGCTCCAGTCGAGGGTCTTGGAAGCTGTCCCGCGAGTACTCGGGAAGGTGTTGCCGGCAGAGGTCGATCAGTTCGCCATCGAGTTCCACCATCGTTACTTTCTCTACGCTGGGGTGCTTCAGCGCCTCGCGCAGCGTGGCCCCTTCGCCGCCTCCCAACACCAGAACCCGGCGCGGTTGGGGATGCAACAGAAGGGGCGGATGGACCAGGGATTCGTGGTAGATGAATTCGTCCAAAGCCGCCGATTGGAGCTGGCCATCCAGCGCCAGAAATCGGCCGATCTCGGAGTTTGACCCGATAAGCACTTCCTGCCAGCGAGTTCGCCCCCGAAAGTGCACCTGTTCCAGGGCCAGGCCGGTGCGCAACGAGGTGCCACAGAGTTCCTCAAGCCATCCGAAGGTTGGAGCTTTCATAGTGGGCTATGTTCTTTTGGTGAGAGAGAGACTCCTTCGAGTCGCGATATCTAGATTGCTAAAGCTTTTAAACTGTTGAAAATTGCTCCAGAAACGAATACACTGTGCCGATGTCGGCTGCCAATCTGGAGGGGCTCGAAGAGGAAATCCTTCGATCCATTCGGCGCATCATTCGCGCCATCGAACTGCATTCGCAAAACCTGGTCCAGCAATTCGGTCTGACCTCGCCCCAGTTGTCGGTGCTCAAGGCGGTCGAGCGACTACATCCCGCCACCCCCACCACGCTCGCTCGCGAACTCAGCGTGAGCCAACCCACCATGAGCGGCATCTTGGAACGATTGCAGGCCAAGGGATTGTTAGAGCGCGACCAGGGGACCGAGGACCGAAGAATGCGAGGCTATCAGCTGACCGACCTGGCTCGTCAGGTGTTGGGCAAGGCACCCTCGCTGCTGCAAGAGGCTTTCTTGCGTCGATTAGGTCGGGTTCAAGACTGGGAGCGCAGTATGTTGCTGGCGTCGTTGCAACGCATCGCCGCCATGATGGATGCCGAGGAACTCGAGGCTCATCCGTTGCTCACGCCCGGCCTGGCTCCACTTGGAGCCGATCGCGAGCCGGGCTAATCGCCCGAACCGGGGCTCTTCTCCAGCGGCAGCGGGTGCAGGCCCCCGCGCTCTTGGCGCGCCAGTTCGTAGGCCTGATGTAGGTAGGCAACGATGGTTTCTCCGCTCTGACGACGCTCGAATCGCAGGCCGAAACGAAACACTCCACCGCTCTTGAAGATCCGTTGCACTTTCCCAGGGATCTCCAGGCCCGGCAGGGGAGCCCAGGGTCCCAGGAATAGAGCCACCGAACTTCCGGGCGAAAGGGGCTGTCCACATTCCAACATGGCACCTCCCAACGAGAGATCGAGGACGGTGACCGTTAGTCCGCCTTCCGGGCTGCTGAGCGCAGCCGGAATGTGGCAGGGAATGCGCAGATTGGTGCGCTTTTGCTCGGGGTGGCGCTGAAACACCTTGGTCAACAGTGCCTGCACCCAGCTCTGCTCCAGGGTTTTGTCGTTGACAAATGAGCATCCCAGCCAGCTTGCCCCACCCTCTCGCTGGGACCAGCGCAGCACAGCCCTCACCGATGCTTGCAATGGGGGGCGCACGGGACGCAGGGTCTTCAGTTCCAATGACGTGCCTGGAGCCGCGCCTGGCTTGCCGGCGATCTGAATCTGACAGCCTCGAGGAGAAATGTCGACCACCGTTCCCCGCAATCCCGGAGAGAGTTCCACCGGCCAGCTACAAAGAGTTCGCAACCAGTGACGACGTTCCAGCCCGTCGCGACTTTCCGACTCATTGGTAATCCAGCGATCGAGGTGGTCCTCTTGCATGGGACCATTATAGGCCATTGTCTCCTGGTGGGGTAGCCCGCTCAGTATTCGAAGGGTCGGCGGCGGTAGTAGTAGCGCCAGCTGCCCGAGTAGGGCCGGGCTTTCATCAGTTGGGAGATGCCCGGAAACTGCTTGGCGATGTCCTGTTGCTCCTGGGCGTTCAGCAACGACCAGAAGTGCAGCATGTTCTGCTCGCTGTTGGTGATGTCGATGTGATTGTGGTCTCGGGCCGCTTTCTGATAGTCGCCGATGGAGTGAATCATCATCTGGTAGTCGTGGGAATGCTGGGCAGCGGGTTGGGGAGCGCTCCACTGGGCCGCGTGTTGCTGGGCACGCTGGGTGCGCTGTTCGGCCAGGGCCACCAGCTGCAGCGCCAGGTCGCGCAGGCAGCGGTGGGTGAGTTCATCGGCCAGCTTGCGGCAGGCTTCCTCGTGCTGCAGGTCTTTGACCTGTCCTTGTTCGACCATGGCCAGGGGTTGGTCAAGCACCACCTGCTTGCGGTCGGAATGATAGACCCACACGCGGGCGGCCCCGGCAATGACCAGCGAGCCCGACGTAGCGTCGTATTCGGGATGAAAGTGCAGCGAAATCCAGCACAGCTGGCGGCTTCCGTAGGTCTGGCACATCTGACCCGCCTGACTTGCGGTAGGGGGCAGATCGCTGTGGGCCGGGTATTGGAAAGGCGACAGTTCGGCGCTGCGAGCCAGTTGAAAACGGCTTTTGGGCTGCATCGCGTGCAACTGCTGCTCCAGGCTGCGGGTGAGCTGGTCTTCGTCGACGGGGGTGAAGCTTCCCGTAGTGGAGAGCGGTAGTAGCAACAGGTTCAGCTCTAGCTCTTCCGCTGCCACGGACAGGCTATAGCTCAGCAGTAGCAGCAGCCAGAAATACTTCAAAAGGCACGCTCCAGGGCGTAGGAGCTGCAGCGGATGGCCCCTTCCAGTTTGGAGATCGAGCCCATTTCCAGGGGAACGACCTCAAACCCATTGCAGCGATAGATTTCTTCCGCCATGCGGTCCAGGGGTTCACAGCCATACTGGGGCAGATACACTTTGCGCACCTGGAACCCGAGGTCGTCGGTGTACTGCTCGATCATGCAGTTGTTGTAGGTGAGGTAGGGCACACTCCAGGTGGTGCGCAGGCCCATCAGCGCGGGCACCCGTTCAATGGCGTAGCCGGCCTCGGCCAGTTCCTGGGCGGTAGCATCGTAGTTGGCCTGGGTTTCCGAAGAGCCGTTGGCGTCGATGAGCTTTTGCACCAGGTCTTCGCCCGAAGTGATTCCGGCCTGCAGCGCCATGCTGCGGTTCACTTCGTCGCGTTGTTGGGGGCTCAGGGCTTGCAGGGCACGGATGGCCATTCCCGGGTCACCCACCAGGAATTTGTAATCGCCGATGGGCGTCATGGTCATGTCGATGTGGAAGGCCGGCTGTTCTCGCTCGCGCGCCACGACCAGCACGGGCCTTTGGAATTCGTTTTCGAATACCAATCGGGGCAAATCGTCCCACATGTGGGGCCCTGGTTCCTGGCCACTGGCCTTGCGATAGAAGTCTTCGATTTCGCGCAGGCGTTCGGGGTCCTGGGCCAGTTCCTGGAGCCGGGCCCGGGTATGCCGAATGGAGTCGCTGCCCACCACACTGTGGCGGCGATTGCTGAGCACATTGCCACCGTCGATGCGCAGGGCCGGGTGGGCCTGCGACGAGATTTGAGGATGAGCCTCGTCGAGTAGAGGTGCCACTCGATTGTCTTCGGGACCAGGCCAGTAGGTACGGTCCTGGATAAGCAACTTGCTGAGCCCGGCCGAGTCCTTGACCGGCAGCATCGAGTCGCGGATCCAGATCGACATGCCCTTTTCGGAGTTGGCCGGCAGAATAGACACGCGCGAGGGGTCGATGCCGCTGCGCTCGACCAGTTGCTGTACCGACTGCTCGCCCTGGGCGTCGGCACACACCACACTGAAATGGGTTTGCGGGCTCATTTCCTGAAACAGTTGCTGCCATACCCCCATCAGTCCCTGGTGGGTTTCCTGAGGCAGGGGCTTGTCGAACTCCACATTGCCGAGTTGCAGGGCCATGTGCTGAATGTTTCCACAGCTGTCGGGGAACAGCAGCCCGCCCACGCCAAAGAGCGGGGTGGCATGCTCGGCCAGATTCCAGGCCAGTCGGCGCTGAGCCTCGGGTTGGCCCGCCAGACCAGCCAGCTGCTGGTTGCTGAGAACAACGGCATCTTCGCGCGACAGTGGAGTGCGGGCCTCGGTTGTCGTTCGGTTCGAGCCTGGCTCGGGACGATTCCCGACCGGGCGAAAGGCAGAGGGCAGGGGAGCGTGTTGGATCTTCACCTCGTCATTATGGCCTGAAGATCTCGGTGCGGGGTGAACGAAGTGTAAAGCAATGGCTGGATTCCGCGGTTGTTGATTATACGGTTTTTTAGATAAATTCTTGCGCACTATGGGGGATCCGTGTCTCTCGAAGGTGGCCTTGTGCCCAGATATACGATAAAGCAGATATCTGCGCTTGGAAATTGGGCCGAAGGTTTACAACCCGGAAGCGCCTGAATGCCTTTCTGGCCCTATGCTAAAGGAGAAGTGACTACCTCCAGCTCGCTCACCCGATCTTTACAACAACGCCTGTCACCGCTGACGCAGGGCCGCAATCAGGTGTCGGCCAGCCAGGCGCGCCAGTTGGCGGGCAACCGCCAGTTGCAGGGTGAGGATGCGGCCTTGGCAGCTGTGCTTCCCGAGGTGGTGGAACGGCTTGCTCAGCCGCTCTCGCCAGCCAATCTCGGACTGTTGGAGGGGGAAGAGCGTCTGGAATCGCTCTACCAGGATCGCCTGGCCCGGCTGGACACTTCTCGCGAGCTCTTTCGCGGCGCCCCCGAGCCTTCTCTGGTACGTCAGGGCAGCCAGTCCAACTGCGTGTTGACCTCTACGGCGATTGCCCTGGCCAAGCAGCGTCCTCAGGCGCTGCAGAGCATGATGGCGGAAGAAGGTGGCAAGATTCGCCTGCAACTGCCCAACCAGCCCGAGCGCTGGGTGGAGATGCCCGATACCTGGGATCTGCTGCATCAGTCCTGCGCCTATTTCAACGGCCTGTGGATGACGGTGCTCTCGAAGGCTCTGGGCCCGGTAGGCAGCACCCAACCCGGCGAGGCGGTTCAGATGCTTACCGGAAACAAGGTCGACGGCGATTGGCTACGCTTCAAAAGCGAAGGTACCACTCGCAAAAAGATCCAGAAGGCCCTGAGTCAGCAGGCGGTGGTCATTGCCGGGCGCAGCGGGCTTGATCGCGAGATGCCCGGTCTGGAGAAGAATCACTCTTTTGCGGTGTTGGGCTTCGACGCCCACAACGACCGTGTTCGGCTGCAGGACCCCAACGGCCGAGAACCCGTAGATGCCCAGGGCAGAGCTCTGGATGGAGAACTGGACGGCAGCTTTGCCATGAATCTCGGCGAGTTCAAGCGCAGCTTTTCTACCATCCATTATGAGCATCCCGATGGGGGCTCGGGCTGGTCGAAAAAGTGGGAGAGCCTGAAAGAGGCCCTGTTTCCCTCGGGCTCCGGGGGAACGGTGCCCACCTCCTAGCCGTGAGTCTCAGGGAAGTCTCGCAGCGCTCGGGAGTGCCGATGGCGACCTTACGGGAGCTGTTCGCCGCCGGCCTGCTCTAAGGTCAGAAAGTCGACCGTCAGTGGGCTCCTGGCAGGACGCCAGCGGTTTTGGGCAAACTATCGAGAATGTCAATTTTGAAGGAATTTCGAGACTTTGTCGGTCACGGCAATGCCATGGACATGGCCGTGGGCGTGATTATCGGCAGTGCCATGACCACCATTTTGAAGTCGTTCGTCGACGAGCTGGTGGTGCCCCTCACAGGCCTGATGGGCAAGGCTGACTTCAGCAACAGCTATATGGTGCTGAAGGGTACGGTGGCCGAGGGCACGCCTCTGGCCGAGGCACGCAAAGTAGCCGGAGCGGTTGTCCTGGGCTACGGACAATTCATTACCGTGGCCGTCAATACGTTGATTCTGGCCTTTGCGGTATTTCTGGTGGTCAGGGCCGTCAACAACATGCGCAAGAAGGAAGAGGCCGAGGCCGCCCCACCGGCTCCTGCCGAGCCCCCAGCCCAGGAAGTGCTGCTGGGAGAGATTCGCGATTTGCTGAAGGCCCGAAACCCTTAGAACAGGGTGTAAATGAACGGCGCGGCCTCGGCCGAGGCCTGCACCAGCACCGGCGCCAGCAACATGAGGGTGAGAACCATCCAGAGGAAGAGCGGACAGCGTCGTTCCAGGGCATAGCTCCACAGGTCTTGCATTCCGCACGTGTTCGCAGCGGTTTCTGCCGCTCCTGCGGCAGGTGGCCGGGATAGGCCCAAGAAGCCGCCTGCCATGTTGGAATCGGCACTGGCCCTTGGGGCGCTGTTGGGCGCCTCCTATGTGAAGTCGGTCGAGCGCCGCTCGCGTCATTTGCTGCGCCACCTTCAGCAGTCGCAGCGGGGGATGAGCGGTCATTTGCACCGCTGGGACGCCGAATTGGGCTACGCCACGGTGGCGGGCGCCGTGGGCTTCGACTATTTTCCGGTGGGTCCCGAAGTGCCCATCTGCATTGATGAGTTCGGTTTTCGCGTGCCCGAGTCTGGGCGGTCCGACCGCGTTGAGGGTGGCTTGCTGACGCTGGGCTGCTCCTTTACCTTCGGCCAGGCCTGTCGGGCCGAAGATACCTATGCCTATCAGTTGGGCGCGCGGCTGGGGCTGGCGGTGGCCAATGCGGGCGTTTGTGGATACGGCCTGCAGCACACCCTGTTGCAGGCGCGGCGATGGATTCCGCAGATCCGGCCGAAAGTTGTGGTGGCTCAGTTGGCCCCCTGGATGCAGCAGCGGGCCGAGCAGCCTTTCGCCCCTTCGCAATTCGGTCGGCTTACCTGTCCCTACTTTGTGGGTAACCCCCCGCAGCTGCGGCCGCCGCTCTTTCGCAGTCAGGTGTTCGAGGTTCCCGTGTGGGAGTTTCGCCAGCGTTCTCGGGGCTTTTTTCAGAAGGTGGGCTGGCCGTTGTTTTGGCACGAGGATCGGGCCTACCTGGCTCGGCGCTTGCAGGGCATGCCAGCGCCCTGCACCGACCGCGGTGCGATCGTCGAGCAGGTTTTTAGCGAGCTTGACGATCTGTGTCGCCAACATGGCAGTCAGCTGGTCGTGCTGGCGCTGCGCTTGCCGGGCGACCGTGACTCGGGTCCGCTGATCCTACCGCGTTCGCGCGACTATCTGGTGGCCGATCCCGAAGCGCTGTGGTTTCAGGGCCGCCCTCCCAGTGCCCAGCTGTATCAGGAGCTTTGCGGCCATTGGCGCGAGGGGCAGCTGGTGGATACCCATCCCAATCCCAAGGCTCACAGCCATATGGCCGAGGCGCTAGCGCGCGCTCTAGAACAGCCCCAGGCTCACCTTCGGCCTGCCTACCGCAAGCAGCACCACTGGATATTGGGCATCTCGGCCTACTACCACGACAGTGCCGCCTGTTTGTTGCGCGATGGCCAGATCGTGGCAGCAGCACAGGAAGAGCGTTTTACCCGGCGCAAAGCCGACCCCGACTTTCCCCACCAGGCCCTCGACTACTGTTTGCGCCAGGCTGGAATCGGCATGCAGCACCTGGACCAGGTGGTGTATTACGAAAAGCCCGTTCTCAAGTTTGCGCGCCTGTTGGAAACTTACTCGGCCCTGGCTCCTCGGGGGTTCACCTCATTTTCCCGTTCGATGCCGCTGTGGCTCAAGGAAAAGCTCTATCTGAAAACGACCCTGCTGCGCGAGTTGGGGGGCCAGGCGCGTCAGTTGCTCTTCACGGAGCATCACCAATCCCACGCGGCCTCGGCCTTCTTTCCCTCGCCGTTTCAGGAAGCGGCTGTGTTGTGTATCGACGGGGTGGGCGAGTGGCAGACGACCACGGCCTGGATGGGTAAAGACCAGCAACTGACCCCCCTGTGGGAACTGCGTTTTCCCCACAGTCTGGGCCTGCTGTATTCGGCCATTACGTATTACACCGGCTTTAAGGTGAACTCGGGTGAATACAAGGTCATGGGGTTGGCGCCTTATGGCAGGCCGATCTATGTGCAGACGATGTACGACCATCTGATCGACTTGAAGCCCGACGGCACCTTCCGCCTCAACATGGACTACTTCGACTACTGTGGCGGGCTGACGATGACCAATGAGCGTTTTCACGCGCTTTTTGGCGGCCCCCCCCGCGAGCCCGAAACGTTGCTTACCCAGAAAGAGATGGATCTGGCGCGGTCGGTGCAGGAGGTTACCGAAGAGGTCATGCTGAGGCTGGCCCGGCGGCTGCAGGCCGAAACGGGGGCGCGCAATCTGTGTCTGGCCGGCGGTGTGGCCCTGAACTGCGTGGCCAACGGCAGGTTGCTGCGCGAGGGCCCCTTCGAGCGTCTCTGGATCCAGCCCGCGGCTGGCGATGCCGGCGGTGCCCTGGGGGCGGCTCTGTCGGTGTGGCACGAGTTCTTGCAGAATCCGCGTCAGGCCAATCCGCAGGACTCGATGCAGGGCGCCTATCTGGGGCCGGCCTTTTCGGCCCCCGAGATCGAGGGCTTTTTGCAGTCGGTGGGAGCCGTCTATGAGAAGCTGGACGATGAGCAACTTTTCCCGCGCCTGGCAAGCGATCTGGCCGACGAGAAGGTGATCGGCTGGTTTTCTGGCCGTATGGAGTTCGGTCCGCGTGCTCTGGGCTCGCGCAGTATTCTGGGCGACGCCCGCTCTTCGCGCATGCAGTCGCTGATGAACCTGAAAATCAAATTTCGCGAGTCCTTCCGCCCCTTTGCGCCCTGCGTGTTGGCCGAGCGCGTGAACGACTACTTCGAGATGCAGGAAGACAGCCCGTATATGCTGTTGGTGGCTCAGGTGCAGTCGCATCGTCGCAAGGCACCCCGTGGTGACGAATCTACGTTGTGGGGTATTGACCTTCTCAACGTTCCCCGCTCCGACATTCCGGCCGTCACCCACGTGGACTACTCGGCCCGCGTGCAAACGGTGCACGAGCACACCAATCCCCGCTACTACCGTCTGATTCGAGAATTTGACAAGCTTACCGGCTATGGGGTGCTGGTCAATACCTCGTTTAATGTGCGTGGCGAGCCTATCGTGTGCACCCCCCGCGATGCCTATATTTGCTTCATGCGCACCGATATCGAGGTGCTGGTGCTGGAGAACTACGTGCTTTACAAAAGCGCCCAGCCCCATCAGGAGAAGGACCTGAGCTGGATGCAGGAATTCGTGCTCGATTAGGGCCCGTCGGCCTCGGACAACCGCGCAGCCGGGGGCACGGTGCAAGTCGGCGCCTATGGCCAGCTGCAGTTCGCGCTCTACTCGAGCGCGTCGACGTCGGCGAGATTCCAGCCAGATGTCGAGATCTTTGGTGTAGCGGGTCGACCGTGATAGGCTACGGCATGCCCGCCGATGACGAGATAGCGCACTTCATTGGAGTTTAAGCACTCTATAAACTCTTTGAAGTCGGGGTTGAGTTTCATCTGTCCACCCGTGGTATTCGCGCCTTATATCCTCGACGATTCCAATACGGTCTTCTTCCGATAGGGCCAGGTAGGCTTGTCGATCTTTGGGCTCGCTACCCATTTGGTAGATCCTTGCCACCCTGGCCATGCGACGCTGTTCCACTCTAAGATCTTCTGGGGCAGCCTCTCGTTTCCCTCGATGCGAAGTCTGAGGACAGAGGCAAGCTCTTGTGCGCAGCCTCGGGCTGCCGGGTCGCGAGGCGGAACTGGACCGGTGGAGGGATGGCGTAGGGTAACGACCGACTTCACTCCGCTGCGTGAAGGTCAGCCTGGCAGAGCCGGTGGAGCAACGCGCGTTGCTACTGTCATTTCGCGGTCTGTCTTTCGGGTTTCTAAGGGGAAGTTCCGGGTCGATAGCCCAGCAACCCAGGATGAGGGTGGGCCACCCTTCTGGTTCACCGGTCTCTTCCGTCGTGGCGATGTAACGAAGTATGAATTCCGGTTTAGGAAGCCTGCTGATGGAACAACACAGTTCCCTGACGAATGGCGCTGTCTGCCTGGCGAAGCTTCTGGGAAAACTCCGCGGAGCCTCGGACCTTTCAGTCCGCCCTCGGGCGCTCTCATCGAGAGCAAGAAGCCGGTGCTTCATCCCATCAAAAACAATCGGAGGCCCTGTCTCAGGCCTCTTCCCTATCCAATCGGGTTAAGGCGTAACCGGCCGCGTAGGCCAGCAGATCGCTCCAGCTGAAGGTGCGCCCCAGGGCCACCGACAGCCAGGAGATATGCTCCACACCCAACAGCGCCACATAGTCGACGGCCTGCAAGAACTCAACGGCGCAGGCGAACAGCAGCACTCCCAGGCCCAGTGACCGAGGAGCCACTGGCAGAAAGCTTCGCAACACCAGGTAGATCAGCACCACCACCAGCACGTCGCCCACGAACGGTCGCACGAAGCGGTCGTGCACCCATAGAGCGATGGATAGCTCCACCAGAAACAGAGCCATTGCGGCCCTGGCGTAGCGCCACCTCACAAAGCGTCGTAAAAGCGTTGTAGTCGCTCGAGCGACTGTTGCACCGAGCGAAAGGAACTGGTCTGGTAGCGCAGGGTGGGGTCGACCCGGTCGAAGGCCCGCAGCATTTTCTCAAAGGCCGGTCGGGTTTCGCTCACGTCCTGGTAAGGCCGCGAGCAGGCGTCGTCAAAGCGCTGCACGGTGCGCAAAAACTCGCGAATCTCCTGGCCCAAACCGGTGCCGCCCGAGCCCAGCCCCAGCGGGCCGTAGGCTCCGATGCCGCCTACCGGAAACAGCCAGGGATACTGCAAATTGCGAGCATCTTGTTGCAGGTGTCGCGCCGCCCTTCGCAGTTCCTGGGGCGACTCGAATTCGGGCAGGGTCAGGTCGCGCTGCCAGGACGTGCCCAGCCATTGCTCGCGGGTTAACAACTGGTGCCCGTCAAAACGTTTCACCAGCGCATCCAGGCGGGTTTCCAGGGGCTGAACCATCGTCAGCCACTCCTGCAAGCCGGGCGCGGCGCTACTGGCCGACAGGCTGAGGCGCAGGCGGCGGATGCCGCTGTTCAGAGCCTGGCGCTGCTGGTGCACAAAGGAATGGTCCCAGGGACCTTCAGATCCCTGCAGCTGGTCGAGCACCTCGAGGATGGCCTGTATGTCCTGACCCGCTTGCTGGTCGCCCCACGAGTCGCTCAGGCCGGAACGGCAGTGTTGGCCCCGGCTCCGCAGGTCTTCCTGAACCTCGTGGACGGTCTGGCTCCAGCCCGAAGGCAGGCTGGCCAACCAGAAGACCAACAACCACTTGCGCATCAATATCGTGTTGGCCCCGCGCGCCAAAGTTCCCTCTGCCAGGCAGGACCCGCCAGGGCCCCGACCAAGTAGAGCGCCATGTCCGGCAAGGTAGACCTCAGTCGGCCCCTTCTGACCATCCCCGGATACATCATCGATGCCGAAGATTCTGAGTTGCGCACGCTGGAGCTGGCGCAACGCTACTTCGAGCGCAAGGTGGGACAGCCCGGGGCCACCGAGGAAGAAATTTGCAAAACCTTGATTTGGCTGGCGGGGGCGCGGGTCTGGCTTCACAATGCCAAAGGGGCGATGCACACTCTGGCCCACCTTCGGGCTCGTTCTCGCGGGCGCTTCAAAGACGTCGAGTCGCTGGCGAGTTTGTTGGAAGTGCTGATGCACCTGGAGATGCGCGAGATCCGTCCCGGCCTTTCCCGGCTAGAACTCCTCAAGATCGAAAGCGACGACCCGCGCATGCAGGGACGTCTCGAAGCTCTGGTGGTGTTGTTGCGAGGGCGCTTTCTTTCGGCCCAGGGCCAGATCGAGGAAGCGCTCAAGTGCTTCGACGAGGCGCTGGGACTGCTCAAAGGCCCGGCTCATCTGGAAGACCTGACGATCACCGCTGAGATTTACAACGATCAGGCCCACGCCCACCAACGAGCTGGACGCGCCGAAGAAGCCCTGAAGCTCTATGTTCAGGCCGATACCGTTTGCCGCCACATCGTTTTTCCTCTGGGTATGGCGCGCAGTTTGCGCGGACGCGGCACCATGCACAGCGATCGCAAAGAGTTCACCGACGCCATTCGCTTTTTCAAAGAAGCCGTAGACATCTACCAGCGCCACGACTCGCCCCACGGCATTTTGCGCTGCAGCATTCTGCTGGGTCGGGCCTACTACGGCATTCATGATTTGCGCGAGGCTCTGTTCTATTTCGAGGAAGCCCGACTGCAGTGCGGCAAGGGTCGCTATCCCATTGAAGAAGCTGAAGTCAACGCGCGCGTCGGCGATATTATGCTCAGCGAAGGGCAGTACGAAAAGGCCGCCGAGTTTTACGAACAGGACCTGCAGCTGTCTCAGGTGCACGGAGACGAGCGCAGTCAGAGCCATGCCTTTCGCAATGTAGGTCGTATTCAGCGCCTGCTGGGCAACTTTCCCCGGGCCGAACAATGCCTGAAGATGTCGGGCCAGCTGCTGACCAAGCTCGGCGATCAGCAAGGCATGATTTCCACGCTGCAACAGATGGTGCAGCTCTATCTGGAGCAAGGGCAAATCGCTCAGGCTCGTTCCTCTCTGAATCACCTCAAGGATCGCTCGGGTCGTCTGGGACGTCCTCACGAGAAGGCCGTCAGTCAGCTGTTCGAGGGCATCGTGCTGCGCCACGAAGGCAGGGGCGAGCAGGCGCTGCGGCTTCTCAAGGACAGCTATCGACAGCTCTCTCAGGAGCCCGGTTTCTACACCGTGCTGGCCCAGGTGGAGTGGGCCCAGTGCTGCTTCGATCTCAGTCATAAAGACGAGTCAGTGGCCAAGTTCCAAGAGGCCATTCAGCTGGCCCGCAACCTGAAGCACCACGACATCGAGAAGCGGGCGCTGGATCTGCTTTCCAAGGTCGACCGTTCGGAGTGGGCCAAGGCCCTGCGCAGCAGCGGCACGCCCACCGCTGAACGCAACACCACCCGGGCCATTCTCTCGCTGGTGTGCTGCGAGTTGCGCTCCACCGGTTGGCTCTGGAGCCAGGAGGTCGACCGGGTCACGGCCATGCTCGAAGGCTATTACGAGGCCATGGCCCAGTGCATCAGCCGCCAGCGCGGCATTGTCATTCAGATCGTCGGCAGCCGCGTGATCGCCGTCTTCGGCCTCGACGCCAGCTGCGACCCGGTGCAGGGTCTGCGCTGTGCCGAGTCGTGTCAGGAGGCCTTTTATAAGCTACAGGCCGACAATACGCAGTATTTGAACCTGGGCATGGCCTGCAGCATCGCTACCGGTTCCTGCATCCATGGTTTGATGGGGGCCACCGATCACAAGGGCTACCGCATTGTGGGCGAACCCTGGGAACTGATCGACCGCCTGCTCGACCAGGCACAGTCGGGCGAGATCTGGGTCTGTCCCGATACCCACCGCGGTATTCGCCACCTGGAGAACAAGCTCACCCCCCGCGACCTGCCCGATCGGGGGGGTGAAGGAAAGACCGTTGCCTATACCGTGGCCTCGGGTCGCCAGGTGGCCCGCAAGCCCGCTGCGCCCAAGGCCTGAGGTCAGGGCGTCCAGTCGTCGTCGGGTTTGACCGACTCGATAAAGGCCGTCAGCAGGGCCACGGTGTTGTCGAGGTCGTCCAGCGCCAACAACTCACAGGGGTTGTGCATATAGCGCAGGGGGATCGACACCAAGCCTGTGGCCACGCCGCCCCGCGACAGTTGAATCACGTTGGCGTCGGTGCCGGTGCCCTGGCCGCTGGCTGCCACCTGATAGGGCAGCTTCTTTTTCTTGGCCACTTCCACCAGGCGCCGGAAGACTTTGGGGTTGATGTTGGGACCCCGCACAATCACGGGGCCGCCGCCGATCTTCACGTCGCCGGCTTTGCGCTTGTTGGCATCGGGGATGTCCAGGGCGTGGGTGACGTCGATGGCAATGCCGATCAGCGGGTCCACCGCGTAGGTAGCGGCCTTGGCCCCGCGCAGGCCGATTTCTTCCTGCACCGCGGCCACCCCATAGACCGATGCCTTGATGCCCTTCTTGAGGCTGCGCAGCGTTTCCGAAACGCAGAAAATGCCCGAGCGATTATCAAACGACTTGGCCACGGCCTTGCCGCCCAGCACCGGGGTGAAGCGCGCGTCCATGGTGACCGAGTCGCCGATTTCCACCACCTCACGGGCCTCGTCGCCACTGCTGGCGCCGATGTCGATCCACAGGTTATGCAGCTCGGATTTCTTCTTGCGCTCGTCGGCGTCCATCAGGTGGATGGCTTTTTTGCCGAAAACCCCTGGAATGGGGCCGTTGGCGGTGTGCACCAGCACGCGCTGGCTGACCACCACCTCTTCGTCCCAGCCGCCCGAGGGGGCCACAAAGAGAAAGCCCTTGTCGTCGATGTAGCGCACCAAAAAACCGATTTCGTCGCTGTGGCCGTCGAGCAGAATGCGCGGGTTTCCGGCCGCGTTGCGCACCGCCAACACCGAGCCCAGCAGGTCGGTGTCGACCCGGTCGCAGCAGTCGGCCACGCGACTGCGGAAAATCTTCTGCACGTTTTCTTCATAGCCGGGGGCCCCGTGGGCCTCGACCAGTTGTTTCAGGTAATCAAGTCGATCTTTTTGCATGCTGGCGGCGTTGGCTTTCGAGGGGCAGAATCCTCTGCTTGCCGAACCCCTCCCGATGAGCTGCCCCTACCGGGCCTTTCTGGCCGAAATGAAGCCTTACCAGGGCGAGAGCACCTTCGAGCACCGCCGAGCCGTAGACGGCTGGTGCCGCCAGTTGGCGGCCCGCGGCTGGGGCCGGCTGGGATTGCCCCCCGAGCAGGGGGGTGACCCCGAACAACTGCTGCAGTTGGTGCGAGCGCTGCTCGAGTTCGACCGCTCGCTGTTCGTTAAGTTCGGCATCCATGTGGGCCTCATTCAGGGCTGCCTGGCGCGGCTGGGTAGCCAGCGCCACCAACCCTGGCTGGAACGCACCTGGAACTTCGCGCAGCTCGGCTGCTTCGCCATGACCGAAAGCGACCACGGCTCCAACGTGCGCGGTCTGGAAACCCGAGCCACCTATATTCCTGAAGCGCAGCAGTTCGAAATCCACACCCCTCACCCCGGGGCCCGCAAAGACTACATCGGAGGGGCTTTGAGCGCGGCCTTCGCCATCGTTTTCGCCCAGCTGGAGAACCACGGCGTGCACGCCTTTGTGGTGCCGCTGCGCGATGAGCAGGGGCAGTTGCTGGAGGGCATCGAGGCTCAGGACTGCGGCCGCAAACTGGGCCTGAACGGGGTCGACAACGGCCGGCTCAGCTTCCAGCGGGTGCGCATCCCCCGCGAAAACTTGCTCAACCGCTATGGCGAGGTGCAGGCCGACGGCAGCTACACCAGCCCCATCGCTAACCCTACGAAACGCTTCTTTACCATGGTCAGCAATCTGGTCGACGGTCGCCTGAGCCTGTCGGCCGCTTCTCACGACCTCTCTCAGAGGGCCCTGAACACCGCTCTGGGCTATGCCCGCCAGCGCCGCCAATTCGGCCCACCGGGCCAGCCCGAAGTGCGGCTGATCGAGTATCAAAGCCATCAGGTTCGCCTCCTCCCCCGCCTGGCCATCACCCATGCCCTGCATCACGGGGTGGCTCGCTTTGTCGAGCTGTATCGCCAGCAAAGCGCCGAGCTCGAGACCTTTGCGGCCGGCCTCAAGGCCTACAGCACCTGGGAACTTCAGGAAACCCTGAGGCTTTGCCGCGACTGCTGTGGTGGCTGGGGCTATCTGTGGGAAAGCGGCCTGCCCGCGCTGAAGGCCGATGGCGACATTTTCACCACCTTCGAGGGGGACAACACGGTGCTGAGCTTTCTGGTGGCTCGCAATCGGCTCAAAGAGCTGCGGGGCTGTCGCCAGTTGCTGCGCTCCCTGCCCTGGCCCGCCCGCCTGAGCGGCCCGATCGACGACCCGGCCGTGCTGCTGCGGGCTTTGCAGCATCGCGAGCAGCGCCTGGGTTTCAGCCTGGCCCGCCGCCTGGCCCGGCGCTTGCGCAGCGGTCTCGACCCGCTCACGGCCCTGGCCGAATGCCAGGTACACGCGCTGGCTTTCTCGCGGGCCTATGTAGAACGGGCTCTGCTGGAGAGTTGCCCCCCCCACCACCCCCTCACCGGGCTCTACGGTCTGGAAGTGCTGCGAGCCGACCGGGGCTGGTTTCTCGAGCAAGGCTATTTGAATCGTGGGCAAAGCCGCCAGGCACGGCGCCGTTACCTGGAACTGTGCCGTCAGCTGGCGCTGGAGTGCTGATTGGACGAGCCTACCCTCCAGCAGGTCGACCTTCAGCAGGCCCGGGAAGCCTCGCTGGACCGGCTTCAGCCCCCAGAGTTGCCGGGCTATCGACTGGATCGGCCATTAGGCGAGGGAACGTTCGGGCAGGTCTGGTCGGGTGTGCAGCTGAGCACGGGCCAGCAGGTGGCCATTAAGGTTCTTCATCGCCTGGAGGCCGTCCACGACCTGGAGCGCGAGGTGGAGCGTTTGCGACAGGTATCGCAGCATCCCCATGTGGTCAGCCTGCTCGACGCCAATCTGCACCAGCGTCCACCCTTTCTGGTGTTGCCCCTGCTACAGGGTTCCTTGTCTCAGCAGGCGGGGCCGTCGCCGCATCAGGTGGTGACCTGGTTGGAGCAGGCGGCCACAGCACTGCAGTATGTGCACGCCCGCGGTGTGTTGCATTGCGATCTCAAGCCGGCCAATCTGTTGCTCGATGACAATTCGGGTCTTCGCGTGGCCGATTTTGGTCAGGCCCTGTTGCAACAAAGCGATCGGGATCAGCGCCTGGGAACTCTCTTCTTCATGCCGCCCGAGCAGGCTCAAGTCGGGGTTCCGACGCTGCCTTCGGTGAGTTGGGATATCTACGCTCTGGGAGCCACCTTCTATCAGTTGCTCACCGGGCGGCCGCCGCGCTGCCACCCGGCCTTTCAGGAGCAACTCAGCGGTTGCAGCGGTTCTCGTGAAGTTCTGAAATTGTATGCTGATCAGTTGCCCCTGCAACCTTTGATTCCGTTGTCTGTCCTGCGCCCCGACCTCGACGCCGACCTGGCAGCCTTGATCGAGCATTGCTTGCACAGCCAGCCCGAGCGTCGCTACGCCGACATGGGGTCCTTGCTGGACGATCTGCGCCGCCGTCAGAATCATCTGCCCCTGCGTTGCCGTGGCTCTTCCCCCACCTACGTGGCCGCTCGCTTCGTGCGACGGCATCGCGGGGCAGTGGCGATTGCGGTTATGGCTTTGGGCTTGCTCAGCGGCGCTGTGTTTCAGGTGGTGCAACAGCGAGCGGAAGCGGTCCGACAGGCTGAACGGGCCCAGAAGCAGTCGTCCCGTCTGGCCTACCTGCTGGCCGTTCAGTCGGAGGGAAGCCGGGCGGTTGAGCACATTGCTGAATCGCTGCAACACGAGGGGTCGCCCGACTATCGCGCGGTGGCCCTGGGTCTCTACCTGCAGGTGCTGCCCCGCAGCCTTGGGAGCCTGTCGTTTCGGGGGGATTTTTTTGATCTGGAACTGGCCGGTCGACCCGACCAGGGTATCGTCGATCTGCAAAGGGGAGAACTGCTGGCCCAGGGCATCAATGACCAGAGGCTGGCGCGAGTGGATTGGCACCAGCCCCGCCCTCAGTGGTTGGAGGTCGGGGGCGAACTGGATCAAGCCCGGCTGGCGGCCGGACAGGTGGCCATTCTCGACGGCGAGGCGGTGCACTGGACGGTGCAGGACCCGGGCGAGGCCGAGGCCGACTGGATCGCGCAGTGCCCCCTGGGCAAAACGCTGGTGCTGGGCGAGGACGATGACCATCGGCAGTTGCTGCGCTTTCTGGGTGCGGTTCAGGGGCAGCTGAGTCTGCCGGGCCCGACCCCGCGCAGCTCTCAGTTTTCCCCCGATGGCGCCTACCTGGCAGTGCAGCAGTCGGGCGATCGGGCCCACTTGTTGGGGCTGCATCCTCCTCGAAAGTTGTGGGCGGGAGTTGCCGAAAGGCTGGCCTTTACTCCCGACAGCCACGAGCTACTGGTAGCCCATCGCGACTCTCTGGGCATTATTGATGCCAGCACGGGCCGGCTGCTGCAAAAACGCTCCTTCTCGGGGCGGCCCTTGGCGCTGGCGGCCAGTGCCGACTCGATCCTGGTGGCAAGCAGCCACGAAAAGGGCGGAAGGGTCTGGCAATTTTCTCGTACCGCACCGGAGGTTCTCGAGCAGCTGGACCTGGCCGCTTATCCCCTGGCCCTGTGGGCCGACTCGGAACTGCTGGCCATAGGTTGCAGCGACGGCAGCCTGCGCACCTATGGTGCACAATTGCAGGTGCCCGGTGGCGTGCTGCACTGCACCGACCAGATTCGCTGGCTGGGCCGGTCAGGCCAGGAGTTGCTGGCCTTCACCTCCAGCGATGATTCGTTGGCCGGGGAGTTTTGGCGCTGGCAGTTGCCTTCGGTCGATTCGCTGACTGTAGCGGCTGGCAGCGAACTTCGATTGTTGGAACAGGGGGTGCTCGCCCTCCAGGACGGGCAATTCCAATGGAGGTCCTGGGCAGACTCCAGGGCGGGTTGGGTGCAACCCCTGACCATTCGACAGCCTCAGGTATGCGGCCAGGAGTTGCTGGCACTTCAAGGTGACCAGATCTTGCGATTCGATCGGAGCGATGGCCGAATTCTTGAGCAATGGCCGGTTCCTCAAGGCTTCCAGGCCCTGCGCCCCGATGGTAAAGCCGCCCTGGTATGCGAAGCGGACGGTCGAGGCTGGAAAGAAGTCAGTCTGCCGGAGGGCAAGTTGCTGAGGGCCCACCCCAATGCCCTGCAAGCGTTGGAGCGTCCGCAGTACAGCCAGGACGGCAAGGTGGCGGTGGCTCGCGAAGGGGCCGAAATCGTTGTGCTGTTTTCTACGCCACCTCGCCAACTGGCCCTATTTGCTCGAGACGTGTGGTTAACCCCCAATGGCGATCGTTTGTGGGTGACCACCGAGGATCAGGGTTTTTTCACCCAGCCGGTTTCCACGATGGGCGACCCCGATTCGGTAAGCTATTGTGCCAATTCGGACCTGGTGGTGTGGCAGGCGCTTTCGCCCGACGGGCGACATATGGCCACCGCAGGGGGCGATGGCAGGGCTTGCCTGTGGCCTTCGCAGCCACCTGAGTCGGCTCAGGTTCAACCGTTCAAGACGATGCTGCACGCGCAATCGCTACGCTGGGTGGGCTTTTCTCCCGACGGTCGGCTGCTGGCAACTCAGTCGGTGACAGGCGAGGTGCGCCTGTGGGATGTGCCCACAGGCCTTCCTGTCGGCCCTCCTTTGCCCGGCAACCCGGGCACTCCGCCTTGCTTTGCCGAGGGATCTTTGTGGACGGCCGTCGGCCATCAAGTGCGGCGCTACCGTCTCGAACCGGTCGGGTTGGACTCGGCCCGACCCTGGCTTCAGGAGTTTTTCACGGCCCCCCACTAAGCTCAAGCCGTGCACATCCATCACCTTGCCTCGCGCGTAGTTCCCGTAGCAGCAGCCCTGCAGCGCTCGGCTTCTTTGCAAGAAGTCTGCGAGGGCATCGAAGGGGCTCAGCCCCTGGAGCCGATTTTTCTGGCCGAAGATGCTTTGGAGCTGCAGGCTCCTTCGTTACAGCGCCCGGTGCTGTTGATCCACGGCCTGGCCCAACAGGCCGACACCTGGGTCAACATGAAGAACTTTCTTTGCTCCAATCCAGACAACGGCTATGGTGGTGTCTACCGTAGCGGCCAAGACCAGGAATTTTATCGCCAGCAAATGGGCCGGTTCAACCAGAAGGTCTTTCTGCTCAACATTTCCGACGGCCTGGCTTCGCCGGCCGACACGGCCCACGAGGTGCGCGAGGCCCTGTCGAAGATCCGCGGGGCCACCGGCCACCGGAAAATCGACGTGGTCACCCACAGTATGGGTTCGCTGCAGGCCCGCGAAGCGTTGCGCCAGGGCGAAGACAGCATTGCTAACCTGGTGATGATCGCGCCCCCCAGTCAGGGCGCCTACGGGGCCGATATGCTACTGAAGATGCGCAAGGTGGGCTACGACCACTATCCCGAGGGGCGCACCGGTGCACTGGAAGCACTTCGGCTGGCCAAGGGGCCACTGGGAGGCGTGAGCAACGAGTTTCTGCATAGCCTCAACGAGAGTTGGCCCGACGACAGGCAGCGCCTGGACTCGGCGGCGATCATTACGGGCGCGGGTCTGCCCACGCCCGACCGGGCCTGGCTGGGGGCGAGCGATGGCGACGGAATGGTGGCGCTGGGACGCGCCGGACTACCCGAAACCCCGATGTTCGTGGCTGGTGATCAGGGCTTACAGGCCGAAGATCCCAATTTTCGCGACTTCCAGATGTTCCGCTACAACCACCTGCAGATCGTGAGTGAGGCCGAGGTCTACCGCAAAGTAGGCCAGATTCTATCGACACCCGGGGCCGCAGAAAACCAGGCGCCCTCGGAAGTTCAGATGCATTTTGAAGAGGTCGAGCCCAGTTTTCGGGCCAGCCAGCCAGCGACTGGTGAACAGTTCGAGTTGTTTTCTAGCAGTTCTCAATAGTCTCGACTTGCTTGGCCGCCTTGTAACCCAACTTTTTCAGGGTTTGTGCGGACAATACTTACGAGAATTGGGCTTCTAGTAGCCGGGCAGGCTTTTCCCCCGGTCGGGGTTTTGATAGCCCGGCAGCACGCCATCTTTGCGGCTGGTTTTGAGGGGTTCCTGGTAGCCGGGAACAGACTGCCCCGGAGCCAGGCTGGGGCTGGGCTGAGAGTTGCCGTAGCCCTGAAAACTGCCACCGCCAAAGCCGTAATAGTAGGGGCTGCGCACATAGCGATAGCCGCGACCCAGGCCCGAATTGACGGCCCCCTGCATGCGACAGGGCGTCGCTCCGCCGGCCTTGGAACGAGGGCAACCCCCCTGACCGTGGGGCACGGCCAGGGCCGAAGCGGTGAGCAGAAGGACAAAGAGCAGGCGCATCTTTCTCATCTTACCTTTCCTGCGTTGTCCAATTCGAGCGCTTGCATTGGACTATCGACCGAATCCGTAGTCGGGCGAGCAGAGGGGGCTGCCGCCGGGGTCGGAGTAGCTCGACCCGGTGCTGGACCCTCCCGACGAGAATCCGCCGTTGCAGTCCTGATCGCTGAGGCTGGCCGGGCAGCCGTCCCAGCTGTCTTGCCAGTTGCTGCCTCCGCCCCAGGAAGAGGTGGAGTGCACGGGCGATGAGCGGCGCTTGGGAGCGGGGCTGAAGGGGGGCGGTAGCGGCACCAGATAGCCGAGAAAGTAGCCGCGCGCGTCCTGGATGACGGTGCGGTTGCCCAGCATCACCGTACGACAATCGCTGGAAGGAAGGCTGCGATACACCGGAAGCTGGGCCCCCGCGCCGGGTGCCAGCATCCAGGCCGTGAGCATTGCCAGAAGCGCCTTTTTCATAACTCCATCGTAGCCCCTGAGTACTGTGGAGTTGTAACCCGAATGTAAGGAATCCGTATGGACAAGCCTGTGGCTTCAGGGGTTGGGGGTGAAAGGCCGCCGCACCGCGTTGACCAGCGAGGGGTCGATTTTGTGGAGTTCTTGAAGGATGTCTCGGGCTCGCGGCTGGGGGCAGGTGCGCAGGTAGCGAATGACCGCCACCCGCAGTCGCACATCTTCGGGTTTGCGACGGAAAACTGTCCCCACCTGTTCCAGCACCGACCAATCGCCCCACAGGGCGAGATCCTGCAACACAAACGTGCCGGCCTGGACATCGCCGATGTAGTTGCGATAGATCTTCGAGATGTCGCCTCGGGTCAAGGGGCTCTTGTTGTTGCCGTGAATGCCCAGGGCGCTCAGGGCTGCGAAACGATGGGCCGGACGCCCTTTGAGGAAGGCCTTTTCCAGATAGGGCAGGCCGGCACTGCGTTTCAAATGCAGATAACAGGTCAGCAGCGCCGACAGATTGCCCGGAGGGCTGGTTTGTTTGGCGGCCTTTTGCACCCGCGGCTCAATCAGGTCCAGGTCGGCTGGCTGACCCAACATCCCCAGCAGCATGTAGTACAGCGACAGGTGAGTGATGGGCGTGGTGGGCCGGGATATGAGGGTGCGCAGGCGGGCCGAGCCAATAGAGCGGGCATAGGGCATCAGGTCGACATAAGGCGCCTGAGAGAATTCGCCGTAGGCGGCGTCCGCCAACAGCAAATTGGCGTGGCCCAGATAGGGCTGGAGAAAGTCAAGCCGGGGCTTCAGCGAATTGGCCTGAAAGCGCGAGGGCAGTTCTACCGCCTGGGCCACGAAATGGATGACGTCCTCATCGGCAGGGCGGGGTTTGCCCGTCCAAAAGGGGTTGGCAGGTTCGGCCGCCGTGGTGAGCACCACCAGGCCTGGGGAGCCGGCGGCGGCAGCCGCCACCACTTTGCCCGCCTGAGCTTCGCCCTTGAAGATTCTCTCCAGGCGAAAACGGCTTTTGGCCTCGGGCATCGGTCGGGCCAGAGCTACCGCACCGGCCATTTCCACCTCCTCGACAAAGGTGAGGGCTACGGGCATGCAGCCCGGGCAGGCCAGGGCCGGCAGAGCGTGCAACAGCAGGAGCAGTAAGAGAACTCTCATTTCATGACCTCAACTTCCGCCTCGCGCATTTCGTAAATCCAGTTTTCGCCAGAGTCGGTCTCCGGCTGGTGCACTTTGAGTTTTCCCCTGACGGTAATGGGTTTGTCGGCCGAGATTGGCACCGGCCGGGCAGCGCTGACCATCATCCATTCGTTGGGTCGCGGCACCTGGCCAAAGCAGCAGAGCAGCTGATTCTTGACCAGAATGAACTCGGTCACTCCCTGAGCATCGGCACCTAGCGGGATCATAAACCCCGAGACGGCCACGGGCTTCTTGTTCAAAGCCTGGATGTTGGACGGGATCTTGGGCACCTCCTCGGGGGTGCACGAGAAGGCCGAGAGCTGGGTGAAGGTGATGGGCTGATAGTTCCCCCGCAACAGGGGCGGCGGCGCGCCCTTTTCCAGCTCGGCCATGCTAACCCCGGGTGGCAGGGGGCGTTTGCCCATCACCGGGGCCGTCGCCAGCGGTTCGCCCTGCAGCGGCTCCCCCACCAATTCCGTGGGGGTGGGGCTGGCGCCAGGGCTGCTGGTAGAGGGACCCGGGCTGCGGGTCCACAACCAGAGCAGCCCGATCAGGCAGCCGAGTATGAAAAATAGAGCTCGCATCATCCCAGCACCTCCGCCACGGGAACCCGATAGGCTCGCCAGGCGGGGATCAGCCCCGCGGCGGCTGCCAGCGCCATCAGCCCACAGGGGGCCAGAAGAAGCACCGGATGAAAGAGAAACGTTTCCAGAGACACTCCGGTTTGCTTGCGCACAAACCATCCGGCCCCTCCCACCAGCAGCGCATACACGAGATAGCCGCCCACGGAACCCAGCACCCCGATCAGGCTGGACTCCAGCACCAGCAGCTGAAAAATGGCCAGGCGAGTCCACCCCAGGGCGCGCAAAATGGCGAAGTCACGTTGACGCTCTTGCAGCGTGTTGTACAGGCTGGCCAGAATCGAGGCGGCGGCGACCACCATCACCAGATAGGCGATCAGTCGCGTGATTTCCAACGCCCAACCCATTTTGTGAAACACTTGGGCCACAATGCTGCCGATGGGGAAAGCCAGGGTGGCGACTTTGCCCTGGCGATTGATCAACTGGTCCAGTTGAAAGCCTGCCTGGGGGCTGGAAAGCTCGAGCAACACCCCGCTGAGCTCCTTGTGTTCGGCGGGAATGGCCTGACCGGCCTGAGGGGTGTATTCCTTGCCGGTGGCCCGCAGCACGTGGCCCTCCATGCGCAGCACGCCCTCCAGGGGTATCCAGATCACCCGGTCGATCGGCGTATTGGTGGCCTGCAACACGCCCACCACCAGGTACTCCTCGGCGTGTTGAGCCGAGGGGTCGAAGGCCAGCCCATGGTAGGGATGCAAGCGCGAGCCTGGCTTCAGCCCGGTTTGTTGGGCTGCAAAGCTGCCGACGATGGCCTCTTTGCGCAGGCCATCGAAGAACCGGCCCCCGGGTTTTACCCGAGGCTTGAGCCCGTCGGCCGGCGGGTCACTGAAGAACTCGGGGGTGGTGCCCACGATGCGAAAGCCGTGGTAGTTGTCGCCCATGGCCAGCGGCACGGCTCTTCGCACCGAGGGGTTGTTCTGCAGCGATTGATACAGGCTCCAGGGAATGTTGCCCGGTGACGTCTCCAGATGAAAGACACAGTTGAGCACCAGCTGCAGAGGGCTGCCACGAGCCCCCAGCACGGCATCGTAGCCCGGTGCCCCCGAGGTAAAGGCGCGGTAGGCCTGGGCGTGAATGGCAAAAATAGCCATGACCAGCCCCACGGCCAGTGCTGCCACACCGCTGGTGATCACGGTAGACAGCAGGTAATACCGCAAGTTTTTCCAGGCTAAGGTCAACAGTCTCATGAAGCCACCCGATTGATGTCCCGTAAGGGTACGACACGTGCAAAACGGTCGATCATCTGGCGATCGTGACTCACCAGCAGCAGCGCTGCCCCAAATTCGGCGCACACCTCGCGAAGCAGCACCATCACTTCGTCGGCGCTGCGGCGGTCCAGGTTGCCCGTCGGTTCATCGGCCAGCAAAAGTCGGGGTCGATTGACCAGGGACCGGGCCACGGCAACCCGCTGGCGCTGACCGATCGAGAGCTGTTGGGGTCGGTGGCGCAGGCGGTGCTCCAGCCCCACCCGGGCCAGCAATTGGCGGGCCCGTTCAGGATCGGGCCGGAGCATACCCAGCAAGACGTTCTCTTCGGCCGACAGGCTGGGCAGCAAATGGAAAGCCTGAAACACGTACCCGATTTTCTCGGCTCGCCGGCGGTCGCGGCGCGCTTCGCTCAGGGTGCACAGGTCTTCTCCTTCCAGCAGCACCTGACCCTGGTCGGGCAAGATCAGACCGGCGATCAAGTGGAGCAGCGTGGTCTTTCCGCTTCCGCTGGAACCTTCCAGGGCGCACTCCTGGCCCTCCTCGAGTTGGAATTCAGGCACGTCCAATACTTCACAGCGCGTGCCTTCGGGGCTGAGGTAGCTTTTGCGTAAGGCTTTGAGTTCTAGCAAGGGCATGTTCAGAGTTTCGACCCCACCGGTGTTTCGTCCAGTCGTGGGGTGGCCCTGAGAAAGCCCCACAGCACTTCCATATAGCTGTGGCTTACCAGCGACCCACTCAGCCTGGGCTTCAATAGCCGATGCAGCCGAGGCAAGTTGTAACTGGGAATTTCCGGGAACAGATGATGCTCCAGATGGAGATTTTCGTTGAGCAGCAGGAAGGCCACCAGCGGATGAGGATGGATCGAGCGACTGGCCAGCAGCGGGGTGTGTCGGTCGCCGAGGCCGTGTTGTACCAGGCCGCGCAGGTTGGTAAACAGGCCCACCACCAGAATGGGGGTCAGCCAGACCTCCGCCAGGCGCTCCAGCGGAACCGTGCAGAAGATGGGGATATAGAGGCTGGCCATCAGGGCATATTCCAACAGCATGCCTTTGCGTTCCGAAGGGCTGAGCCGGGGCCAGGCCAGCAGCGGCATCAGCACCAGATAGAGAAAGGTTCCGGTCAGCAGACGCACATACTGCAACAGGAACACCAATCGGGTCGATCGGGTGTAGTTGTAATAGTCGTCGGGGTCGCCCGCTCCGCCCAGGTGCTGGTGGTGGCGGGTGTGCATGTTGCGATAGGCGGTAAAAGAGCAAAACATGCAGCCGGCCAAAAAACGACTCAGCCACAGGTTCACTCGGCGCGGGCCCAGCAGCCCGTGCATCCCCTCGTGAACCAACAGCACGCCAGCGTTCAGGCCCACCGAAAGCAGCAGTACGCCCAGCGCTTTCAGCCGCACATCGTCGTAGGCGGTGAGTTGGAAACCCAGAGCCCACAAGGAGCCAAAGACCACGAATTCGCCCGCGCGCAACCAGCCATTGAGGCGGCGCAGTTCTCGCAGGGGTTCTTCCAGACCCTGGCTCAGCCAGGCCCGCGTTTCGGCTTCGGTCACAGGGAAGTCTTTTGGCCCGGGTATGATCGCCCCTTCCTGACTGCGCTCAACGAGTGGCCAACAGTTGTTCCAAAGCCCTGCGGTATTCCCCCCGTAGGGTTGCGGTGCGTAGCGGGTCTGCTGCGGCTGCCGCCAGAGCCAGTCCGCTTCCGTGGGCATGGTCGATGAGAATATCTCGCCAGAGCAGCGGCTCTGCCACTCGCCCCTGCAACAGTTGGGTCACGCGCTCGCTGATGTGCCAGGTCACCCCGCTTACCGCCCCGGGGGTGGCAAAGAGTGCCAGAGTGAGCTGAGGATGGCGTCCGACAGCATCGTAGTAGGCCATCATCAGCGAGCAAAGATCCTCGGCCTGCACCAGCACCTGACCATAGACCTGCTCGGCCAGCGCCAGCAATAGCGACGTTCGGCCCTTCAGATGATGATACAGGCTCATGGGAGTCACCCCCAGTTGCTCGGCCAGTGCCCGCATGGTCAGCCGGTGCTGATCGGTGTCCAACAACGACAGTGCCACCTTCAGAATCTGTTCCAGCTTCAGTTCCTGGCCGCGCCGGGGTCGGCCCCGCCCTCGGCTCAAGGCTGAACTCGATAGGTGGATTGCACCATTCCGGAAGCAAAGCTGCGACACGACACCAGTTGCAGCGGCAGGTCGCCAGGCAGGGGTCCGAAGAGCGGCCGTCCCTGGCCCAGTAGCACCGGCACCGTGGTGATCACCAGATCGGTCACCAGCCCTTCGCGCAGGAAAGACTGCACCAGCTGGCCTCCGTCCAGATAGATGCGGGCCACCCCCTGGGCGTGCAGTTCGGCCATCATCTGCCGCGGGCTGAGCGCGCAAACGCTCACCCGGCCCTGAAGTCGAGGGGGTATATCGGTGGGCCGTCGCGACATCACCAGCACGGGACGGTCGTAGGGCCAGGGGTCGAAACTCAACACCTTTTCGTAGCTTCCTCGACCCATCACGATGCGCTCCTTGTCGGCGATGAAAGCCGCATAGCCGTGGTCTTCGCCAGCGCTGTCACGCTGCAAGAGCCAGTCGATGGAACCGTCGGGTCGGGCGATGAAGCCGTCGAGACTGGTGGCAATAAAGACGTGTGCGGTAGTCATCGGAGCATTATTCTACAATATATAATTATTGCCAAGAGAAGATTTCTCAAGTATCGAGACGAAGCCCTTACGATGAGAATCCTCTTGCTGATGCTGCTGCTGACCCAACTGCTTTGGGCCGACCCCGCTGCCGATGAATTGGTGCAGTTGGCCAATCAGATTTTTTCCGGACAGGGCACGGCAGAGCAGGTCGAGTGGGAGGAGTTCACCTTTCAGATCATGCCCGAGGTGGAGCCCATCGATATCGCTTCGCTGTTCAAGCCAGGCACGATGGTCGGTAAGGATCAGCAAGAGCAGGCCAAGATGCTCTTTCTGAAGAGCCAGGTGGTGGGCACGCTCGAACGCGGCGGAAAAACCATGACGGGCTTTCTGGAATCCAAGGGCCTGACCATGTCCTACAACGATCATCGTTACAGCCCGGTGTTGATGTTTGAAAAACCTGGCGAGCCACGCCGCCGCTTTGAATTCATCCGACGGGGCGAACAGCTCAAGCTGCGCCGAGTCATTCTGTTGCCGGCCTCGGAGTCCTGATGATCAGCCTGCAGTTTCTGGGTGCCGCCGGCACCGTTACCGGCAGCAAGTACGCGCTTACGGTGGGCGACAGCAAGCTGCTGATCGACTGTGGGCTTTTCCAGGGCGAGAAAGAGTTGAGAGCTCGCAACTGGGAGCCCTTTCCGCGGCCTCCCCAGGAGTTTCAGAAGATGCTGCTGACTCACGCTCACGTCGATCATTCGGGCTACATTCCGTGCCTGTATCGTCAGGGCTTCCGCGGCAAGATTCTCACCACCCGAGCCAGCCAGCAGCTGTGCGAGATTTTGCTGCCCGATTCGGCCCGGCTGCAGGAAGAGGAGGCCGCCTATCTGGCTCGTCACGGCCTTTCCCGCCATCATCCTCCCCAGCCCTTATACAGCGAGCAGGATGCCCAGGACAGCCTGCGCCTGTTCGAAGCTGTGGAGCTGGGCCAGAAAATCAAGGTATTGCCGGGCATCACCGCCACGTTTCACGAGGCGGGACACATCTTGGGTTCGGCCTGGCTCGAGCTGGAACTGGCTCGAAATGGAGGAGGCAAGCCCCTCAAGCTGGTGATGTCGGGCGATTTGGGGCGCGAGGGCGCGCCCATTGTGCGCGACCCTTCCCCTCCGGTGGCCTGCGACTACATGGTGTTGGAAAGCACCTACGGCGACCGTCAGCACAACCCCGAACCGGTGGGTCCCCGGCTGGCGGCCATTATTCAGGACACGGTCAAGCGCAAAGGCATTCTGGTGATCCCCGCCTTTGCCGTAGAGCGCTCTCAGGAGTTGCTGTATCTGATGGAAAGTCTGCATGCCGCAGGCGAAATCGCCCGAGTGCCCGTGTTTCTCGATTCACCCATGGCCACCCAGGCTACCCGCGTATTCGAGAAGCACCGCCAGCTCTATGACGAGGAAGCCAGCGATCGGGCTTTGCTCAAGGGCGGCTTGCTGAACTACAAGAAACTCAAGTTTTGCGAGACCATCAGCGATTCCAAGGCCATCCAGCGCGCCCAACCACCCTTTGTGGTCATTGCCGCCAGCGGCATGGCCACCGGGGGTCGGGTGCTGCACCATTTGCTGCGCTATCTGCCCGACCCCAACAATACGGTGTTGCTGGTGGGCTTTCAGGCCGTGGGTAGCCGGGGTTGGCGGCTGCTGAAGGGCGAGCCCACTCTAAAATTGCTCGGTGAGGAAGTGCCGGTGAGGGCTCAGGTCAAGGTGTTGGACGGCTTTTCGGGGCATGCCGACTATGTGCAGATCAATCAGTGGCTGCAGCGCCTGCCTCAGGCTCCTCGGCGTGTTTTTCTGGTGCACGGCGAGCCCGCTGCGCTGCAGGCCCAGCAGCAACGGATCGCCGAGTGGCCCGGTTGGCAGGCCTATGTGCCCCGCTATCAGGAGATCGTCGTTCTCGATTGAAGATGCGCTGCTACACCAGCGATCACTATGTTCTGCCCCTGCCCCAGGGCCATCGCTTTCCCATGCAACGCTATGCTCTGTTGCGCCAGTATGTCGAGCAGCTACCGGGTATCGAACTGCACGAGGCTCCGGCCGCTACCGCCGAGGACCTGTGCCGGGCCCACGACCCCGGGTATGTGGACAAGGCCCTGAACGGACAGCTCGATCGCATGGAGCAGCGGCGCTTGGGATTTCCCTGGAGCCCCCAGCTGGTGCAACGCTCGCTGCGCTCGGTGGGGGCCACGCTGGCTGCGGCTCGGTACGTGGTTGCCGAGGCGGGCCCCAGGTGCGCGGCCAACCTGGCCGGCGGCACCCACCACGCCTTTGCCGACCGGGGCGAGGGCTTTTGCCTGTTCAACGATGGGGTGGTGGCCGCGCGAGCCTTGGGGTTGCGGGTGGCCTTTGTCGATCTGGACGTGCATCAGGGCAACGGCACCGCCGCTCTGGCTCGGCACGACCCCCGGCTGTATACGCTCAGCCTGCACGGACAACACAACTATCCTTTCCACAAAGAGCAAAGCGACTGCGATCTGGAGCTTCCCGATGGCTGCCAGGATGAAGAGTATCTGGCCATTCTGGAAGTGGGCCTGGAGCGGGTGTGGCAGTGGCAGCCCCAGCTGGTGATCTACCTGGCCGGTGCCGATCCCTATCGTGGCGATCGGCTGGGGCGGTTGGGGCTCAGCGAAGAGGGCCTGGCCCGGCGCGACCGCCGGGTTCTCGAGGGGTGCTTTGGACGCAACCTGCCGGTGGTGATTACGATGGCCGGAGGCTATGCCGTCCCCATCGAGCACACTGCTCGCATCCAGGCCCGCACGGTGGCGCTGGCCCGCGATATTTACGAGGCGGTTTCCAGGGCCTGAACAACACACCGCCTTACTCGAAGGCTGCTCTTAGTAAGCAGGAAGTCAAGCCTGATATCCACGGATTTATCGCTGGAACCAGCTCTTCTTGCTGGGTAGCGAGGGTGGGTTGGCGGGGGGTGGCTCTTCCGCCAAGGTGGGGGGTGCCGCCGCAAGCGGTTTGCGCACCGTGTCGGGCATGGTCATATAGCGGGCCGCCTCGTTGGCCTCTACCAGCCCTTTCTGCACCAACTCTTGCAGGCTGCGATCAAGGGTTACCATGCCAATGCCGCTTGAGGTCGACAAGACGTTGCCGATCTGGTGGGTTTTGCCTTCGCGAATCAGAGCCCGTACGGGATTGTTGGCCAGCAGCAGTTCAAAGGCCGCCACCCGCTCTTCGCCTTCTTTACAGGTCACCAGTCGCTGCGACACCACCGCCAGCAGGCAGGCCGCCAACTGCAGGCGGATCTGCGCTTGTTGATGGCTGGGAAAGACGTCCACGATGCGGTCGATGGTGGTGGCCGAGTCGTTGGTGTGCAGGGTGGCAAAGACCAGATGGCCAGTTTCGGCCGCGGTAAGCACGGCCGCAATGGTTTCCTGGTCGCGCATTTCGCCCACCACGATCACGTCGGGGTCCTGGCGCAAGATGTACTTCAGGGCGTGCAGAAAGCTTTTGGTGTCGGAATACACTTCGCGCTGGTCGATGGTGGCCTGGGCGCTGGAATAAGAGTATTCAATGGGATCTTCGATAGTCAGAATGTGACAGGCCCGCTGCTGGTTGATTTGCTCTACCAGGCTGGCCACGGTGGTGGTTTTGCCCGAACCGGTCGGACCCACCACCAGGATCAGTCCCTGGGTGCGCTCCAGCAGCCCCGTCAAGGCTCTTGGCAGGTGCAGCTCTTCAGGGGTGGGGATGCGCGAAGCGATCGAGCGAAGTGCTACGGCCATATGCCCGCGCTGATAGTAGGCGTTCACCCGGAAGCGAGCGCCGGACTCAAGGCGTAGTGAGAAGTCCAGCTCTTTTTCCAGCTCGAAATGGCTGCGCTGGCGGCCGCTGAGAATCGAGAACAGCAGCCAGCGCACATCGCCGGGGCCCAGGGGTTCCTCGCCGATGCGATGCAGGCGGCCACCCACTCGAAAGATTGGCGGTCGACCCACCGAAAGGTGCACGTCCGAAGCCCCTTGCTCCAGAGCCAGTTCGAGCAGGGCCTGCATGTCCGAGCGAAACATCGCGTGCTGGTCTTCCTCGCCACCCAGGCCATCCACCCCGGTGCGCATACCGACCGCGGCCAGGCGGAACTCGTCGGGATTGTTGGAATAGGCCAGACCCGTATCCAGGTCGATGGCGCCTGACCGGTAGAGCTGGACCAGCGACTGGTTGAAGGTCACGATCGATGGATCGCGGGCGGTTCTCATGAAGTCGGTCAGCTCGTCGATGCGCCCCTCGCGCAACAGCTGGGCCGAGGCAGGAGTGATGCGTAGCACCTCGCAGGCCAGCACCCGGCCTTCGCCGGAAGCTCGTGGCAGCAGGCGCTGACTGACGATGCCTTGCAAACACAGCGATAGGTCCAGATAGAGTTGCTGGCGGCGTGCTTCGGGGAACAGCCCCAGCAGGCGTTGCAGCGATTGGGTGGCGTCGATGGTATGCAGCGTCGACAGAACCAGGTGACCGGTCATGGCCGCGGCTACGGCCACTTCGACCGTTTCGGCATCGCGCATCTCGCCGATGACGATCACGTCGGGGCTCTCGCGCACCACGGTGCGCAGTGCGGCCGCGAACGAGCGGGTATCCGGCCCCACCTCGCGTTGGGTGATGCGGGCGCAGCGATCCTCGTGCAGAAACTCGATCGGGTCCTCTACGGTCACGATGTGAACCCGGCGCTGACGGTTCAGCTGGTGAATCATGGCCGCCATGGTGGTCGATTTGCCCGAACCGGTGGCCCCCGTAACCAGCACCAAACCGCGAGGCAGCAGGGCCAGTTCGGCCACCACCGGGGGCAGGCCCAGCGGGGCCAGCTCCAGGTGGCCACCGGGCAGTGCCCGAGCCACCATGGCCAGCTGGCCACGCTGGCGGTGCAGGTTGAGGCGAAAGCGGGCGCTCGCCAGGGCTGGTGGCGAATAGCCCACGTCCAGCTCGCCCTCGGCCAGAAACCGCTCCAACAGGTTGACGGGCAGGGCGTGCCGCAGAAAGGTCATCAGCGTGTCGGCCTCGAGCGGGGGGCCTTCCGGCGTCACCAGTGCGCCGTTGATTCGAAAAGCGGGCGGCTTGCCTACCGTCACAAACAGGTCCGAGGCCTTCTCTTGCAGGCACTGCCCCAGCAGTTCTTCGATGGCGTCCACAGGCCTACTCAAACCACTTCAGCACCTGACTGACCAGCTGGTGGTAGCGCTCCAGGCTGTCGATTTCCAGATATTCATCGTCGGCGTGCATATTGGCCCCGACCGGCCCCCAGCACACGGCCACGTGGCCGGCGTGGGTCCAGTAGCGGGCATCGGAGGCGAAATGTTCCCGGTAGAAACGAGGCCGCTGACCCAGCTGGTGTTGCTGCATGTCGGCCAGGCGCTGACACCAGGGGTGTTCGGGATCGGCGTGGTGGGCATAGCTGTCCTGCACAACCTCCAGGCGCGCGCTGGGGAAGCACTCCTCAAGCTCACGGCGCAGGTCGTCGACGCTGTGCTCGGGGATGCGCCGAATGTCGAGCCGTAACAGAGCCGAGTCGGGCACCCGGTTATGGCTGCTGTCGGCCAGCAGGGCCGTAGGGGTCACGGTGGTCTGCCAGCCGGCCTCGGTGGGCGGTGGATAGCGCTTTAGAATTTTTTCTAATCCTCGCTGCAGAGCCACCAGCGGGTTGTCGGTCTGCCAGGGCATGGCGGCGTGTCCGGGGCGCCCCGACTGGTGCAGGGTAACCCAGTAGACGCCCTTGGCCGCGTGGCAAATGTGCAGGTCGGTGGGCTCGCCCACCAGCACAAAATCGCCCACCCAGCCCTGGGGCACCAGTTGTTCGGCCCCTCGGTGGCCGCCGATCTCTTCATCGGTGACAAACTGCACCTGCACGCTGGGCCTGGACTCCGCGGGCATGGCCGCCAGGTCACGCACGATCTGCACATAGACGGCCGCTGCGCCTTTCATATCGTAGCTGCCCCTTCCCCATAGCCGACCCTCGCGACACTGGGGTTGAAACAGTCCGGCATCGCCGGGCACGACGTCGAGATGGGCATTGAGCACCAGGCCCGTGGCTCGCTGGGGGCGGGTGGAGAAAATGACGCTGCGAAAGCCCTGGTGTTCAAAATCGTGGCGGAACAGGCCGTGCACATCGCCCACCTGAGCGATGACCCGATCCAGGGCCTCGTGGCAACGCTCGCGGTCGCGCGAAACCGAAGGAATGGTCATCAACTCTTGGGTCAACTGCAGCAGGCTCATTCTTGGGCAATTGCCCAGGGGGCGGCCAAAACCTTCGCGAACCATGGCAGATGGCAATACGAGTACTTTTGGTCGACGATCACAGCGTGGTGAGGCAGGGGCTGCGAATGTTCCTGGAACTGGATGCTCAACTCGAGGTGGTGGGCGAGGCCCGTAATGGCGAGGAAGCCTTGCAGAAGGTCGAGGAATTGCGCCCCGACGTGGTGCTGATGGATGTCCTGATGCCCAAGATGGACGGGCTGCAGGCCACTCAGAAAATCAAGTCTCAGTTTCCCGAGACCGAAGTCGTCATCCTTACCAGCGTTCTCGACGAGGCCTCGATCTCGGGCGCCGTGCGCCACGGCGCGCTGGGCTACCTGCTGAAAGATACCCAGGCCGAGGATCTGTGCAAGGCCATTCATCAGGCGGCCGATGGTAAGGTGCAGATGTCGCCCGAGGTGGCCGCTCGGCTGGCTCAGGAGCTTTGTGAAGAGCATCCTCGGCTTGAAGAACTCACGGCCCGTGAGCAGGAGGTGCTCAAGCTGATCGCTGCTGGGGCCAGCAATAAGGACATCGCGGGCCAGCTGTTCATCGCCGAAAAGACCGTCAAAGCCCACGTCAGCAGTCTGCTGGCCAAAATGGGCGTGCAGAGCCGAACCCAAGCGGCTCTTTACGCCGTGCAAAAAGGGTGGTGCACGCTGACATGAAGGGCGCCGGTTGTTTTCAAGGTCTCAGTCCTCGGCTGGTGCAGGCTATGGAGGCGGCCATTGACTCCAGCCCCGCGGCCTTGGCACTGGTCGACGGCAAGCGTGAGATCCATGTGGCCAGCCCATCCTTGGGCAACCTGGTGGGCCGTCCCTGGGATCAGCTGCTGCACACGGACTATTTGGAGCTTTTCCCCCCTGACCAACAGCTGGTCATCGCCGAGCGCCTCGAGCACCCGCCTGACCCCAAGTTGTTCTTCCCCACCCGGCTGCAGCATCTCGACGGCAGCACTCGCGAAGTCGACGGCCGTTGCTACCGTCTGGACATTCCCGAAGAGCAGTGGACGGTGGTCATTTTGCTCGACGTTACCAGCGAGCGCCGCTTGTTGCGCAAGCTGGGCGGGCTGTCACTGGTGGCTTCCTCACTGACCTACGCGGGCGGGTTGCGTGCCACCCTGGATTGTTTGGCCGAGCGCGTGGTGGAAACCACCGACGCCATCGCCTGCTCGGTGTTGACCTGCGACGAAATGGGTGACAAGTTCCGTTTTCGCGTGGGCGGGGCCCATGGGCTACCCCAGGATGGGCTTTTGCTGCTGGAAGATGCCCTGGAGTGCTGGCCCACCGGGGGCATCTCGATGCCCCCGGTGGCGGCTCGGCGCACGCGCCAACCTGAAGTGGTCGAGCAGTTCTGTGACCGTCTTCAGGAGTTGCCCTGGGAGCAGCTTCCCGAGCCTCTGCGCAAGCTGTTTTCGCTGGCTCGCTGCCAGGATTGGAACGCCATGGTGGCCGTGCCCATCCTGCTGGGGCATCGCTTCTTGGGCACCCTGAATTGCTACTACGGCAGCGGCCCGCCCGAGGCCGCCGAGATGAGCTTTCTGCGCACGCTGGCCGACCTGGCCGCAGTGGCCGTAGAGAATGCCCGATTGGTGGAGGAAGTCGAGCGTCAGGCCGTACTTCAGGAGCGTCGTCGATTGGCTCGCGAACTGCACGATTCGGTCTCCCAGGCCCTCTATGGCATCGCCCTGGGGGCCAAAACCGTCAAGGCACGCTGGCAGTCTCATCCTGAAAAGGCCCAGCAGTCGCTGGACTATGTGATCGACCTGGCCGAAGGGGCCAGCAAAGAAATGCGCGCTCTGCTGTATTCGCTGCGCCCCGAGTCGCTAGAGGAAGAGGGTCTGGTGCAGGCATTACGCCGACAGTCCGAGGCTCTGAAGGCCCGCTACGGGATCGAGGTCGATTGCCACTTTGAGGAAGAGCCAGGGCTGGATCCGGCTCAACGCCTGGCCCTCTTTCGGGTGGCCAGCGAATCGCTGCACAACGTGGTCAAGCACAGCGGTGCCGCTCGGGTGGACCTCAGTCTGGTTCGTAACGATGGACACTGGGAACTGCGCGTGCAAGATGACGGAGGGGGCTTCGATCCCAGCCAGGGAGGGCCCGACCACTATGGCCTCTCGTCCATGCGCGAGCGCATGGAAGGTGTAGGAGGCAGTTGGGAACTGCAGAGCTCCCCCGGCCAGGGAACGGCCATTCGGGCTCGGCTGCCCGCCCTGGCTCATTCGTCTTCCTCGTAATCCTCTTCCTCGACCGGCGGCTCTTCGGGTAGCCCGGCCTCTTCTTCCGGTTCGGGTTCGCACTCGAGCAGCAGTCGACGCGAGGCCGCCAGGTAGGCGCTGCCCTGGTCGGCGGCGTAGTTGGCAACCTCCAGGTAGACACTTTCGCGCTTTTCGCTGAAGCTCAACAAGGCCTCGGCGGCTTCTTGCCAGGCCGCCAGCGCCCTCGACTGCTCCTGGCGCGCCTGTTGAACGTCAGGGTGCTCGATGATGGGTCGAGCGCGCATCTGCTGCTCTTGCTGACGCAGGTATCCCAGCACTTCTCCCAGCAACTGATGAGCCCGCTCGGGGGCCAGCTCTTCCGCCTGCAGGGCCTGACGAATGCTTTGCAGTTGTCGATGCACTGCTGGCAGGGTGCCAGGCACGGTGGTTTCAAGTAGCTCTTGAATCTGCCGGTCGCGTTCTTCGGTCCACTGGAAAAACTCGGGTTTCTCGGCCAACGGCCTCTCGTCAGCCAGTTGGCCTGGCACCGGGTCGACCCCGGCCGCTTCCTCCGGTTCTTCATCGCAAGTACTTTGCTGGGCTTGCTTGCGCTTCCACTGTTCGTACAGATTGGGCGGCTGGCTCACCCCGGCAAAACGGGGCTGAACTTGCTGTCGCGATACATCTGCAGCACACCCAGCACTTCTTGCTGCCAGAGCCCTTCGGTCAGGGGGTAGCTGCGGCTGGAATCCGCTTCGCCGCCGCGTGAAACGCTGCTGACGCTGGGTGCGGGGGGTTGATAAACGATATAGTCGGAGTCCTGTTGCATAACTCGAGAATTCTCTGTCTTCAGGGCGAGCCCTTGGGCACGGCGCAATAGAGTTGAATGGAACGACCACAAATTTCGTAAAAGGGTGCGTTGGGCATTTCGTAGGCCTGCTCGATGCGGAGGTGTCGATCCATCCACTGGCGCACATAGCCCGAACGATCGACCCAACGGTCGCCGGCCAGTACGAACCAGCTGCGACCCGGTTTCAACAGGGCTTTCTCCAAGGCGGGGTCGAGGAAGTCGCGGGGGTTAAGGGTGACCCAACGGGGCGGTTTCCAGTAGAAGAAAAAGCCGTTGGATTGGTAGGCCGGGATCAACACCACCTGGTCGTTCTCCGCTCCCAGCGAACGTAAGGCCTGTGCCACCTGTCGCCAGTTCTGTTTGTTCCAGGTGGGGTCGAGATGGGTGCGCACCAGGCTGAGGCCGTTCAAGGTGAGCCATGCTGCCAGCGCCGCTCCTGTGGCCTTGTGGGGCAACCTCGCCAGCAAAAGTCCGGTGGTGATCAAGAACGGGTAAGCCAGGGTCAGCGAGCTATGCAGACTGTACACCGGGTTTCGCATCAGGGAATAGGCGATCAAGAAAGCCCAGCTGCCGAGGAAAGAGGTGACCAGCAAGGAGGCTGCTTTGGGCAGGACGCGCCACCGCCACAGTAGCAGACCGAACCAGCTCAGGGTGGCGGGCAGCAGCACGAGCACGGGTGGTTCCCAATACCAGCCACCGGCCATGGCCGGGATCTGGCTCAGCAGTAGTTCCAGGGTCAGGGGCGGGTGGGAAAGGGCCAGGCTGGTACCGCTGCCTGCCCCGCTGGTCTGGTGCAAGAACCAGGGCACCAGTGGAATACACGCGGCGGCTCCCAGGCTGAGCCAGATCAGCAGGGCCCGGCGCGATGGGGCATCGGCCAGCCACAGGGCGTGGCTGCCCGCCAATGCGGCCAACAAGCCAAAACGATAGTCCATGTAACTGCCCAGAACGGCCGAGGTCACCAGCAGTCCGCCCCAATAAGGGGCCGGGCCTTGCAGCAACGCCACCAAAGCCAGCAGATAGCCGCTTTTTGCCAGGAAGACCCAGGCGTACATGCGACATTCCTGCTCGAAGAGAAAGAGGTAGTGAGAGACGGCGCAAACGATGGCCACGGCCAGAGCGGAACCGTTGCCCCCCAGTCTTCGCCCGGTGACGAAGGCCAGTGAGCAGGCCAGGGCTCCGGCCAGCGCCTGAGGAAGCCTTAACCAGAACTCGCTCCGAGGCACCCACTGTTGCCAATGGTGCAGACCCCAGTAGAAGAGTGGCGAGTGGATATCGTAGGTGCGGGTCAGCTCCCAGATCTCGGCCACAGGTTTCTCGGCCATACCCAGTGAGAAGCCTTCGTCGAGCCAGAAGGAGGGGCCGCCCAAATTGACGAGGCGTAGGCCCAAAGCCAGCGCAAACACCACCACGGGGGCCCATCTCGCCATGGCTACGGCCTTCCACGAGCCAGGTGGGGGTCCTGTGTGCCTCAATTCAGTCGCAGGCTGTGGCTCCAGGACTCCATGAGATATTCTTGAGAGGCCCGCTGACCCAGCAGGGCGGTCCAGACCTCGCCCAGGGCTTCGGACGAAATCCACAGGCGGAACGAATTGCAGCCCTCGGGGGGCTGGTCTTCCAGAGCCAACGGCTCTTCCGAGGCATCCTCGCGCCGGGGGCCACGCCTGCCCTCCCGGTCGCTATCGTCTTGATGCAAACTCCAGTCGCTCTGCCACAGGTCGGGCGAGGGTTTGATTTCTTGCACCACGCACGGCGAAGGGGGGGCGGGTTCGCTGGGTCGCACAGGTGGAGCTATTACCGTCATGTCCACACCATCCCACCGTAAAGGGGGAAAGACGTGAACAGGATATGAACGGTTGGATGCCAGGGCTCGGCCGGCTTTCTGCGAAGCTGGGCAGGTGCTGAACATCGCCCTGGTTTCGCCTCGCGGCCCCCTGTATCGCCATCGCGGAGGCATCTGGCGCAAGTCGCTGCGCTACACCCCCCTGACGCTGCCCACGTTGGCCTCGCTGATCCCCGCCGACCTGCCCCACCAGGTGAAGATTTACGACGAGGGGATCGACGACATCCCCGAGTTTCTCGAGGCCGATCTGGTGGGCATTTCGGCCATCACCGGCACAGCCCCGCGCAGCTATGAACTGGCCGAGCGCTTTCGTCGCCAGGGCAAGTGCGTGGTGCTGGGCGGGGTTCACCCCACGTTGATGCCCGAAGAGGCCGCCCGCCACGCCGACGCGGTGGTCACCGGCTATGCCGAGGACAGCTGGCCCCAATTGTTGCGCGACTTTGTTGCGCAACAACTCAAGCCGCGCTATCACCAGCAGGCCAATCTGAGCCTGGCCAACCGCCCCTTCCCCCGCCGTGACCTTTACCCCGGGGGCAAGGTGACGGTGGCCCACACCATCGAGGCCACCCGTGGCTGCATTCATCGCTGTCAGTTTTGCGTGGTGCCCACCGCCTGGGGGCGCCCCCTGCAGCATCCGGTGGGCGAGGTAGTGGCCGACCTGCGCCAGATGGGGGCGCGGCGGGTGATCTTTCTCGACCTCAACCTGATCGCCGACGTCGACTACGCCAAAGAGCTCTTTCAGGCACTGATTCCTCTAAAGATCACCTGGGGAGGGCTGGCCACCACGGCCATCGCCCGCGACCCCGAACTGCTCGAACTGGCGGGACGCAGCGGCTGCCGGGGCCTGCTGATCGGCTTTGAAAGCCTGTCCGAAGGGGCCCTGCGCGACTGCAAGAAGGGCTTCAACCTGTTGCAAGAATACGGCCAGGTTATCCGGGCTGTGCACCAGCAACGCATCGCCATTATGGGCACCTTCGTTTTCGGCATGGACGAAGATCATGCCGAGTGTTTTGAGCAGACCGTCGACTTCGTGATTCGCAACAAAATCGAACTGCCGCGCTATGCCATCCAGACCCCCTTCCCGGCTACGCCCCTCTACCAGCGGCTGGAACGCGAGGGCCGCATTCTGACCCACGATTGGTCGTTATATGACGGCCAGCACGTGGTCTACCAGCCCCAGGCGATGAGCCCCCAGCAGCTGCTGCGCGGCACCGAGTGGGCCTGGAAGAAAACCTACAGCTACTCGGCCATCGCCCGGCGTTTCTGGGGCAGCAACTTTTCCTGGGCGGTATTTGGCGCCAACCTGGGCTATCGCTTTTACGCTTACAACCTGTCCCGCTTCTACACTTGCCGAGAGGTGCCGCTGGCTGCATGAGACTGACCCTGATCCACCCCGCCGTAGGGCGACGCGATTCCCATTCCTACATTCGCACCTGGCAAATGGAGCCGCTGGCGCCGGCGCTGTTGGCCTCCATGACCCCTCCCGAGGTGGACATTCGCTTCTACGACGACCGCCTGGAGCCCATCCCCTACGACGAGCCCACCGACCTGGTGGCCATGAGCGTCGAGACCTACACGGCTCGCCGCGCTTATCAGATCGCCAGCCACTATCGGCGTCGCGGTGTGCCGGTGGTGATGGGCGGCTTTCACGCCACTCTGGCCCCCGACGAAGTGGCCAGCTTCGCCGAGTCGGTAGTGCTGGGCGAGGCCGAGGGGCTGTGGCCTCAAGTCATCGACGACTTCCGCTCGGGTCGGCTGCAGCCCCTCTATCGCTCCAGCGACCGACCCAGCCTGGCCGGGCTGCGGCCCCGCCGCAGCCTGTTTCAGGGCAAGCGCTACCTGCCCATCGGCCTGCTCGAGGCCGGCCGCGGCTGCCATTTCCACTGTGACTTTTGCGCCATCCAGACGTTTTTCAGCAACACCCAGACCCGCCGCCCGGTGGACGACATTCTGGCCGAGATTCGCCAGATGAAAAAACCGGTCTACTTTTTTGTCGATGACAACATCACGTCCAACATGCGCCAGGCCAAGGAGTTTTTCCGCGCCCTGATCCCGCTGAAGATTCGCTGGGTGAGCCAGGCCAGCATCAACGCCGCCCACGATGAAGAGTTTCTCGAGCTGCTCAGAGCCAGCGGCTGCAAGGCCCTGCTGATCGGCTTTGAGAGCCTGAACCCCGAGAACCTGCGAGCCATGAACAAAGGGTTCAACACCATGAAGGGCGGCTACGAAAAGGCTCTGGCCAACCTGCGCAAATATGGCATCCGCCTCTATGTGACCTTCATCGTGGGCTACGACGAAGACACCCCCGAGGCCATGCTCCAAACCCTGGATTTTGCCCTGCGCCATCGCTTCTATCTGGTGGCCTTCAACCACCTGACCCCTTTTCCGGGCACCCCCCTCTACAAGCGTTTGGAGGAGGAAGGCCGGCTGCTGTATCCGCGCTGGTGGCTCGACGACCGTTACCGCTATGGCATGGTGCCCTTCCGCACCGACCGCATGGAGCCCCAAGAAATCGAGGACATGTGTGTGCGCATGCGGGCCAAGTTCTACAGCCTGGGGCAAATGCTGCGTCGCGGCCTGGATTTTCAGGTCAACTCCAGCAGCCCTTTCATGGCCCTGCAGTTCTTCAGCATCAACTGGATGATGCGCAAGGAGGTGCTGCAGCGCAAAGGCTTCCCGCTCGGCGACGCCAGCGACCATTCGCGGCTCGTGCCCTCGGCCCACGCCACCCTGCGCCAGCTGGAAGGGCTGTCGCTGGTGCCCTCTGGCAGCGCCTGAGTTTCGCCTGGCCCGGCCCGAAGACGACGAGGGGCTGGGCCAGCTGGCCTCGCTGCCGATGCCAGGCTCCTGGGTGCAGTTAAGCTATCAGCGCCAACCCAGCTTTCTGGGTGGACGCCTCGATCCAAGCGAAGAGGTGCTCATCGGACGCTTTCCAGAGCAGGGACCCATCGCTGCCATGGCCGTGCGCTGCCCGCGCCAGGTGTATTGCAACGGCCAGCCACGCCGGGTCGGCTATCTCAGCGCGCTGCGGGTAGCCCCGGCCTATCAGGGCGGCACCATGCTTTGGCGCGGCTATCAACTGCTGCGCCAGCTCGACCGCCAGCAGCCCCTCGACGAGCATCTGGCCACCATCGTGGAAGGCAATGAGCTGGCCCGTCAGCTGCTGGTGGAGCGGGCCCGTCCCAGCTGGCCACGCTTTCGCCGCTACGCCACCCTGTGCACGCTGGCCCTGGCGGTGGGGCGTCGCTACTCGCTGCAAGGACTCGAACTCGGGCTGGCGCCGCCGTTGCAGGCCTTTCAAGAGTGGGGCCCGCAGCGCCAGTTTTTCCCCACCGCCCCCGACCCGGCCCCCTGGGAGCAGCGCCAGTGGCTCACCACCGACGAGGGAGTGGCAGCCCTGCGCGACCTGAGCCCGGGACGCCAGATGGTGGTGCACGCCTACAGCTCGCGCCTGCTGGCGGCGCTGCGACCGCTGGTGAACCTCAGCCAAAGGCTGCGCCACGGGCCGCAACTGCCCGCACCCGGACAGCCCCTCAAGGGCGCCTATGCGGGCTATGTGTTGCTCGACGGCGTGCGTGCGACAACCTTCGGGCGCCTGCTCGAGGGCCTGTTGGAGCTGGCTCGTCGACGAGGCAAGAGCTGGTTGTATCTCGGCCTGCTTGAAAACGACCCCCACCTGCCGGTGGCTCTCCAATATCCTCATACTCTCTATCGTAGTCAGCTCTACCGGCTGGGCTGGCCCGAATTGGCCTTGTTGGAACTGGACGACAGGCCCGGCTACCTCGAGCTGGCCACCCTCTAGTTCTATTGCCAGCCGTTCCAGCCCACCACCTGCTGCACTGGCAGGCGCTGAGCGGGCTTGAAATCTTCACCGGTGTAGTAGGCTACGGGGAACAGACAGGTTTGGGTGTAGTCTTCGGGCACTCCCAGCAAGGCCGCCGCTTCCTGCTCGAACATCAGGTGCAGGGTCGTCCAGGCGGTTCCCAGTCCTCGCGTCCGCAACGCCAGCATGAACGACCAGGCGGCCGGAAGAATCGACCCGTAAAATGAGGCCTGGAACAGCACCGATCCCTTTTCCACGCGCCCTTGATAGCAGGGAATGACCATCACCGGGGCGCGATGGAAGTTCTCGGCCAGATAGACGGCCGACTCGACGACCTTGCCGGCGGCGTGAGTTCGGGGGTCATCGGCGCTTATGTTCTCGCTCCCTGGAGGCGGTGTAGAGGCATAAATGTTGAATGCTTTTCGATAGATGTCGCCCAGTTGGCGGCGCTTGTCTTCGTCGCTGATCACCAAAAATCGCCATTGCTGAAGGTTGCTGCCGGTGGGGGCTTGCAGAGCCAGTTCCAGGCATTCCTCAATGACCTCGCGCGATACGGGTCGATCGAAGTCGAGGCGTTTGCGCACGCTGCGCGTGGTTCTTAAAAGTCGGTCGCTGTCCAAAGGGTCCTCCAAAAACATCTTGCCGTCCGTAACCTGCCAGGCGGCCACGGTGTAGTTCCAGTATCCACTACAAGGAGGACGATCGTGAAAAGACGACTTTATCCCTTCCTGGTGCTGGGGCTGCTTTCGGCCGGCGCCGGGGCTCTGCCCCCCTTTTCTGAGGGTGTTCGTCCCATCGAGCTTCGCCAGCAGTATCCCCAGTTCGAAATTCGTCTGGGTCGGGCGCTACTCCAGGTGCAGCAGCGCCATCCCGGCGTGGCTGCTGGCGTACTGAGACACTGGATGGAAGACCTTGGCGACGAGCCCCGTCTGGCGCTGCAACAGGTGCACGCCGATATTCTTGCTCGCTATCCCGACTTCGACCGTAAGCTGGCCGAACGCCTGGGTCAACGACGGGAGGAGGCCGGCACTCTGGCTGCCCGCTTTCCCGGGCTGCGCAGCTGGTTGCTACAGCGGCTCAGCCAGGAGCAGCGGCCACCTTCGATTCGCGCCGTCCTTCAGCGCGAACATCCCGGTCTGTTGCTGAAGGTGGCGCTGACGGCCAGTCGCTGGGCCGACGAACACGCCCCCGATCTGCCCCGGCGTTTCCGTCAGCGCCCCGCCGGAGTCAGGCCCTTGGAGTTCATGGCCCGAGAGTATCCCGGCGTGGGTGGCCAACTTTTGCGTCATCTGGCCGAGCAACACGGGGCCGAGTTGCGCCAGGCCGCGATCAGCCTGCTGGAGAGCCGCGAGCAGTGGGCTCAACAACACCCCGAGAGGGCCTCGGCCTGGTTTGAGGCCCTCCAGAAGGACTATCCCGAACTGCTCGGCGCTTTGGGCCAGCGTCGGGTTGTTCGCCTGGGCGAGCGCCGGAACTGGGTCGAGGAACACTTTCCCGAGTTGCCTGCCATCGTGCGTGCCAGCCTGGACAAGCACCACCCCCAGCTGGCGCAGCGGGCCCGGGCCAGTGTCGAGAAGCACTATCCGGGTCTGCGTGAAGAGCTGCAGCAAGCGCTCGAATCCGAGCTACCGGGCATCCGCCAGAAGCTGTGGCCCGAAGGCTGATCAGTTGATGAAGGTCGAGCCGAAGTAAGTCTTCAACTTGTGGGCCGTTTCCTGAGGCTGTTGGCGAGCCAGATTCTCCAGCCGGGCCAGCCCCCGTGTGGAGGTTTCTGGGGCTGGAAGGCTCACCCCACCAGGCCCCTGCAGCAGATCTGCCAGGGGCCGGGTGCCTGCCTGGGGAGCGTTGCCCTCGAGCCGGGGGCGCTGCCTGCGTCGCGATCCCAACCAGAACAGGGCCAGCGCTGCGCCCGCCAGGCCCGTGGCCAGCACGGCCCACAGCGGGCTAAAAGCCGGGCTGGCTTCGAGTTGGGTGGCGGGTGGCACTTCTTCCGGCCTGGGCAACAGCTCCTGGGCCATGGGCACCACCGATACCTCGAGCTGGTCGCCCCGTTCGGGCATCATTCCAATAGCCCCTCGCACCAACCGGCTGGCGGCCTCAACCTGGCTCTGTTGGTCGATCAGCACCGAGCAGGTCAGGCGCGAGATGCGGGGAGACTTGAACACCGTCCAGCTGTACACTTCGTCAGACTTTTGACGAGTGGCTTCACAGATTTTGCCATAGTCTTTGCTGTCGCCGCTGGCGTATTTTTCGTCAACTTTCTGCTGCACCACAATGGTCTCGCCCTGGCCCGGGGCTCCTACGTCGGTCTTTTTGATCTCCATTTGCGACATATCGAACTCGCAACTGACTTCCACCAGAGCTCGACCGCGACCATAAGCTTTGTCGAGCAGGCGCTGGGCCTTGCCCGATAGGTAGAGATCCATTTGCTGCCGTAATTCGAACTCCAGCGATTCCACGGGGCTATCTCCCGGCTTGCGGGCCAGGGCTCCCCGGTCGTCCATTACCGTCACTTCTTCGGCCTTCAGCCCGGGCACGGCACCGGCTACGAAGCGAGCGATGGCCAGCGACTGGTGGCGGTCGAGTTGCAGTCCCGGCTGCAGCCGCAGCATCACCGAGGCGGTGGGGTTGGCCTGGGAAAGTTCCGATTCCGGCAGCGCCAGCTGCACCGTGGCCTCGACTACCCCTTGCATCTGGCGCAGGCTGTTGGCTAATCGTGACTGCAGGAGAGACTGCTGTTGTGCCAGTTGTTGTCGTTGGGTGGAGTTGAAGGGTGTGGTCGAGTTGGCCGTTGGGTCTTCATGGGGCAACCCCTGGAAGCTGAGGTGGCGCAGCAGTTCTAGCCTGCGCTCTGGCGGCACCATCAGGTTGTTCCTATCGGGGTTGGGTCTGGGCTCCACACCCAGGGCCGTCAGGCTGCCCGAGCATTCGGCCATTTGAACGGGCGTAAGGCTGTGGGCGAACAGTTCTACCGGCGTGCACCTGCGCTCGTGATGGGCAAAAGCCGCGCAGAGCCCGAGCAACGACAGCGAGATGATGACAACGCCCAGCTTCCACTTCCATGGAATAGCGCCAAGCCGGGTTAGCCAGGGGGGATTCGAGCGTTTTGCCGCTGAGCCAGGGCGGCGCGAGGTGGGCGTGTGGGTATGTGCGTGTGTGACCAAGGGATGCTCCTTTCCAACCAGGGAACATCCCGCGCGCGGGGACAGGCTCAGTCTAATCAGCCACTGTTGCGAATTTGTTGTCGCTTCGTAACATATTGGCGCCGCTTAATATTTTAGTCGTCGTGGTCGACTCTGGCTCGCATCCAGCCTCGGCACTGCTTGCAACACACCAGGTAGGTGGTGGTGTTGTCCATGTAGCCTCGGGTGCGCTCCAGTTCTTGATACCGCCACTGTCCTTCTCCGCACATGGACATCTTTCCGCAGTGAGGACAACCGCCGAAGTATTTGGGCAGTGCGCTTACATCGAGATCGGATGGCACTTCTGGGCGTGCTTCTTGGACGCGGGAAGGGTTGAGTGCTGCCATAACATCGTCAAAAGACCCGCGAAAGCGGACTTCCTCGTATTGTCCCGTGCGACGGTAAGAAACACGCAGTCGGGATGGGTCGGGCTCTTGCTGGACTTCTTCCGTTGCTTCCGATTTGCGGGGCCAGTAGGCGGCCACGATGGCCAGGGCGGCGAAACAGTAGGAAAGTGCGCGAAAGTTCATGGCTACAGCCTACGCCAGCTCGGCCGGGGTGGCGGTAAGCCAGGTTACATCAATCCTTTAAGAACTTCTCAAACCAGCCCAGCGTCTCTCCCCAGGCGTGGTTCCAATCTTCTTCACGGAAGAAGTGGTCGCTTTCTGGATATTCCTGAAAGCGGTGGCGCGGGCCCTTCAGTTCTTCCAGCAGGGCTCGGGTGGGAGCGGCGTCGACATGCGTGTCGCGCCCCCCGTTCCAGGCGAAAATGGCCGGCTGGCGATAGACCTCGAGTCGCTCCCAAGGGTTGCACCAGCTGGGGTCGGCCAGTGCCGGCACCAGAGCGCGCAGTCGCGGGTCAACGGTGGGAGCGGCGAAGGCCAGCAACCCGCCCAACGAGATGCCGCACAGGCCGAAGGGGCCATAGCCCTCGGCTTCGAGGAAATCGAGCAACAGCGGCAGTTCGTGCAGGCTGGGTCGAAGCAACTTGTCGAGCTGGTCCATGAAAGCGCCCCGGCTGAGAAAGCCCTGCAAATCCGGCATGCGACGCTGGCCGTGGCCAACAAAGTCGACCCCCACGGCCAGAAACCCTCGCTGGGCCAGCGACGTCAGTTCCTTGCGGTGGGTTTCTTTGTCGCTGTGCAGCCCGTGGTAAAGCAGCACGCACGGGCGTGGGCCACCCTCCTGGGCCAGGGCCAGCAGGGGAATTCCGGCGAAGCTGAAGCTACGTTCGAACACTATCCTCCATCAACATACGCTTGAGCACCTTGCCCGCAGCACTTTTGGGCAGCGAGTCCATCACCACATATTCTTTAGGAATTTTGTATTTGGCCAGCACCTGCTGACAGTGATCGACGAGTTGTTGTTCATCGAACTGGGGCTGGTTCTTCAACACCAGGTAGGCTCTGCCTACTTCGCCCCACTTGGGGTGAGGCACACCCACCACAGCGACTTCGGCCACGTTGGGATGGGTCAGGAGAACTTCCTCGATCTCGGCAGGGAACACGTTCTCACCGCCCGAGATGAACATTTCTTTGCGCCGACCGCAGATGAAGTAGTAGCCATCCTGGTCCTTGTAGGCCAGATCGCCGGTGGCTAACCAGCCGTCCTGCAGCACCGAACTGGTCTCTTTGGGGCGGTTCCAGTAACCGGCCATCACGTGACCGCCGCGCACCTGTAACTCTCCGGCCTGACCGACAGCGGGCTCCTGGCCCTGGTCGTTCACCAGGCGCAGCTGGATGCCAGGAAGTGGCACTCCCACCGTCCCGGGGCGACGCTGAGCTTCTTCAAAGGAAACTCCAAAGGTGTTGGGCCCGGCCTCGGTAAGCCCGTATCCCTGGATCAGTGGAATGCCTTCGCTCCAGTAGGCCTCGAAGAGAGTCTTGGGACAGGGGGCTCCGCCGCTGATCCATTTGCGAACATGGGCCACTCGGTTGCGGGAAAAGCCCGGGTCCTGACGCAGCATTTCGTACATGGTGGGCACCAGAAAGACCAGCGTGCAGTGTTCCTGCTCGATCACTTCCAGGGCCTTGTGAGCTTCAAAGTTGCCGGGCAATACCAGTGTGCCGCCCAGGCACAGCAGCGGCGTAGCCATCACGTTGAGGCCGCCGGTGTGAAACATCGGGGTGAAGATCGGGGCCACATCATCGGGCGAAAGTCCCCAGCCACAGATGGTGTTCCAGGCATTCCACTGCATTGAAGCGTGGGTTAGCACAGCCCCCTTGGGAACTCCCGTGGTGCCGCCCGTATAAAAGATGGCCAGGGGCGCCTCGGGGCCTACTTCGGGAAAATTCACGGAGGGCGCCTCCAGCGACTGCAGGCTGAAGAGTGATTGTCCGGGCAAGTCGCAGGGCAGGTTGGGGTCGAGGAAGGTGATGCTTGGCCCACAGTCCTCAACGATTTTCTCCAACTCTTGCGGTGCCAGACGCCAGTTGAGGGGCACCAGGCAGGCTCCCAGCCAGCCGCAAGCCAGCAGCAGTTCGAGAACCTCGGGTCGATTTTGGGAATATACCGCCACTCGATCTCCGGGCTTAACCCCCAGGGCGGCCAATCTTTGAGCCTGCAGCCTGGAGGTGCGATAGAGGTCGAGATAGGTGTAGCTGATGCCGCTGACGCGGTCGATCAGGGCCACTTTGTTGGGCCGGATGTGGGCGTGAGTCTCAATCCAACGGTTGACGAACATGATCGGGTCCTCCCCAGGGTGGTGTGCCCCGTCAGCATGGGGGTTGGCCATTGCAGTTCCGTTGCGCAGTACCCTGGCTATTCGGTAACATTTTGCACACCCACCGGAGATCTCCCGGTGCTCTTCTTTTGATGAAGCCCGGGGTGTATTTGTGTCGACGGCGGTGAAGCTTTACGAAAGCTCTCCGTGGGGGGGGGGCCGAGTCCTGGAAGGGCTCTGCTAAGCCAGAATGCCGACCTGGCCGCCGAGTGATTCGTTGTCGGCGCCGGTGAGCCAACCTTTGCCCAGCTGAGCGAACCCTTCGATTTTGGTGCCCGGTATGGTGGTCGACTTGGGGTTCGAGGCGGACTCAAAGGGGCTCTCGGCGTCGGGTTTGAGTGTTCCCAGTTTGTAGATGGAGGATTTGAACGGACCCTCATCCCCTTCGTCTACACAGGCCGAAGCCCACAGCGAACCATCGGGTCGCAGTTGAAGTTCCGAGATATCCCGCTGTCCGGGGCCCAGGTTGGGGGCCTGTACGGCGACTCCCTCGCGACCCTTGTCGGGAAAATCCAGGGTGCCTTCTTCGCGGTCGAGAATGCCCCAATACAGTCGGCCGCTCTCACCTTTGTCGCCGCCCCGACCGCCCAACACCACCAGATGCCGCTGCTTGTCGAGGGGCATTTCTACCAAACCCTCGATTTCCTGGGAGAACTCGGGCAGCGTGAAGGCTTGCTTGACACTCGAACCTTCTTCGCCAACTCGCAGATGAAAGAGACGATTCTTAAGTTCGCCAAAGGTAGAACCTTCTACCGCCAGGGCTTCTCCGGGTTGACCACTGAGGGGGGTGATAGCTTCGAGGTCGCGAGCCGGTCGATGCTCGCCCCAGTCGCTGCTCAGAGCTTTAAAGGCGCCGGTTTCTGCATCGATCTGGCCCATTCGGGGCTTGTCACTGCCTGGCTTGGCATCGGTCACGGCCACGAAGTTGCGCCCCAGACGAGCAAGGCCGCTTAAATCGGGAAGGTTCGGGTCGATGGCCGGACCTTGCTCAAAACGGTCTGCGGGCTGCTGGCTGTGGAAGATTTTCGTCTCCGGGCGCAAAGGCTGGGTCTCGCGGATGCTGGTGAAGCCGGAAACGTTCATAGACCAAGATTAGCACGCGGGTGTTGCTAATTTGTGAATGCTGATGCTATGCTTGGTGCGTCTCGGGGGTGACCGGTCTCGACGGGGAGCGGTCGGGCCCAAGAGGCGCGCCGAGTGGCGAAAGCTCGTTAAAAAGTCGCAAAGTCAACAAACGCCAAGAGACAGCCACAACTGGCTCTCGCGGCCTAGCGCCGCGCGTCCTGCTTCGTTTCGCCGATAGGGCGAAGTCAGGGCGTCAAATTATATCGGCTGCCTGATGGGATCGGCTCTTGTCCCACCGGGGAGATGAAGAGGGCTGGGTTCAGCGGTATCCTGCTCAGAGGAGCCCGAGGAGCTAAGATTAAAATCTGAGATACGCGCGTAGATTCTTGGGTAGGATTCTTCTCGGACGCGGGTTCGACTCCCGCCACCTCCACCAGCAGCCCCGGCTCAAAAGGCCGGGGCTTCGTTCTGTATCAGCCTCGGCTTTCTCGCGGGCTTCGATCATCTCTCGGACCGGGTCTTTGGCGTAGGCACGCCGCATGGATTCTAGTGCCATGGCGATTCCTTTCTCCTGGGCTAGATTCTCGGGAAGGGTCTGGTCTTCGGGACCAAAGAGGTCGGCGAACTTGAGAAAGTAGAGCCACCTTTCAAACCGGGTGCGCAACTCGCTCGGCTTCGAGGGCTTGAACTTCCTCAATTCGACGTAGTGCAGCTCAAGCACATCGCTGAGGATGCCCGGGTGTTTCACAGGGCCACTATCCCTGAAATCGGGAAAGCCGGTCCACCGTTGTCGCTAACGACCACACACTGGGGTGGATAGCCCTTGCTCCTTAGAGATCACTGTGCTCAATACTTTGGGTCAAGGGAAGGGCTGAGATCAGCGATGCTGGGAACCGGCCGACG
>CAZYPN010000027.1:0-88641 GCA_964649085.1 uncultured Burkholderiales bacterium | reverse complement strand
AACCTCATCGGGAGTTTTAGTTGTCGTCGCCGGGAGTTTTAATTGTCGCAGAACACCCAATAACCCAGTTGAGCAAGAGGGAAATGCCCAGCACCCGAACATTGCGAAAAACCTCGCCCATTTCTTCATAACGGACTTTGGCCAGGGGCGGGTACATCATCAAGATCAGCCCTGCTGCCAGCGGAATATTGGTGGTGCCTTGGGACATGCCACTCAAGGTTGCAGCCAGACCGGGAGCGAATCGGCCCATCCCGATCCCCAGCGCCATGGCCAGAAAGATCCAGAGGGTCAGGTAGCGGTCAAGGAAGCTGAGCTGCTTGCGTGGACAATAGGCTTCATCCACGACTGGGCACCGCCCATCGCAAGGGCTCCAGAAAGGCTCGCGAACTGAGCTGCAAGACTTCGTCCAGGCTGCGCGCCTCGTGGGCGGCTCGGGCGGCCAGAACCGGGTCGGCGGTGCCACAGGCCAGCAGCGAGCGGTTGACCACCCAGGCGAAAGGCTCAATGCCGGCTCGGCGCAGGTCCTGTTGCAGGCTGGCGGCTTCGTGCACGGGCGTGGGCTCGGCCAGGGTGACCAGAATGATGTGGGTGAAGTTCGGGTCGCGAAGCCGAGGCAGCAACTTGACCACCGACTCGGGTGCCCCTTGCTGGTTGCGCATCACCTCGCGCGAGTAGGCTTCGCTGGCGTCCATCAGCAAAATCGTGTGGCCGGTGGGGGCCGTGTCGATGACCACAAACCCTTGCTCTCCTTGCTCGACCGCTTCGGCAAAGGCTCGAAATACAGCGATCTCCTCGGTGCAGGGCGAGCGCAGGTCTTCTTTGAGCAGAGCCAGTCCCTCTTCCCCCAGATTCTCCGACGCTTTGCTGAGCACTTCTCGGGTGTAGCGTTCGATTTCTCGGTGGGCGTCGATGCGGTCGACGCGCAGCAAACCATCCTGGCCCTCGCTGAGGTCGCCGGCCGGGTCGGTGGTGGTCAGTCGAACCTGTTTGCCAGCAGCGGCCAGTTTCTGGGCGAGTTTCAGAGCCACCGAGGTTTTCCCCACCCCACCTTTGCCCATGGTCATCACCACGCCGTGACCCCGCTGCTGCAGTTGCTGTGCCAGTTCGTCCAGGTTGCCCAGGGCCTCGGGAACCGGCGGTAATTCTACCCCTTCGGTCGGGGCGGGAGCGAATGTCAGCAACTGGCGGAGTGCGGCCCAGCCGATCAGATTGACCGGCAGCAAGGGAACCTGGGTGCCGCTGACCCCCCGGAGCAGCTCCTGCTGATTGGCGCGCATGGCCCGGGCGGTGTCATCCTGACTGTGCTCGCCCAGCACTCCGTTGATCAGCAGCCGGGTATTGGCCAGACCCATGTCCCGTAACTCCTGACGACTGCGCTCGGCCTCGCCCAGGCTGGCTCGGTCCGGGCGAGCTACCAACACCACCAGGGTTTGAGTCTCGTCGCCCAGGCGTTGCAGAGAAAGGGCATAGCGCTGGCGTTGCTCTTGCAGGCCGGCCAGTGGTCCCAGGCAGGAGGCTTCGGCGGTGGTCGTGTTCAGGTAGCCGCTCCAGGCCCCGGGCAGGCTTAGCAGTCTCAGGGTGTGTCCGGTAGGCGCCGTGTCGAAGACGATGTGGTCGAAACGCTCCCCCAGCTGGTCGTCGGCCAGCAGGCCCACAAAGGCGTCGAAAGCGGCGAGTTCGGTGGTGCAGGCTCCGGAGAACTGCTCTTCCATGTTGCGGATCACCGCTGGCGGCAGCACCCCTCGATAGGGCGCCACAACTTTCTCGCGGTAGGCGGCGGCAGCGGCCAGAGGGTCGAGGTTGCAGGCCCACAGGCCGGGCACCTCTGCCAGGGGCTGGGGGCTGGACTGCAGCTTGACGCCAAAGACTTCGTCGAGGTTGGAGGCGGGGTCGGTGCTGACAATCAGCACCCGTCGGCCCTGCTCGGCCAGCGACAGGGCTGTGGCGCAAGCCAGCGAGGTTTTGCCCACCCCGCCCTTGCCGGTGAAGAAGAGATAGCGGCGGTCGAGGTCTTGCCACCAGTTCATCCGCAGCACTTCCCGCCGGAACAGCAGTCACCGCCGGCTGCCGAGCCGGGTTCTTCCAGCTTGACCCAGCGGGCCAGTTGTTGGCGACTGGGATAGGCCCCCTTGCAGACGATCTTGCCGTCCCATACGAAAATCGGCAGAAACTCGTTCTCGGCTCCCATTTCCGCCAGCACCTGCGGGTTCTGAGTAAAGGCCTGAACATGGTCTTTCAGATTGAAGCGCTCCACGCGGATGCCCTTTTGCTTCAAGTAGTTGAGGTCGGCCACCAGTTGGGAGAGCTGGGGGTCGACGTTGACTCCGCACACTCCGGTCGAGCAGCACATGGGGGGATCATAGACCTGTAACGTAGCCATGGGTTTCTCCTTAATCGTTGGATGAGGGTGAACTTTTTTCGATAAAGCACAGGGCCCGATCGAGCAGGTCGGGGACGCAAGGATTGACGATCCGGTAATAGATGCAGTTTCCCTCGCGCCGCGAGGCCAGCACCTTCCAATCGGTGAGCCGTTGCAATTGATTGGAAATGGCCTGAGCCGACATCCCCAGCGACTGAGCCAGATCAGAGACGCAGGCCTCGTCCTGGCGAATCAGTTCATGCAACAAACGCAGTCGGGTGTCGTTGGAAAATACCTTGAACAGGCCGCTCATCTGGCCCGCCAACATAGGCGACAGCAAGGGACGTTGCCTCAGGGGGGTGGAGGGCTTACAACTCATGGTGTTACATTAAGTTGTGTAATAGTTGATGTCAACCCACTCCAGGGCAGCCGCCCAAGAGTGCGAATGGGGCCGCGGTGAAGTATTTTCTCAACGCTCCTGAATTGCTTGTCCAACAGTCTTTGCAAGGCCTGGTCGCCGCCCGGGGTGGCGAACTGTCCCTGCTCGACGGCTTTCCCGATATCAAAGTCGTGATGCGCAGCCAGTGGGACCCTTCCCGGGTGACGCTCGTTTCGGGAGGAGGCTCGGGCCATGAACCGGCCCACGCGGGTTTCGTGGGCGAGGGAATGTTAACCGCGGCCGTGGCCGGCGAAGTGTTCGCTTCGCCCAGCGTCGAGGCCGTGCTGGCCGCTTTACTGGCGGTATCGGGCCCGGCCGGCACGCTGTTGATCGTCAAAAACTACACGGGCGATCGCCTGAATTTCGGGTTGGCCGCGCAACTGGCCCGTGCTCGGGGCTGTCGGGTTGAGGTGGTGCTGGTGGCCGACGATGTGGCCCTGCCCGAGGCCCAGCAGGCTCGGGGGCTGGCCGGAACGCTGTTCGTCCACAAGATCGCCGGGGCCCTGGCCGCCCGTGGCGCCAGCCTCGAAGAGGTCGCGGCTACGGCGCGCGAGGTGGCGGCTGCGGTGGTCTCGCTGGGCCTGTCGCTGAGCGGATGTCACCCTCCGGGTCAGCCGACCGAACCCAGGGTTCCGGCCCACCTGGCCGAGGTGGGTTTGGGCATTCACGGCGAACCCGGAGCCGAGAGCATCCCGATGCACAGTGCCGAGGCCCTGATGGCCTCGTTGTTGCAGCGTTTGCCCCAGGACCTGCCCGCCTGCGCCGTGTTGCTCAACAATCTGGGCGGGGTGCCCCAGCTGGAGATGGGGCTGCTGACTCGGGCGCTGATGAACTCTCCGCTGGCCGAGAAGGTCGAGCTGCTGGTCGGTCCGGCCGCCCTGATGACGTCCTACGATATGAAGGGCTTTTCCCTCTCGCTGCTGCCTCTGCGTGGCGAGTGGCGTCCGTTGCTGCTGGCCCCCGCAGCCGAAGCCTGGCCCGCGGCGCGCCAACCGGTGAAGACATCCTTTCGCCCTCTGCCAGAGGGGTTGGAGCCCCTGAAATGGCAGCCTTCCCCGGACCCCGAGCGGTCCCGGCAGTTGGCCCTGGTAGCGCAGGCCTTGATCGACAGCGAACTCGACCTGAATGCGCTGGACGCTCGTATCGGCGACGGCGATACCGGCACCACCCTGGCCCGAGCCGGACGTCGTCTGCTGGAAGAGCTGGATGCTTTGCCGCTTCAGCAGCCGCCCCAATGGTTGCTGGCCCTGGCCCAGCTTTGCAGCCGCAGCATGGGCGGGTCGAGCGGGGTATTGCTCTCTTTGTGGCTCAGCCGCGCCGCTCGCGCCTGGTCGGGCTCACTGGTCGAGGCCTTGCTGGAGGCGCTGCGAGGTCTTCCCGAGGATGGCGGTGCACCTCTCGGGCAGCGCACAGCGGTGGATGCCCTGATGCCGGGGCTGCTGGCCTTTCAGCAAGAAGGGGCCGGGGCCGCGGCCCGAGAGGCTCGACGCGGCGCCCTGGCCACCGCCGACATGCTGTCGGCCGGGGCCGGTAGGGCGGCCGCCGTGGCTTCGACCCACCTGCAAGGGATTGTCGACCCCGGAGCCGAGGCGGTGGCCAGGGTCTTTGAGCGCCTCTGCGGATGAAGGTCGCCATCGTCGGTCTGGGCTTTGGTGGGGGCAGTCTGGCTCTGCTGCTCTGGCGCCAGGGCCATCAGGTTCATCTGTGGGAGCGGGCTGCCGAGCCCGGCCCCGTGGGCGCGGGCATTCTGCTTCAGCCCTCCGGTCAGGCGGTGCTGGAACGCCTGGGGTTGCTGCCCCAGGTGCTGGCCCACAGTCAACGCTTTCGTGCGCTGGTGGCGCGTAACCAGCGCGGGCAAGTGTTTATGAATCTCGACCTGGATGAGCTTCCCACCTACGGCCTGCTGCGCGGACAGCTCTTTGAGCCTCTGTATGCGGCCCTGGGTCAGACATCGGTGCGCCTGCTCACGGGTCGCGAGGTGCTTGATGTCGACCCCCAGGGGTACTTGCTCGATGGCCAGGGTTGGCACGGACCCTTCGACCTTGTGGTGCTGGCCGATGGTAGCCGCTCTCGGCTGCGGGCGCGGGTGTGCCGCCCTGCTCTGGACCTGGCTTACGACATGGGTGCCCTGTGGTATTGCGGCCAGAGCCGGTTTCCCGGCGATCATCTTTTCCAGGTCTCTCAGGGCACTCGTCATTTGTGCGGGTTGTTGCCCACCGGTCAGGGTGGTTGCAGCTTCTTCTGGGCCTGCACCCCGGCCGAATATGCGGCCTGCGTTCAGGATGGATTTGACGCTTGGAAAGAACAGGTGCGGCGACTGGCACCCGAAGCCGAGGAGCTACTGCAGGGTCTCGACCCGACTCGGGCCCTGTATGCCAGTTATCGTCACACCTGGTTGCCTCACTGGCATCGCCAGCATCTGGTCCTGTTGGGCGATGCGGCCCATTCGATGAGCCCTCATTTGGGCCAGGGCACCAATCTGGCCCTACTCGACGCTTTCTGTCTGGCTCGCAGCCTTGAAGCGCTTCCCCTGCAGCAGGCCCTGCTTCGCTATCAGAAGGTGCGCCAGCGGCAGCTCCGTTTGTACTCGGGGTTGAGCCTGCTGCTGACCCCCTTCTTCCAATCTCGACCCGATCCGGGACTCAGTTTGGGACGTGACCTGGCGCTGCCGCTGATGCTGGCCGTTCCCTGGCTGCGTAGGGCCATGCGCCAGTCGGTCTACGGGCTGCGGGCCAGCTGGCTGCTGGGGCAGCGTAGCCTGGAGGAGTTGACCTGAGGTTTAAACCTGGCCTTCTTCGAGCGCGGCGGGCAGCGAACTCTCGACCGATTCCTTGCGTTGCACGTGCAGGATGAAGGCAGATACGCGTTCGCGCTGTTCCACCGTCATGTTGTCGGGAAAGCGCAGGGCCAGGTGTTTGACCTGGCCTTCGATCCAGACCCGTTCGACCCGAGTTTCCACACTGACGGGATAGGCCCAGCTGACCACCTGGACTTCGATCGGCTGGCCTTTGACGTAAATATCTTCCACCGGGACGATCAGTCCCATGCCGCCGCGGCTCAGGTCGCCCAGGCGGCCCCCTCGGGGCAGGGTGTGGGCGAACTCCTCGCCTTTGAGCACGATCATCACCTGCAGGTTGGCCGACACTCGAAAATCCTGGCGGCCCGTGGTGGGCGCGAGTTGACTGCGGGAACGCTTGCTGAGCGAGGGACAATCCACCCACACGCGGCCCTTCTCGCGACGCAGGATGCGGCTGCGATGGGTTACCACCGAGCGGCTCTGGAATTCGATGAGAAAAACTTCTTCCTGAGGCGGAAAGTCGGCCGAGCCCTGACTGGCCTCCAGCCAGGCACCGTTGGACTCCAGCGCTTGAACCTGGGCCTTGCACACCGAGAAATCGGCCCCCAGGTCGGCGGGCATCACCAGATATCGGGCACCGGTGCGGTAAGGAGCCACCGCTCCGATGGGGACCGTTTTGACTTTGGGGGGGCGTTTCTCATTTGCCATTGCGTGAGGTTCTCACCGTCGTCGAGAAAGCCCTCTCCACCCCTGCAACAGCCGGGTGTAGTTCAGTCGCTCCAGGGCGTGGGGGTCGGGCACTTTGTCCAGGGCCATCACGCCACAGGCCTCACTCACGGAGCGATAGCCCTTGTGGTCGAGCCATTGCTCCAGTTCGGCCAGCCCACGAGCCAGCACCTCCGGTCCGCCCAACAGCGGAGCGGCTACCATGTGCACCGCACTGGCGCCACACAGAATGGCTCGAGCCGCGTCCAGGCCGCCGTGCACCCCACCGCTGCAGGCCAGACTGACCTTTACCCGGCCGTGCAGCAGGGCCAGCGCGTGCAGTCGCAACGGCAGCTCGGCCGGAGTCGACAGCACCAGGTGGCGGTCCATGTCGAGTTCTTCCAGATCGACGTCCGGTTGGTAGAAACGATTGAAGAGCGTCACCCCGGCCACCCCCAGGGCCTGCAGGCGGGTGACGAAATGTGGCACTGATGTGTAGAAAGGGCTCAGTTTCACCGCCACGGGTAGCGAAACCCGACTCAGCACAGCGGCCACGACCTCCAACTGTCGGGCCTCGAGTTCGGCCCCGCTTTCCTGCAGCGAGGTGGCCACTTCGTAGAGATTCAGCTCGATGGCGTCGACGCCGGCCTGGGCCAGTTGGGCGGCCAGCTCGGTCCAGCCCCCAGGGGTGACTCCATTGAGCGAGGCCACCAACGGAACGTCGACTGACATGCGGGTGCGGGCAATGCGTTCGATATAGGGCTCCACCCCCAGTGAAAAGACCTCGGTGGGAGGCAAGAAGGAGCGTGCCTCTGCATCCATATCCAGGTAGGCGTCGATGTGCTGAAAGGCCGCCATCTGCTCGGCGGTGATCTGTTCTTCAAAGAGCGAGGGCAATACCACCGCCCCGGCCCCGGCGGCCACCAGCTGTTTCAGCCTCTCCAGGTCGTCGGAGAGGGGCGAGGCCCCGATCACCAGGGGAGAACGCAGAGACAGTCCCATCCAGGAGGTGGAGAGATCAGGCATCGGTGCCTCCTTGCTGGGGGATCTTGATCTGGGCCAACTGTTCGTAGAGGGCGTGACGCTCGAACACCGCTCGTTCGGCCTCTCGCACCAGGTGTTCAAAGCGTTCGGGGTCGCGAAGCGCGATCATGCGAAAGCGCACTTCTTCTTCCATGTAGCGTCGCAGCGGCAGCGTGGCCGGGTCGGCATCGATGCGCAGCGGTGCCAGCCCCTCTTTGAGGCGGGCGGGATTGAAGCGATACAGGGGCCAGGCTCCGCTATCGATAGCCATGCGCTGGTGGGTCGGCGAGTGCACCAGATCGTAGCCGTGGGCGATGCAGGGGCTGTGGGCGATCAGCAGCGAGGGGCCGGGATGCGCCTCGGCCTCAAGCATGGCCTTGAGGGTTTGGGGGCTGCGGGCCTGCATGGCGATCGAGGCCACATAGACGTGTCCATAGGTCATGGCCAGCAGCCCCAGGTCCTTCTTGCGCGACTCTTTACCGGCGCTGGCGAACTTGGCACTGGCTCCGAGCGGCGTGGCCTTCGACTGCTGGCCTCCCGTATTGGAATACACTTCGGTGTCCAGCACCAGAATGTTGACCTTGTCGTGCCCTGCCAGCACGTGGTCGAGGCCCCCGTAGCCGATGTCGTAAGCCCAACCATCGCCACCCACGATCCACAGGCTGCGGGGCAGCAGATTCTCGGCCAGTTGCCTCAGTTCGGTGACTTCGGCACCCTCTATGGTGGCCAGCCGCTGCCGCAACTCCGCGATGGCTTGGCGACGTTGAGCCAGGGCCGCCTCATCGTGGCTGGCGCAGGGGGCCAGCAGGGCAGCGGTAAGGGGCTCGGGCAGCCGGTCGGCCAGCTGCCGGACCAGCTGGCTGGCCCTGCGCTGCAGAGAATCCAGGCCCAGGCGCAGGCCCAGGCCGAATTCGGCATTGTCTTCAAACAGCGAGTTGCTCCAGGCCGGGCCCCTGCCGTGGCTGTCTTTGCTATAGGGTGTGGTGGGCAGATTGCCGCCATAGATGGACGAGCAGCCGGTGGCGTTGGCCAGCACCAGGCGGTCGCCAAAGAGCTGGGTGAGTTGACGCAGGTAGGGCGTTTCGCCGCAGCCGGCACAGGCCCCGGAGAACTCGAATAGCGGGGGCAGCAGGGCCAGCGTGCGGCTTTCGCGGGGCAGGCGCTGGCGCGGCACCTCGGGCAGGGCCGAAAAGAAGGCGAAGGCCTCGCGCTCACGCTGCTGGTGGTCGAGCAGCGGTTGCATATTGATGGCCTTGCGGCGGGGCAGAGTTCGGTCTTTGGCCGGGCACACTTCCACACACAGGCCGCAGCCCGTGCAGTCGTCGGGGGCAACCTGCACGGTGTAGTGAAGGTCGGCCAGTTCGGGGGTGAGGTTCTCGGGCTGCGAGCGAAACGACTCGGGCGCTCCCGTCAGAGCGGCGGGGTCGAGCACACGGGTCAGGATGGCCGAGTGGGGACAGATCGTCGAACAGCGATTGCATTGCACACAGAGTTCGGGTTCCCAGATGGGGATTTCGCTGGCAATCGCTCGCTTTTCATAGCGGGAGGTGGCGGTGGGCCAGCTGCCGTCGGGAGGGAAAGCGCTGACGGGCAGCCGGTCGCCCTGGCCTTCCAGGAGCAGACGGGTGACCCGCTGGACAAACTCCTCGGCCTGCGGGGGCACCCGCTCGGGGCGTTCCAGGCTGGAATCGGCAACTTTGGGAAGGGGCAGTTCCGCCAGGTGGTTCAGGCTGTCTTCGATAGCGGCCAGATTGCGCCGGATCACCTCAGGACCGCGTTTCCCCCAGGTGGCTTTGACCTCGCGTCGCATCCCCTCCAGGGCTACCGGCTCGGGCAACTTATCGGCCAGATGGAAAAAGCATGCCTGCATGACCGTATTGATGCGCCTTCCCAGCCCGTGTTTTTGGGCCACCTGAAAAGCGTCGATGACAAAAAGGCGGCAGTTTCGCAGCAAAAGAGCCTGTTGGAACGAGCGGGGAAGGCGCTCCCATACCTGGTCGCCGGGGCCGGGGTGATTGAGCAACACCGTGGCCCCAGGGGCGGCTCGTTGCAGCACGTCCAGCTTGAAGAGCAGACCAGGGTCGTGAATGGCCACCAGGTCGGCTTCCTGAATTTGATAGGTGGAACGGATCGGCTGCGAGGAAAAGCGCAGGTGCGAAACCGTCATCGACCCGGACTTCTTCGAGTCGTAGACGAAGTAGGCCTGACATTCCAGCGGCGTGGCTTCACCCATGATCTTCACACTGCTCTTGTTGGCGCTGACGGTGCCGTCGGAGCCCAGCCCGTAAAAGATGGCGCGCAGGTCGTCGGGCGAGCGCCGCGGTTCGTGCCAGGCAACCTCTTCGAGCGAGGTATGGGTCCGGTCGTCTCGGATGCCCACGGTAAAGCGGCGCTTTGGCTGCGGGCGCTGCATTTCGGCCAGCACGGCCTCGACATGGCCGGGGGTAAACTCCTTGGAGGATAGCCCGTAACGCCCTCCGATCACCTGAGGTAGGGCGCTCAGCCACCCCTGGGCTACACCTTCTGCGCAGGCGGCCAGCACATCCAGCCAGAGGGGCTCACCCGGTGAGCCCGGTTCCTTGGTGCGGTCGAGCACGGCCAGGCTGCGCACGGTGGAGGGCAGGGCCTGCACCAGTCGCTGCGGGTTCAGGGGTCGGTACAGGCGCACGCGCAGCAGGCCCACGCGCTCACCCCTGGCCGCCGCCGAGTCGATGACTTCGGCGGCGCATTCGGCTCCTGAGCCCATCATGACCAGCACCCGCTCGGCCTGGGGATGACCGCTGTAGTCGTAGAGGCGATAGCTGCGACCGGTCAGCTGGCCGAAGCGCTGCATGAGGGTCTCTACGATTTCGGGGCAGCCGTCGATGAAGGGGTTGACGGCCTCGCGAGCCTGAAAATAGGTGTCGGGGTTGTGGGCCGTGCCGCGCACCACCGGGTGGTCGGGGGAGAGAGCTCGAGCTCGATGGGCCGCAACCGCGGCGGGGTCGATCAAAGCGCGCAACACTTCGTCGTCGAGCAGGCGAACCCGCTGCATCTCGTGGGAGGTGCGAAAACCATCGAAAAAGTGCAGGAAAGGAATGCGGCTCAGCAGGCTGGCTGCGTGTGCGATGGCGGCCAGGTCCTGGGCCTCCTGGGGCGAGCCCGAGGCCAGCAGCGCGAAGCCCGTGCCCCGAACGGCCATGACGTCCGAGTGGTCGCCGAAGATGGAGAGGGCGTGGGTGGCCACCGTGCGGGCCGCCACGTGCATGCAGAAAGCCGTCAGTTCGCCGGCGATTTTGTACAGGTTGGGCAGCATGAGCAGCAGCCCCTGGGAGGCTGTAAAGGTGGTGGCCATGGCCCCGCCCTGCAGGGCGCCGTGCAGGGCCCCGGCCGCGCCGCCTTCGGACTGCATTTCCACAATGCGAGGCACCTGGCCCCATAGATTGGGGCGGCCGGCCGCCGACCATTCATCTGCCCATTCGCCCATCGCCGAAGCGGGCGTGATGGGATATACCGCCACTACCTCGCTGAGGCGGTAGGCCACCGAGGCCACAGCTTCGTTGGCGTCCAGAATCTGGGTGCTTGCTCCCATGGGGCCTCCTCGCTTCGAGACTTGGATCAGCCTAGCGGAATCCGGCGCCAGGACCTATGATCCCGGTCAGTTGGCAACTGTTCCCGCAACTGGAGAAGTTCTCGTCCGGCTTGCTGGCGCGAGGTCAACAGCGGCAATGGGGCCAGGCCCAGCCCCACGAGGCAGAGCAGCAGCAGCGTTAGCGCCAGCCGCTCACGAAGACGCAGCGACTGCGACAGCTCTTCGCTGCGCGGGGAGCCGCAGAACAGTCGAAAATAGGTGCGCATCAGCGTGATGCCGTTGAGGGCAGTGACCACTGCGGTCAGAATTCCGATGTGGGGATACTCCTGGGTGGTGCCCTGCAGTGACATGTCCTGGCCGAGGAATCCCAGGGTGCCGGGAAAACCGCAAGCGGCCAGCCCAAAGACAAGAAAACTGGTGGCCAGCAAGGGCGAACGCTCGTAGCCACCGTGAAATACGTTCAGGTCCATCGGGCCGCGACGGGCCAGCAAGGCCCACACGCACAGCCCCAGCCCCGTGAGGGCCAGGCCACCGCTAAGCCAGACCGTAAGACCCCCCACCAACGAAGGCAGGTTGGCGCACTGCAGTCCGGCAAATACCAGCGAGGTTTGACCCATGAACAACCCGGCATAGACACCGCGGAAACGATTCTGGCCAAAAGCCAGACAGGCTCCGTGCAGAGCTGTCACCAGCGCGAAAGCCCCCAGAGCGGCCAGCAACTCGGCGCTGGCTTTGTCGGCCAGCAGGCGCACGGTGGCATAGGCCCCTAACTGGGGGGCGCAGAAGGCGATGACATGGCCGATCGGCCCCTTCTCGAAGAGTTCGGGCAGCCAGGAGTGGAAGGGAACCATGGCTTTGCGCAGGGCGATGCCCAGGGTCAGCACGGCCAGTGCCCAACCTGGCCTGCCTTCCATCAGTCCCAGCGCCCCCGCCCCGAAGGCCAGGCAGCTCGAGCCGAGAAAGAGAATCAGGATTCGTCTCAGCCGGCTCAGTTCGCCGGCCCGAAAGCGGGGTTGGAGTTCGGCCCACAGTCCGGCGTGGCTCAGCATCCAGAGCGCAGCCAACGGCAGCGGCTGGCGTAGCGAGAAGAACCACAGGTCGAAGGTTAGCGACAGCATCAGATTGCGACTCCAGAGGGGGCCGATCTGGGTGCGCGGGGCGGCCATGAAAATGGCCAGGTAGATCAGGCAGTTGTAGGCCAGCAACCAGCGGCTGAGTTCGTCGAAGTAAAGAAACTCCAGCTCTCCCCAGCGGCAGGCCCGAGGTTCGCTGAACAGGCCCAGCCCCAGACTGCCGAGCAACAGGCCGGCGCTGACGCCCACGGCCCGCTTGCGGGTTAGAGCCCGGCCCAACCCGCAGCAAGCCAGGGGCAACAGCAGCAGAGCCAGATGGAGGGCCGTCATACTCGGGGCGTCTCCGGGCCCACCAGGCGGTCCAGCACCCACTGGTCGAGACGCTGAAGAAATCGACAGAATCCCAGGAAAGGCCGTAGCAGGGCTCGTTCGAGCAGAACTTCCAGGCCAAAGAGCTCGAGGGCCCGCCGATAGGCCGCAGGTCGACCCAGCCAGCCCTGGTAGAAGGTGCGTTGTTCCGGGCGCCTGCCCACGGCGCTGTGCAGTTCGTGCATTTCGTGCAGCAGCGAGGGGGCCCGCAGGAACTGCATCGAGCGAACCAGGGCGTGGCCCAGCACGTGGAGAAGCGGAATCAGACGCAATCCCAGGCCGATTTCCGCGAAGATCAACCCCACCTGGGTTAGCGAAGCGTAGGCCAGGCTGCACTTTACATCGGTTTGAACCACGCCCACGGCGCGTGCCCAGGCGGCCGTGCTGAATCCCAGCACAACGGTGGCCACGGCCACCGGCCGGGAAGCCTCGAGCAGCGGCCCGCAACGCAGCAGCAAGAAGGCTCCGGCGTGCACGGAGAGGGCCCCGTAGAAGATGGCGGTCGAAGGGGTGGGGCCTTCCATGGCTCGTCGCAGCCAGCCCGAAAAGGGCAGTTGAGCGGCTTTACCCGCGGCCGCCAGCAACAGCAGCAGCCCCACCGTGGTGGCTCCCGTCCCCTGCAGGGTTGAACTGCCGAGAAAGCTCGAGAAGTCGCCGCTGTGGGCCAGGTGGTAGACGCTGACCATGGCCAGCGCCAGGCACAGGTCACTAAAGCGATACACCGCGAAGGTGTAGAGGCCGTTTTGCACGGGCCCGGGGCGTTCGTGAAAAAAGCCGATCAACAGCGCCGAAGTCAGGCCCAGCGTTTCCCACGACGCGTACAGGGTTTCAATACTGCCGGCCAGTACGGTAAGGCAGTCGCCAAATCCAAAGAGCGTCAGCAGCAGAAAGAAACGATGAAAACCGGGTTCACGATGCAGGTATTTCTCAGAAAACAGGGCCACCACCCCGCACAGCAGCGTGGCCAGCAGCAGGAAGGTGAGCGACAGGGCGTCTACCAGCAGCACCGCGTGAAACTCGTAGCCTTCGATGAGATGCCATTCCCCCAGGCTGAGCGTGGCCGGCTGACGGCCTGAGGCCAACCAGGCCGCGGCTGCAACCAGCGAGAGCAGAAGGGACAGCCCGCAGGTGGTGCGCACCAGACGGCCGGTCGTCAGTTCGCCGAGCGGGCGCCCCAGCAGCAGGCTGGCGGCCAACACGCTGAAACTCAGGGCCTGCAGGCCCAGCACGCCCAGGGCCAGGTCCAGAGCCAGCCGGCTAAGCACGAGCGTCCTCGGAGATTTCGGCGAAATCGAGGTCCTCGCGATGGTGGTGAAACCAGCTCAGCGAATCGGCCATTCTGGCTACCTGGCGGTCGGGCTGGTGAGCCACCCAGTGGCCGCCTTCCAGCCGGTGCACCTGGGGCGAGTGGGGATCCAGTTGGGCCAGCTGGATCCAGCCATGGCGCACCAGGGTCTGCCAGTTGCCTGGCTCATCAAGCGCCAGTTGAAGCTGCTGCAGGGGGGCCTCGACCACAACCAGCAGCCGCATGGGTTCGTGGATTTCAATCATCTGACGGGGAAGGCCCGTACGCAAATCGCTGCAAAAGCCTTCCATGACGCCCAGTAACGAGGTGATGTTGTGGGGTAGTTTGCTGCCGCAACCGTAGCCCGAATTGTCGACCCGCGAGAAATAGTATTCCAGAGAGATGCCCGCCACCACCGGGATCACGGCCGCCAGCTGCAGCCGCAGTAGCTCACCATGGGGGTCCTGGCTGCTGTCATAACTGGCCAGAAAGCAGCGCCGGTCGAGAAACAAACCGCGGGTGCGCAGACGCCGTCCCAGCACGCACATGGCATTGGTGGCGTGGCCCAACTCGGGGCGTGGCTGGGCAAGGTCGGCGGCGCGTTCCTCGACGTGTCGCAGCGCCTGCTGAGGCGTCAGTTCCAGGCTGGCCGAAAGGAAGCGCCGACAGCGCTCGAGGGCATCGCGAGCACGGGCTGCCTGCAGGGCAGCGGCGGCCCGCTCGAGTACCGGCAGTTGCTCGGCCGTGAGCCCCTCGAGGTCATAGAATTCGATGTCCTCGGCGCACGTGTTGTGGTAGGCGCCCACAAAGCGGACTTCCTCGGGAATGTCGAGGTTCACCTCACGCAGGGCCTGTCGCACCTGGGGATGATTGGCCATCCAGGCAAAGACGCGCGCGTTCGGTCCGCCGCGGCCTCCGCCGCAGGCTCCACAATCGTAGGCGGCCTCGTGGGGGTTATTGAGACTTGAGGAGCCATGGCCCACCACCAGAATCAGCGGACTGAAGCCGGCTGTCAGTCCGATATGTTGCAGCTGCTGGCGGACGATGTCGCTCATTTCTTCCAGAGAAAAGCCTCGCAGCAAGCCATCGGCTGCGGGCTGCTGCTGGTTGCGCTCGATCTCCAGCAAGGTTTCGGTGGTCCACAGCCTTTCGCGCATGCGGCGGTCGATTTGACCGGCCAGGCGTGGCAACGTGAGGCGCAGCATTGAGGGCAGCGCGGCCAGCAAGCCCAGTCCTGTGGTCATCAGGCTGCCCAGCGTCAGCGAGCGACTGCCGCTTTCCAGCCTGTGGGCCACCTGTCCCAGCGAGCGGCGCAGGGCGGCGCGGCGTTCGGCCTGCACTTGTCCCCGAGGGTGAGGTATCTCGACGATCAGATGGCGAGGGCGAATCGACACCGGGCAAAGGGGCAGGGGGTGGGGTTCGTCGACGCCCTTGAAGTACATAGGGATGGAAAAGTAGCCGGGAGCCCCAAAGGTCTGACAGGCCGGTTCCACCTCCTCGAGATGGCGACGGGTCGACTCCTCCCGCTCGTCCAGACAGAAGATGGCTTGAAAACAGGGAACGCTCTGGGTTGGACCGGCCGGGGTGTGCTGCTGCAGCGCGTTGAGGGCTCGCTGGCGAAAATTGCGTTCGTAGGCCACTTGCAGGCGGCGGCGGCGCTCGAGCGGCGGGAAGTGACGCAGCGCCTCAAAGATCCGCTGGACCTGCTCGGCGCTCCAGGCCCGAATCTGGTGGGCTGACAGCTCCAGGTTTCGGGCCACCTGGAAAAGTTGAAAAGCCAGGCTGGGCTGGCTTTGGTGGCGGATGGTGCAGGTTCCCAGCTGGCGGGTCAGCTTAGCGGGCTCCAACTCGGGAGCTACCTGCCGCAGTGCCAATCGGTCGAGGAGCAGGCGCACGGCCAACCAGTCGATGAGGTTGCCGGGCAGCGCCAGCACCGGCATGCGATCGGGTCGGCGCTGATTTTGATGCAGCATGCCGGCCCAGCCTTTCAGGGTCAGCAAGGTTTCCAGAATGAAAGGCTCCAGTTGCGCGGCTTCGAGCGCCAGGGCCTCAAGCGATTGTTGGGCCGACTGCAGGGCAGTGGGACAGCGCTCCAGCCAGGCGGGCAGGGGCTGCAGCCAGGTAGGTAGCCAGCCAGCCGAGCGATAGGTGCGCACAAAGCAGTCAAAGAGCCCCTGTTCACGGGCGGGCAAAGCCACTTCGGCCTGCCCCTGATCCAGATAGGCAGCGCAGAAGCGAATCAAGAAGGGGTTGACGAGAGCGTCCGGGTCGTCTCTTCCCTGCTCCTTCACCAGATCGCGGTGGCGATTTCGAGGACGACCAGACTCGGGGGGGATCTGCAGCCCGACGACGGCCTGCTGGCAGCTCTGCCATAACTCGGCCTGGCCGTGCAGGGCCGGGGTTTCGGCCAGGTGCCAATCGAGAGCGGGTCCTTGCAGACAGTGGAAGGGCTGCTGGAGCAAGGACAGCCTCAGCTCCAGCAGTTGCAAGCCCGGAGCCAGCTCCTGCCAGGGTGTGTCGGCCAGCGCCGAGTGCAGGTCCCCTTCGTCAATGCGGCCGGCGGCCAGCGCCTGATGGTAGAAATCTTCGCTCATGTAGGGCTGACAACCATAGATCTCGTGGGCTTTGAGCACGGCTTCGTGAAAGGGCAGGTGTTCCAAGGCGTGCAGGGTGTTGTGGTGCACGAAGGCGCTGATGGGGCCCTGGGCCGGCAAGAGTTCGGCGGCCCGCTCTACGGCTCGTAACAGATCGGCCTCGTTCCAGTTTGGGGGCAAGCTCATGGCGACTTGCGCAATCCTGACTCCAGTCGATGCAAATGCTGCTGCAGAACAGAGCGGCCCTCGGCGCCGAGCAGGGCAGCCCGAAAATCGTCATCACGCAGGCAGTAGTGCAGGCGATTGAGCAAAAAGTGATAGCCCCTCAGGGTGGGGCTAAACAGTCCGAGCAGACAGGTTACCGGCATGCCGTCCAGCGCGTCGTAGTCCACCGGATGTTCCAGGAAGGCGATGGCGATGGCCGGGGGGGCGACCTCCAGGAGGTTGGGATAGATCAGTTGGGGTATGGCCAGTCCTCCGCCCACTCCGGTTGGGCCCAGGCTTTCGCGGGCCAGCATAAGGCTGAGCACATAGTCGCGGTCAACCGCGCCATCGAAGCGAAAAGCTCGGGCTAGATGGGCCAGCGCTTCGCTTTTGTTTGAGCCTTCCAACTGGTAGTGAATCCCCCCCAGGGCTACGGCTTCGACCAGTGTGGGGATGGGTCCCGAGACGCGTAGTGCGTCGTGAAAAGCGTCCTCGGAGACGTTGACCCGTCGGGAAACGGCCCAGGCCAGCAGTTCGGCTCGCTGAAAGCGATATTGCTCGTTGATGCGATAGGCGGGCAGAATGCCGCCGCGGATCCAGCGATAGATCGTCTTTTCAGAAACCTGAAGCAGTTCCGCGGCGTCTTGAATCGAGAGTCTCATAATAGGACAGCCAGGGACATCTTAGGACAGGATTGGAGGGACTTCAAGCGAAATAGGGTCAAGACATCTTGACGCCCGGGGTGCTAGACTCGCCCGATGGGCATCCGTGTGTGGCAGGTTTTCGATTATCGGCTCGGTTATTGCGGCAGCCTCGACCTGGCTCCTCATCTCCCGCCCAACTGGCTGCCCCTGGCCTCCGGCAGCAGGTCCGACTGCCTGGTGGAGTTGCGCGGGTTGGAGATCTTCGACGATGGTCAGCTGTGGACCACCGCCCGCGACACCCAGCAGGCGCTGCAGCGCATCCTTCAATTGTTGCAGATGCGGTTGACCTGGGGAGCGACCCACTACACCTTTCTTCACGCCGGGGTGGTAGGCATCCACGAGGGCGCCTGGTTGATTCCGGCCGAGGCCGGGGCGGGGAAGTCGCGCCTCGTCGAGTGGCTGGTGAGCCGCGGGGGCCGCTTTTACTCCGATGAACTGGCCGTGATCGACGATCGGGGTCTGGTGCACCCCTATCCTCGCGACCTGTGGCTGCGTATCAGCAAGCGCAAGCGCCGCTGCCGTCCCGCTCAGGAATTGGGCTGGACCCCCAATCTGGGTCCCCTGCCGGTGGAACGTGTATTGCTATGCCGCTATCGACACGGGGCGGTATGGAGCCCCAGGGTCATCGAACTCGAAGAGGCCAGGCCCCAACTGTGGGCTCAGCTACGCTGTGCTCCCGAAGGCCGGGAGCAGGCCTGGAACCGCCTGGCAAAGGCATTGCGCGGGGTTGCTCTGCTGCAAGGGTTGCGCGGAGAGGCGGACGATAGCATCCTTACTTGAGCCACTCGACCACTCGAAATCCCTGGCCGTGCGGTTCGACCCGTCCTTCCCGAAGGCGGGCCTCGCCTTGGGGTGGGGTGATCCAGATGACGCCGATGCCTCCGGGACGGAAGTTGCCCAACCAACTGTTGCCCTGAGCGCTGGTCGACCAGTTGAATTGACGCTCGCCGGCGGCGATCAGGGCGGCCGTGCGCACATGGTGAAAGGCCTTGCCGCTCCAACGAAAGACGCGGAAGCGAACCGGGCTGACATCGGATACGGGCTCGGGGGAGAGGGCCTCGATGCTGCCGTCGCCGTCCAGGTCGCCCACCCAGGGCAGGTCGCTCATCCCCCAGTCCCAGCAGCCAAAAGACCAGATGCCCACTTTGGCAGGCATGCTCTGCCAGATGCGGCGACCTGCGCTGTCCCATACAGAGAGTCGGCTGTACCAGCCGCTATCCTTGACCTCGGTGCAGACCAGGCCCACTTTCTCGGGCTTGCCGTCGCCATTGAGGTCGACTCGGGTCACCTGGTAGGACTGTCCACGGCGCGGGGGGTCCTGGGCGGCAAGCGGGGCCAGGCCGAGCAAGAGCAGAGGAAGAAGCCGTTTCACTGCCGCGGTTGCTTCTCGAGGGCTGCCAGCAGCCCCTTGGCCTGGCCGTCGTGAGGATCGATGGTCAGGGCTACCCGAGCGTCCTGGCGCGCCTCTTCGAGGCGACCCATTTGAGTCAGGATGAGGGCCCTCTGGCGCCGACACAGCCCCAGGCCCGGGCTGGCCTCAGGGCAGATCTTCAAGGCCTGATCCCAGCACGCCAGGGCTTCTTTCCACTGATGCTTGACAATGTAGATGTCGGCCTTGTCCTGATAGAGTTCGAGGAAGTGCGGGTAGGTGTCGATGGCCTGCTGTAAACAGTCCAGAGCTTGCTGACGATTCCCCTGCTGCAAATATTGACCGGCCTGCTGCTGCAGGGCCTGGGCCCGATGATAGGCATGAACTTCGCCGAAAGCTCTTGCTCCCAGGCCCAGAGCAACCGGGAGCAGCGCTCCCAGCAGCGCGATCTGCCATCTCTTGGTCTTCACTCGACCTCCTTCTTTGCCTCTGGCAGGACCAGGCTGGCAAAACGCCAGCGCTGTTTGACTCCGACCAGAACCAACCCGGCTTTCAGGCTGAACAACGGCCCTGACCAGGCTGGGCAGAGCAAAAACAGGCTGAAGAACAACACCGTCTCCGTGCCCTCGATCAGTGCCGAAGGCATGGTGATGCTGGTGGATTCGCCACGCGAGGCCGCTCCGGCCTGCCGCTTTTCCAGCAAGGCCGCCAGGTAGCACCAACTGATGGTATTCACAAAATAACTGGCCTGCAACAGGGCGCAGGCCGCCATCACCGAGGGCTGGGCCTGGGCAAAAGCGATGCCTAGAGGCACCAGAGCGTAGACCACATGATCGAGCAGGATATCCTGGTAGCCACCCCAGTCGCTCTGGCTCTTTTGAACCCGAGCCATGGTGCCGTCCAGACCGTCGAGCAGGCGATTCACCCCCCACAGGGCCAGCGCCGCGCGATAGAAACCGCTGGCCGCGCAGAGGGCGCAGGCCAATCCGGCCACAAAGGCGGCCCGGGTTACTCGCTCGGGTGGGGTGGTACGTAACGGACCTCGGATGAGGGGGCGAAAGACAGCATCTTTGGTCTCTCGCAGCCACTGGTCCAACATCGTTGGGGCTTCTGCGAAGAAGGAATTGCTCCCCCCACTAGGGCCTGTGCACATTTAGGTTAACCACAGAGCACACAGAGGGCCACAGAGAGATTGGTCATAGGACCATCCGTTTTAAGCCTTGCTTGATCGTTCTTGCGTTGAAATTGATCAGAAGCCCAATCTTATGACCCGACAGTTTCAGGTAGGTCAGGAGTTGAGCCTGGTGAAGTGTTGTCCACTCTTCAACCGCCTTGACCTCCACGACTACGGTAGCCGCAGTCCAGATGGACGCCCTTGCAAGTGACAGGTAGCTGGACTTCATGCAACACGTCCAGTCCACGGCTTGCCAGTTCGTACGCGAGACAGACTTCGTATGTCGACTCCAGAAGGCCAGGGCCCAGTTCGGTGTGTACTCGAATCGCCGCTCCGATGATGGCCTGGGTGACTGAAACCCTTTCCACTTCTCCGTGTTCTCGGGGTGCTCGGTGGTTCATTCCGTTGGGGCTGCCTGTCGGCTCCTCAGTAGGTAAAACATCCCCAAGCAAAGGCGCTAACCAGGAGAATGAAGGATGCAAACCTGCGTGCCAGATCACGCCACGGACATCCAGTCCGAGCAATCCAGAGGATAGCCTCTATAAAAAGCCGATTGCAAGTGGCGGTGCGTCCGCGGTCAGAACGCTTCCCCGGCAACAGAGGAGCGATACGCTCCCATTTTTCATCGTTGAGCAACAAGCGGTTCTCGTCCATTCTGGCTCAGGGGGGTAGGAGAACCGACTGCGTAGTACCTGTCGACGAAAGCCCATCACTGAAGCAAATTTGCCTCAATTGCCAACAGGCCCTAGACAACCCGGCGATCCGGGGGGAGAAGAGTAGTGACAAAAGAGTCTGGAAAATTCTGTCCAGCCGGTAACCTTTTGGCAATGAATTTTTACGAGTTGGCAACGATGTTTGCAAACTCGGACCAGAATCCCGCCCACAAGCCCCCCTGTCTGGCGTATTCTCAATTCAGAAGCAACGACGCAGGAGGGTATTCGAATGATTCAGGGATTCAACAGCCAGGACCAGTGGGCCAACTCCATCATCGCATCCACGGTAGGGCCCAGCTCGGTAACTCACGGACTGGCTGGTGCCGGTGGCAATCTCTTCAATGGCCTCGGTGGTATCCCGGGGGGTGGAATTCCCGGCGGCGGTATCCCTGGAATGGGGATGGACCCGATGGCCGCTCTGGGTGGAATGGGCGGCGGACTCGGTGGGCCGGGCGGTTTCGGTGGCCTTGGCGGCCTGGGTGGTGGCTGCGGCTGCGGCGGTGGTGGAATTCCCAACTTCGGACAGAACTTTGGCAATCAGCAGCAGACCCCGTTCCAGCAAGGCTTCCAGCAGGGCCAGATGGCCGGTAAGCTCAAGCGGATGATGCGCAAGCTGAAGCGAATGATGGCCCAGATGGGCATGGGCGGGGGAATGAACCCTGGCATGGGAATGAACCCGATGCAGGCGGGCAATCCGGTCAATGGAGTCATGGCCTCGGCCGGCCCCAATGGTGCGGTGGCGATGGCCGGCAACATCGGTGGCGCCCGACTCTTCTAGTCAACACCTACCTCGCTCGAGAGAAGCCTCCCTACCGGGGGGCTTTTCTCGTGTACGGCCTAAAGGGCCCACCCCTCGGGCGGAGAAACCGCTGCTATGTCTCAACTCAGTGTCACTCAAGAATTGATGGTGGCGGCCGCCTGGGCCGATGGTCGACTGCACGAGCAGGAGGCCGCCTTTTTGCGCCGGGTGCTGGCCAACGGCTCGGTGAGCGCCGATGAAATCGAGCGGCGCCTCGAGAAGCCCTCGGTTAATCTTCCCCAGGTGCTTTCCCGGCTCTCGGTGGGCACCGATCGTTACGAGGTACTCGGTGAATTGTTGCGGCTGTGCGCGGCCGACGGACAGACCTCCAGTTGGGAAGAGATGCTGATCGGCAAAGTGGCCCAACATCTCGGCATTCCCGACGAGCAGGTCGAGAAAATGAAACTGGCGGCTGGAGGCCGATCATGAAGCAAGCCATGGTCTTGCTGCTGGGCTTCTGGCTGAGTACGGTGGCGCTGGCCAACCCGATGCGTTTCGGCCACACCACCTCACCAGCGGCGTTCCGTATCGACCTGCCCGGGTCGTGGCTGAGAAGCAAAGTGGCGGGCTGCTACGAGGACCTTTCGGGGGCCCGAATTCAGGCCATTATTAGCGAGAATGCCGAACGTACGGTGGCCAATACCTACCCCGACTGGAAGAAGCGCTTCACGGGCATGGGCTACCAGGTGAAGGAAGTCGACTTTAATGGCTCGCCCGGATTGCTGGCGCGGGGCCCCGACAACTGCATGGGTGTGGTGTTGCACGCCGGCCATCAGATCAATTTAATGATCAACCTGTCGGGCGATAATGCTCCGCTTGAAGAGCTGCTGGAGCAATTGGTGATCAGCTTCCAATGGCTCAATCCCTGAAGCTGCTGCTCTGCCTGTCCTGGCTCTGGCTGGCCGGGCCGCGGGCCGAGGGCGAAATCCTGTTGCTGCACGGCTCGCTAAGCAGTCAGGAGCAGTCTCTGCTCGATCGCGGTCTGGGCTGGATGGAAGAGTTCTTTACCAGCCAGGGGCTGGCCGTGCAACCCCGGGTTCAGGTGCGGGTGTTCGATCGCTATGAAGAGTTTCGCGACTTTCAGCGTGTCGATCGGGCCCGCGTTCCCACTCACCAACTCAGCCCCTCCGGTTACTATTCCACGCGCCATAAGGTGCTGGTGCTGTGGCGCAGCCGGCGCTTTCTGCAGATCTTCCTCCACGAGTCTCAGCACGCTTTGCTGCGCTCGGCCTTTCCCAACCCCCCCAAATGGATCAACGAGGGACTGTCGGAGTGTTTTGAAGGGATTTCACTGGATCAGGAGTCGCTGGTGGTGCAGCCCCAGGGCCCTCGCCTGCGCAAGCTGAAGCGCCACCTGTCACCCGACCTGGGCGAACAGATCTTGGAAGTGCTCTGGATGGGCGACCGATCGTTCGTCGAGCAAGCCAACGACCGGGGCCTCGACAGTTATACTCGGGGCTGGGCTCTGGTGTATTTCCTCTGGAGCCAGCCCGAGGGCCCGCGCCGCCTGGGCGAGCTGTTGCGGGGGTTGCAAAGCGGCCAGCGAGCCGTGGACGTGCTCGAGCAGCAGCATCCGGGCGGCCTCAGTCAACTCAAGGAGGACCTGCTGCAATTTTACACTTCGCTGGAATTGCCGGTGGAGTCGCGAGAGCGGGTCAGCGCGGGCGCAGACGAGCCCAGGCCTTAAGGGCCAGCACCACCAGGCCACCCGCCACCAGCCCCACCACGCCTTCGGCCAGCAGCGCGCCCAGGCCGTGGAAATGTTCCATCTGGTGGTGAAGCGGGGGAATACCGTGGGCCACGATACCTCCACCCACGCAGAAGATGGCCAGCGTGCCGGCCCACGACACCAGGCTCAGAAACTTGGGGGCCAGGGCCAGAATCGACCGCCCCACAGCCTTCTTCCAGCCCTGCGGGCGTTGTTGCAGCGACAGGCCGATATCGTCGAGTTTCACAATCAGAGCCACCAGGCCATAGACACCAACGGTCATCAGAATGCTGATGGTCAGCAGCACCAGGAAGACGCGCAGCAGGTCGAGATGGGCCACGATACCCAGAGTGATCGCCAGGATTTCCGCCGAGAGGATGAGGTCGGTTCGAATCGCCCCGGCGATGCGCTCCGATTCATCGGCAGCGGGCGACCCTTCGGCTTCTTCGTGCGGTGAGTGGGCCTTGTGAAGGAGTTTTTCAACCCCTTCGTAGCAGAGGAAGAGACCGCCGAACATCAACAGTGGCTGCACCAGCCAGGGGGCCAGGCTGCGCAGCAACAGGGCCAGGGGAACCAGCACGGCCTTGTTGCGGGCCGAGCCCCGGGCCACCGCCCAAATGACCGGTAGTTCGCGCTCGGGGCGCAGGCCCACGGCCTGTTCGGCGTTGAGGGCCAGGTCGTCGCCCAGCACACCCGCGGTTTTCTTGGTAGAGAGCTTGGTCATCACCCAGACGTCGTCGAGGATGACGGTAATATCGTCGAGCAGCGTGAACAAGGTTCCTACAGGCATGAAATTTGCTTCCAGCCCGGCGCATTTCAGCCTTTTTTCTGAGTCGCACTCTAGGCTAAGTTCATGAACTTTGCGCCCATCAGCCGAGCCCTGGCCCCTTACCGTCCTTCGCTACGACCCATCGGACTGAACCCGGTCGAGCAGGGTTATGGCAACCAGCCACCGCGGATCTCCACCGATGTGGCCAGCCTGTCCAACGAAACCCGCCACAGCCTGGCGGAAAAGGCTCAGGCGTTGCCCCCTCCGCCCCCGGCCGAAACCCGGCGCAAGCCCCCCGCCCGTCGCGAATCGGCCGTAGCTACCCAGGATTTCGCCGGTCGCACCTGCAGCGGAACGCTGCACGGGCCGCTGCTGATGGAAGATCCGGGTCTTCCCGCTTGCCAGGAACTGGATTCCGGTCGCTTCGCCAGTGTTGACTTCGTGTGCGACGACCCGCTGGACTTTCAACCGATGAGACTGGCCGGGCTGGCCCTGGCCGATCTGGATGCCGAGCAGCTGCGCGCCCCCTACCAGGAATCTCCTTTGAACCTTCTCGAGTCCGGCGACGTTCAGATGGCTTACCATGGGGTTCGCCACGGTTTGGGGCACTTTGTGCACAGCTCCGAGGGTCTGCAGACCGAACATCGACAGGTGCGCTTACCGAATGGACAGATCGCTTTCTTTTCCCCAGGCACCCGTCCCGGTGAGCTGTCGATTCTGGTTCCTGCCGGCAGCCTGGAAGATCTGGCCGAGTGGGGCAGGGGACTGCTGGCCATCGCCTGAGCCCAAGGGGATCTGACGGGCGGAACGAAACCCGCGCCATCACCCCTTAGGAGCGAGCATGAGTCAAGTAACCACGGCCTCCGGCCTGCAATATGAAATTCTCCAGGCCGGCAGCGGCGCTGAGGCCCAGGCGGGTCAACAGGTTAGCGTGCACTACACGGGCTGGCTGACCAACGGCAGCAAGTTTGACTCCAGTCTGGACCGCAATCAGCCCTTCCGCTTTGCTCTGGGCAAGCGCCAGGTCATCGGCGGATGGGACGAAGGGGTGGCCGGCATGAAGGTGGGCGAAAAGCGCAAGCTGACGATTCCGCCGCAGCTGGGCTACGGAGCGGCCGGTGCCGGTGGCGTGATTCCTCCCAACGCCACCCTGATTTTTGAAGTCGAGCTGCTGGGCCTCAGCTGACGTCGGCTCGCTTTCGGGTCGCCGAAGCCCTTTCCGAACTGTTCCTCGATACCGAAGTTCGTTGGTCACTACCCTGGATCGCTGGCGAAATCGTCAGAAGCGGGCTGACCCGAGCCGAGGTCGAGGAGCTGTTGCTGTGCCATCTGGCGCCGACGTTGGTGGAGAACCTGCGGGTGGTGGCTGGCGAGTGGGCCATGTTCCCCCCCGAGTTCCTCGCTGGCCTCGTCGAAGGCCCGCCTCATGCTCCGCTGACCCTGCCGGAGTGGCTCCGACTGGAGTGGCAGGTGGTCCAGCAACTGGTGGAACAGCCTGACTTGCTCGAACACCAAAGGCTGCTCTCGATTCTGGCCCGACTCTATTTTGAGCCCCAGTGGCGCTTGCAAGGTCCGCTGAGCGGGTTGCTGGAGGTGAGTCGCGAGGCCCAGCAGTCCTGGGCGTGTGAACGCTTTCCTCCGCTCTTTGAGAGGCTGCGTCTCAAAAGCGACCCTCCCGAGACCATCTGGCTGCGCAACTGGGCAGCCTGGAGTGAATTCTATGACTGGTTGCAGGCCCGACCGGGCTGGCTGGAAACTTGCAGGCACCTCGAGGATGCCTTTCTGTTGAAAGACCTTTCCGCATTTCCTCGGGGTCAGCAACTGGCGAGTTTGCTGCATCCCTATCGCGAGCGGGTGTTGGCCTGCCTGAACGGACCCATGCAGCTGCTTTACCCGGACGGTCAGGCGATCGAGTCCAACCGGGCCTTTGTGCTCGGGCAGGGAAGCTCTGCCGGGCCTGCAACGGAGGGGCGATGTCTCTAAGCGTTCGCGCCTTTCTGGCTCGCACCGACTTCTTCGGTCATCTCGAAGAGGACATTCTCGAGCAGCTTGCGGTTCGCTGCCGGCCCTGCATCCTTGCCAGGGGTCAGGTGTTGTTCCGCCAGGGCGACGAGGGCGATTCGGTCTACGTGGTGGTCTATGGTCGCCTGAGCATCTGGCACGACCGGGCCGGAAGGCTGGGCGACGTGCTGGCCGGAGAGTACTTGGGAGAAATGGCCGTGCTGCGCGGTGAAACCCGCTCGGCCACGGTCAGGGCCGACCGCGATAGTTCCTTGTTGCAGCTTTGTCGGGCCGACTTTCTCGAGCTCTTGCGGCGTTCGCCCGAGTCGGCCCTCAAGCTGGCTCTGAGCAATATCGAAAGGCTGGCCGAACGCCAACGTGGCAAGCCGCCCTCGGCCGAACGCAGCCTGACGCTGGTGCCTCTCGGCACCGTGGAACACGGGGCCGAAATCGCCGAACGCCTGACGGCCGAGCTGCAGAACTACGGGCCCTGGCGCATCGTGGGCCCGAATACCCTGCAGGAAGAGTTGGGAGACCCCGACCCCGATGGGGCTGGTGGGGTCGAGTGGCTCAACCGCCTGGAGGCTGAGCATCGACTGGTGTACCTGGCCGACCCTCAGTTGACGCCCTGGACCCGACGCTGTCTGCGCCAGGCCGACTCGCTCTTGCTGCTGGCCCAGGGTAACCAGGCCCGGGCGCCGGGCCCGGCGGAAGCGTTTTGGCAGCAGCTGGGCGGGGGACCGCCTCATCTCTTGTTGCAGCATTCCCAGGCTCGCCCTGGCGGGAGTGCTGCCTGGTTGGGGGATCGACAGGCTCAAATACACCATCTGGGCCCGGCAACCGCCGCTGATCTGGCTCGAGTGGCGCGATTGTTGATGCGCCAGGCCCGGGTGCTGGTTCTGGGCGGAGGCGGCGCCCGAGGGATGGCCCATCTGGGCGTACTGCGCGCGCTTCACGAACGCGGACTGCCCGTGGACGCTTGCGGCGGTACCAGCATGGGGGCACTGGTGGCGGTCCTCTATGCACTGCACGGCGAACCCGAAGGGGTGCGGCGTGACCTGCGCCGCATGTTTCTCGAGCGCGGCTCGCTTTTCGATTTCGGCTTCCCGCTGGTGTCGCTGGTACGGGCCAGGCGATTGCGCCGGGCTCTGGAGGAGGTGCTGGGCGAGCTCGATATGGTCGACCTGCGGCTGCCTTGCTTCACGGTCTGTGCCGATCTCTCGGCGGCTCGGCCGGTGGTGCATACCCGGGGGGCTCTAGGCCGGGCGGTGGCCGCCAGCATGGCTATTCCCGGGGTGGTGCCACCGGTGGTCGAGGGGGGCCACCTTTTCGTCGATGGGGCCGTGCTCGACAACCTGCCCGTCGCTCACGCGCGCTCGCTAGGCTGGGGCAGTGTATGGGCCGTCAGCGTGGACGTGGGCACCGAATTGCTGGTGGAGGGGCAGCCCTATCAGCGCCCGCTGCTCACCCAGTTATTCGAGCAGATTCATCCCTGGCGGCGCCGCTCGGCCGCCCCAAACCTGCTGCATATCCTGGTGCGCTCGGCCACGCTGGGAAGGGACCGCTCGCTGGTGGACGCCGGTCAAAGCGCCGATGTGCTGATTCATCCCGACGTCTCTGGCTATGGCATGTTTGACTGGCATCGTCTGGAGGAACTGGCCGAAGCCGGCTATCGGGCCGCTCTGGCGGCCCTGGGCTAGATTTTCCAATCCAGGCTGGCGCAGACCTCGTTGGCGGCCTTCTCGGCCAGTTGCGGGTCCATCTTGGGCGAGCGACGGAAGGCCAGCAGCAGTCCGGCTCCTTCTTTGCGCTCGAGCCAGAATATCTCCAGGTGGTCCTTATGGGGAAAGCTTTGGGGATAGATCTCGGAGCTCAGGTTGCCCTGGGGGAACTTGCGTTTGCCTTTGCCGGGAGCCGCACTGGTCTGGCCCAGATAGGTGGTGCGGGCATATTCCTGCGGGCTCATGCCGGCCCCCTGCATTTCTGCGAAGGCCTGCTTGCCGATTTCGACCACAATGACTTCCCACTGGGGTTTGTCGGCCCCCGCCGGATAGCTTCGGGAGGCGGCCTCGACCCCCAGTTTGTTGGCCTCGGAAAGGGGAAGCGAGCATTGAAAGCGGGTGTGTAGTAGAGAATATGAGGTGGCGGCCAGGGCCGCGGAGCTCAGGCCCAGCAGGACCACAGCCCCTTGAAGAAAGTCGCGACGTAGCATGAATTCCTCTTCGCTGCCACGAAGAGATCGTCCCCTTGGCGCAGAAGGGCTGGCCCACATGGACGAATGGGGTGAAGCGAGATGAAGGTGCGGGAAATTATGCATCAAGGCGTGATGACGGTTGAGGCTTCGGCACCTCTACAGCAGGTGACCAGCTTCTTCATCGAGCACGGCATCACCGGCGCCCCGGTGGTGGGCACCAGCGGCGCCCCGGTAGGGGTCATCTCGATGAGCGATCTCACGGCCCACGCGGCTGGTCTGGACAAGCCCAAAGAAGGCGCCTTCCTGCGGGAACTGTGGAGTGACGATAGCCACGCCAGCCTGCGTGACCTGACCTTCGATACCGCCGCCACGGCTGGCGACGTCATGACCGAGTTTTTGATTCGCATCGATGCCGATGCCGAAGTGCGCGAACTGCTGGAGTTGATGAAGACGGCTCGGCTGCATCGGGTGTTCGTCACCGACAAAGACAAACTGGTGGGCATCGTTACCACGCTGGACCTGGTGGTGCTGCTCGACCGCTTGCTGGCCGAGCGTTCCGCCTAGACAGAAGGCCTTCGTCGCCCAACCAGGAACTGGGCAGCATGGGGGACCCGCAGCCCTGACACCGGCTCAAATCGGCCCACATCAGGTCCAGCATTGCCTGGGCCAGGGTGGCATGGGCGTTGTCTATCGCGTGACCAATCCGCAGGGTCAGGTGCAGGCCTTGAAATTGCTGCACAGCCGCCTGGATGACCCCCACGACCGTCTGCGCTTCGAGCGTGAATTTCGCCTGGCAAGCAGTCTGGAGCATCCCCACCTGCTGCGGGTGTTCGAACTTGGAGAGCACGGCGGTCAGCCTTTCTATACAATGGAATGGATCGAGGGGCTGGATCTGCGCCGACATCTCGAGCAGCAGCTGCGCCAGGGCAACTGGGAGTCCTATCTGCAATGTCTGGGTGGGCTGGTTCCCAGTTTGCTGGAAGGATTGCATCATCTTCACCAGCACCAGTTGGTTCACCGTGACCTGAAACCCGAGAATGTCCTGGTTGATGTGCGGGGCCATCTCAAACTGGTCGATTTCGGCCTGGCTCGTGCCGTGCGCGATTCCCAGCGGCTTACGGCCCCAGGAACCCTGGTCGGCACCCCCCATTATATGGCACCCGAACAGATCGAGGCTCAGCCGGTCGATGGTCGGGCCGATCTCTACGCCCTGGGCGTGCTGATCTTCGAATTGTTGTCCGGCAGGCTGCCGCACCCGGGCGAAGAGCTGCTGGCGGTGCTGGCCCACGTCCTGACGCGCGACCCCGAGCCGCTCCAACCACTCGGTCCGCTGCCGCAGGGACTGAACGAGTTGTTGATGCAGTTGCTGCAGCGGGCACCCGAGCGGCGCCCTCCCGACTGTGTCGCTGTGCTGCGGCGCTGGCAGGATTGCTTTGGTGGCGGTTTGCGCCTGGAGGGGAGGGCCCGAGGGCTGCTCTATCCGGCCTTCCAGGGGCGCAAAGAGCTCATCGAGAGTGTTCGACGGCAGTTGGGACAGGGTGGGGCCGTGCTCGTCAGCGGCGCCAGTGGCAGTGGGCGAAGCCGCTGGTTGGCCGAGCTCTCGGCGGGCCTGAAGCCCAGGGCCTGGAAAGTGTGCTGTCGGGGCTGTCAGCAGGTGCCCTTTGGGGTGGTGGTCGAGTTGCTGGAACAGGCTCTGGCCGGTGAGTTGCCCGCGGAACTGGAGAGCGAGCGTGGCGTTCTGGCCCCGTTGCTCCCCTGGTTGGGAGCGCCGGCCGATCCTGGTCCGGCCGGCAAGTTGCGTTTGTTTCGGGCCTTGCAACGAGCGTTGAAGGGAGCCGACGTCTGGCTGTTGGACGACCTGGGGCGGGCCGATGTCATGTCGCTCGAATTTTTGCACTACTGGTTGGCGCAGGGCGAAGCCACAACGGTGGTGGCTACCTGTCATCCGGGAGAGGCACCCCTCTCGGGGGTCGTTTCTCACACCCTGGGGGAATTGACTCAGGAGGAGAGCCGGCAACTGGTGGGCTCGATGTTGGGCCAGCCTCTGGCTGAAAGTGCCTTTCTGCAGCTGTGGCAGGTAGCTCAGGGTAACCCGCTGATGCTGGTGGAGCTGCTCCAGGCGCTGTTCGATGAGGGGAAGTTGTTGTGGCAGAGCGAGCAGTGCCAGTTGAGCGACTCCAATGTGCGCCTGCCGAACAGCATTCGGGCCGCTCTGCAGCAACGCCTGGAAGGGCTGGGTGACGAGCAGCGCGAGCTGTTGATATGGCTGGCCATCGCCGAGGTTCCCCAGGATTTTGAAGAGTTGGAGCGTTCCTTTGCCCTGTTCCCGGCGGCCCGACTGCTGGACGAATTGGAACGGCTGATGGAACGTCGAGTCGTGCAGCGTCAGGGCCGATGTTACCATCTGGTGCCGCAATTGGGAGCTTTGCTGCTTGAGCCTCTGAGTGAGGCCAAGTTCAAGCTGTTGCATCAGCAGATGGCCCGTTGTCTCGAGGCCGACGAACGGGCCTGCCCTGAACGAGTGGCCCACCACTGGTTGTGCAGTCAGACTCCCGAAGTGGCTGCCGACTGGCTGGTGCGGGCCGCCCAGCGCCAGCAGGCATTGTTTGATTACCAGGGGGCTCTGGAGCAGTACGAATTGCTGGCGCGGTTGCCCGGACATGACCCCGAGACCCTGCAGAGGGGTCGGCGCCAGGCGCTGATCGGGGCCGGGCGCTTTGCCGAGGCGCTGGAGTTGTTGCCTGGCAGCGACCCTGAGTCGGTGGTAGAGCAGGCTCGCTGCTACTGGAGCCTGGGACAGCTGCGACCTGCCCATCAGCGCCTGTGTCGGCTGCTGAAAGAGCACGACGGAAAGCCCCCCTCGGCCTCCTGGACCTCGATGGCCCGTACCACCTGGGATTACGCTAAGGTAATGTTGGGCCTGAAACGCCCGACGGCGACCAGTGGTCCCGCGCTGTCGCAGGCGCGCATGTTGCAAACTCGCTGCCTGTTTTATCTGCGGCCCAAGGGCTGGGAGCAGGACTCGCTGGACCTGATGCTGCGCCAGATGCAGGTGCGGGAAGATACCCGAGAACAGGCCGCCGAGCGCGAGATGCTGGTGGCCAGTAGCTTCATCGTCGGCCCCCGCCGTCAGTTGGAGCGGGCGCGCTTTCATCTGGAGCGGGCGGCCGGATGGGTTCAGGAGTTGCCCGACTCGATGTTTCGTGCCGAGCTGCTGTTGGACGTGGTGTATTTCGGCCATCTTTTGGGTCTGGCCAAGGCCCACCGCTGGGCTCAGGTCGGTTGGGAGTGTGCCCACAAGGTGGGTGCCGTGATGGCCCTGCTGCAGCTCGCTTCCCTGCAAACGATGGAGCATCGCCTGGCCGGCCGCTTGCAAGAGGCTGAGAGTTGGGGCGTAGAGCTGAACAGTCTGGCCGAGTCTACCGGTCATCGCCTGGAGCTGGCGCATGGCAAGCTGCACGCAGCGATTCTCTCGGCGCTTCGCTTTCGTATTCCTCAGGGGCGCCGACAGTTGGCCGAAGCGCTGGCGCTGGATATCGACTCGGGCTATTTCTTGCAGCACTACGAGGTGGCTCAGTCGTATCTGGCCGTCATGGAATCCGACTGGAAGGAGGGGGCGGCTCGGGCTCAGCCCCGCGGCCCGCTCTATGGAGTCGATCAGCTCCAGGCGCTGGAACGCTGCCACTTACAGGTGTGCTGTCGGGCTCTGGGTTGTGAGCGACTGAACCGTCTGGCCGAGGGATTTCATCCGGTCTTCAGGGTGGCGGCTCGGCGACTGGCGGCAAAAACAAGTGAGGATTATGAAGAGGCCCTCGAGGAGGCGCGTCGCCGTAGATATCCGCTGGAAGAAGGGCTGTGCCTGGCGGCTCTGGCCAGGCGCTGCGGTAGCCGGGCATTGTGGACCGAATGCCAACAGGCTCTGGAACGAGCAGCTCTGGGGGCGCAGGCTATTCAGGCCGTTCGCAGCGGTACCTACCCGCTGGAAGGCTTTGGGGCGGGGCGCACGCTGCCCGCGGGCCTGGGCAAGCAGGGACCCTTCCACTGAATCGCGCAGCACGTTGCAGAGCAATTTGGAGGGACGATGTCAAACGCAATTTTTCGTGTGCCGGAGCCACGCAACGAAGAGGTTCGTAGCTACGCGCCGGGCAGCCCTGAACGGGAGTCGCTGCAGGTTCGCCTGAAAACGATGGCGGCCGAGCAGGTAGAACTTCCCCTGGTCATCGGAGGCCGCCGCGTGAGCACCGGCGATACCGGATCCATGGTGATGCCCCACGATCATCGCCATCAGCTGGGCACCTATCACAAGGCTACTTCTGAGCACGTGCAGCAGGCTGTCGAAGCAGCCCGCCGAGCCCAGCCCGGTTGGGCGGCCATGCCCTGGGAAGAGCGGGTGGCCATTTTTCTCCGGGCGGCCGAACTGCTGACCGGACCCTATCGCGATGTGCTCAATGGCGCCACCATGCTGGGTCAGAGCAAGACGGCCCATCAGGCCGAGATCGACTCGGCCTGCGAGCTGATCGATTTTTGGCGCTACAACTGCGCCTTTGTCGAGAAGGTCTATCAAGAGCAGCCGGTCAGCAGCCCGGGCATGTGGAATCGACTCGAGCACCGGCCGTTGGAAGGCTTTGTGCTGGCAGTGACGCCCTTCAACTTCACGGCCATCGCCGGCAATCTGCCCACAGCGCCCGCCATGCTGGGCAATGTATGCCTGTGGAAGCCGGCCTCCAGCGCTCTCTATTCGGCCTACTACATTATGGAGATCCTGGAAAAGGCCGGATTGCCCGACGGCGTCATCAATCTGGTGGCCGGATCGGGTGGAGCCGTGGGCAACCCGGCCGTGGCCAATCCGCACCTTGCTGGCCTGCACTTCACCGGCTCCACCGACGTGTTCAACGGCATGTGGAATCTGATCGGCCAGAACATTAGCAAATACCGAACCTACCCCCGCATCGTGGGTGAGACCGGCGGCAAAGACTTTGTGCTGGCCCATCCCTCGGCCGAAGCGTTGCCGCTCGCCGTGGCGCTGCTGCGCGGTGCCTTCGAGTATCAGGGGCAGAAGTGCTCGGCCGCCTCGCGGGCCTACATCCCCAGCAACCTTTGGCCCCAGGTCAAATCTTTGCTGTGCGACATGCTGGCCACGGTCAAAGTCGGTTCAGTGCTTGACTTCAGCAACTTTATGGGGGCGGTCATCGACAAGGCCGCCTTCCAACGCATCCAGTCGTATATCGACCTGGCCAAGGGCAGCACCAGCTATGAGCTGATTTACGGCGGTGACTGCGACGACTCCAACGGCTACTTCATTCAGCCGACCGTGTTCCAGTCCAACGACCCCCGCTCCAAGTTGATGCGCGAGGAGATCTTCGGGCCGGTACTCACCGTTTACGTCTACCCCGAGAACGACTTTGAGGGCTGTCTGGAACTGGTGGATACGGGTACCGACTACGCGTTGACGGGAGCGATTTTCAGCACCGACCGTTGGGCCGTGCAGCGGGCCACCCAGCGCCTCAGCCAGGCGGCCGGCAACTTCTATATCAACGACAAGCCAACGGGAGCCGTGGTGGGCCAGCAGCCCTTCGGTGGAGCCCGAGCCTCGGGAACCAACGACAAGGCCGGCAGCATTCTTAATCTGCTGCGCTGGGTAAGTCCGAGGGCCATCAAGGAGACCTTCGTGCCCCCCACCGACTATCGCTATCCGTTTCTTGGCTAAGGAGGCCCCACCATGAGTATCAAAATCGGCATTCAACTTCACCCCCAGCACTGCAGCTGGCACGAGTTTCACCAGGCCGTACTCGGCTGCGAGCAACTCGGCGTTGACTCGCTCTGGACCTGGGACCATTTCTATCCGCTCTATGGAGAAGAGGGGGCGCCGATGGCCGATGCCCCGCTGACCACCTCGCCGCGCAAGGGGGCTCATTTTGAAGCCTGGACTCTGCTCACGGCGATGGCCTGCCACACCTCCAAGGCTCAATTGGGCCTGCTGGTGGGCTGCAACAGCTATCGCAATCCGCAGCTGGTTGCCGACATGGCCCGCACCGTCGACCATATCAGCGGCGGCAGGCTCATCCTGGGGTTGGGTTCGGGCTGGTTCGAGCGCGACTACAGCGAGTATGGGTTCGAGTTTGGCACCGCTGGCGGGCGCCTGAAAGACCTGGCTCACAACTTGCCGATCGTCAAAGAGCGGCTCAGCAAGCTGAACCCGGCACCCATTCGTCAGCCGATTCCCATCATGATCGGTGGGGGTGGCGAGAAGGTCACGCTGCGCATTGTGGCCGAGCACGCCCACCTCTGGAACGGCTTCGGTCCTCCCGACGTATTCGCCGCCAAGAATCGTATCCTGGACGACCACTGCCGGAGCTTGGGACGCGACCCCGCCGAGATCGAGCGCACGGTGTTGATCATTCGACCCGAGGAAATGGCTCAACTCGACGCTTATGTCGAGGCCGGGGTACAGCACGTCATTCTGGGTCTGGGTTGGCCGTTCCCCATGGCCGCGGTCGAGCAGCTGGTGGCCTGGAAGAAATCGCGCGGATAAACAACCTCCGGGCCGCAAGCCCCCAGGGGCGCTTGCGGCCCAAAGGCCGGGGTCCTACTTGGAGATGTGCTCCACCAGGCGTAGAAGGTTACAGGTGTAGCCGTATTCGTTGTCATACCAGGACACCACTTTGACGAAGGTGTCATCCAGTGCGATACCGGCTTCGGCGTCGAAGGTCGAGGGGGCGGTGTTGCCGATGAAGTCGGTGGCCACGACCTTCTCCTCGGTATAGCCCAACACGCCTTTGAGGGAGCCCTCGGAGGCAGCTTTCATGGCTGCGCAGATTTCGTCATAGGTAGCGCCCTTGTTCAACTCCACCGTCAGGTCGACCACCGAGACGTCTGAAGTGGGGACGCGGAAGGCCATACCGGTGAGTTTTTTGTTGAGTTCGGGCAGAACCACTCCCACCGCCTTGGCAGCGCCGGTGGACGAGGGAATGATGTTCTCCAGGATGCCGCGACCGCCGCGCCAGTCCTTGTTCGAAGGGCCGTCCACCGTTTTCTGGGTGGCGGTGGCGGCGTGCACGGTGGTCATCAGGCCGCGCTTGATGCCCCAGTTGTCGTGCAGAACCTTGGCCACCGGGGCCAGACAGTTGGTGGTGCAGGAGGCCGCCGAAACGATGGCCTGGCCGGCGTAGGTGGCGTGGTTCACACCGTAGACAAACATCGGGGTAGAGTCCTTGGCCGGGGCCGACTGGACCACTTTCTTGGCGCCGGCTCGAATGTGAGCCTCGCAGGCTTCGGTGGTGAGGAAAAAGCCCGTGCAGTCGATGACCACATCGGCGCCGACCTCGCTCCACTTCAACTGGGCGGGGTCTTTCTCAGCGGTCAGCCGAATGCGTTTTCCGTTCACCACCATGGTGTTGCCGTCCAGACCGATGTCACCGTTGAAGCGACCGTGAACCGAGTCGTACTTCAGCATGTAGCAAAGATAGTCGGGCTCGAGCAAGTCGTTGATTGCCACGACCTCGAGACCAGGAAAGTCCTTGGCGATGGCGCGGAAGACCATCCGCCCGATACGGCCAAAGCCGTTGATGCCAATCTTGATCATGTGATTACTCCTTTTTTTCCTCGAACTATACGAAACCGGTACTCAGAAAAACCTGCAACGTAACCGGCTCATTTTCCACCGGCGAGCCAGTCCCTTGAGGGATCGGGCAGCGAACTGGCCGTTCGATGGATGTCCCGGGGAGTTGAGAGTTACGATGCCGGCAAGGTTTCGATTTTCTGGGGGCGAAGCCTTGAAAATGAGTTCCTGGTTGCGGACGCCGGTTTAGCAACGTGCGCACCAGTCAGCAACTCTATCACCAGATTCGCTGGGACGCGCGCTTCTGTCCGGCCGATTATCATCTGGGAGTGCAGTTGCGCCACGCTGGCATCGAGGAGATGCCCCTGCTGGAGTTTGCCCCCCAGGGTGACATCCCCTGGCATCGCATTCTCTACATTCGGGGTCCACAGGGCGTGGTCTGGGACCGACGCCAGGGGCTGGACATTCTTGTCCCGCCTCAGGGCGATCAGGCCGAAGAGTTGTGGCGCCTGCCCTTGCAGGCGCTGACCTGGAATGTTTGCGCGGGCAAGCACGGCCTGCCCCTCGAGCCCCGCTGGCAGTCGCTTGCCCGGATGCTGGATCCGTGGCCGGCCCCGCTGGTGGCGCTGCAGGAGGTGGGTCCCGAGCTGGCCAGGCTACTGCCCCGGGGCCCTTACGTCTGGCATCGGGGTGAGCTGCTGGTGGCACTGCAGCGTCCGCCTCGTTGGCTGCGCGAGCTTGAGCTGGGTCCCGACAAGAACGCTTTGCTCTTCGAGTTGGGCAATCTCCGCGTGGCTGTGGTTCATTTTACGAGTAACTTTCGCGCCGGTGGGCGGGCTCGGCGAGCCGAGCAGTGGGAGCGGCTGCGTCCCCATTTGGGAGAGGGTGCCTGGTTGGTGCTGGGAGACTTGAACGCGGCCGAAGATGAGGTGGAGCGCTGGGGAGGGTTGGACTTGACCCCCTGGGAGCCGAGTTTCTTGGGTTCTCGTCAGGCCCGGTATCAACGCATTCTGGCCTCTCCTGGCCTGGGCGGTTGGGCTCAGGTTGTGCCCGTTGAGGGATCGGATCACCAACCTCTCTGGCTCGAGCTCGAACCCCCTGCCGCTCGCTCGCCGTCCAGCGCCTGGGTGGTGCTGGCTCCTCCCCAACTGGCCGCACGGGTCGATCGCTGGCGTCGCCGCTACGACCCTGCCTGGGGACGCTGGCCGGCGCACCTCACTCTGCTTCACCCCGCGCCCGAGCAGCCCGACTATCTGGCGGTGGCCCGTCTACTGGCCAATGTCCCGCGATTTCGAGTGCGCTTGAACCAGGTGAAACGCTTTTCCCAGGGGCTGGTTTGCTGGTGCCCCGACTCGTCCCAGGACTTGCCGTTGCAGCGGCTGCGGCACGCACTGGGGGGTCGCGGTGCCTACCAGCCCCATGTGACGCTGGGCAAGATGCCTCTTCCCGAAGGCGCCTGGGAGGCCGACATCCCGGTGGACTTTGTGGCCCACTTGAGGCAGTGCGACGGGGTGTTTCGGGTGGAGCAGGTGGTGAGTTTGCGGCCCGCCCACCCGCTTTATGCAGCCGTGGCTGGCCGCTGCGCTCGCCCTCCTCTGGTGGTCGGTTCCACCTGTTGGGGCGGCGGGAGCGATCTGGACCTGGTGGCGCCGGGCCGATGCTGGCCCAGGGACGCCAGGGCCGTTGACGGAACCTGGCGCGGCGCCGGCTACGATCTGGGCACAGACCTGCGAGCTGCTCACGATCGAGACGGCTTGATGACCTGGCTGGTGCAGCACGGGCGCTGGGAGAAGTTCCTCGAGGAGTGGCCGCTCCTGGCGGACTGGTTGGAGAAGCGAGGCCTCAAGGGACAGTCATGGGGTTGGCCCGGAGGATTGGCCTGGGCTACCCTGCTGGCCCGGTTTGGATTCGGCGAGATGTTTGCAAAGTCAGGTCTGCCGATATTGACCCTGACCGACCCTTGCCTCGACTTAACCGAGCATATGCCTCGGGAACTGGCTGAGATTCTGCGGGGCGAACTCTCCTCTCCTCAATACGACGAGTATGTGCCCCAGGGACGCTGGATTCGCCTGGATGAAGTCCCACAGGGGATGGGTCTGGGCCTGGTGGTCGATCTGATCCGCCAGCGGGGGCTTTGGGTTCGTCCGGTCGTGCGCTCGACCTGTTGCCTGCTGGAATGGAAGGGCGGACCCACCTCGGCGGAGATGCTGGCGTGGTGCAGGGGTCAGGTCAGGGGCTCACCCTTGAGCGATGATGCTGGCGTGGGTTGAGCGGCCTGCAGATTGGCCATAAAAGGACACTTTCCGGGCCCGGGCGCGACCTCGGGCGGGCCCTCGGGGCTGGGCCCGCTACTGCGCAGCCTTAACCTCACGCTGGCGTCGCCAGGGTGCACCGAGATATCGGATTCGATGCTGAGAGGGGCGTCGGCATTGCCCACCATCTCAAATTCTTGAGCAAACCTGGTCAGAATGAGGTTCGCCTCGAGCCTGGCCAAATGTTGACCCATGCAGACCCGGGCTCCCGAGCCGAAGGGCACCATCTTGGCGCGAGGTGCTCCCTGGTCGAAGCGCTCGGGGCGGAAGCGGTCGGCGTCGGGACCCCAGATGTCTTTGTCGCGCTGCATGGTGTAGGTGCTCATGATCAACTGGGTGCCCTTGGGAGCGTGAACGACGGCGTCGGGCGGGCCCAAAGTAGTGTCCTGAGCCGCCTCGCGCACCAGAAAGTAGGCGGGAGAATAGAGCCTCAGGGTTTCGTCTACGGTGTTGTCCACGGTGTCGAGAGCCTTGAGTTGCTGGAAATCGGGGAACTTGCCCTGCAGTTTCTCGTCGACCTCGTGTTGTAGCGACTGCCACAGTTCGGGCTTGCGCGACAGTTCGGCGAAGCTCCAGGAGAGCAGGGTGGCCGTTGTTTCGTGACCGGCCAGCAGCAGGGTAAGGATTTCGTTGCGAATGCGCTCGTCGCTCAGGGGCTGGCCGGTGGCAGGGTCGGTGGCGGAGAGCAGCGAGCTGACCACGCTGTCGTTGGACGGCGATTGCTGACGATGCTGTGCGATGATGCGCTCCGCCAAACCCTGAAGCGATTGATAGGAGTCACGCAGCCCGGAGTTGCCTGGCAGCCGACTCAGGCTGAAATCGGTGGGATTGGCCGTCTCAAGAGGCAACCACTCCATGGTCTTCTGGAAGGCCTGCTGGACCTGGCCTAGCTCCCGATCGCTGAGGGTGGTGCCCAAGAGGAGCTGGAGCGCGACATCCAGGGTGACGCGCTGCATTTGAACGCGGAAGTCGATCTCGGCTTCGCCCCCCTGGGCGTGGATCTGTTCTTTGATGGCCTGGATATGGCGTTCGACGATCTGGCCCACCTGGGCCGTGGCGCCATTGGAGTTGATGGCTGCGCTGTGGAGATGCGGTTTGATGACGTTGTGGGTCTTTTTCCACTCTTCACCCTTGCCGAGAAAGACGTTGTCGATACCCATCAGAAACGAGAGGCCGTGCCCCTGCAGTTCGGGCTTGAACCAGCTTTTCACGACGTTGGGGTTGGAACTGTCGGTGACCTTCAGGGCCTCGTGCACCGTGTCGTGGCGATGGTCGAATAGAAAACGCTGGCCGGTGGGCAACTCGACCATGAACGCCTTTCCGTGGCGGGCGTGGAATTCTTCGAAGAACTCAACAGGATTTGCGACGTGGCGCAAGATTCCGCTGGCGAACTCCAGGTTGCCTACACGCTTGGGCTCGACCAGCAGCTTGAAAGGGGCGGAGTGTCGGGTGAATTGGGGAACCACCGGCCCCACCGCGCCACCCACCGCACCAGCAGCCGCTGCTGCACCGCTGTGATGAGCCGAAGCCGAAAGGCCTTGGGCTCGCGCGGAGGGCACCTGCTGGACCAGATCGCTGCTGGCCAGTAGATGAGCGAGCTGTTGGGGGCTCTGAACCCGAATCCATTCTCCCTGGTCGGCTCGATATTCTAGCTTCTGTTTGGCGATCAGCCCTTCGGCTCGAGCCGGGGTGAATCGAGAGAACCAGCCCGTGCCTCGGAACTCCAGGCCCTGGGACGAGAGGTGCTCGACCACTTGTTCGACCGTCAGCAGCGCTCCAGGAGCAATAAGAGCGCCAGCCGTGGCGGCAGTAGCTGCCTGGGCTCCAAGGGTAGTCAGGCCCTTCAGGGTGGCCTGCAACTGAACCTGGTCGGAGGGAAGCTCAGTATCGGCTTCGATTCCCGTCGACCTGAGGGTCGTATTCGGTCGTGCCAGAGGAGTGAGTGAAGAACTGTGAAGTGGCCCCAACTTCATAGATCATGGTTATGCCACAAACGAGCGGAGGGCAAGCCCGGCTGGTTAAAATTTGAACTTTTTGTTAACGAAAGCACTCTGCCCACTGCCCGGGAAATTGCTAATCGGCGATTGGAGTCCAGAAAACCCGGGGATTGCCGGGGGAGGAGGGGGCGGGGGCGGGGGCGGGGAGTTGTTCCAGGGAGGCAGAGCCAGCGGTGCTTCGTTGGGCATGGGAGGCAGGCCGGCAAAATCCATCAGCGCCCAGCCAACCAATCGCGAGGTGTAGGGATCATGTCCGGGCAAGCGCAGCTCGCCCTGAAGGACCAGGCTTCCAGTGTCGGCAGGGGTTATCACGCTAGCGGGGGCGGGGCGCACATAGGCTCCGTCTTCGACGACCTTTGAGCACTGGACGAAGGCGAGTTTGCTGTGACGGGGGTCCGTCTGTTCAGGCAAGCACCAGCTGACCTCGCCGTCGGGCCCGACTTCCAGCTGACCGGCCTCGGCGCCCATCGTCAGTTCTTGCGGCCCCTCGGAACTGGTGGCCATCAGGGCCGCTCCGCTGTGGCAGTCGATCCAGCGACCCTGAGGATCGATGCGGAAGCTGCCTCCGCGGCAAAGGCGGCCATCGGACAGCAGCAGATAACCGTCTCCCTTTACGGCCAGATCGGTGGGGCTGCTCGTGCACTCGAACACCGGTTCGAGCGGAGGACCGAGCTCTTCGATGCTGATTTCGCGTGCCCCAGGAGTCATAGCATAGCGGGCCTGATCCAGGCAGCGATGACGGAAGGCGGCGTCTCTGCGAATGCGCTCCTTCAAGTGCAGACGGATGTCTCCAGGCTGACAGTCTTCCAGCCCTGAACTGAAAGGATTGAGATTGAGACGAACGTGGGCGAAGAGGAGCGCGTGACGGGGAAAGTCGACGTTGGAAAGTTCCAGGGAACCCGGGCAGATCGTCCCCAAGGTTTCACCGCCCGCCCTGCCGACGGTCGCCTGGGCTGCCCTCCAGAGAGTGGGATGAGCAGGGTGAATCTCCGGAGATTGCGGACGGTAGAGGGCCACCTGATAGAGTGGGTCAGAAAGTGAGGTGGCCTGCTGGCCGGTGACCGGGTCGGTCATCGTCGATTCGGCCAACAGTTCGCCGGCCTCGTTAAAGCGAAACCCGGTGTATCGACCAGCGTAAAGACAGGTACGGGGGTCAAGTTCCAGCCTGATGGGCCCGGGTGCGCTGTGCCCGGGACTGAACCCGAGCAGTTGCCAGCCTTCCGGATTGCACAGGACACCCTTCTGGAAGGTAAAGCGCCCGTCTCGTGTATAGGCGGTTTCTCCACGCTTTCTCACGGCGAACCAGCCGTCGCCATGGATGGCGAGGTTGCTCGGGGTTTGGGTCTTGAAAATCTCCCCCTGGGTGAGTAGGGGCGGAGCTTCGCGCACCAGCGGATGCTGGGCTTTAAAGCCGGGGGTAAACTGATGGCGAAGGTTCTCGGATCCTCGCTTCAACAGGGCTCGTCGCGAGGCCATGAGCGGCAGCAGTTGGCGACGAACCTCGTCCTGGGCTGGCTGTTCAGGCGGTAGGGCCCCCCAGCCGATCATCAGGGCGGCCAGTGGCAGGAAGAGCTTCCAGGGTTGAGCTTTCGAGAGCATGTTCATGGCTTAAGCCTAAGGCCAGGTTTTGGCGGACCTCCGCGACATTTGTTACAGAAACGCAACCGTTTTTTACCCAGGTGGGGTAGAATGCACGGCATGACTCTGGCGGAGCAAGTCAAAGGATGCCTCTGGGGCACTGCGCTCGGTGACGCTCTGGGGCTGTGTCGCGAGGGTCTGACGCGCCGACGTGGTCGGCGCCTCTATCCCCGATTGGATGGGTTTCAGCTCTTTGGCGGGCGCGGCCTAGTCAGCGACGACACCGAACACGCCTGTTTCACCTGCTGGGCCCTGCAGCAGCCCGAGGCTTTCGCTGCCCGGTTACGCCAGGCTCTACGGCGCTGGCTCTGGGCGCTGCCGGCCGGGGTGGGGCTGGCCACCCTTCGGGCCGGAGTGAAGGCCAGTATGGGGTTCGCTCGCAGCGGGGTGTTCTCCGCCGGTAACGGTCCGCTCATGCGCGCACCCGTGCTGGCCGTCGCCGCTGGCGATGGGCTTCGCGAGAAATTGCTAATCAGCACCGAGTTGACCCATACCGACCCGCGTGCTTACCAGGCGTCCCTCATGGTGGCAGCCATCACGGGTTACCTGCTGGGCCGCTGGAACTGGGAGGCGGTGCCTGGCTGGTTCCAGGATGAGGTGCTGGGCGAACACCTGGCGGCCATCGGCGAGCACCCCGACATCGAGCCCCTCGAGTACGCCGAGCGCCGGGGGTGGGGCCAGGGAATTTCGGGTTTTGTCTACCATACGGCGCCGATGGTGGTGTTGGCGGCGCTGCGCCATCGCGACGATTTTCCTAAGGCCATCACCAGCCTGGTGGAGTGTGGAGGAGACACCGATACCACCGCGGCCATCGTGGGCGGCATGGTGGGAGCGCGGGTGGGCCCCGCCGGCCTGCCCGAAGAGTGGCTCCGGGCCTATTCCGATTGGCCCCTCACACTGAAGGTGATGGAGGAGCTGGCTCAGGGACGAGGCAGCCTGCCCGCCTACCCGCTGTGCCTGGGTCGCAACCTGGTGTTCGGTGGAGCGGTACTGGCTTACGGCCTCAGGCGACTGTTGCCGCCTTATTAGACAGATCGCCTGTCAGATGCTGTCGCCCAGGGCCAGTTGGCGGACCTGTTCCTGAACCTCCACCAGGGCCTGGCGAGTACGTTCATTCGAGCGTTGCTCGTCCCAGCCCACGTCGGTCAGGCACACCACCGCCAGTTGGCGTTGCGGCGCCAGCTGGCAGGTAGCGTAGTAATAGGTGTTACTGCCGTGATGGCTGAGCACGGGTCCGCGGGACCAGGCGCTTCGTTGCAGCCCCCAGCCCAGTCCGTAACCGTGCCCACGGTCTTTGTGTAGCGTTCGATAAGCTTCGGTCGTCAGCCACTTCGGGTCCCGTTGGAGGTGAGCCCGAGCATAGCGGGCCAGGTCGCTGATGGAGCAGCGCACCTGATCAGCGCCGTCCAGCACGCGCGGATTGCCCCTGCGAACGAGGTCGAGAAAACCCACGGCCACGCCTTGCAGCCATCGGTGGGGCTGCGGGTCCTGAGGCCCCGGGCGATAGCCCAACGAGGCATGTTGCAGACCCAGGGGCTGAAACACTTCTCGCTCTACCAATTGGGGCCAGGAGGTGTCGCTGAGACGCTCCAGCGCGCGGGCTGTTAGAACGTAGCCCAGATTGCTGTAGAGGAAGGGCTGGGGCTCGGGAGGGGTCAGGAGGATCTGTTCGAGGCACAACCGCTTAAGATCGGCGGGGGGATCGGCGTCAACCTCCAGCGCGGGGTGGATCGGCAGCTGGGGAAAATTGGGCGGCACGCCACCTTGATGGCACAGCAGTTGTTCCACGGTGACCTTCTGGTAGTGCGGTTGCATGGGTAGTTCGGGCAACAGTTCGCCCAGTGGACGGCGCAGCTCGAGCGCCCCTTTCTCACGGAGCCGTAGGGCCACGGCGGCAGTCATGGATTTGCTCAACGAGCCAATGGGAAAGACGGCGGCTTCTCCGGAACAGCCACTCTGAGCCGTGGTGATGCGCTGGCCCTCGACCACGGCCACGGCCAGTGACGGCAGACCCCAATGTTGGCGGGCGCCGTGGACAAGGCTTTGCAAGGCATCGACCGGGACCTGAGCCAGGGCGTTCATCGTCAGTATGAGGGTCAGCGCCAGGGCAAGGGGCCAGTTCACCGCAGCATCACTTGCAGGCTGTGACGTAATCGGCCGTTACGGTCTTTGCGAGCTACCAGCGAAACATAACCGACGTCGGCCAGCTGGCGCACGAAGAGGTCGGCCTCGTGGCGGTCGGACGAGGTCATCGGCAGATAATACTCGTCGCGCACCGTTTCCCAATCCACCGGGCGGCTTCCCAGTTCGGCCTCGGCCTGGTCTACCGCGCGGCGAAGCACATCGAAGGGGTCTTCCGAGGGGCGGGCCGCCTGCACCCGGGCGCTGCGCGGAGCCGAGCGCCCGCTGACCAGGGGAAAGCTATCCTCGCCCGAGATATCTTCCAGTTCCCACAAGACGACCTGGTCGGCTGCTTCACTGAGGCGATACGAGAGACTTCCGCGCAGGCACACCACGGTGACCTTCTTACCGCGCCGCTTGAGGCGTTCGACCACTTCGCAGAAGTCTGCATCGCCGGAGACCACGAAAAAGTGGTTGAAGTCGCGGTCGCGGGCGTCTTCGAGAAGGTCGAGGCTCATGATGAAGTCGACCAGATTCTTGACCAGCTTCTGGCTGACGCGGTCCTCGCGAGAGGGCACGGCTACCGTGCGCCAACCCACCTGAGCCCAGTCGTTTTGGGCGAAGCGAGCGGTGGTGGAAACCTGATCCCAGTTGGCGTAGACGGCGGTGTAGGCAAAGCCCTCTCCGTACAGTTCGCGACTCAGTCGCACCAGACTGCGCGCGGCTTTGCTGACACTGAAATTGCGCTGCTTCTGGTGGCAGTTGTAGACCAGATTCTCAAAATCGACATAGCAGGCCGTGCGCAACTCCGAAACGGGCGCCGATATGGGCTTTGGCATGACGACGGGAAGGGGTTGAAGCTTGCGTTTCTTGCTCAAGTTTCTTTTGTGCCCCGTGGTTGGTCCTTCAAATCCTGGAAGGCGGGTCATTTTCCGGAGCGAATTTCTCGCCATGCAGTCCGTTTGTGAGGTGGCCGTCGTGGGGGCCGGCATCGCCGGCCTGGCCTGCGCCCGAGAGCTTCAGCGTGCCGGCCTGTCGGTGAGGGTGTTCGAACGTGACTGTGCGGTTGGGGGTCGCATGGGCTCGCGGACTCGCGATGGGCTGACCTTCGATTGCGGTGCCAACTTTCTGGTTCGCGCCTACACCACGGTCTTTGAGATGGCTGAACAGGCAGGTGTGCCCGTGCGCACGGTGAGCCCGGTAGAGCACGCTGTGTATCGCGACGGACGATTTCACGACCTGCATCTCAGTTCGGTTCGTGGCCAGTTGCGGATGGATTGCCTGGGCTTGTGGAGCCGCTTCAAGGCGCTGCGCTTCCTGATGCGCTTACGCCGAGACCTGCCTTTGCTGGATTTTTTCCACCTTTCCCAGTGCCACCCACGCTTTAACCGTCGAAGCGCCGAAGAGCTGGCTCGTTCGCGAGTGGGGGACAGCTTTGCCGATTACCTGGTCGACCCGTTCAACGCCTGCATGATGTTTTATCGGGCCAGTGAAATCAGTGAAGCCGCATTGCTCTCGCTGTTGAGAATGATGGTCGACCCCGGCTATGACTTCGGTATCTATTTTGCCCACGGCGAGATGCAGGGACTGGCCTCGGCCCTGGCTCTGCCCCTGCAAGTGTCCACAGGAGCAGAAGTGTTGGAGTTGCGTTCGACGGAGGGGGGATGGGAGTTGCAGACCGCCAGCGAGAGGCTTCGGGTCTCGCAGGTGGTGCTGGCCACGACCGCCCCAGCGGCTTTGAAGCTATTGCCCTCCCAGGCTCCCCAGCGCGGAATACTGGAACAGGTGCGCTATTCGGCCACGCTGAATGTCAGCTTTCGTCTTCCCCCCGAGGTCCTGGGGCGGACCCATTGCTGGTATGTCCCTGCCGTGGAGCGTTCCATGATTTGCGAGTTCACCAATGAATCGCTGAAAGGCTACCCTCTGGTTAACGTGGGGCTGCACGAAGCCTCGGCGCGCACTCTGCTGGCCGAAGGGGACGAAACGGTATTTGAGGTGGTTGGCCGCGAACTATTGGATTTGCTTCCCGAACTCGACGCCAGCCGGCTCGTGCCTCACGATCTGCAGCGCTGGTCGGAGGCCATCCCCAAATATGACTGCGACCACATCGCCCGCGTGGTCGACTTTGAGCGTCGACTACAGGGCCACGAGGGCCTGTTTCTTTGCGGCGATTATCTGAACGCGCCCTGGCTGGAAGGGGCGGCTCGCAGCGGCCAGCGTGTGGCCCAACAGATCTTAGCTCGGCGATAACCCCAGCTGGCGGTGCAGGGTTTCGGTGTCGGGAATGCGACGGGGGTCGAAAAAACGATCGCCGGTCAGGTCCATGTAGAGTTGCATTCCGGTGCCGATGGTGCCATTCACGCCCGGATAGCCGCTGGCAGCATTGCACCAGTAGAAGTTCTTCCAGGGGGTGCGCGAGCGCAGTCGGGCCAACCCCATATTCTTGGGCGTCAGGTGCTGGCCATAGGCGTGGCCCCGAGGCGCCCAGCAGAAGTCTTCGTTGGTGGTTGGACTGCCGGTGACCCTCAACTTGAGGTGCTTCCTGAGGTCGGGAACGTAGTGCCGCTCGACCAGATCGAGCAGTCGGTCGCGCAAAGCCTTTTTCTCGGCAACATAGGCGGCGGGATCGCCGTTCTTGAGCTGACGAAAGTAGTCGTAGTTGGCGGCTGTGGCCAGTTCGAGAACCTGTCCATCGGCCGGACTGTTGCCGCCTTCGGGCGTGTGCAGCGTGGGTGTGGCCAGAAACATCCAGGGGCGTTCCCAGTTCTGCTCCAGCGCTTGTTTCCAGGTTTGATTCAGGTCCCACTGTTCCAGATGCCAGGTGTTGAAGCGCCCGAAGCCATATTCTCGCAAGTCCAGGCCCTTCAGCCCCAGGTATACCGTGAGCGCCGTGCGCGAGTAGTCGTAGCGCAGCGACTTTTGCCAGCTCGGCGGGACATGCTCCCAGCCAATGGTTGCGGCGGTTCGCTGGGGGTCGGCGTTGCACACGATGATGGGGGCCTGGAAGACTTTTCCGCTGCGGGTTGTGACGTTGCGAATTTCGTTGCCGGCCAGCTGGTAGCTGACGACTTCCTCTTCGAAGTAGAAGTCGCACCCCGAATGTTCGACAATGCTTTGGGTCAGACGGTCGATAAAGTGGCGGAAGTGTTTGCGAGGATAGTATGCCCCGCGGTTGTAACCCGAGAACAGGCCGTTATAGGCCAGAATGGAAAGCTCGGCCGGGGGGCACATAAAGTTGCCCGAGTTGGCGATCAGAACGGCCTGCACTTCGGGCCGCAGCCCGCACTCTTCGAAGACGTCCTGCAAGGTTTTGCGAAAGTAGCGGGCCAGGGTCAGGAATTTCCAGCCCTGGGTCACGGTTTGCCAAAGGCTCATTCCCGGGGGAAGCTGCTGAACCTCGCGGGTCAGTCGCTCAAGAATGTCGCAAAAGCGAGCCAACCCACGGGCCTGGTCGGGATAATGGGCCGTAATGTTGCTGGCCAGCTTCTGAAAGCCATAGGGGATGCGAATCTGCTTGCCATCGGGAAGGACAACCCGGTCGTAGCCGTCGGGGTCGAGCAGTTCAAACTGGATGTCGTCGAGCAGGTTCAGTTTTTCCAGGAAGCGCCATATCTTGTCACCCTTGCCGCAGCCCCAGATATAGTGAATCTGGGCGCAGAACTGGTACTCGCCCATCTGGAAGGTGTGCACATAGCCCCCGGCTCGATCGTGGGCCTCCAGCAGACAGACTTTACGACCCGAGTGGGCCAGCAGCGCCCCCAGGCTGAGAGCGGCCATGCCTGTGCCTACGATCAGCACGTCGTAGTTCGGACGGGAAGCGTAGCGAGCTTCTTGCTCCTGCCGTCGGGTTGGACTGAGCGCCCCCGTGCTGTGTCTCCTGCTCATCTCCGACTCTTCGCCATGTGCCTCTCGGTTCTTTCGTTTCAGGTTTTGGTCAGCGGTGTGTTTTAGGCTCTACGGGTGACTCTCTCTCCGCTCAGGAAAATTGCTAATCAGGCCGCTGCCCCCTGTGTGCACCGACGGCCCGCGAGCCAGCCTGCCGGCCCCAGCGACTCGGTAGCGCTGGGAGTGACCGACATGCGCGGCAGTCAACCTGCGGCCTTCAGCACGGCCGAGGCCGCCCACTGGGCCGTAGACGCCGCCGTGCGAGCCGCCTCGATGGGAACCTTTGGGGTGGGTGGTGCTCTGCTGGGGCCGCACCGCGAGTTGCTCGCCCTTTCCTGCAACCGGGTGCTGGCCGACGGACAACTGGCCGACCCCACGGCCCATGGCGAACGTCAACTGGTGGACTGGTATTTTGAGCAGAAGGCCCGAGGCGAGCAACTGCCACCCCCCGAGCAATGCACCATCGTTTCCAGCCTCGACCCCTGCATGATGTGCGCAGGCTCGATTCTCACGGGTGGGTTCAAGGTGGTGTCGGCCACGCTGGACACCACCGCTGGTGTGAACTACAGCGCCGATGGCAGCTACCTCAGCCTGCCCGCCGGTTTGCGCGCCACGGCTCAACAGAGTTTCGCCTATTTCGGCGTCGAAGGCGGGCGGCCCCACCAGGGGGCCGGGCCAGCGCAGCAGATTCCGGCCGATCTGGAGAAGCGTTCTTTGGACACGTTTTTGGCCAGTTTGAAGGCGGTTCAGGCGAAGATTCACGCCACCGAGGGTCCGGCTCAGGACCTGCGTGAATGCCAACACCCCGAGGTGTTGCAGGCTCTGCAGAAACTGGCTCCTGAGGCCCTGCAACTGCGCTTCGAGCCGGCTCAGCCCGGGCCTGAGCTGGCGGCACCGCTGCTGGAAGCCGCCAGGGGCGGGCGCAGCGCGGCCGCTTTGCTCGATCCCTTTGGCAACCTCGTGATGTTGCGCAGCGGACAGGAGCAACAGTCACCGACGCGCACAGCCTTCATGGAGCTGACCCGCGATTGGGCCGCCTTGCGCCGCCAAGCGGGACCTGCCGGCGAACCCTATTTGCGGCCCTTGAAAGAGTGCACCGTGGTCAGCCTGTGGGGCCCCGCGGCCGACTCGACCGGCGTGATGGAGCTGGGTGCCTACGGCTCGAGCGTCGAGGGCCCACTGCCCGATTCGGAGCTGGCTCGGTTCCAGTATGTGCTGCCGCACCAGTCGCCTGAGCAGCTGCAGCAGCAGATCGAGCAGCTTCCCCCGCTTTACAGCCAGATCATTCGCCCTCGGGTGGAGCAGGTGAAAGACCCCCTGTTGGTGCAACTGTGTCAGGATGTACCCTGATATTCGTCATTCCGTAGAGATGGCCGTAGCGGCCATTCAGTCGAAACTCCGCATGGTGGTTCATCCCCGACTGGCCCTGATCGCCGGGTCGGGGCTGGGCGGTGTGGCCGAACTCTTGGAGAACCCCCGTTCGCTGCCTTATTCCGAGATTCCCGGATTTCCCGAACCGGGCGTGCACGGACACAAGGGTCAGTTGATGATCGGTTCGGTGGGCGGGCTCGAGGTCGTGCTGCTCCTGGGGCGCATTCATGTGTATGAGGGTCTCGAGAGCTGGCGTCTGAAAGTGATGATCCGCACCATGAAGGCTCTGGGCTGCGAGTTTCTGTTTCTCACCAATGCGGCTGGCAGCATGCGCCAGGAGATCGGCCCCGGCGATCTGGTGATGATCACCGACCACATCAATTTCATGGGAACCAACCCGCTGGTGGGCCCCAATGAGGATCACTTTGGCCCGCGCTTCGTCGATCTCGAGGATTGTTGGGACCCGCAGCTTCGGCAGTGGCTGCTCGAGGCCGCCGAGGCGGTGGATACGCCGCTGCATCAGGGCGTATTTGCGGGCTGGATGGGCCCGGCCTTCGAAACACCGGCCGAGATTCGCATGCTGAGCCGACTTGGCGCCGATACGGTGGGCATGTCGACCGTGCCCGATAACCTGATTGCCCGACATTGCGGGCTTCGAGTGGTGGGCGTTTCGGTGATCACCAATATGGCCTGCGGCATGTCGGCGCAGAAGGTGAGCCACGAGCTGACGCTGGCTCAGGCCGAGCGCGGAGCGGCCCGGCTGATTCCCGTGATTCAGAGGTTCTTGACAAGGCTGGCCGAGGGCTGACGGGGCAGGGTCAGCACCCATAGCGCCGAGACCACCCCCAGGCAGGCGATGCCCGCCCAGAGGGCCGGGGCTCCGCGGTGTTCCAGGACCCAGCCGACGAGCGGCGGCGTGAGGATGAAGGCCAGGCTGCCGCAGCCCACAAACCAGGCGTTGGCCCGCCCAAGCAGACGCCCTCCGGCCAGCAGATTGAGGTAGGTGGAGTTGGCCGCGCACTGCAACATCTCGCCCAGAGTGAAGAAGACCACGCCGGCCACGGCCAGGGCGTATTCCGGGCCCAGACCCATGGCGCCGAGGCCCAGACCCTGCAAGAGATAGCCGGTGGCGATGGCATAGGTCAGCACCCAGTTGCGCGTCAGATGGGTGATCCACGCTTCGATTAGCAATATTAACAGAGTGTTCAGAGAGAACAGCCAGCCGGTGGAGGACTCGGGCAGTCCCAGACCTTTTACCAGGTACAGGGGCAGCGCCACGAAGATTTGACAGAATACCAGCATGCCCAGGAAGTGGCCCAGAAGGTAACGGTAGAACAGTGGCCCCAACCGGGTGGAGGGTCCGGTTTCCTTGCTGGGGAGCCCGCTGTTCAGGCCCATCAGAGTAAGACCGGCGAGCAGGCTGCTGATGCCGTCGACCCAGAACAGCCCCAGATAGGAGCGTTGCGCAATCAAACCCCCCAGAGCCGGTCCCACTGCCATGCCCAGGTTTACGGCCAGACGGTTGAGGGTGTAGCTTTGGCGCAATCGGTCAGGAGGAGCCATGCGCCCCAGGGCCGTGTATCCGGCCGGACGACCCAACTCGGAGATGAGCCCCAGCAAAAAGCAGCCCACTGCCCAGGCGGGCACTCCCTCAAGCTGAGGAAAGAGCAGCATGAGCCCCCCCGCTCCGAGGAGCGAGCCCTGCAGTACGCGACAGGCATCCCAGCGTTCACAGAGCCAGGCGGCCGCCGGAGCCGCCGCCAGGCTGCCCCAGCTGTAACTGGCCACGAGCCAGCCCGCAGTTGTCAGCGGCAGGCCGTGGGCTTTGGCGAAGTAGAGCCCCAGGAAGGCGATGACCATCGTGCCACAGCGATTGACGAACTGAGCCAGGGCCAGGCGCCACAGAGGGGAGGGAAGCTCCCAGAGGACCTTCCAGGGTTCGGGCAGCTTCATTGCGGGGTCACGACGTAGTGGAGCGTCAGGCAGCGCAGGCCCAGCATCCAGGTGCGGTGTTGGGCCCGAAGCTCGCCGTCTTGCTCATAGACCTCGATTTCCTCGTTGATCGGCAGCCGCCAACCGCGCCCACGGAAGACCCAAAAAACTCCGGCCGGGCGGTGGGCGGCGGAAAAGCTGCTGAGCACGAGTCCTCCCTCAGGCAGATTGCGAGCCCAGAGCAGGCTGGTTAAGTTGCCCAGGGGTAGTGGGAAGGCCACGTTCATATAGCCCCGGTCCTGCAGGCGAAACATGGTGTAGGAGGCGCAGTAGATCGCCTGGCCCGAGTCGCGATAGCTGCGCACCCACCCCCGTGCCCCCTCGGGGAGTCCCAGCATTTGGCTTTGCACCGCGGCCTGCTCGGAGCCCAGGGGGAAGTTCATCTGGCCGATGGCTCGGCTGAGATGTCCGTAAAGATAGGCCCAGGCACCCCAAAGCGGCGGCCAGTGGGCTGTGACCTGCATCTCATGATTAGCAGTTTTCACATAGAAGGAATGAATGGATGGAAGCACCAGCCGGGCCCGAAAATCGCTCGAGTCGAGCTGCGAGACGTCGTCGAGCAGTCCACTGGGTGGCTCCCCCAGCGCAAAGTGACGCTCGAAGTAGTTGGGGCCGATGGGCCAGCCCCCACCGACATGCTGAAAGGGGAGTTCATACGAGGGGCTACAGGGAGGGGCTGGCTGTAGAGACCAGCCCCAATGTCCCAGGGTGACGAATCCCAAGGCGTTGACCAGGCCGTGATAGGGGATCATAGTGGAAAGGTCGAGGTGGGGGAAACCGAGCCAACGTCCCCAGACGTAGTTCAGGGCGAGAGCCATGGTGAGCAGTGAGCACCCCCCCGAGATTAGCAATAATGGGTGCAGTCGCAAGCGCAGTAGGGCCAGCACCGTCATGCCTGTGGTCGAGAGAACTTGAAGACTGACCCCGGCCACTTCCAGTCCGGTTGTTCGCTCTGACCAGTGGCTGCTGGTAATGCCGGCAGCAACCAGTGCCGGGCCCGCAGCGTAGCCCAAGGTGAGCAACCGGAAGCTCGTCGAACTGGACAGAAGTCGACGTCCGAGTTGCGCTGCCCACGGCATGGCTCCCAGGGTGACATAGCAGAAGTGGACACCGGTAAGCAGCGTCATGGTGGGGTCGAACCCCATGAGCCCCCCTCCGGTGGCGAATGCCAGAGTCCAGATTCCACTCACCGGGGCGTAGAGAAATCCCAGGTCGAGCAGCGTCTCGGCGGGGCAGAAGTAGGCTCGTTGGCCCAGTCGCCAGAATCCCCAGGCCGACAATACCAGACTGGCCGCCAGCCAGCTCAGCGCTGAAGGCATCAGAAAGCTTTTGGGCCAGATCGCGCCGAGCACCATCAGCAGCCCGGCCAGCCTGAGAAAATTGCTAATCTTCGTTGAGGGTGGTCTGCTGGCGGCCAGAGCTGCGGGTGCCACCACCAGCACGCCCCAGGCAAGGGTCCAGTGGATGGCGGTAAGGCTGTTGGGGGCCGGAAGCTCCATGGCGGGCAGTTCCTGCAGGCGCATTTCAGTCCTTTTTCCTCCCTGGCCGCTAATCTATGGGGATGAAAGTCGATTCTGGGATTCACTGGGGGTTTCGTCCCTCGGTGGCTGCTCTGGACCTGAGCGGGCCGCATACTTTGCGTCAGGTCGATGAGTATCTCGAGGACAATCTCGGAGCTGCTACTCTGGATTGGCTGCAACAGGGGCGTCCGGCAGTGATTGCGGTGGGAGAGGGGCAGCAGCAACTCGAGCAGTTACAGCGGGCCGGTTGGACTCTCCAGGAGCCGGTTCAGAAAGATGTGGGCTTTCATCAGGTTCGGCGGGCGGTTACTCCAGAAGACGAGCAGGTGATGCTGGTGTGGAGGGTCAACGGTGAGGACCGGACCGACCACCTGCAAAGTATGCTGAAGCTCGCCGGAGCCGGCTCCGAACAGGTGGGCACCGTGGGCCAAACTCGGCGTTATAAGGACGATTATCTGCGTAAGCTTCGCAGTTTAGGTAAGCCCCCTGAACTCGTTGTGTATGGGATGTCCAAGACGGCCGCGATGTCGGCACTGAGCGCCCATCCGATTAGCAATTTCGCAAATCTTTGGGACCTGTTTTCGAGGCGAGGTGCGCCGTCCGTTGGCGAATCTCTGACGCAGTCGGATATGTCGGGGCTGCGAATGGAGATTCTCAACCTGGAGGATGGTCGGAAAATCTGGTTCATTCCACCCCTCTATGGTGATCTGTCGAAAGACTTGCTCGAGGCCTTGCTCGAGCACGGAGTAAAGAAGCTCAATTTCGTTGGAACTGCCGGAGGGATCGATCCGCGTTTGAAGGTGGGACAGGTATTGTCACCTGACCAGTGGGTTCACGCTGACGGGCAGCGTGAGCCCTTGAACTGGCTGATTCCGACCGCCGGCGCTGAGGGAGGCGGCAACTATCAAAGGGTTGCTACCCCCAATCTGGAGACCCAGGCCTGGGCCCAGGCGATGGACCGTAAGGACGTTGACCTCGTTGAGGTAGAGCTGGGTCACTGGTTGGAAGTCACGCGCCACCGACCCGATGTCGAGCTGCGTGTCCAAACCGTGCTTTCCGACGTGGTTCAGGGGCCGCATCATCAGGACATGACGGAATGGAGCACTTGGGACAATCTCCGGCTGCGTCGGCCCATCCTGACTGCTATTCGTGAAGCTCTGGGCGAGAATACGACTTTGCGGGCGGCCGAGTTTCAATCGACGTCTTTGGTTTGAGCAATTGTTCCACCCGCCCCAGGATCTGATCGAGCACGTGCTTGTGGGCTACGTCCTGTGCTCGCAGGTGGAGCACCGGCACCCCCAGATGCATTTCACGGACGCGTTCGGGCTCGGCGCTGTGGTTCGGGTGAGGGCCGTCGACTTCCACCACCAGAGTGAGTTTGCTGTTACCCTGGGCAGCGACCAGTAAGTTATCCGGCCATCGATGCCCCTGGTGAGTTGCGACACAGCGTTGGGGAAACCAGGCGATCGAGATGTCTCCGTGGGTAAGGATGTAAGCAGGGAATGCCCGATGACCCGTGGGTCGCCCGGTTTTCCCACAACTGACATCGAGTTGACAGCCGAGCCGGTCGGGGCTGATACCGGCCAGGGCACGAGCTTGAAGCCCCACCTGCACGTTGAGGACCTTTTCAGGCCACGAGTCGAAGATCACGGAATTGAAGTGGTCCCAAAAGACCTCATCGTGCGAGCGCACCCGCTCCAATCTGGAAATGTCTTGAAGCGACGTACGACTCAACTGGCGAGGACGCGGCCAGAGCGCGTTATGAATCCGGCGGCCGAGATTGGGTCGCCGAAACCGGGGGCGGCAGGAGGGACGATTTCTCCAGGGCTCGGAGCCGGACGCGCAGACGATGGCTCGGACAGCCTGGCGCGCCGCCGGACTCAGGGGAGGTCTGCCTCGGCGAAAACGCGCCTGGAGGAAAGCACCTTCAGGAACCTTGAGAATGCCTTCGAGCTTCTGGGCGATCTCAGGGGACACGGGACGATATCCGGTTTCAAACTGGGAAATGTAAGACTGGGTGCAGCCAGCAACGGCCGCCAGGTCGCGCTGCGTAAGGCGAAGCTGTCGTCGCCGTTGTCGTATGCGGCCGGCCAGGATGGCTAGTGAAGAGAGCATGAGGATGACTTTTAGGTGAACACGAGTTCTCCTTTGGGGTTGAGATTCCGAACCGATTAGCAATTTTCCGAGGCGGCTGAACGTGCCGTGGGTTTAGCGACACATCGCTCGCGGGATGGAAAGGCGGGGTACGGCAGCTCGATAGCCCTGCGAGCAAACACGTGTCATCAGGGGGGAGATGGAGATCACGGGACTCTTGGGCGGGCGCGTGGCACGGGGACCTGGCAGGGTCTGTTGGAGTCCTTGAAACAGGCTGCTAGCCGCGCGCTCGAAGAGATGGCGCTGTTCACTCGAGCTGACCTCGGGAAGGTGGCTCCAACGGTCGGCAAAGGCGCGCAACTGCACTAACCAGGGTCCGTCAGGAAGCCATTGGAGCAGTTGCTGGTCGCGGGCGCGGATTTTGGCCAGAATACGACGCGAATCGGCGCAGCCGAGGCTCTGGAAGCGATGCTCGGCCATTCGGCGGATCCTTTCCAGGTCGCGAGCAAATCCGCTCAGACTGTCGTCGATTGAGGTTTCGCAACGTGGGGTTCCGAAAACGCTCAGGTCCATGGATTCATCGAGTTCACCCACCACCCCCGAGGCCGCAAAACGTGAACCGCTAAGGGTTTCAGGGCGAGTTCGACTGATCCGCTCGATGGGGCTGCCAGCAAAGGGCTTGAGTCGATTGACTTCGGGGTGGCGGGCATCGATGGAGAAGTGGGGGAAACGAAGCCACAGTTCAGCGATGTTGTAATAGCTGTCCAGGCGGTCAAGGTCACTAACCCACGGGTTGTTCTTCAAATAGAAGGCTTTGCTATAGGCACCACTCGCTTCGAGTGCTTCGACCAGGTCGCGCAGTTCGGCGAAGGTGTAGGTGGGGCGTGCGGCCGAGCCTTTACGTGCCAGATGCAGTCGATTGCTTTTCAGGGTCAGAGTGCTGTGGTCGTCGAACGTGTCGACACCCATGAAGACTTCCCGGATGCCCAACCTGCGGAAAGCTTCGATGAGGGCCAGATTGGGCTGTTTGCGTTGGGGTCCACCCTGAAGAAAACCGTTGACGGTGTTGTGGCGCACAAAAAAGCGGAATCGCCCGGCGAGCTCACTGGCCTGGTAGAGGTCGGCGAACTCGATCAATCGCCCCGGGTGGTTATTGAAGTTGCTGTCGAGAAAGAAGAGGTCGATACTACCCTGGGGGATTCGCGCGGCGATTTTGTTGAGTTCTCTCATCATGCGGGGAGCACTGAAGGATTGGAAAGCTTTCAGGCCGCCCGAGCAGCAGATCGCGCAGCCCTGTGTGCAGCCTCGCGAGGTGGCCAGCAGGAACGATGGATGACGTTCCGTGGGGCGGAAGAGACTTCGCAGATAATTATCATAGCTGGGGTCGTAGACCCTGCGATAGAGTTCGGGATCGGTAGCGAGTTGATTGAATCCTTCCTTGCTCAGGGCCCAGCAGCGGTCTACCTGGGCCAGTAACACCCGTCCGTCGGGCAGGCGCTGGGCCAATCCGGCATGTTGGCGCAAGTGCGAAAGGTGCAAGTCGGTTCGCTGCAGTGTGCGAAGGTACTCCACCAGCGGCCCGTGCTGCTCGTCGCCGAGCCAGATCAGGTCGGCCTCTCGACCTCCGGGTGAGTCGGGTTCGCTGGCGGGTCCAACCCCGCAGGCGATCAGGAATTTGCTTCCGCGAGGGCTGTCTTCAGGGCGGTCGGGGGTTGGATGAATGAATTCGAAATAGGACTGCTTGCGAGCGTCGGGGACGCGATACAGCCACAGGTCGGCTTCCTGGGCGCAGGTAGCCGGATAGCCTGCCTGCTGCAGCTCGGCACCGGTAGAAGCGGCGAAGAAGCCCTCCGGAGGTTCGGCTGAAAGGGAGATGAGACCGCCTACAAAGGCTTTCACTTGAGGGGGGAGCAGGGGGCCGAGGGGAGTTTCGGCCTGGACAGCTACTCGGACCCATCCCGGTAGGGCGCGCTGCAGGGGGCCCTCCACCTGGTATGAGGGCAGCAGATACAGACAGCAGTGCTTCTGATGCCGATCGACATCCAGCCACAGGCCGTGCCCCGGATACCGCTTGACCTCTCCGCTTGGGCTATGGGCTCGGACCAGCAGTTGGGCTTCGCTTTCCAGGAAACGGACCTCAACTCGAGTCTGTGCTTCCAGGGCAGACTGGGGGAAGAGTTGAGAGAGCTGACGAGCCAGGTGGCAGGCTTCTGGGATATTGCTGGCGGGAACGAGCCAGTAGCCTGATACGCCGCTCAGGCTCCAGTTGGGCTCGAGGCGATTCAGTGGCTGCGTCGCGGCGGGGGATTTGGGAAGTCGTTCCAGGTGCACCCAGGTCATTTCCGTGAGCTTCCCACGAATGCGTGAAAAATTGCTGAAGCCAGCCGCGGCCGCGGCTTGAAGGTCGGCTCCTAAGAATTGCTAATCTGGGTAGGGTGAGGCGGCGACACTTTCTTCAGGGTCTGATGGCGAGCTGGCTCGCCCCAGCTTCGACAGCCCGGACGGTTCTGCTGGGCAGACGCTCGATGGATTTCAAAGACCTCCGCCGGGAACGCCGGGTGCGCCTGGAAATCTGGTATCCGGCCGGGCGGGGTCTTCCTCGGGTCGTCGAGAGTTCTGCCTGGGTTCGTCGTCCTGAGCTGCGCGACGCCCCAGTGGTTGCGGGTCGGCACCCGCTGGTCTTGCTTTCTCACGGACACCACGGCACACTGGGCGATCCGTCCAGTTTGATCTGGTTGACCGATCGGCTGGTGACTGCAGGCTATATCGTGGTGGCTCCCTGGCACCGCGACCCCTACAAAGGCAACGTTCATCTTGAGCACTGGCATCGTCCGCTCGATATCACCGCTGCCCTGGACGAAGTGCTGAACTCGCCCCTGGCGAATTCCATCGACGCGAGCAGGGTGGGATTCGTGGGTTACTCGCTGGGAGGAGCGACGGGTCTGTGGTTGGCCGGGGCCCGGGCGCAGCACTATCGACGGACGATTGATCCGGGAACTCGCTATGTCCCTCCTCGTCCTCGCGGCGCCGAGCGTGAGCGCTATCTGGACTACCTGCGACAATCAACCGACTTTGAGGCGGCTGCCCGCAGCTACCAAGATGGGAGGATTAGCAATTTCTTCTTGCTGGCCCCCGCTCTGGGTTGGGCTTTTAGCGATTCGAGTCTGGCTGCCATCGACCAGCCGGTTTCGATTGTTGTGGGTGACCGGGATGAGTTTCTGGTGCCAGCCACCAACGCGCTTCATTTCGCCGCCAAGATCCCTGGCGCTCGCTGCCGGGTGTTCAAAGGCGCCGGGCACGGAGTCTTTTTAAGCTGTGTCGCTCCTGACACGCTGAAGAAGCGTCCCGAACTGCGGGAACTGGCCCACGATCCGCCCGGCGTTTCGCGTGAGGAGGTCCATCGTATTACGGCGAAATTGCTAATCGACTTCCTGGGCCGCCCGTGAGAACATGGAAAGTACCCCACTACGACCTGGGTCTCTCGACCCGTCTACAGCGATTCGGCCCTTATGACCCTACCTTTCGCTGGCAGCCTCGGCAGCTGGCTCGGGCCTTCTGGACAACCTCGGGGCCCTGCACTTTGGCGCTGCGGCAGACCACTGAGGGTATCGAGTCGGAGGTGGTCGGGCCGGGGGCAGCCTGGACCGAGGCGTTTCTGGAGCAGATGTTTAACTTTGCCCCTCAGGAGTTGCCCCAGTCTTGCTCGCACCAGGGCCTGCGCTTTCTGTCCCGCGATTTGTCGGGATTGCGAGTGGGGCCCGTACCCTGGGCCCTGGAGGTGGCGGTGGCCTATGTGCTGCAGCAGCGTGTTCGCTTCGTTGAGGCAGCCCGTAGTTACGTCGAACTGGTGCAGGCCCACGGCCTGCCAGCGCCGGGGCCGCTGCCGCTTCGTTTGCCGCTGAACTCGGAGCAATGGGGGCGATTGGGAGTGGATCGCCTGCAGCAGGCCGGCATCGACCCCAAGCGTGCCCGGACGCTGCTGCGGGTGTGTCGACTGAGCCTGGACTTTGCCCCCGAGCAACTGGCGAGACTGCACGGTATCGGTTCCTGGACCGAGCAGTCGGTGCGGGGCCTTGCCTTCGGTGACCCCGATGCCGTGCCGCTTGGGGACGTGCATCTCCCGCGAGTCGTGGGACAGTTTCTGGCACCGGGTCAGTTTACCGACGATGCTCGCATGCTGCAGCAGCTCGAGCCCTATCGAGGGCTACGCTTCCGCGTCATCCAGTGGATCATGGCTGCCAGTCAACATCGAGCCTTTTGAAATCGACTCGTCTTTCCAGACTTTGTAGCTGTAGTACACGCTGTAGAGGGTGGTGGAGAGCAGTCCGATTAGCAAATAGGCGACCGCCACCAGAGGGAATCCCAACAGGCCAAGCAAGGACGTGCCCAGTCCGACGAGTACGAAGAGGCGTCCGCCGAGGCGGTGAGTGCGACTCCAGGAGCGTTCGCTGGACAGGCTCGTGCCGCGACGATCTCGCCAGATCAGGTCGGCCTCGTAGAGCACCTGGAAGTGCTTGGACAGGGTGGGCTTGGCAAGATCAAAGTGCTGGGCCAACTCGCCGGCACTCATCTCTCGCTCTTTGAGGAGTTCAAGAATTTGACGGCGAGTGGGATCGGACAGGGCTTTGAAGACTTCGTTCATAGTTCGCTATTTAGCTAAATAGCAAACTAAGATTAGCAATTTTCCCAGGGTTTGGCAAGATCGCTGGGGGTTACTCTTGTTGGGCTGCTTCGTAGCGGGCGATACCGGCCTCGGCAAAGGCTCGACGCGCGCGCAGCGTGATGTCGGTGGCAAAGGCTCGTTCCAGGGGAACGTCGATCACATAGCAGCGAGCCGTCAGAACCAGCGCAGGGACCAGAGTTTCACCGACCGCTTCGCGAGCCGAAATGGATACGCCGTTTTTCAGCCAGGCGTAGCGACTGGTGACGACCACCTCGCGCAGCAGCTCGATGGCTCGCTCGGCGTCGGCACTGATGGCGATATGCAGTTCCACCGAGACCATCATGGAAAGGTCGCCGGAGTTGCCCGAGGCCACGGCCTCGGTGAGGAATACCGAATTGGGAATGGTGATCGTGTCATGACCCAGGGTCAGTATTCGCGTAGAGCGCAGGCCAATCGAGACAATGTCGCCATAGTGACCCTGAAACGTGACGCGATCGCCCACCTGGAAGGGTTGGTCAAAAAGCAGAATCAGGCCGGCGAAGAAGGACGAAGCCACGTCTTTCAAAGCAAAGCCGATGGCCACAGCGGCCGAGCCAAAGACGGCTACCAACAGCTCGGGTTTGGGGCTGAAGAGTGCCGCTACTACGGCAGTTGCGGCTGAGAGATAGACGATGAAGCGGAGCAGGGTCTCGATGCGAAAGACGGTGAGCCGCCGGGAAGGCATGGAATTTCGGGCCCACCAGGCCAACTGAGTAATGGCTCGACTGAGTAGGGTGGTGGTTACGAGCAACACGAAAGCCAGCAAAATTTGAGGCCAGTGGATCGACTGAACCAGTTTCTCGATATTCAGGACCTCAGTCTCCATCGAGCAAGTTCCTCTCTTTCAGGTAGGCCTCGACGTCCAGGGACCAGTTTCGGGCGATATGGCTGCGTTCACCCTTGTCGGGGCTCAGGATGCCCAGTTCGTGGCAACGTTCCCAGGCCAGGAATACCGGAGCATGGGACATTCCCAATACCTGCACCGTTTCGGCGAAGTTCAGGGCGCCATGGCGCAGAAGCGCCGCTAGCAGATAGTCGGCCGAACTGGGCAACGTGCTCAATTGTCGAATGGGATTACGCGGTGGCAGCCCGACGACCAGTTGTTGCTGAGGGTCGAGGCCTAAGGAGCCTAACCAGAGGTCGCGTGCCGCTCCGGGGCGCCCGGCGCTGAGCCGCGCCAAAACCATGAAGAAATGGCCGTCGGGTGTGGCACCCGGGGTTGCTTCTGCGGCCCGCAGTACGGCGGGTGCGAATTGATAGCTACGTTGGGTGCGTTGGTGGCCGGACAGAATCAGCTGTTTGATTTCGCTCTCGCTCCAGCGAGGCAGGCCCACGGCCTGGGGGAACAGCGAGAAATCAGGAGTGGCCAGTTTGAGGTAGCGCATCGTCTGGGTGGGGAGCGCAAGGCACCAGAAGACCTGCCGGCGAGAGCGAAACATCAGCTCTACCAGTCCGCGCAGGGCTTCGAAGCCGCCCACGCGGGCCAGAAAAAGGTACTCGGTGTGGTGTATCACAATGATCCGTCGAGGGCCCTGGGCAAGTGCCGTCGCCAGGTCGTCCAGAGTGGTGGCCTCGGAGAGTTGCAGTAACTCTCCGAGCTGGCTGAGAAGTTGGGCCTGGGTATGTAGCCGGGTTGGCTGCCAGGGATGAACCGGCAGACGGCTTTCGAAATGTGCCTGCAGTTGATGCAAGACCGATTGCAGCCCCAGAGAATCGGCACCGTGCACCATCAATCGAGAGTCCAGGCCCCGCTCAGTCGCCCAGCCTTCGACCTCTTCGAGGATTCCCTGACATACCTCGGGTGGGTATTGTATAGGCTGTTCCAGGAAGGCTGTGAGGTAGTCTTTAGGGGGTGGAGGGAGCGTGTCGGACTCGGCCGATTGAGAGGCCTCCATCCACCGCAGCAGCACGCCTGCCGAGGTTCTTTGCCCCCACTCAAAGCGCAGGGCAATGCCTACCAGACGGTAGAGCAGGGCCAGTGCCACGATCAGGGGGACAGCCAGGGGAGCGGTGAGCAGGGAAACTCCCGGGGCCGCACAGAGTGACTGAAAGATGCCACCCAACCTCCCAGGCACCAGCAGGGCCAGCGCTTCGCCCAGCTCCACCCGCCATTGCCAGGCCAGTCCCCAGTAGATCAACATTCCTAGCCCGTTCATCAGCGACACCTCGCTGCTGAGCAACTGGCCGTAGCCGGCCAGGCTGCGCAGTATCACGGCCAGGCTGCCCTGAAGGAGGAGGAAGATGCCGACTCTCTTGAGGTTCCTGCGAGCCCGTCGCAGGATTCCCAGGCGCTGCCCGAGGGGCGAGTTGCGCAAGGTGTCCAGTAGGTGGTGGCTCACCTGACCATAGATGCGCCAGAGGGCATAGACACCGACCAGGGAGACCAGTGGCTGGAGAAAATCGAGCAGCGTCCAGGCCAACAGGCTGAGCACGCCCTGGGCCAATGCCCAGAGAACCCACCAACGCCAGGCCCTCTGCCGTCGGGCCCAGAGCAGCGCCGCCACCAACGTGATGCAGGCCAATGTAGTGTAGAGCAGTTCCCAGGCAGCTTCCTTGATGAGGGCAGTGCCGCCGCCAGTGCGTTGCTGGAGCCGACCCCAGGCCCGCAGCAATACGCCTCGCTTGCGCAGCGGGAAGCTGCGCAGCTCCAGCGAGACTTCCTTGAACCAGGTTTCGGGGTCTTCCAGGATCGGTAGTGAGCCCTGACTGTGAAGCCGCTGCAGCAGGCTGTAGCGCAACCGGACCAGTCGGGTGAGGCGGTCGGCCCGACCGGCCAGGTCGGCATCGAAGGCCTCGCTGCGGGACTGCTCGAGGTATTCGAGTTGTTTACTCAGTTGCTGGTGCTTTTGCAGATACCGCAACGCAGAAGGGTCGCCCTTGAGTCGGTCGAGCAAGGGTTGGTCTAGGGGGGGCAGGCTGGGAAGCGGTTGCCTTGAGCTGTCGAGGAACTCCTCCAGACGCTGTAGACGCTCGCTCCAAGAATTGCTGACCTTTTCGAGCAGTTCCCGAAGCTCGGCCGCGGAAAGGTTGGGGTTGAGAACCGAGGCCTCCAATTGTTGGAGCTGGCGCGTGACTTCCTCGACTTTCTGCTTGGAAACTACCGCCTCCCGGTCGGAGTCGCGCTGCTTTTGCAGGGCCTTTTCCAGTGCGATCAGCTCTTCTTCTCGCAGCAGCAATTCGGCGCTGAGTTCGGCATAGACGTCCTCGCTGAGATTGGCCGCCTGCGAGGTGACTACCGGTGCGGGCTCCTCGTGGCCGTGGCGCGGCACCCACCAGAAGAGCCCAAGGCCCAGCAGGGCCAGCAGGAAGAGGGCAGGGGCTGGCCTCGGCGAGCGGGACACGGATGGAACGTCGAGGCTCACAGGGGGGCGAGTTCTGATCGTCGTCAGCGATCCCTGCGAATCACCACAGACCCTGCTCGCGGAGCCAGGTTTGCAAAAGGCTGCGGGCGTTCAGTCCGGCGGGCCCCGAGGTTTGACCGGAGCGACGATCGGTGGTGTTGATCACCACCACGGCTTCTTGCCCACGGTGGGTGCGTAGATGACCGATATACCACCCCAACTGGCGACCACCCGGGAGACGCCCGCTGCCGGTTTTGCCCGCCAAGCTGGCGCGGGGGCTCTGCTGGCGCACCAAGATTCCCACCGTTTGACGCTGGGCGGTGGGCAGGATGGGAAGCTGACCCAGCAACAGTCGCCGCATGAATTGTGCTTGCTCGCGGGCCGAGATTCTCAACGAGCTGGTCAGCCAGGCCTGAGTCAGACCGCCGGAAAAGTCCTGATTGCCGTATTCGAAATCCTTGAGATAGCGTTTGACGCTGGCCAGGCCCAGTTCGCGGGTCAACACCTGAGTGACCCAAATCACCGAGTGTTCCATCCAGCTGGCTGGAGTTTGGTCCTGGTTGCATTCGGGGCGAGGGTCGACAGTGCCGTCCCAGCCAAAGCGCCGGTCTGTTTCCATGATGCCTGCGTCGAAGGCCATGGCGGCGGCGGCTACCTTGAAGGTCGAGCAGGGAGAGAAGCGCTGTTGACAGCGGCGTGGGTTGATCTCCCGGAGCACCTTGCCGCTTTTGAGTTCGAGCATCAGCAAGCAGCCGTCGCGACCGCCGAAGGGTTCGGCGCTGGCCACGCCCAGCAGCATCACCAGCAAGATTAGCAATTTTCCCGGCTGGAAATTGCTAATCAAGCTTAGCCGACTTTCTTGAGGACGATGCTGCTGCCGGCCGGCAGAGTCAGGCCCTGCCCACCCTCGACGGTGGCCCCGAAGTTGCCCAAGCCGGTGCCCCCATACTCGGCGGCGTTGCTGTTGAAGACTTCTTTCCACTTACCGCCGGGCAGGTTGACTCCATAACCCTGGCGGTCGTGGCCCGAAAGGTTGGTGACCACCACGAACTCTTCGCTGCCGCTGCCCCGCTTGTAGGCGATCACGCGGTCGCCGTTGTGGGTGAAGCAGCGCTCGATGGGCGAGGTGGCTGCGAAAGCGTCCGAGGAGCGACGCAGCGCAACCAGGTCTTTATAGGCCTTGAAGTGGCCGGCTCGGAACGAGTCGATCTCGGCGGCCGCGCGCTGCTCTTCGTTCATCTTCTGATAGCTCTCGAAGGCTTTGGCCTCGCCTTCGCGCAGCTGGGCCTTCTGTTCGGCCGGGCTGGCCGAAAGCAGGTTGCGGAACACCTCCAGGCGGTCGGGCGTAACCTTGAAGTTGAGCCAGTTGGTGTCGTAGCCCCAGGTCGAGGTCAGGCCGTGTTTGAAGTCGTTGTTGGCCAGGAACTCTTCGCCCTGCCAGAGCATCGGCACGCCCGGCCCGGTCAGGGTCAGAGCGGCTCCGGCGCGCGCTGCGGCCCGGGCATAGTCGCCGAAGATGCCGTCTTTGGAACCGGCGGCGGCGCGTCCCACCCACTTGCCCGAGTTGCCTACTTCGTCGTGGCTGTGGGCATACAGCACGGCGCGGTCCCAGCCCGAGACGCCGTAGTGGTTCTGCATCGAGTGCATCAAGCGGTCCATATTGTACTCGGGGTTGGTGCCTTCGACTCCCTTGTAGATGGATTCACGAACGCCGTCGTTCCAGACCGCCTGGAAGCCCATACCCTTCTTCTCGATGCCCCACTGGTTCTGGGACTCGTCCAGGTCGGCGGCCACCAGCCAGTTGCGCGAGAAGTCTTCGGCCACGGTAATGGTGCCCGGCTTGACCATCTGCAAGGTGCGGTTGATCTGGCGCAGGGTATTCATGCCCTCGATTTGCTCTTCGGCGCTGCCGGTGTTGTGCAGTACCTGGGTGAAGTCGAAGCGCAGATTGTCAAAGCCCATTTCCTGGATTTGCTGGGCGGCGTGGTCGGCGAAGAAGCGCTTGACGCCGGGGTCGTCAAAGGCCGGCTTGGCGCCCCAGGGGGTGAAGCTGTGGTCTTTGTCCCACCACTTGAAGAAGCTGTTGGCGTCGCCGTCGATAGACCACAGGGGGTTGTCGCCGTCGGTTTTGCCCGAGGTGTGGTTGTAGACCACGTCGCCCATGGTGTCAAAGCCGCGCTTGTGGCACTGGTCATTGAGCCACTGGATGGCGTCGGTGCCGCTGATCCACACGCTCTCCTGGTCGCTGGCCTCATCGGCCCGGATCAGGCCTTCGGCCACCGCCTGGTCGCGCTTCATTTCGAAGCCATAGGCGTCAGCGCCCGCGAAATAGTGGTCGGTGGTATAGCCCCAGTCGCGCTTGCCGCCAAATTCCTGGGTGGGCATCATATAGAGGTCGGTGACGCCCATTTCTTTCAGATAGTCGAGGTTGGCCACCAGGTCCTCGGCGGTGGCGGCCAGCGCGTTGTCCTTGGGACCGAGGAACGAGCCGAGGTGCAGCTCAAAAATCACCTTTTTCTCGTAGTTGGGCTCGATGCGCGGGGTGTCCTCATAGCGGGGCACATAGCTCGACTCGCGAATCAGGGCGCGCCGGGCCGAGCCCGGACGGGCCGAAATTGTGTTGTCGTGGGGCTCGTTGAAAGGCAGCTTGCGGGCTTCTTCGGGCTGCAGCTGGCCATCGCGGTTGAGGTCGCCCACCAGCTGACCGTGCTTGTAGACCTGGAACTCGTATTTCAGGCCCTCGAGCGCGGGGAAGTTGTTGACGGCCACCGTCCAGCCGCTGCCGATGCGGTTGGTTTCCACCTTGTGCATCTCGATAGAGCCATCGTCGTTGACCTTGTGGGTCCACAGGTAGCTGTCGATTTTGGGGCTGTTGGCCAGCGACCAGCTGGCCAGCACATCGGCGTCCCGCTTGTCCTGAGGAGCGGCCTGATCGTAGGAGGAAAACTTGGGTTCGCCGAGCCGCTCCAGCAGCTGCTCGCGGTTGAGCTGGCGGCCTTCGGCGTCGCGCAGCACCAGCTTCACCTTTTCGGCGTCGCCGTGGTTGTCCACGTGGAAGCGTCCCCAGGTGGGGTTGTCGGCGTAGTTGGGGCCACCCTTACCCGAGTCGTCGTACCAGCCGGTTTCAAAGCCCAACACCGGGTCGACGAAGATTTTCTCCAGTCCGCGTTGCTGACCCATCAGGTGCCGGGCGTGAGGGTCGATGTACTGCACCGGGTTGCCCTGACTGGTCTTGAGCAGCTCGCCCTCGGGGTTGCGGGCGGCATAAAGATAGGTTTTGCCTTCCAGTTCTTTCCAGCCTCCGGGCAGCTTCAGCGACCAGTCGCCGCTGTCGGCCTCCTTGCTCATCGGCAACGACTTTTCCAGCTTGCCTTCGGCGTTGTAGACGTCGACGTGCAGCCGGTAGTCGGCGGTGGGGCCCTGGCCCAGGGCGGGTGACCAGGTGCGGAAGCTGATGTCCTCGCCCTGGCGCTGGGAACCGTAGAGGTGGTGGGAGACCGGAGCATAGGTCGAGGCCCCGTTGTGTTGGCCCGTGCGAACGCCGAGGGGCTGCTCTTCAGCTACCAGCCAGGTGGACTGGCCATTGGCCGCGGTGCCTTCAACCCCCCACTGGAATGACTGATCCGCCTGCAGTGGCAACTGCAGCGTGTAAATGCCGTCGCGGGCCTGAGCGTCGCCGCCTTGGCCGTCGTCGCGCAGCGGCAACCCCTGGCCCTCGTTCCACTTGGGATCGGGCTTGCCGGTGGTGAAGTTGAAGTTGCCCTTCAGGCGCAGATCCTGATACTGGCCGCCGAGGCCGTTGGAGTCGAAGGCGAAGGTCCAGGTGACAACGTCGGAGGGGGCCTTCGGGCCGTTATCCGGGGTGGAAGGGGCCTGAGGGCGAGTTTGAGCAGCGGCGACGGAGGTTGCTTGGATCTGCACAGGGGACTCCCGTTCTATGATTTGATCCAAGTCTAGCTAGAGGGTCTGAAAGAACTATGAATCTTGGGTTTCAGGATGTTACATCTTGGCTACGGTCGAGACGCTGGCCGCGCCGGTCGATCCAGAAGACGTCTTGCAGATCGCTGACCTGAGCCTCGCCTTCATAGAAAGAAGAGGCCTCGCTGAAGCGGGGAGGGATGCTCCACCGGCCCGAAGTGTCCAGGTAGCCCCACAGCCCCTCCAGGCAAGCTGCCGAGAGGCCCTCGGAAAAAGCCAGGGCCTCTTCGACCGGCGGACAGTGCAGCTGGTTACCCTGGCGGTCGAGCAGGCGCCAGATGCGCGTGAAATCTTCACTCAGTTCACACCCCCAGGCCAGACCCGAGGAAAACGACGTGACCGACAGGTAGCGAATGGGAATGCGCATATGCCCCTGGGCATCGACGAAGCCCCAGCGCCCGTGGACTTGAACCGCAGCCAGACCCTCCTGAAACTCCTCGGCGGCCTCGAAGCGAGGCTCAAGCACGATGTTGCCCTCGGAGTCGCGATAGCCGTAAAGGGCAAAGGGGGTCAGCGTCTCTGCACTGGCGGGTGAGGGGCGGTCGCGGGCCGCGCGCTGAAGAAAGTCGGCCGTAAGAGCCTCGGCCTGAACGGCTACCTGGGACAGGCCTTCGCGCAGGCGCACCCGCCAGCCATAGGGTCCCTGCCGCAACTGCAGCGAACTGGTGATTTTGGCCACGCGAAAATCGGCCTCGGCTCGCTCGTCGTCGAGTACGCGCACCTGGAGAATTTCCGACTCCATGGCCGGCATCCCGCTCATGGCGTGGGAGAGAAACTCGGCCAGAAACTCCTCGGCCGTGAAGCCGGCCAGTCGGTTCGAGCCGTGGCCGCCCAGAAGTCGGACCAGGGCATGGTCGAAGCCGGCTTTCTCCAGTTGGGCCAGCGCCTGCAGCACCTGCTGCTGAAAGTCCACTCGGTCCTGGGGGTCGATCAGCGAAGCGGCCAGTCGAAACTGTCGCTGGTCCAGTGCGCGGCAGTAGCTGGCCACGACTTCCTCAATGCAACGTGGTGTCATGCAAGTGTTGTAGCAGAACAGGAGATGTCGCGTCCAATGCAAATTCGAGGGCGTGCTGACCATCGTTACCGACGAACCCCGCAATGCCGAGCCCTCGATGGAAGACCTGCGGCCGGCTATCACACCCGCCTTCTTCCAGCGCAATCACTACGCCTATCCCGCACCTCATGACCGGCTGACGGTGCTCGACCGCAGTTTCACCCTGGAGCAGTTGCGGGGGCTGGGAACGGTACAACGGGAAGTGACCCTGGAGTGTGCGGGCAATGGACGCAAGCACATGTCTCCTCAGCCCGAAGGCACCCCCTGGGGCTGGGGGGCGGTATCCAACGCGCTATGGACCGGGGTGCCGCTGGCCCGCGTTCTGGAGCAGGTTCGATTGCCCGAGGATACCCGCGAACTGGTCTTTCAGGGGGGGGACGGCGAGTTCGCCCGCAGCCTGCCCCTCGAAGAGGCTCTGCGCCCGGAAGTGTTGCTGGCTGTGGAACGCAATGGCCGGCCGCTGTGTCAGGCTCACGGCGGGCCCCTACGCTTGCTGGTACCGGGCTGGTATGCGATGGCCTCGGTCAAGTGGTTGACCGACATCCAGGCCTCTGCTCAGGCCTTTGACGGTCATTACCAGGTGAACGATTACTTGTTCTTGCCAGAAGACGGTCCCAACCGCTGCGTCACCCGGGCCCAACCTCGGGCCATGATCACCTCTCCCTGCCAGGGAGACACCCTGAGGGATGCGGTGCTGGTGCAGGGGTGGGCCTGGAGCGGCTTCGCCCCCATCGAGGCGGTAGAGGTTCGGGTCGATGACCGCTGCTTGATGGCCCAACTGGAGGAAGATCGGGGTGCCTTCGCCTGGCGTGGGTTTTCGGCCCGGCTTGAGTTGGCCGCGGGCAAGCACCGCCTGACGGCCCTGGCCCGCGATGCGCAGGGGAACCAGCAGCCTCTGGTGGCGCCCTGGAATCGGGCGGGCTACGAGAACAACTCGGCCATGTGGCTCGACATTACGGTGTTGAGCGCTGAGTAGGCGAGGCCGGGGCGGCAGTGCCCCGATGTTTTTTCCACCACAGCCCACCCAGTCCGATGGCCACCAGGGCCACGATCAACAAGAGTGCCAGCAGAGGAAAGCCCGAAGACTTGCGCCGAGCCCTGGTGGGCCTGGGCCTTTCCAGTTCAGGCAGCACCAGTTCGCCGGGGGCGGCGCTGGGCACAGGAACGCTGGGCATCTGACTCATCCCAAGCGTGTCCAGGGCTTCCCGAGGGAGCAAGGCGGGGTCGAAGGCACTCTTGCTGGTGGGTTGGCTCCAGAGTTTGTCGAGTTGTTCGGCCAGCGACTCCCATTCGGATTCCTGGAGCAGGCAGCGAAATTCATTCCATGCCGTGCGTGCCGAGGTGTTGCCGGCGGCCCGCTTCCAGGCCCGCAGGGCGTCTTCCATGAAGGCTTCGGCTTCGGCATAGGCCCCCGAGGCCTGGGAAAATAGCGCCAGGGAATTCAGGCTGTAGGTGATGCGCATGTCGTTGGCTCCCAGCAGGCGAGCCACGCGCTCGCCGTGGGAGGCCTGACGGATGGCCGCCTCCCAACGGGCTGCGCGGGCCTGTTGCCAGGCCTTCAGCATGAGTTGTTCCCAGCTGTCCCTGGGGTCGCCTTCGTCTTCAGGCGAGCTCAGACTTTGCATTTGCTGTTCGGGCTTGTAAAAGACGAAGGGGTCACAGAGACGATCGCCCAGGCGTTCCCCCATCAGTTCCAACGAATAGACGGTCAGCAGCGACTTGACCTCGGCCAGGTAGTTGCCTTCTTTGCGTTCTCCGGGCTTGAGCGTGTCCCAGACCCCGATGGCTTTGCGGAACAGCCCGGCCGCGCCGTCATAGTCGCCGGCTGCGTAGGCCATTAACGACTGCAACTGATACACCAGACCGCCAGGGGCCGAGCGCAGCTCCTGGTCATTGAGTTTTTGCTCGAGCAATCCCAGTTCTTTCAAGCCTTCCAGGGGTTGGCTGCGCTGCAGGTAACGCAGGCAGGCGTCGATGCGCGGACGCCACTCCTCGCGCAGGTGAAACTGTTCGGTGGCCCAGGTACCTTGCTTGAGTCCCCCGGGCTTGAGGTCGACCCAGGCGTCGATGAGCGGAATCTCACCTTGCTCGAGACGCTGCATGACCAGCTCGGCCGGGCCGTCCAACTGGACCTGGCGCAGCACCTGGGCAAACTGCGAAGCCAGGGTTTGAATTTCGGGCGAGCGACGGTCGACCTGATACCAAAGCCTGAGGGCTTCCTGTTTGGCCTCGCCGGCAGCCGAATAGTCGCCAGCCAGAAAGCATGCGATCGACTCGGCACAGTAGAGAAAGGGAAACAGGTGAGTTAACTTCTGAGCACTGGCCAGCGGCTTGCAGCGGTCGACGGCCTGAAGGGCGGCGGGCAACTTGCCCTGTTGAGCCTGGCTAAGGCACTCGTGCAGCAGTTCTGGCCAGCCCTGGGGTCCAGGCTGGGCCGAAGGCCGGGCCGCGGGCGTGAGGACCTTGCCGCCCAGGGGTTCAAACTGGTCCTGGGGATCGATCAGCGGCACCTGACCCTGTTGGTGGAGGCGTTGCAGGCGCTCGCTGGTCGGGCCGAAACCGCTGTCGCGAAGCAGCGCCGCGAACCAGTCCAGGCTGGGACCGATCAAATCCGATCCTGGGGCCAGTCCCAGCGTTTGCCAGCAAGCCTGGGCTTTGTCCCACTGTTCCAGCGAGTAGCCCCGGTGGCCCAGCTCGTGGGAGAGCAGAGCGAGTTGATCATGCACAAGGGCCCGCCAAAATCCATCGGCGGGCCCCTGGAGCTGGGTCAGCACCTGCTGCAGACCTTTGCCGGCCAAATCCTTGCGACCCTGTGACCAGTGGTCCAGGGCGGTTTGGAGAAGGTTGGCCCAGGTTGCAGAGGTGGCCAACCCGAGCCTAGGCGAAGTACTTGCCGGCTTCGAGCAGTCGAGAAGCGATGCGGGCCAATGGTTGTTGGATATTGACCGGCGGCTGACCGAGCAGGGCGTCTACTTTGCCCAGCGTTTTCTGCAGGGCCTCACCAGCCGGCATCAGATTGGCCAGCAGCTGACGGCTGCGGGTCCAGAGGCGGGTGGTGGCTTCCTGCAGGAAGACGTCGAGGATGTCCTGCTGGAACTGCACTTTGTCGGCGCCTCGCTCCTGGATGAGCTTGGCGGTGCGCAACCAGGCGCTATCCATCGCATAGATCTCGATGGCCAGATCGGCGATCGCCATCAGCGCTTCCTGGTGCTTTTCTTCGGGATTGTCGCCGGCGATGGTCTGGATGGTGGAGCCCGCCACCAACAGCACCGCATTCTTGGCCGCAATCACCTGCTTCTTCTGAGCTGCCAGCAGGTCGCCGGTGTCGCTGGTCTGGACGCCGGCCATCATGTTGAGCTGACCGCTCATGGCCTTCTTTACCAGGCTTCCCGTAATGGTCAGGCGGTTGATTTCGTTGGTGCCCTCGAAGATACGATTGATGCGCGAGTCGCGATAGGCGCGCTCTACGGCGTATTCGGCCGAGTAACCGTAGCCACCGTGAATCTGGACGGCTTCGTCGACCACATAGTCGAGGTACTCCGAGCAGGCCACCTTGAGGATGGAGCACTCGGCCACATATTCTTCGATGGCCTTCAGCGAAGCCTGGGGATCCTTGTTCTCGACCCGCGACAGCGAGGTTTCGATCATGCCGGCCGTGCGGTAGTTCATCGAGTCGCCCACGAAGCAGCGCACGGCCATCTGGGCCAGTTTGTAGCGCATAGCGCCGAATTCGCAGATGGGCTTGCCGAACTGGGTGCGGTCTTTGGAGTAGCTGATGGCGTCATTGAGGGCATACTTGGCAGCCGCGGCACACCAGGCTCCCAGCTTGAATCGCCCCAGATTCAGCACGTTGAGGGCGATTTTGTGGCCCTTGCCGATTTCACCCACCAGGTTCTCTACGGGAACTTTGACGTTTTCCAGGCTGAGGGCCGTGGTGGAAGAGCCGTGCAGGCCCATCTTGCGCTCTTCGGCGGCGGCGGCGAAGCCGGGCGTGTTGGCTTCGACCACGAAACAGGTGAACGCTTTGCCGTCGACTTTGGCAAAGACCATGGCCAGGTCGGCGATGCCGCCGTTGGTGATCCACATCTTGGAGCCGGTCAGGTGGTAGTATTTGCCATCCTCGCTGAGCACGGCCTTGGTGCGAGCAGCCAGGGCGTCGGAACCCGAGTGGTTCTCGGTGAGGGCGTAGCAGGAGATGACTTCGCAGGCGGCCAGCTTGGGCAACCACTTCTGCTTCTGCTCTTCGTTGCCAAAGTAGAGCACGGGCGCCGTGCCGATGCCGGCGTGGCCGCCAAAGGTTACCGAGAAAGAAGCCAGGCGGGCGATTTCTTCGGTGATCAGCATGGTGGACAGCAAGTCCAGCCCCATTCCGCCGTAGGCCTCGGGAATTTCGGCGCCCAGCAGGCCCAGGTCGGCAGCTTCGCGCAGCAGCGTTTTCAGGGTCTCGTGATCTTTGTGCTCCAGTTTCTCTACGTTGGGCATCACCCGTTCGACCATGAAGCGCTCGGCCGTCTGTCGGATCATGCGATGTTCTTCACTGAGGTTGTCGGGGGTGAGCAGTGTTTCTACGGGGAAATCCTGAAGCAGGAAAGCTCCGCCAGGGAAAACGGTGGCGTCGGACGAGGTGATCATGGTACTCCTTGCTGTGCTTCCTATTTGGGCGGCGGGACCTTGCGAGCTTGCACAAAGCGGCCCAACGCCATCATCCCTCCTATGATTACCCAACTGGCGAATTGCAAACGCCAATTTATAGGGGGGATTCCCCCCTGGTCGAGGGGACCCTCTACCGAGGCTCCTAAGAGCACACATGAAGTGGTGCCTGGCAGGTTGCCGAGGAAGCTGGCCCAGAGAAAGACCGCCAGAGGGATGCGCAGGGCTCCCGCCAGGTAGCTGACCAGGTCGTAGGGCAGGAAGCACCAGCGCATGAAGACGACGGTATAAAAGCCCCGAGCCCTGAGGTGCTCTACCCAACCCTCGGCTACCCCGCGCCGCAACCCCACCCAGCGCCCCACGCCATAGCCGGCCGTCGCCGCCACCGTGCCCGCCCCATGGGCACACAACAACCCACCCCAGATGCCGAAGCAGTAACCGGCGGAAATGGAGAGCAGCGAGGCCGGCAGCAGCAGAATGGGCCGCAGTGTAAAGGCAACCACGAAGATCAGTGGGCCCCAGGGGGAGGCACGCAACCAGTCGACGGCGGCCTGGAAAGCCTGCAATGGCGAAAGGCCCCGGGTCTGGGTATAGTACCCGTTGAGACCCAGGGCCAGAAGCCACAGTATCAGGGCCAGGATTGCGCGCTTGGACACGATCCTGGTTTTTATCGCTAGACCGCGACCTTGCCTGCCATATGGGAGATGATATTGTCGCCAAACTCGGAACACTTGATTTCGGTGGCTCCGTCCATAAGGCGGGCGAAATCGTAGGTGACGCGCTTGGAGGCGATGGCGCCGTCGAGGCCCTGAATGACAAGGTCGGCGGCTTCCACCCAGCCCAGGTAGCGCAGCATCATTTCTCCCGAGAGCACCACCGAACCGGGATTGACCTTATCCAGGTCGGCATACTTGGGGGCGGTGCCGTGGGTGGCTTCGAAGATGGCGTGGCCCGTGAGATAGTTGATGTTCCCGCCCGGGGCGATACCGATGCCGCCCACCTGAGCCGCCAGTGCGTCCGACAGGTAGTCGCCATTGAGGTTGAGGGTGGCGATCACGTCGAAATCATTGGGGCGAGTGAGCACCTGCTGCAGGGTGATATCGGCGATGGCGTCCTTGATGACAATGCCCTGGGGCAGCTTGCACCAGGGGCCGCCGTCGATTTCGACCGCTCCGAACTCGCGCTTGGCCAGCTCGTAGCCCCAGTCGCGGAATGCGCCCTCGGTATATTTCATGATGTTGCCCTTGTGCACAAAGGTCACGCTCTTGCGCTTGTTGGTCAGGGCGTATTCGATGGCGGCTCGGATGAGGCGCTCGGTGCCCGGGCGCGAAACCGGCTTGATGCCCACGCCCACGCTGGCGATGTCTTCGGCGCCATAACGGATCTTCTTGAACTCTTCTGGCATCTCGGCCTGGATGAACTTGAGAATCTTGGTCGCCTTGGCTTCACCGGCTTTGAAATCGATGCCGGCGTAGATGTCCTCGGTGTTTTCGCGGAAAATCACCATGTCGACGGCTTCGGGATGTTTCACGGGCGAGGGTGTGCCTTTGAAATAGCGCACGGGTCGCAGGCAGGTATACAGGTCGAGCATCTGGCGCAGGGCCACATTCAGCGAGCGAATGCCGCCGCCTACCGGGGTGGTCAGGGGGCCCTTGATGCCCACCAGGTACTCACGGAAGGCTTCAACGGTTTCGTCGGGCAGCCAGTTGTTGAACTTGTTGAAGGCCAGTTCGCCGGCAAAGACCTCTTTCCACTCGATCTTGCGCTTGCCAGCGTAGGCTTTCTCGACGGCCGCGTCGAGAACCCGCACCGAGGCCGCCCAGATGTCGGGCCCGGTGCCATCGCCCCGCACAAAGGGGATAATCGGATGGTCGGGGACCGTTAGCTTGCCATTGTCGATGCGGATCTTTTCACCAGCCATAGTTATCTTTCTCCTCGAGAGCCTGTAATAATGGCGCCGTTTGTTGCTCCAGGGGAAATCCCCTTCTCGGCGAAGCCGAAGCCGATGTGGATGCGCTTCTTTCTTTGTCTTTTCCTATCTCTGGGGGTCTGGGGCGAAAGTTGGGTGATCCGTCCCGGCCAGGGGCTGGGCCCGCTGTCTCTGGGTCAGTCGCTCAGCGAGGCCGAAGCCGCCCTGGGTAAGGCCAGCCGGGTGCAGGCCAGTGAAAGCGACCCCAAGGCCCAGCTGCGCACCTATTCCCGTGGGGTATTGCTGCTGGTGAGCGGCGAGAAGAAGATTTTGGGCATCACACTGTGGGAGCCGTCGGCGCGCAGCTCGGAGGGCCTGGGAGTGGGCGCCACTCGACGCCTGGTCGAGTCGCGGCTGGGCGCGGGACTGGCGCGGGGGCCACAGCAGTTCGCCTACGCCAACCGCGGCATTGGTTTTCAATACGACGGGCAACAGAAGGTCGAGCGCATCTTCTTGTTTCGTCCCGAGGCCGCCCAGCCGCTGCAGGGCGACCGGCTGATCATGGCCGGCAAGCGCTGTGGCGAGTTGTTGTTGGGCGCGCCGCTGAGCCAGGTGGAGCAGGCCTGGGGGCGGGCCCCCGTGCAGCAGGGGAAGGACCTGCGCTGGCCCGACAAAGGAGTCGGGCTGATGAGCGACTCGGGCAGGGTGGTGGCCATCACGCTGACCACCGGCGACTACGTGACGCCCCAGGGATTGAAAATGGGCAGTTCAGCCCAGGAGGTGCTCAAGGTGCTCGGCAAACCGGAGCAACGCCCCGGGGGCAACCTGTTTTATCCCTCCAAAGGCATCGCCTTTTATCTGGCCGGAGAAGTGGTGTCGACGGTGCAGATCTTCGCTCCGATGAAAGCAGAACGCTAACCACAAGTTTACAGATCGGAAACAAGCCTCCGGCATACTGGGAAGGTACTGCTCAAAATAGAGCGGACGCAGGCAGGAGGTATTCGATTGAGCGCTTTCTGGAAGCGACGGTCCCCTTTTTGGCACATCGCCTTCCTCTCTCTAGTGTCACTACTGCTTTCTGCGGGAATGTTGCGAATTCCCCAACCCCCTCCCCTTCAGCAGGCCGCCCAACAATGGGTGGACGATTGCCTGGGCCCGTGGCGCGGCCAGGTGGTGGTCTTGAGCGCCGAGACTCCGATCAAACTGGTGGCCACTCTCGACTGTAGCGAACGAGAGGCCGAGACCGTAACTCGCGGGCTGCACACGCTGACTTCGACCGACCCTCGCGTGGGAGACCGCATTCTGGTGGTGCGGGGGCCGATTCCGCTGGCCAAGCACTCTTCCTTACTGACGCCGCTGCTGGCCTTGTTGAGTTTGGGCCTGCTGAGCAGGGCCCTGGTCGGGCTGCGTCGACATTCTGAGCTTCGGCCCGACGGTTACAGCCTTGCCCGTGTAGCCACGCTGGCAGGGGGCTGGACAGCTCTGGGGCTGGCCTGGCAGTGGCCTACCCACCGCTGGCACTGGCTGGCTTGCGCTTTGCTGGCCTTTGGTTGGCAACACCTGCAGCGTCGACATGGCCGGCGACAGTTGGCTCCGGCCCTGCAAGACCCACGCCAAGAAGCGGCCGTTTTGTTGATGAGCCTGCCCCCCGAGGCCTCGGCTCAGATTTTCAAAGAACTCGGGCCGGAGGAAGTCCACGCCATCACGCTCGAGATCAGCAAGTTGCCGCCGATCCGTCCCGAGGTGCGCCAGCGCGTGATCGAGCGTTTTCTGGCCATGTCGGCCATCGACGTTCGACGTGAGGTGGCAAGTCTCGAGACGGCCCGTGGGCTGAGCCGGTTCTATTTGAAGAAAGGAAGCGCTCTGCCGCCGCTGGATGCCGTCTGGCTGGAGCGTCCCCTGCGCTGGCGAGCGCTGGCGGCCTGCGCCCTGGTGCTGCTCTCGCTGGTGGGCTTTGCATACAGCCTGCAGCGCGTGCTGCCTGACGGGCGTTCGCCGCTGCAGCGAGAACTGGGTCGCTACCTGGGCACCCCGTTGCAGGTGACCCAGCTTGAGCGTGAGCCTGGCACGGTTGGCCTGGTGGTAGCCCTACCCGGGGCCGAGGAGCGAGCGGCCCAGACGACCTTGCCCCTGATTCAGGACCGCCTGCGCTCGCTGGGCCTGGAGCCAGACCGCACGTTGGTGGTGGCCACCGCTCCCATTCGGTGGCGGGCGGTGGCAGCTGTCTTTATGGGCTGCATTGGCGTGGGGCTGCTGGCCGGGCTGCGTCTGTCCAAGGTTCCGGCCCCAGTGCGAGGAGGCTCGGGTGTGCCCTTGACCCCGTCGAGTCCAAACATCGGGCTGCGACCGGGACGAACTCTGAATGCGCGGCGCAGGATCTATAGCTGCCAGGCCTGTGACGAGGTGTTTGTCGATGAAGAGTCGCTGCAGCGGCATCGCAGGTTGGCTCATGCACCCCAGCCGGCGAAGGACGTGAAGGATGCGAAGGCAGCCCCTCCCCTCGATCCAGCAGAATCGGTGAAAGGCCTGATGAAGGTCGATGCCATTGGAGTGGAAGTAGGCCGTGGCTTATTGGGGCTGGTCGATCCGGCGCAAGGTGCCCGTTTGCTGGAGCGTGTTTCCAGCATCCGACGCCATGTTGCCCTGGAACTGGGGATCGTGCTTCCAGGCGTGCGCTTTCGCGACAATTTGTCGCTTGAAAGTGGACAGTATCGAATCTGTATTCGCGATGTTGAGGTGGCCACAGCGGAGGTCGTACCCAACAGCTACCTGGCCATCGCTCCCGAACGCCAGCTGTCGAAACTGAAAGGCGAACGGGTCGAGGATCCAACCTACGGAATGCCGGGGGTATGGATTGCCAGGGAGGTGCGAGGCGACGCCGAGCGGCTGGGTTGCATGATCTTCGACCCGGTATCGGTCATCGCCACTCAGCTCACGCAGATCGTCCGCAATTATGCCGGTGAACTGTTCACTTTCGACGCCTGCGTGCAATTGCTCGAGGGGCATGAGGGGCTTCAGCAACTTCGTCGGGCCCTGCGCGAGCGCAAGATCGACGAGGTGGCAATCTGGAAGGCGCTGCAGTTACTGGTTCACGAGAAGGTCTGCATTCGCGACCTCGAGTCGATTTTGCAGAGCTTTCTGGACGCCCCTTCGGCGCTTCCCTGGGCTCTGGCAGAGTTTGCCCGGGTGGCGCTGGGGCGTTGGATCTGTAAGGATAGCGCCGATGGCCAGGGCGTGATTCAGGTGATGACGCTGGACCCGGCCATCGAGACGCTGATTCAGGAGCATCTGGAAAGCGAAAGGGAAGAGTTGTTCCTGGGACTCTCTCCCGAGCAGGGGCAGGAGATTCTGGCTGCCTTTGAAGCTCCGATGCGCACCACGAAGGACCGAGGTTTGCGGCCGGTGGTTCTGACCAGTCCGGGGGTGCGTCCGATGCTGCGCAAGCTCACGGAACGCAGCTATCCGACCCTGACGGTTCTGTCTTGGAACGAAATCGTGCCGGGCTATTCGGTGAACTCTATCGAGATGGTCACGCTGTAAACGGTCAGGGCGCTGACCCCAAAGGGCCGTCGGGCAACCGGCGGCCCTTTTTGCTAGCTCTCTAACCACGCCCGGTGAGCAGCATCTGCTCGAGGGGGAATTCGGCGCTGACTTCGACACCGCCCTCGGTGTGATTGGCGACCTGCACCTTGCCCGACCAGCTCAGGGCTCGTTCCTGCATGCCGAGAATGCCGAAGTTGAGACCCTGCGAAGGCTGCTCGCAGAGGCCCTTGCCGTCGTCTCGAACGGAGAGCTGGATCGATTGATCGACGAGGGTCAGGTTGATGTCCACCCGGGTGGCCTGGGAGTGACGCACAACATTGGTGAGGGCCTCCTGGATGATGCGGTAGAGGGCCAGCGCGGCCTCGGGGTTGAAGTTCAGGTGATGACAGCTGCACTGGTAGGAGGCCTGCAGGGGGTAGCGTGACTTGAGGCTCGTGATCAGTTCGTCGACGGCGTGGCAGAGCCCCAGTTCTTCCAACAACGGAGGGCGCATCTGTTTGGAAATGCGGCGCAACCCGGCGATGGTCGAGTCGAGCACCTGGTTGAGAGACTCCAGGCGCTCTTCCACCTTGGGCAGGTGGGACACGTGGCGCTCCAGCCAGGCCAGCTCAAACTTCATCGCGGCCAGCTGCTGGCCGAATTCGTCGTGGAGCTCGCGAGCCAGCGCCCGCAGCTGCTGTTCGAGCAAAGACTGCTGGCGAGCCGAAAGGAGCCGCAGCTGGCGACGGGATTCTTCCAGCTGGCGTTCGGTGGTGCGCAATTTGGAGATGTCGCGCACCACCACCACGGCACCAATGGGATTGCCCCGCGACTCTCGCATCACCGTGATCGAGCGAAGAACCGGAACCAGATGCCCCTGGCGGTGCAACAGTTCCACCTCGCGCGAGGGCAGTGGCAGGTTGTTGCGGGCCCGCTCCACCAGGGCCTGGACTTCGCCGTGGCGGTTTTCAGGCACGAGGGTCAGCAGGGATTTGCCGATGATTTCCTCGGCACTCCAGCCCAGCAGTTCGCTGGCGCCCGGGTTCCAGATCTGAACGATGCCCTCCAGGTTCAACCCCAGAATGGCATCTTCGCTGGCGCTGAAGAACCACGACATCATCTGGCTGGCCATCAACGAGGCCTTTTCACTCGTGACGTCGCGAATCATGGCCACCGCCCCCTGGAACTCCTGGGTGGCCGACAGCACGGGCCGGGCGATGACGCGAATCCAGCGGACCTCGGGCAGATCCTCGTGCAGCAGGATGAGTTCTTGTTCGATGTGCTCACGAAGGTTCATGGCCTTGACCAGGGGCAGTTCTTCAAACTCGAGCAGGCGTTGCTCCAGGGGGCAATGCAGGCCGTAGAAGCGGGGCCATTCTCGCGGTTCGACCTGGAGGGCCGGGCCGCGTCCTAGAATGCGGGTGCAGGCTTCGTTCCAAACGACAAAGCGACCCTGGGGGTCGACGATGGTCAGTCCGGCGTCCAGGCTCTCGACCATAGACACGAGAAATTGGGCGTCGACGGGCAGGTGCAATGGTTCATTCACCGAGGTAGCAGTCCTTGAAGCGCAGCCGTTGGAACCAGCGAAAATAGGTGGCGAAATCCACCCAACGGGCGCCAAACTGACGTAGCGTCGGGGTTATCGACTGACAGTCTATCAACTCAAACCCTCCCAGCTGGAGCCGCCTCGCCAGTTCGACCAAGCACACCTTGCTGGCATGGTCGGCCCGACTGAACATCGACTCACCGCAAAACGTCCCACCCAGGCACAGCCCGTAGAGACCCCCGACCAGCTCGTCACCGAGCCAGGCCTCCAGGCTGTGGGCGTAACCTTCGCAATGAAGCTGGCAAAACCCGTCGACAATGGGAGTGGAAATCCAGGTGGATTTTCGACTTGCACAGCCCTCCATCACCGCTCGGAAAGCCCGATTATGCGTAACGGTATAGGGCTGCCGACGCAGCCAGCGCTGCAGGCGGCGGGGGATATGAAATTCGTCGAGCGGCAAAATCCCTCGAGGATCGCTGCTGTAGCGGGCTATCTGGCCATCGGGTTCGGTCATGGGAAAATCGCCGGCTTCGTACCAGGATAGAAAGGTTTTAGCCAGTGGCGACACGGCTCAGACGGGCCTCCAATCGGGCCAGCAACTGGTCGACCAGGATGGCCAATCCGGCCGAGGGAATGGCTCCAGACAGCACCAGGCGGGTGTCGTTGAGCTGCAACCCGGTGACGATGGGAACTCCCAGACCACCGCCGCCGACGAATGCGGCCAGCGTGGCCGAGCCCACGGTGATGACGGCGCAGGTGCGCAGGCCCGCCATGAGGGTGGGCACGGCCAGGGGCAGTTCTACCCACAACAGCATTTCGCGGGGACGCATTCCCAGCCCCAGGGCGGCCTCGCGCAGCAACGGGTCGACCTGCTGCAAACCTGTGATGGTGTTGCGCAAGATCGGCAACAGAGCGTAGAGAAACAGGGCCGCAATGGCCGAACGCACCCCCAGACCCAGTCCGGGCACGGCGATGAAAAAAGCCAGCAGCGCGATGCCCGGAATGGTCTGGATGATGCTGGCCAGCGCCACCAGGAGTTCGGCCCAGCGGGGCCGGGAGTAACTCCAGATTCCCAGGGGCAACCCGATGAGGGCCGCCAGGGCCACCGCCGATGCGGTCAGGGCCAGGTGCTGGGCTACCAGGGTCAGCCACTGCTGCTGAGGACGTTCAACCTGGCGAGCGGCCGTGGATTGTTGACCCCGCTGGCGCAGGAATTCGCTGGCCACCTGGGCCGGACTCTGGCCCTGCAGAACCTTGAGATTGAGAGCCTGCATGGCCGATTCGTCGAGGCTGAACTGGAGCGGTTCAAGGATGTCTCCCAGGTTGGGGATCCGCTGGAAAACCTCGTCGCGCACCAGTGGAGCGGCGTGGTAAAGCGGAAAGAACCCGCGGTCGTCGTGCAAGGCCCTTAACTTCATACGAGCCAGTTCGGCATCGGTGGAATAAGCTTCGATCAGATCGATTTTTCCTTGCTGGAGGGCCGGGTAGACAAGCGAGTGCTCGGTAGCCACGACGTTCTTGAAGGAAAATCCGTAATATTTGGAGAGGGCCGGATAAAGATTGGGCTTGTTGAGAAATTGCAGGTCGAAGCCCGCCCGCAGATCGCCGTGCTGGCTCAATTGGGACAACTGGGTAAGGCGGCGTTGCTGGGCCAGTTTTTCGGGAAGCGCCAGCACGTAGGTATTGTTGAATCCAAAGGGCGGCAACCACGTGATCTGGTAGCGCTTGTGAAATTGCCGCTGGAGATGGAGAAAGTCGCGCAGCGGCTGATGGCCCGGAAGTTGCTCTTTGAGGATGAGTTCCAGCCCGGCCCCTGTGTACTCTACATAGAGGTCGATTTGCCCCGATTGGAGGGCAGGAAAGCAGATTTCCGTGGGGCCCAGGCTGAGCTTGCGCTGGACCGAGTGGCCGTGGGATTCGAGCAACTGGGCGATGAGTTCCGAGAGAATCAGCGGCTCGGCCCCGAACTTTGAGCCGATGACGACGGGCGGGGCGGCCCACAGCGCTCGGGACGCAAGCAGCAGGAAAAAGAAAAAGAGGGCGCGAGCCCGAAATCGCATTCCCGTGGGTTCGATTTCTTGACCCGGCCCCCTTTAGAGCTCCCGGCTGGTTATACGGCCTGAAGCAGTTCCTGTTGCTGCTCTTCGTAGCGATGGACGGCCATTTGCTCAAACTGGGCGAAGAGCAGGCGGTCTTGAATGCTGACCGACTCCCACCAGGTGTTGGTCTGCTCGCTTTTGCGCGAGGGCATCGACAGGAACATGCCGCGCTCGCCCTGGCACAGGCGGGCCCGGATGACAATCGGACCGTACAGCATCGTGACCGAAGCCAGAGCTCCTTTTCCACTGTGGTCCGGGTTCTGTGGGAAAGGGGTGACGCGCACGATGGCGGGTGTGTGTTGTTCGCTCATGGGATTCCTCCTTGTTGTTCTGGTCGACTGGCGACCACGGTTATCCTAGCCCCCGGGTCTCAGGATGAGGTGAACTGCACATGTCGAAAATATGTCAAAAGTAATTGGTCTCCCGGATTCGGGAAGAGGAGGATCTATGGCCCAGTCGATCGGTCCAGGGGACTACTTCCAGAAGGTCAATCAACAGGTGATGAAGGGGCTCGACCCCCAAACCGCCGAGTCGCTGCGTCAGGCGGGAGGCACGGCCAACGCCCAGCGCGACAGTTTTGCTCCGCGCAAGGAAGCGCGCGGTCCGTCGAGTGAAGATCGGGTGCAGCGGTCCCCGGCACCCGGGCAAGAAGCCCCCGAGCCAGAACCCTCGGCGTCCAGCCAGACCCAGGCCGAGGCCCGCCGCGAGGCCGCGCGCCTGGCCGCCTATGATGACCCGGAAACGCTGCGCAAGCGCACCACCGACGATATTCCGCGGGCCCAGCGCGAGGCTGCCAAGAAAATTCTGGAAAGTCGGCTGCAAACCGATTCCAAGCAGGTCATGCAGCTCAAGAACGGCCCTGAGGCCCAAGAAGCCGGCAAAATGGAACTGGCTCGGGCCGACTTTCTGGCCGACCCGCTGGAGATTCGCGACTCGGAGAACGATTGCTCGCGACCGCTGGTGGAGGAATTTCCTGGGGCCGATGGCGACCCCCCCAGTTTGTAGAGGAACTTTCTGCCCTTTGAGGGGCTTGAGGGATGGCGGGAGAAATCGACTCTCGTCAGAATCTACACAGCAATCCAGGGAAATGAGGCCAGCTTTGCAGATCTCTTCACGCTTTGTCGCCGTGTCGGCAGCCACCGCACTTTGGTGTACCATGCAGGTGGGTTGGGCGGCCCCCGCCCCTTCGAGTGAGGCCGTTACCGGGGCCGAGTTTGTCAAGAACCTGACGGCCATTATCGCCACCGAGTATCTCTACAAGATGCCCTCGGACACGCTGTTCAACGGGGCGGTTCAGGGGCTCAATGATGCCCTCAAAGCCAAAAAGCTGCCGGCGATGAAGTTGGCGAAGGTCAAGCCGCGTTCGGACATCACCGCGGCCGGAAACGCCTTCGCTGAAGATTTCTACCAGGTGGCTGCCAAGTATCCCAAGCTGCTTCAGGACGAGTATTTGCAGGTGGCGGCCGTGCGCGGCATGCTCAAGACACTCAAAGACCCCTACACCATTTACATGGATGAAAAAGAGTTCGGAGCCCTGCGTGAGGCGATGAACGGCGGCAACTTCGGCGGCCTGGGTATTTATATCGAGCTCGATAAGGACAATCAGAACGCTTTGACGGTGATCGAGCCCATGGAAGATACGCCGGCCATGCGGGGGGGCATTCGCGCCCGCGACGTCATTGTGCAGATCGACGAAACCTCGACCCGCAAAACCACCCTTCCCGAAGCCATGAAGCTGTTGCGCGGCGAGGTTGGAAGCAAGGTTCGCCTGCAGATTTCCCGCAAGGGCACGCCCGAGCCGTTCTGGGTCGAGCTGACCCGCGACCGCATCCGGGTGAGCAGTGTGCAGCACAAAATGGTCGAGAACGAGGGCACCAAGCTCGGCTACGTCAAGCTCAAGGTCTTCGGCGAGAACACCAACCAGGAGATGGAGGAGGCGCTGCGCGATCTCGAGCGCCAGGGAGCTCAGGGCTTCGTTTTTGACCTGCGCAACAACGGCGGTGGCTATATCAATGCCGCCGTCGACGTCTGTTCCAAGTTCTTGCCCACCGGCAGTCGGGTGGTTTCGGTGCAGGAGCGGGGCGAGGATGAGGTCGCCTATTTCAGTCACCCCAATCTGCATTCTCCCTGGCCACTGGTGTTGCTCGTCAACGAGTTTTCGGCCAGCGCTTCGGAAATCACGGCCGGCGCCATGAAAGATTTGAAACGGGCGAAACTGGTGGGCAACAAGACGTTCGGCAAAGGCAGCGTACAGAAAATTTTTCCGGTGGGCAGTGGAGCCATGAAGGTCACCACCGCTCACTATCACACCCCGCGCGGAGCCGACATCAACAAATTGGGGATCGAGCCCGATGTCAAAGTGGTGATGCCCATTCAGAAACTGAACACCGATGAGGATGAGCAGTTCAAAGTGGCCCTGAAAACCGCCACCGACGAGGTGAAGGCTTTGCCCGTGGCCAATCAGCCCGATCCCAACTGGGTGGCCTCGGTGGAGGATGAGGTGCGCATTCTCAACGAACAGAAGGCTCAGGGGTTTTCGGTTACACGCCGGTCGTTGATTCGGGAGCAGGACCGTTTGTTTGAAGATGTCACCCTGGAAAAATCGGGGGCCGCACCGCGCACCCTGCGTCTGGATCTCAGCCGCTATTTGCAACGTTAATCCATAAGGAGCCGTATGTCGTTACATCGTATGGGGGCGCTCATGGGGGCCTATTCACTGGTAGGCCTCGGATTTGCCTCGGTCGTCGTGGTCTCTCAAAGGTTTCTTCCCTATCCTGCGCCCCAGGCGAGCCGTCCGGCCCTGACCCAGCCCGGGCAGACGCCGCTTCCCTCGGCCACCCCCGGGGGCAGCGACACGGTGGCCACCGAAACAGACCCCTATGACAACCTGGAAACGGTGCTGGACCTGCTGCACGACGACTATCTGTCGCCCATCAATGAGCGCAAGCTGTTCGCCGAGTCGTTTCGCCTGCTCAAGGAATACCTGAAGTCGCAGAAGGTCGACGTCAAAGACTTTCCCAACCTGCCCGAGAAACTCAACGACCGCAAGAGTCTGACGATGGCCTGGAAGTCGATGATCGAACGCACCGAGGCCCGCGTCAAGGATAAATTCGATCGACGCAAACTCGTCTATCTCGGCTTGAAGGCCATGTTGGGAGGCCTCAACGACCCCTACTGCGCCGTGCTGGAGCCAAGGGAGTATCGCATCTTTGAAGAGCATATGGCGGGCGGCAACTTCAGCGGCATCGGGGTGATGATCGAACTCGACCGCGATCACGACAACCGCGTGACGGTGTCGCAGCCCATTGATGGCAGTCCCGCTTCGGGGGCCGGTATCAAGTCGGGCGATGTGTTGCAGGCCATCGACGGCAAGCCCACCAAGGGTTGGGATATCGAGAAGGCGGCCAACCATATTCGGGGGCCCAAAGGCTCGACGGTCGTGCTGACGGTGTTGCGTCCTTCCGAGAAGAAAACGCTGAAGATCTCGGTGGTGCGCGACATGATTCACGTTCGCAGCTGCACCTCCAAAATGGCTGCGCCCAAGGTGGGCTACCTTCAGGTTCAGGTCTTTGGCGGAGAGACGGGCAAAGAGTTCGAGGAAGAGGTGGAAAAGGTCAGGGCCAAGGGAGCCGAAGCTCTGATCATCGACCTGCGCAACAACGGCGGCGGTTATGTCAATGCCGCCATCGAGATTTGCAGCCACTTTGTGCCCAAGGGCGAGCGTATTGTATCGGTGGTCAACCCCCGGCTTTCCCGCTCGGACGAACATGTGTCGCTGGGCCTGGAAGAGATCAAGTGGCCCACGGTGGTGCTGGTCAATCGCTTTTCGGCCAGCGCCTCGGAGATCACGGCGGGCTGCTTCCAAGATCACAAGCGCGGCAAGCTGATCGGCGAAACCACCTTTGGCAAAGCCAGCGTGCAGCAGGTCGAGAATCTGGCCGATGGTGGCGCCTTCAAATACACCGTGGCCCACTATCTGACGCCGTCGGGCAAAGACATTCATCGCAAGGGCATCAAGGTGGACATTCCTGTGAAAGTCACCGAGAACGACAAGGACGATAAGGTGCTTGAGGCGGCCGTGAAGGCGCTCAAGAGCCAGTTGCCCAAGTCCTAGGATGTCTTTTCCCGTGGACCTGCTTCGCGAGAAGCTGGCGGTGCTGCCCGAGCGCCCCGGCGTCTACCTCATGCAAGACAGCATGGGCCGGGTGATCTACGTGGGTAAGTCGGCCTCGCTGCGGCAGCGCGTGCGCAGCTATTTCGCGCCCTCGTCGGAGCTGGCTCCCAAGATTCGCTGGATGGTGTCGAAGGTCGTCGACTTTGAGACCATCGTCGTCGATTCCGAACTGGAAGCGCTGATTCTTGAGTGCAACCTGATCAAGAAGCACCGGCCCTACTTCAACACCAAGTATCGCGACGACAAGCGCTATCCGCTGTTGGAGGTCACCACCGGCGAAGACTTTCCCCGTTTGCGCGTGGTGCGGCGACCGAGAAATCCCAAGAACCGCTATTTTGGGCCCTTTCCCGATGCCGGTGCGCTGCGCCGCACGGTGACGATCTTGCAGAAGATTTTCCAGATTCGAACCTGCTCGTTGGATATGCAGCGCAAGCAGCGCCGTCCCTGTCTGGACTACTATATCGGCCTGTGCACGGCCCCCTGCACACGCTATGTGGAGAAGCCCGGCTATGGGCAGCAGGTCGAGCAGGCGCTGCTCTATCTGGAGGGGCAGAGCGAGCCGCTGATTCGGCGGCTGCGCAGCGAGATGGCCAGCCAGGCCGAGCAGCTCAACTTCGAGCGTTGTGCCCGACTGCGGGACATGCTGGCCGATTTGGAGCGCACGGCCCAACCTCAAAAGATGGTGTCTCAGCGGCCTGAAGATGAGGACTATCTGGCGGTGGCCTCTCAGGGCGAATTGATTTGTGCGCAGGTGCTGCAGGTGCGCGAGGGCAAGCTGTTGGGGCATCGGTCCTTCCTGTTGGAATCGCCCGGGGGCAGCGAAGAGAGCGAGCAAATGGCGGCCTTCTTCAAGCACTACTATCAGCAGAACAGCTTCATCCCGCCGCGCATTCTGGTCAGCACGCTGCCTGATGAGGTGGAGCTGCTTGCGGAGTGGCTGGCCCGACTGGGCAGTGGTTCAAGTCGTCAGCGGGTGGAAATTCGCCTGCCCCAGCGTGGCTCCAAGCGCGAGTTGATGGAACTGGCTGAGAAGAATGCTCGGCAAGCACTCGAGCAAGAGAGCCTGCGTCCTTCGCGGGGCATGGAGTCGCGGCGCCTGGCCCTGGAGGAGTTGCAGAAGGCGCTGTTGCTGAGTCGGCCTCTGTGGCGCGTAGAGTGCGTGGATATTAGCAATTTTCAGGGCAAGCAGGCGGTGGGATCGCTGGTCGTTTTTGAGCAGGGGCTGCCGCGCAAGGACCAGTATCGGCGCTTTCGCATTCGTTCGGGGGATACGCCCGATGACTTTCGCATGATGCGCGAGGTGCTGAGCCGCCGTTTTTCTCACAACCCCGAGGATCGGCGCAGCTTTGACGGGCTGCCCGAGTTGCTGGTGGTCGATGGAGGTAAGGGTCAGCTGGGGGTGGCCGTGGCGGTGCTCGAAGAGTTGGGCCTGCGCCATCGGGTGGACGTTTGTGGATTGGCCAAGGAGAACGAGTGGTTATTCGTTCCCGGACGCTCGGAACCCATCATTTTGCCGCGTACCTCCAGGGCATTGCTGATGGTGACCCACCTGCGCGACGAGACGCACCGCTTTGGAGTGAGCTACCATCGAGGTCTGCGTGACCGGCAACTGAAGAAGTCGATGTTGGATGAGGTGCCCGGTATCGGCGAGGGGCGCAAGCAGGCCCTGTTGAGGGCTTTTGGCAGCGTGCGCAAGTTGCTGGTTGCCAGCCTGGATGAGCTGGCCGAGGTGGAAGGCGTGGGGCCCAAACTGGCCGAGCAACTGCACCGCTATCTTCAGGAGCGGCGATAGTCTTGGGGCCGCCGGCAGGCGAACTGTGACTGTTATTCGAACTGACCGCCATGGCAAAGTCGAGTCGTTCCAAGAAGGCCGCGCCTGCGGCAACTCCATCCTCTGATACCCCCTCAGCCAGCCCTCCCAAGGCTGCAAAGAAGGCAAAGGGCAAGGCCAAATCGGCGGAATCGCCAGCCCCCGTCGTCGCTGAAGAGCCCTCGGTGGCTGCTTCCGCTGCAGATCAGGCCGCCGCCGCCGTGGTGGCCGCTGAAGTGGCGGTTGCGCTGGTAGACCCCCCGGCCGCTGCCGAACCCCAATTTCAGGCCGAGCTGGAAGAACTCCGAAATCAGGTTCATCATCTCGAATTTGAGCTGGAGCTGCAACAACAGCAGTCCCAGGAGTGGCAGGCTCAAGCCGACCGCTACCGCCACGACCTGGAAAATGAGTTGCACCAGATGGCGCGGCTTCAGGATGAACTGGCCGAGTCGGTGCGTCGGGCCGAGGCTCGCGAACGCGAATTGGAGACGCTGCGGGCCGAGTATCAGTCGCTGGAAACCAGTGTTCAGGTCTTCCAGGTGGGCCACCAGCAGCTGCAGGAACAGCATCGCCTGGCTCTGGGCCGGCTCGAAGAGGCCGAACAGCAACTTGGCCAGTTGTCCGAGTTGCGCGAGGCCAATGAGGCTCAGGCGGAGCAACTGAGCGAGCTACAAACCCAAGTGGAAGAGCTCGATCTGCTCAAAGAAGACCTGGAAGAGACCATCGTCGACCGGCGACGGGAACTGAAGGCGTTGCGGCAATCGGAGGCCGAGGCCCGCCAGTACTGCGACGAGAGTCGGTCGCTGGTGGAGGCGGCCGAGGCTCGGGCTGCAGCTGCAGAGAGCGAATGCCAGCGCCTGAAGCAGGCACAGGAGCTTGAACTGGCCCGACTGGAAGAGACGATCGGGCGTCATCGCCAGCGCGAGGAAGAGCTGCTGGCGCAGGTAGAGGAGGCGCGCAACTCGGTGAACCGCGAGGCCGTCGCCGACGCCGAACGGCGCCATCTGGATGCCGAACGGCGGCTGGCCCAGGTATATGAGGAAATGCAGAAGCTGCGCCAGGAGGGCACCCGTTCGTCCGAGCAAGAGCGCCTGGAGCGTCGTTGTGTGTTGCTGGAGAACGACCTGAAAGCGGCCAATCAGGATTTGATGTCGATGGAGCGCCTGCGCAGCCGCTGGGACGAAGAGAAGCAACAGCTCACCGAAGAGCTGCAGAAGCTCAAGGCCGCTCCGGCCATTTCGGGTGGGGCCGACGAGGGCGAGCTGCGCCAGTGGAAGTTGCGGTGCGAGGATCTGCGCGAAGCGGCCCGCACCAAGCAGAGCGAAATCGAGCGCCTGCGCGAGCGGGTGGACGTGCTGCTGAAGGCCAAAGAATTTGAGGAGAAACAGCGCAAAGAGGTAGAGAGCCGTTTGCGTACTGCCCTGCGCATCCAATCGCGCCAGCAGGGTTACTAGGGCCTGTTAACATTTAGGTTAACCACAGAGCACACAGAGGGCCACAGAGAGATTGGTCATAGGA
>CAZYPN010000026.1:27392-94048 GCA_964649085.1 uncultured Burkholderiales bacterium | reverse complement strand
CGAGGGGCGAGGCGTAGGTTAGCACGTAGGCCAATGCCTGTCAACCATGATTGGCACCTTTTTTAAGCTCGAGCAATCGCTGTTGGAACAGGTAATTGGCAAACTTGCGACTGATAGCCCGACTGGGGTGCCAGTCGTCTCCCGGCATTTCCTGTACCTCCAGACTTTCCTGAAGTCCCTCGGTCAGCGGAGATAGCAGATCGAAATAGCGCAAGGAAAGCTGCTGAAACGTTTCCAGGGCCTTGTCACGGGACCAGCGCTGACGATAGCTCCAGTCTTTGGGGTCGCGCATGATGGGAAGCAACAGCACCGAGAACTGAATCTTGTCGCGCTGTAACTCTTCGTGAAACGCTCGCAGCTGCTCGCGCACCTCGCGAGCTCGGCGTTCGTGGTTGGAGTTGCCAAAGCTGATCCCCAGAAGGAATCGATACAAATAGCTATGCTGCATCAGCCAGGGACTGATACGCCCGCGATTGCCCGCCGGAGTGTAATAGCTGACCCGATCGCCTTCACGAATGGCCGCCGGCGTCTCTTGATAATCATTGTTATGGAAGGTGAGGATCACGTGGTCAGGGCGGATAGCCCGGTTGTGGCGCCGATAAAGGGCCAGCTCCTGGGTGGTGTTGAAGCTTTCGACCCCGGCATTCCAATACTCGTAATGCTGGTCACCATAAAGCTCTTGAAGAGCGTCGACGATGGTCGAGCGATAGGTGACCGAATCGCCGATGAACAGCAGCCGTTGCCGCCCTTTCGAGTCGAGCGGGTCATAGTTGTTAGGTCGGCACCCGTACTGGCTGTAGAACTGCGTTCCCAGCACGGGCAGAAAGCCCACTTCGGCGTCGAGGCGAAAGTTCTGGGCGGTTTGACCGGTAAACGTCATGCGGTGGCCAGCCGAAAACATGCTGTTGGGAAAGAGAACCCGCAACAGCGCTTCAGCACTGACCGCTCCCACCACCAACCCCAGCAGGACCATCACCAGGCGACCGATTACCTTGGACACGGGGTGGGGCGTTCTCGCTGCCCCCTGTGCTCCCTGCGAAGAGAACCGGAGGCCCCGGCAAGATTCTCGGCCGGAGTGTCAAAGCCAACGCAATGACCTGGAAAGCCGCTTTGCTGGCGCTGAGCCTGACGCCGCTGGCCTGGAGCCAAACCTACCCCCCGGATGGCGCCCACATGTTGGGGCGAGTCTCGGAGATTTTGCTGCAGTGGGATCTGCCCGGCAAAGAGTTTCAACTGAGCGTGCAGGGTTCGGGGCGCCCCCTGATCGACACCCGGGTTCAGGGGCGAGGCTTTCCCCTGTCCGTGCGACCGGGTGTGCTCTACCGCTGGATGGTGAGCCCGCTGAGCAACGCCCCCGACACGGGTTGGAACTCCTTTCAGTTTTCCAGCGGCGATGAGTTTCGATTTGTTGGCAAGCCCGCCCCACCCGACCGCCGACGCAGCGACTCGATTCACGGACTGATGGGCCTGCCGGGCGGAGACGGGCCGGTGGTGGATGTTGACCTGCAACCCAGCCCCGCCGGAGTGGTGCTATCGGTGCAGAATCGCAAGTTTCTGCTGGTGGAAGGGGCTCCACCTGTGATCATCGAGGCGCGGGGTGGCCCGGGAGGACCCGGCGGTGCCGGGCAGCCCGGCCTGGGAGGCACCAGTCTCAACCCCTATGACGCCGATGGCCGACCGGGGGGCGACGGCGGCCAGGGCGGCCCCGGCGGTCGCGGAGGCACGGTGCGCATTACATCTCACGGACTGGCGGTGGAAAAGTACCTGCAGGTGGATGTGCGCGGCGGACCGGGAGGACCGGGCGGAAGTGGCGGCCGCGGGGGACTGGGAGCCGTGGGCTATTTCAACAACGGCCAACCCTTCAGCGGCCGCAACGGGCGCAACGGAACACCGGGACGCCCCGGACCGGACGGACCCGAGGGCTCAGTTCAGGTCCGATGAACGCCCCCTGGGCGAGGCAACGGGCCGATAGATCCGAGCCGAACGCGTGGCGGGTGTGGCTGGGAGGGTGCCGGTAAGCCCAGCAAGCTCGTCACTCAAAGGCTGACGAAAGCGCGGAGGTAGCTTGCGCAGCAATGCCCACAGGCAGTTGATGCGTTCGGGAGCCAGGCCCAAGCCCAGCTCGGCCAGTTCGTCCAAATGCTGCAACTGATCACAGACCTGCAGCAGACGTCCCGGCAATTCGCAGGGCTCAGCCGATGACTGCAGCAGGGCGACCACCTCGGAACCATAGCGCTCGGCCACTTCCTGGCACGAGATGCGGCCCTGCTCGAAGCATTCGTGTAAGATGGCGGCACAAACCGCCTCGGAAAAACTGCCCAGAGCCGCCAATCGGCGGGCAACCGCCAGGGCGTGCTCGGCATAGGGAACCCGCAAAGCGCCGTCCTGTCGGCCCAGGACGTCCCGAAGTGCAAGCACACACATCGCTGGCAGTTCTCGCATACTAAATGTAACGTTCGACAAAGCACGAACGTTCCCTCAATTCAAAGAAAATTCTTGGCAGGGAGCGCCTTCGCTGGACAGGAAGCCAGAAGCGTGAAAATCTGGACGCGCTGGGGCCTGGCCCTGTTGGTGCCGCTGGGGCTGAGTGCCGCCGTGTGGAGCTGGCGAGGGGAGCACATCGACTGGCTGGTAACGCCCTACGTGCAAGACCCCGAACGCAACTCTATAAGCCTGGTCTGGTTCAGCACCCAGGCCCAACCACAGGCCGTCTACCTGGACGGCCGGGAGAGCCCCTGGATGAGCCAGTCGCAGCCCGCTCCAGCTCTGGACTACGGAAGCTGGGAACGCAAGCAGTTTCCTAATGACTGCCCCATTCGCACGGCCTACCGCCACGTGGTGCGCCTGGACGACCTGCAGCCGGGAAAGAGCTATGTCTATCGAGTGGACGGCCGCCGGGGGGAATTCCGCACCGCGCCCAACCCTGACCAGCCCGTTCGTTTTATCGCCTATGCCGATTCGGAAACCGAACCGGAAAGTCGAGGCGCCTGCGTAGACTGGCCTTCCGCCGATCCGACGGTGAAAGGCCGCAAGTATCTCGTCGACCAGCAGCGCGGCTATGACGCAAACCTGGCGGTGATCGAGCAACGCCAGCCCGATTTCGTGGTGCTGGCAGGGGACCTGGTGGAGACCGGCGGCGAGCAGCGCGACTGGGACGAATTCTGGAAACACAACGCCCGCCTGGCCTCGCATATCCCGCTGGTGGCGATTCAAGGCAACCATGAATACTTTGCCGGGCCCCAACAAGGCCGCTTTGAACCCGAGGCCTCGGAACGCGCCATTGGCAAATTTCTCACCTACTTTGGAGCGGGCCGCCAGCATCGTTACTTCCGCATGGACTACGGCCCGCTGACGCTGATCGGGCTGGACTGCTGCAATGGCCAGCCCGATAGCGGCCCGGCCGATACCAACCATCATCTGGCATCGCGGGGCTCGGGAGCGCCCGACTTCAATCCCGGTTCAGCCCAGTACCGCTGGCTGGAGGAGCAGCTGAAGTCGGCCCGTGAGAGCTCGAAATTCACCTTCGTGACCTTTCATCACTGCGGCTACACCAGTGGTCCCCACTCGTTGCCCCCCGGCAAAGACAAGCAATCGGGGCTGCCCACTCAGGTGCTCACACCGCTGTTCCAGAAATACGGAGTCACGGCCCTGCTCAACGGCCACGACGAGATGATGGAATATTCGCGGGTAGGCGACCTGCACGTCTTTGACGTGGGCATTGGGGGCGATGGCCTGCGCAGCCCCGAACCCGTGCTCAGCAACCCTCATCTGGTGTTTTTGGCCCATCGCGACAGCCCGGAACGCTGGGAAGGCGGGCGGCTGATCGACGGCGGTAAGCACTACGGCCACCTGGAGGTGGAGGTGCGCCCCGAGGGCGGGAAATGGAAGGCCGTGATGACTCCCGTCTACGTATTCCCCGTGCAAAACGAAGCCGCCCAGGTAGAGCGCTTTGAGCGGCGGGTGTATTTTCAACCGATTGAGGTGGTTCGCGAGAGCTGACGCCAGGCGTCGGCACTCAAGGCCCGAACCCCCTCGTGAGGTGGAGGCGGTGGCGCCCCGGGTCGGAGAGCTTGTCGCTGCTCTTCGCGAAGTTGCCCCCACACCAGAGCCGCACAGCCGCGACCCGCATCGTCGGCAGCAGGCTGCCAGTGCAACTGGGGCAGGTAGCGGCGAAACTCGTTCTCGAGGGCGCCCCACAGCGGCCCTTCCAGGCGACCGTCCCACCAGGCCGCCGGGCAGCGCACAGGCAGCTGGGCACGCCCCACCAGCACCCGCAGCAGATCGCTGAGGCGGCGGGCCGCGCGGGTGAGCAGTGCCAGTGAGGCCGGATCGGGCCCGGGGTATTCCGACAGCTCTTCGAGACTGGCGCGCACGGCCAGGGCCCGCTGGCGCATCGGATCGAGCGGAGGGCGCTCGCCCTGGTGAGGACCGAGCAAGCGCCGCAGGCGCAATTGGGAAGGCCCGCCGACCTGGTCGAGCAGCGCCAGACCCTCGCGGCTGAGCCACTCGAGACCACCTTCGCCGTGAACGATGGAAAGGCTGCGATGATTGGGCTCGCGAGCCATGACCAGGGCCTGGCAGATCGACTCGGGGCCTGCTTTGGCGGCACACCCTCGATAGGTCGACCAATGTTCGGTGCACAGCAAAACGCCCGGATGGCCCAGGAAGGCTCCGGCCAGCGCCGCATCGACCCAGGGGGTTTGCCACAGCCGGGCCCGCCCTGACCAGGACTGAAGCCAGTGTTGCACTTCTTCCAGGCGCTCGTCGGTGGCGGCCACGCCCACGTGGGAGATATTGCAGCCCGAGAGTGCTTCCGGGGAAGGGAATTCCACCATGCGGTCCAGCACCTGACCTTGCAGGTCGAGCAACACCGCTCGAGTTTCTCCCATCCGGGCAGCCAGTCCGAGGATCATCTGACCCCCATAGGAGGAAGCCGTTCGCACTGGGAAGGATGCGGGGTGGACAGTTGGTCAACCCGCATCCCTGACCATCGATTCGTTGGGGTCCTCGGCCGTGGTGGCATGGGCTCGGTCTACGAGGTTCGCCACCTGCCCACCTGGGAACTTCGCGCCCTGAAGCGGCTGCATCCCGCCCTGGTCGCCCCGCTGGAACGGGCTCGCTTTGCCCGAGAATATCATCTGGCCCGAAAACTGGTCGATCACCCCCTGTTCGTAGACGTCTATGACTATCACGAAGAGCCTGGATTGACGTACTACACCATGGAATTGGTGAGGGGGGAAACGTTAGACAACTTTTCCCAACGCATGCGGACCACCTTGCCCTGGCCCGCCTGGGTGGGTCATCTGGCTCAAATCTTCGCTTCGCTGCTCGAAGGACTGGAGCACCTGCACCACCTGGGCATCATCCATCGCGACCTGAAGCCCGAGAATATCTTGATAAGCGACCAGGGCACCACCAAATTGCTGGACCTGGGGCTGGCCGGCGCCACTCAGGTGACGCGCCTGACCGACCCTGGCACCCTGGTGGGAACCCCACACTTCATGGCCCCCGAACAGCTACAAGACTGTGAACTGGACGCCCGCAGCGACCTCTATAGCCTGGGCGTCTTGATGTACTTGATGTTCAGCGGTCAGCTACCCTTCCCTCAAAGCCAGCTCATGCAACTGCTGCAGAGCCTGCTCACCCAGCCGCCGGCACCCTTTACACCTCTGGGTGAACTGCCCGAGGGCCTGGGGGAGTTCATCGGCCATTTGCTAAGCAAGGATCCTCAGGATCGCCCCAGCTCTGCCCAGGTGGCTCTGCAGCGCTGGCGGGAGATGTTCCAACTGCAGAAATCACCGCGTGGCCTGCAGGCGGTGGTGCCGAACCTGCTGGCCCCACGCCTGGTGGGGCGGGAACGCCTGCTCAACGAGGTGACAGAAGCGCTGCAGGGAGGTTGTCATCTGGTCGCTATCGTGGGCTCGGCGGGAGCCGGACGCTCGCGCATTCTGGATGAACTGGAACGGCGCTACCGGCTGAAGTCGGAACAGCGAGAAGGCATTCATCGGCTACGGGCTGGCACCCAGAGCGGGGACCCCTTTGAAATCTGGGTGGACCTGCTGAAGAAGCTCTTGGTGAACGAACTGCCCCGGTCGTTGGAGCATTTTCGCCCCGCCCTGGCCACCTTGCTGCCCGAACTGGGCAGCGCCGAGGCCAATGACCGTGCCTCGCTGTTTGCGGCCGTGCTGGCGGTGCTGCGCACCACCATGTGCGGGGGGATGATTATTCTCGACGATGTGGATCTGCTGGCCGACGACGAACTGGAACTGCTGCGATACCTCTCGCATCAAGCAGGGGCTCCGTCCATGCTGGTCAGCGCCGATAGCCGCTCCTGGTGGTCCTTGGGCCTGCCCGGACGGCTGGTCGAAGCCGACCCCCTCAACGCCGAGCAGGTGCGCGAGTTGGCCAGCTCCATGTTGGGCGCCTCCCTGGACGAGGGCCTGGCCCAGCGACTGTATGATGAAAGCCAGGGCAACCCCCTGGCAGTGGCCGAAATGGTCAAACTGCTGTGGGAGGAAGACCGCCTGTGCCGCAGTCCGGAAGGACGATTGACCACGCGCGACCCCCACAGCGGCAGCCTGCACGAGGTACTGCAAAAGCGCATCTCCAACCTGACTCCCCTGGAGATCGAGCTACTGTTCCTGACGGCCTGTGCCCGGGGGCGCATCTCGTTCGACGATCTGTTTCACGCCACGGCCGAGCCGCCTCAACCGCTGCTGCTGGGGCTCGACACGCTGGTTCGGCGCCAGTTGCTGCGCGAGGAACGCGGAGCCAACTACGAAATGCCTCAGCATCTGCGGGTGTTTCTGGAAAGCCACCTGCCACAGGCCAGCCTCAACGGCTGGCACACCCAGTTGGCCCTGGCTCTGGAACGTAAAGGAGGACAGCCCGAGCGCATCGCTTACCATTGGCTGCAGGCCCAGGCTGGGGGACGAGCCTGTCGCTGGTTAGAAATGGCGGCACAGATTCATTTGCGGGCCTGCAATTTCCGCAAGGCAGCCTCGCTGTTCGGTCAACTGCGCCAGGCCGCGGGAGAACTACAACCGGCCCAACTTGAGAGCCTGGCAGACGCGCTGCTGGGCAGTCACGCCTATGCAGAAGCCCAGACGCTGTACGAGCAGCTGGCCGCGCGAGCCGTCAAACCTCGCCTGCTGCGGAAGGCGGGGCGTTGCCTTTGGCGCCAGGGCGATTTGGAAGGTGCCCATCAATGCCTGATAGGGGCGCTGGAGCAATTGAACCGCAAGCCCCCGTCGCACTCGATGCTCAGCGGGCTGTGGACGCTGGGGTCCTTTGCAGGAATGTTGCTGGGCCTGCCGCCCGCACCTTCAAGGCGAACTCAACCGGCCGAGCTCACCAAGGTGGAAGTTAGCCTGAACAGGGCCCTGTTCTTTCTCCGACCGCCGGGCTGGAAGCTGGATCGACTGTATCTGATGCTCTGTCAGTTGGCTCGCAGCTGGCAGCGTGGTCGCCAGGTGCAGCGTGCCCAGCTGGAGGTGACGTTGGGCTCGATCTACCTGATGGGTCCTCGTCATTTCTTTGCCGAAGCCCGCCGCCATCTGGAACAGGGGGTCAACGAAACGCTGGCTCTACCCTCGGGCTCGACCCGCTGTGAACTCTTGCTCGACACCTGCTATCAACTGCTGGTGCTGGGTCAGCCCGACATTGCCAATCTGCTGGAACTGCTGATCCAACAAGCCGAGCGCATCGGCGATCTGGGGTCGCTGCTGCAAGCCTACAACCTCAAGGGGCTCTACCATCGCCTGAGCGGCCGCTTGATTCGCAGCCAGGAGGCCTTCGCACAGTCGTCTCTGTTGGTGGAAGAATCGCGCAACTCTTACGAAAGCCAGGTGCTGCAGGCCCATCTCCATCGCCTGGCAGCGATGGCCGGCCAGCCTGTGGACGAACCACTGGAGTGCCGTTCAGGAGGATACCTGGGGGTTGAACAACGTCTGGCCGCAGCCTGGAACTGCTGGCAAAAGGGGGAGCTGAGGGGCGCCCTGGACTGGCTGAAAAAGCCGGGGGATCTGGACCTGTTGCAGCAGGCCGAGGCGGCTCTGATTGGCTGCGCTTGTGAACCCGCCAATCCAACGGCCCTGGACGAACTGGAGAGAGCCAGCGAAGGGATCTTTCCCGCCTTTCGCTGCGCTGCCCTGCGCTTTCGAGCCGGCCTGCAGCGCAAATCGTTGGCCCGAGAAACGCTGCGCCAGGCCCTGGGGCAGTCGCGGCGCTGGGACCTGTTGCTGGAACAGGGGCTGGTGGAGTGGGAGTTGGGCAAGCTGGATTCCGATCCGGCCCGTTTGCAAAACGCTCAGCTCTATCTGGCCGCCGCCGGCGCCTCGGCCCGCTTTCCGAAAGAGCCCGGGCCGTGTTGATCAGCATTGCCGCCATGGGCAAAAACCGGGTGATCGGTGTGGGGGGCCGTCTGCCCTGGCACCTGCCGGGCGACCTGCGCCGCTTTCGCGAACTCACTCGCGGTGGTGTCGTGATTATGGGCCGCACCACCTTCGCTTCGATCGGGCGCCCCCTGCCCCAACGCGAAAACTGGGTGCTGTCGCGAACCGTGGGCCTACAACTGCCAGGAGTTCGCGTCTTTTCCTCGCTAGAGACACTCTTACAGGCCCTGGACGAAAAGCTGGCCTGGGTGATCGGAGGGGAGCAGGTCTACCGACAGCTGCTGCCCTACTGCGACCGTCAGATACTGACCGAAGTAGAAGCCGAGCCCGAGGGCGACAGCTACTACCCCGAATTCTCCCCTCGGGAATGGCTACTGGCCGACGTTCAAGAGGGTCCGGATGGGGAAGAGTGGCCCTACCGTTTCTGCCGCTATGAGCGAATCAGCTCGGCTCGGGCTCGTCGCGATGGAGTTGAGGATTGACCTTGAGACCGGCCAGATGGAATCGCATGAAGCTCTTTTGCTCGTCATCCATTTCGGTGAACTTGAGCTGCACCACCCAGGCCTTCTTGTCTCGCTGTTTGGACCACTGAACTTCACCAAGAATGCGAATGGGCGGCTGCTCGTCGGCCAGGTCGAGAAACATGGTCAGAGAGGTTCCCTCGGGAATGCTGCCCGAGAGCACAACCTTGCAACCCTCGGTGGAGAGTTCGGCCGTCATGCCCTTGAAGCCGGGAAAGCTCTCGGAACGCAGCGAGTAGGTACGCAGATGCCGGGTCGACTCCTCGGGGTCGATCTTGTAGAACATCTGCTCCTTCGGCTTGTAGGCATCGGGCAGGAAATGCTTCTCCAGTGCCACCACTCCGGGGGTGGCCTCGGTGGGCCGGCCCAGGTAAATGCCGTCGGAGCGTCGCTGAACCACCTGCACGCAGAGAGGATGCTTCTCGCCGCCGGGCAGCACCGCATAGCCAGCTACTGTTTCGGCCAACGAGAGTTTCTTGCTGCAGCGAAAGTAGACCAGGCCCTCGCCATAATCGACCACAGAAAAGTGCGGTGCCGTCATCGTCTTCAGGAAGTCAAACATGCAAGCCCCCAGCCAGCCAGATGAGCGAATGTTGGACGCTGCTGCTGGCACTCCTGCGCCCAAAGAATTGATTGCCTTCTATATATAGGAGCTTGGGGGAGGGGGCTGGAAGGGACCCAGCATGGTGGTGCCGGATCGAATTGGAGCTTATCTCCTCGAGCGCAAAGTGGGTGAAGGCCCCCACGGCGTGGTCTATCAGGTGAGCCGTTTTGACTCGGACCGCAAACTGGTGATGAAGGTGTTGCGCCCCGAGCTGTGCCGCGACGAGTCTCGCCTCGAGCGGTTTTCGCGCGATGTGGACGTGCTGGGAAATCTGTCACACCGCAACCTCGTCGAAGTGGTCGACCAGGGCAGCGATAAGGGGCACCACTTCATCGTAACAGAATTCCTGGAGGGCGCTCCCCTCTCGCAGAAGCTGCAAGCCGGCGGACTTCCCTGGGCTCAGGCCTGTGAATGGGTGAACTCGGCCCTCAAAGCCCTGCAGATGGCTCACGACCACGGTGTGAGCCACGGCAATTTGAAACCCGCGAACCTGATGGTCGACCAGGAGCAGCAGGTGGTGGTCACCGATTTTGCGCTGGCTCAACTCATACCCGCCGACGAAGAGCCCACCCCAGAATCACTGGCCTACTGTGCGCCGGAACTGTTGCCCCGCGGCCCGGGCGACCCCAAGGGCGACAGCTATGCCTGTGCCTTGATGCTCTATGAACTGCTGGCCGGAGCCCATCCTTTCCTGCGCTCGGGCACGCAGGCCACCGAAGAGGCGATCCGCAACCAGGCGGTGGCACCGCTGCCGGCCTTGCCCGAGGGCCTGAGCGAAGCCGTTCTTAAAGGCCTATCGCGAGACCCGAGCACCCGCGCCACCTGCTCGGGCCTGTCTCGCGAACTGAGCTTCATTTTGATGAGCGAGGCCGAGCCGGCTCCCTCCCCCGAGATTACAGAAAGCTTTGAATCGGGCCGAGAATACTCGATCTTGATGGTCTCTGCTCCGGCGGAATCAGAGGGCCTACCACGAGTCGAGCAGGCGCTGCTCGCTCATCGGCCGCAGCATCATCAATGGCTGGACGAGGTGGCGCTGCTGGTATTTACCGAGCTCCAGCCGGCTCTTGAATGCGCCCTGTCACTGCGCCGCGGCGAGGACCCCTCGGACCAAATCCGCCTGGTGGTGGTCACGGGCGAGATCGAGCCCGACCCGGTAAGCTATATGCGTCGACCCAAATTGGACAACCTGGCCTGTCCGACGGTGGACATCGGCTATTCCATTTTGCAAAACTGCCCTCCCGGGCGGCTGCGCATCTGCGCGCACTCGGGTTCTCAACTGCACGACCGCAATCACTGGGTAGAAGGCGGCGACGGAGTGTGGCAATACGACTCGGGCCCAGAATTTGCAGTGCCCGAAGTGGTGGTGGAACCCTCGCTGGAGCTGCCGCCCGCGGAAGCCCAGCCGGAGCCCCAACCGGAGCCGGAGCCCGAGCCGGAGCCCCCCCCGCCGCCGCCCCCCCCGCCCCGCAAAGCGGTCTTGAATCGTGGCCCCGTGCTGGTGGACGATCGCCCGAAGACCATTCCCGTCCCGCTGATGCTCGAGCCGGAACGACGCTTTCCGTGGAAATGGTTGTTACTGTTGTTGGTCGGCCTGGGCCTGGGGGGCGCATATTGGAAGTTCTTACGAGCGGGAACGCTGGTTTTGGAGTGTAAACCCGCCAAGGTGGCCGTTCGCATCGATGGAAAAAAACGCATCGAATACAGCAAAGGCGAGCCGATCCCTCTGTGGCCGGGCAAGCACAAACTGATGGTGGCCGCCGATGGCTTCAAACCTCAGGCTGTCCAGGTGACGATCGAACCCGGTGGGGAACACACCAAAGCCGTCAACCTGGTGAAGATTCCTAAGAAGAAGACGCCTCCCAAGAAGAAGCGCTAGACAAATTCTCGTAAGGTTTGTCCGCACAAGCCCTGATAAAGTCGGGTCACAAGGCGGCCAATCAAGACAGAACTTTTGAGAATTGGTATAGCGGCCACTCTGGCCATCGAACACGGTGATTTCCTCTATGACGAGCGAGGACTCCCCAGGTGATTGTGGATACCTCCGCTGTGCTCGCCATTCTTCGGGCTGAGCCAGAGGCTGAGGCGCTGGCCAGACCCATGGAAGGGTGGGAAATTCTTCGGATGTCCGCCGCCAACTTCTTGGAATCCGCCATTGGGATCGACTCCAGCCGAGAGCAAGTTGCCAGCCGCCGCTTCGATGACCCCGTGCAGGCTTATGGGATGCGTATCGAGGCCGTCACCCTGGAGCAGGTCCAGATCGCACCTGGGTCTGAGCGGGAAGAAAGCGGGGCCGACTGCGACCCAAGGATTCCCCGCGCCGGGGGGGGAAAGTGGCGGGGCAAATCCATACGGGGAGACAGCTATGAAGAAAAATGCGACCATTCTCGCTCTAACTCTGGTAATGATGGGTGCCGCCCTGGCCGAAGAAGCCGTGGTACGGGTGCAGAGCATCAAGCCAGCCAAAGAGGGCTCGACCCCCGTGCTGCAGCGCCAGCGACCCACCGAGCAGCCCTTTGCCGTGTCGGTCAACGCGGCCGGCTACCCGAAAGACCACTTCATCACCGACGCCAATACGGTGGCCGCGCTGGAGTTTTTGATCGGCGGCAAGGTGAGCATCAACAAAAACACCGATATCGTCATCGTCGATGAAAAGTCGGTGGCCGACGGCAAGACCAGCGTAAAAAGGGTGATTTTGAAGAGCGGTGCGATGTGGGTCAAAGCCGACGCCAAAACTCTGAAACAACCGATGGAAATCCAGACCTCGGGCGGGGTCATGGGTATCAAGGGCACCGAGTTCACCGTGGAAGAGGTGGGCGGCTCCTCGGAGGTGTGTTGCTTTGAGAGCAACAGCGAACAGGGCGGCGTAGAAGTTCGCGACAACTCGGGCAAAGTGGTCGGACTGGTGAAGCCCGGAGAACAGTTCAAAACAGACTTTAAGTCGGCCCCGGTGGTGAAGACCTACGAAAACGTCGAAGAATTTCGTGAAACCAAGTTGCGCAGCACCTTCAATGAGGCCTGGAGCTATTTGAACCAGGCCATGTCTGTGGCCAACATGTTCGGGGCCGGGGCCTATCTTCCGGGCAATGTCTATACGGGCCTGAGCTATGCCTCGTTGGGGGCCAACCTGGTCACCGACCCGGAGAACACAGCCATCAGCTATGCTGAGTCTCAGATCAATTCTCGCATTCCCGGTCCTTTCGGAGTGTCGATCCCCCGCAACAACAAGCCCAAAGAACCCGACTTTCCCACTCAACTGGTGCCTGACGGGGCACACGGCGCGGGCCCGATGCCCAACCGACCCAGCTTCAGTTGGAAGGGTGTCGAGGGAGCGGCCGGCTACGTGGTGATGATTTCCAGCGACGAGAACGCCAATGACAATCGCTTCACCACGCTGACCCGCGAGACCCAGGTGGTCTATCCAGCCAATCACCAACCCCTGGCTCCCGGACAGTACTATTGGCGCGTGATTCCGGTGGATTCCGAGGATCAACCGATGAAGCGAGCCAGCCAAACCTACTTCACGGTTCAGTAGAGGGGAGGGCCCCGTCGAGCAAGAACAGGCCCGCGTGTGGTGGCGCATTCTTGTCTTTTTGACGGTGGCTCTCTCGGTACTGGCGGGAGCCGACCCGCCCAAATTCCGCCTGATTCCCATTGAAGTTCAGGTGAATGACCGCTTTGAGCGGCCCTACCTGGTGGAACAGAATACGGCCTGGGTTGGGGTGCGTCTGGCTCAGGATGAAAAGCAGGGTAACAAACTGGTGGCCAACCACGAGACCCTGGCCTGCGCAGGCATCGAGTATGCTCGTCAAACTCAGGAATACGTCAAATTTCCTGTACAAGACGGGGTGGCCAAGGTGCAGTTCGTCGTCTTCGAGGAAGACAAAAGCCCCGTAGACTATGAGCTGACCCTGATCCAGGACAATACGGTGCATTCTCTGTCGCCGGCCATCTGGCACATCGGCACCGAGAGCACCCGGGGCGATGTCAAAGCCGATGAGCTGAGGGCTCCCCACAGCAAGGTGGAAATGGCCATCATCCTGGGCTTCACGCTGGGTAGTCTGTTTACGACCTACATGCTGTTCGGGCGAAGCCTGTTTGCGCGTATGCTTCGCCATCGTCGCATGGCAGTGGGTAGCGCGCTAGGCTGGTCCAATGTGCTGGTATTGCTGAGCTGGTGCCTGACCGCCCTGGCCACCGCCGCCATGGTGTTCTTCCCCATCATTGTCTGGGACAAGCTCTACTGGATTTACGTCCTGGTGCCCGCTGGCTATCTGGTGGTGGTGCTGGGCATCTTTGGACTTGGCTACGTCCTTACCCGAAGTTAGGAACCGAATTCCTTGAGCGAAACCCAGGGCGCCAAAAACGAGCAAATCCGCATCCGTCCCACCCTGATCATCGGTCTGGGCGGCACCGGCGGCGATGTGGTGATGCGCATCCGCCGCCGTTTCTACGAAAGCTACGGCAGCCTGGCCGAGTTTCCCATCGTGGGCTATCTGTGGATGGACACCGACCGCAGCGAAAAGCACATCCTGGCGCGTGAAATTCGCGACTTTGTGCGCCTGACCGACACCGAGCGGTTGATGATGACCATCAATGACACCACGGCCATCACCACCAACCTGAAAGAACCGAACTTCCAGCACATCGACAAGTGGTGGTATCCCGGGCTGAATTCACTGGGGCAGATGAACGAGGGGGCCGGACAGATCCGGGCCTATAGCCGTCTGGCCTTCTTTCATCACTACACGGCCATCCGCGCGGCCATTGTAGACGCCAACAAGCGCATACGCGACCCGCTGGCCCAGGAGTCGATGATGAAATCGGCGGTGCTCAAAGACCAGGGGTTGCTGGCCCAGGTCGAGTTTCAGCAGCCGACCAACGTCTATCTGGTGACCTCGATCGCCGGTGGCACGGGCAGCGGCATGCTGATGGACATGGCCTTCCTCGTCAAGGACGTGTTTCAGGAAGGCAACGTTACCGTTTCCTCTTTTCTGGTCTTTCCCGACCACTTTGGCAGCGTGACCAACGAACGCATGAAGGCCAATTCTTATGCCCTGCTCAAGGAGCTGAACTATTACCAATATGGGGTGTCGCACTTCAACGCCGAGTGGACCCGGGGCACCCAGTCGAAGGTGCCCATTCCGCCCTTTGACTACTGCTACGTGTTCGACAACCAGAACGCCGCCGGCCAGGTGACGGGGGGCCAGCCCAACTCGCAGGAACTGGTCTTTGAGCTGCTGGCCGACTCGATCTTCAAAGACTTCTCCCACGGCGAATTCGCCGACCACAAGCGCAGCGCTCGCATCAACCTGCGCCAGTATATGAACAAGACCTTCGACTACGAGCACCCGCGCTTCAAGCAACGCTTCATTCAGCGCTACGGGTCACTGGGCATGGCCAGCATCATGGTGCCCCACGCCCGCATCATCACGGCCTGCGCCCACCGCCTGGCCTCGGAGATCGTCGACCGCTGGGGAGGCCTTTCGGCCGGCGACTTCAACGACGCCGACCTGCCCCGCTTTGTGCGTCAGGACGTGCTGGCCAAAGTGCGCCTGCAGGAGGATGACAAGAACCACGACATCCTCTACGCGCTGCTGGACACCCAGGGCCTGGGCGACCCCGACAAGGGCAAGAGCCGCGGACTGATTGACGAACTGACCCAGTGGAAGCAACAGCGCATGATGGAAGTCGAGCGCGGGGTGTATCGCCAGCAAAACCTGGCCCTGCGTGAATTTCTGGACCGGGCCCACCAAGAAGCCGAAAAGCAGATGTGGGCCGAGCAGGTAGGCACCAGTCCGGACCAGTGGGGCAGCTATCCGCGCACCATTCGAGCCAACATGGAAGCGCTGCTGAAGCGAGCCCAGGAGGGCCTGCAGAATCAGGCTTTCGGGCTGATCGATCAGAAAAACGAGAGCCTGCGCTTTGCCGAGGCCGTACTCAAAGAAGCGGCCCAGGCTTTGCAGCAGGTGTCGGAACAGATGGCCCGCCAGGCCAGCGACCTTCAAGACAAGCTGCAACGCCGCCAGAAAGAGGCCCAGCGCTGCCTGACCGAGGTAGCCCGACAGCAGGGCCGCATGAACTGGGACGGTCGCAAGGCCATTATTCTGCAGCACGTCACCGAGCGCTATCTGGACGCACTGGTGGGCGACCGAGCCAACCCTGGCCTGCTGCGCTGCCTGCTGCAGGACCGCCTCTACAAAGAGGCCATCGAGTTTTGCAAGCGCCTGATTCCGGCCCTTTCGGGCCAGGTGCGCGCCGACGGCAGCCTGAGCGGCGGCATTCGCCAGCAAATCGAACAGTTGCAGCGCGACCTGGCCCAGATGAAGCAGGACCTGCTGGTGGGCTACAACTACTTTTCCCAAAAGGAGAAGCTGCCCCAGGCGCTGCTGCTCTACGAGAGCACCGATGTCGAGAAGAAGTATTATCCGGCCTATGTGCGCCCCGGGGTCATCGAAGAAACTTCCAAAGCCGTGCTGGCCCGGCTGGAACGCTCGGTGACCGGCCTTTCGGTCGATCTGGCGGCGGGCCGCTCGGACCAGTGGAAGCGGGCCCTGCTGGCCGAGTGTCGCCAGCGCTTCCTGGGGGTGCGGGCAGATTTCCACGTGGTCAAGGTGCTTTTTTCCCAAGTAGACGAGACCTCGCGGGTGCACCACCTCAAGCAGATCTTCGCCCGCTCGGCCTACTGGGTGACCCGCAGCGGCGTGCACGGCACCTTCCGCATTCCGCCGGAACAGATCCACATCATGGTGGGCCTGCCCGGACCCACTTCCAACATGGATCCGGCCCAGCGCAGCGAGCTCGAAGGCTATATTCAGCAACTCAAAACCATTGCCGGTCGCGAATTGAGCACCGACCTGCGCTACTACCCCATGCCGGACAGCTCGGAGCTGATTTTCTATCAGGAGGCCGGAGGCTTTCCGATCAACTACTCGTCTCGGCTGGCCGACCTGCGGGAGTCGTATTTGAAGCTGTATACGGCCGGCGATCCGCTGCACATCGACTGCAACGACAAGCGTTTCCCCGACCTGATGATCCTCACCCAGGAAGAGCGTCAGGCTCTGGAGGAGGCCTATCAGTGCTTTGTATTGGGCAGCCTGTTCAACATTCTGGAATTCAAGGGCCAGGAGTATCTCTGGATGGAGCGCGACGGTTTCCAGATGCGCCCCCACCCCCTGGGAGACCAGTTTATGACCCTGCTCAAGCTGAGCACCCACGCCCCCACGCGCGAGAAGCTGTATGCCAAGGTTCGCGAGCAGCGCCAGCAAATTCTGGCCAGCTCGGACGAGGGGCTGCTGACCCGCTATGCGGGCATTTTAGAGCTGACGAAACGCCAGGCCTGGGGCGAAGACTGGGGCCGTAAGACCGACGACTCCGAGCTTCCCTTCGAAGAAATGATGACGGTGCGCGTATTGTCAGCCGAAATCGCCGCCGTGCTCGATTGCCCGGCGGTGCGGGCCCTGGGCCAAGACAGCTTTTCCGGGCAAGTCAACCAGCTGATCGAAGGCCCCCGCGACCAGCTGGGCCAGGCCCGTGGGGACGGGCGACTGGCCCTGAAGCTGGGCTAACCCCCCGATGTACTGCTGCCCAGCCTGCGCAGCGCCGCCTGATGCTGCTGGTAGAGGCTCATCAGGGCGCGATTGTGTTCGAGCCGGTCCTCGAAGTCGAGGCTCATCTGCTTGATGGCCTCGCGGCGCTGCGCCTTTCGGCGCCGGGCCATACGAACCAGAGGGTCTTTTTCTTTGACGATGGGCACGGGTCTTGTCCTCCTGAGATGTGATGCCTCAGGTTAGAGTGGCGGGTACTGCCAGAAAGCTACCTGGCCGGGGAAGGCGTTGCCGTTCCATGACCGATTCGAGGAGTTTTGTGATTGCCAGAGCGCCGTTCATTGCAGCGACAGGGCCGACACTGAAGGCCATAGCCCTCGCCATCTGCTATACTGGAGGCTCATGGCTGGAAGAAAACGAGCCGGAGGGGTCAGCCTTCTACTGGAACTGATGTTGGGGCTGGCACTCACGGGGACCATCGCCCTGCTGGCCCTGGGATCGTTTGTGACGGTGGCGCGCAGTCAGAACCAGAGCATGGATTTGACCCAGGCCAACGCGCTGGCACGGCAGGTGCTGGAGGCCCAGCGAGCGCTGGACTACAGCGCCGTGCAACCGATTGGGGCCCAGGCGGTAACCCGCTCGGTCGAGGTGCACTCGGCCACCGTGAGCCGCACCTTCACCTATCGAGTTGATGTGAGCCAACCCTGGGCGCCGGACCAGGTGAAGAACGTGGTGGTTACGGTGGAGTGGCCGTTCCGAGCCTCCGACCCCGGCGGGGCTCAGCACCAGGTGCGCCTGCAGACCTGTGTGGGGCCCTATTAGCCGGCGGCGGGGGTTCAACCTGATCGAAGTGGTGGTCTCCAGCACGGTGATGCTCGGCATGCTGGGAATCCTATATCTGTTGGCCCTGGCCGGATTGAGGCTGTTTGAGCAGTCGAAGTCCTATCAGGGCGGGCAACAAGAGGTGCAGAAGGCGCTGGCCCGACTGGGGCGCGACCTGAACAACAGCTGTCGCGAGCACCTGGTGATCAGCGCCGGGGCCGTGCGCTTCCTTTCTCCCGAGCGGCTGGCTCCGCAATCGGGCTATGAATACGCCCTGGACAGCGCCCGACTGCGCTGGTGGAAGTGGCTTTGCTACTCCCTCGATTCAGGCAGCCAACTGGTTCGCTCGGAGGTAGCCCTGAGCGGAGGGCCGCTGGTCGACCTGTTGCCGGGGCCCGGACCGGCTCCGGCTCTAACGGTCTTTCGCTCGCAGACCTATCCAGCCCGCCGGGTTCTGGCCCGCAACATCGAACACTGGAGCCTGACACCCAGCGCCCTACCCGGATCCTACGTGGTCAGGGTGGTGGCCCTGGAACCCATCACCAGTCGCAGCCGCACGCGCATCGAACTGGAAACCCAGATCACGGTGCTCAATCGATGAGGCGCCGCGGCCTGGCCATCGTTCCCGTACTGCTGATTCTGGCCCTGGTGTCGGTGATCGGACTGGCCGCCATCGGGCTTAGCGCCGATCAACTGCAGGTAAGTGTGAGCCAACTCTCCAGTGAAAGGGCCCACTTTGCGGCCGAGGGTGGCTTAACCCTGGCGCTCAATGAACTGAGCAAAGCACCTCCTCCCCTCCCCCCTTCGGTGACATCGGGAACGCTGCCCGGCAACCCGACAGGCGACGGTTTTGAGGTGACGGTTTTTGACAATGTGGGAGGAACCAGCGAACTGAGCGTGCCCGAACTGGACTTTCCCATTCCCAAGGGCACCCTGTACGTGCTTTCCGTCGGACTGGCCCGATCGGCCTCGGGCAAGGTGCTGGCGCGCCGCCGCGTGGGGGCTTTGATCCAGCGACTCAACGGCGATTTTCGGGTAGGCGCGCTGGCCGACAGCTTCCACATGGTGGTGCCGCCCATCGGCATCGGCGCCGACCCCCCAACCATTGACGCTTACGACTCGGGGGCGGGGCCCTATGGTCCGGCCACACTGGTGGCAGGGGCCGACGTGGTGGCCACCAACCGGGCCACCAACCCCTTCCCCTTGAAAGCCATCGGCAACTATATGGGGGACATCAAGGGCAATGTACGCGTCGGCCCCGGGGGCGGCTCCGATCTGCTATGGGACCCGGGCAGTGTGCAGGGCAGCATCAGCACTCTGCCCGAACCCATGCCCTGTCCCACCTTCACCGTGCCGACTCTAACCCCCCAGTCGTTTCCCTGGAGCGGACCGCTGGACGTGGGGGGCACCCACAGCCTGCCCCCCGGCGCCTACGGGGACCTGTCGGTGATCTTGGGTCGTATCGAACTGCAACCCGGAGAGTATGTTTTTGACAGCATCTCGATGACCGCCGGCGACATCGGATTCAACGACCCCACGGGGTCGGTGGTGATCTATGTGCGAAACTCGCTCAACCTGCTCGCTTCGGACACCATTTTGAACTCGACCCGCGACCCCAAGAAGTTCAAGATCTGTTTTGATGGCACCGGCACGGTCGGGCTCTATGGCGGCTCGGAATCTTACTGCACGGTCGTTGCCCCTCGGGCTGATGTCACGATTACCGGCAGTCAAACTCAAGGCCTGTTCGGAGCGGTGGCCACCAACCGCAAATTGACCTTACAGGGGGCCGGTTTTCACTTCGACACCTCGCTGATGGGTATCGGAGCCCACAGTGGACCCGCCCACATTGAAGTTCTGGGCCGCCAGCGCTTCTAAAGCAGCTATTCGTCGCTGCCGGGCAGAGGCAGTTCGAGCGAGGGGCCATCGAGGGCGCGGCGCTTGATGGCCGGCCGGGAGGGTTGAGCAGCGCCCCCGCCCGGCGCCTCGAGGTCGAGACGCAGAGGTCCGCCCAGTGCCGGAGATGCCCCCTGAAACCCCCGCCGCTGCGCCTCCAGTTCGGATCGGCGTTGATAATAGACATCTCGGGTGATTTCACCGGCGATATAGGTCATGCGCAGACGCTCGAGCTCGGCGTCGATATCGGCCGCGCTGGAAAAGCTGGTGGGCGGCGGAGGCGGCTCGGGAGCCGGACGCGGCGGAGGGGCTGCCGGGCTGGGAATCGAGGCCGGCGGCTTGAGCGAAGAGGGGCGCGATGGCAACGGTGGTTGCAAATGAGCCGGCATGCCGTCGAGCACCGGAGTGCGCGGTGGCGGCGGCAGGGGAGGCGGCGCAGGCGTGGGCGTGGGCAACGGCTCGGGCACCGAGAGCACGGGCGGCAAAGGAGGCGGAAGCTCGGGAGCCGGGATGGCGATCTCGGGGGGTGGCAACTCCAGCGTGGGCGGCGGTGGGGGGCTGCTGGCCGCGGGGCTCATCCAGGGAGGCGGAGCAGCCGGCTCCAATGGCGCCGCCGGCACATCGGGAATGCTCTCGAAGCTGGGGACGGGCGGGGGCAGCGGGCTGGCCGGGCGACGTTCGCCCCCCAGGTGGGGGCGCTGGGCAGGAGGAGGACTGGCGGCCGAGACATCGCCCTGGACGGCCTCGAGCAACTGGCGACTGAGCTGGAAATCCTCCATCTTCTTGCGGTCCTGCAGGTGCTGGGCGGTGGCTTCCTGGACCAATTGATGCTCGATCTGGGCCTGCTGATGCTGAGCGATGAGGTGCCAACGCTGGGCATCTACCTTGATGGACTTGTGGTCGGCGTGATGAAGATGGAGACGCCCCTGCTGCCAGATGAGAACGTCGATGTCGCTGCGCTCATTAAAGTTAAAATCGAAATCGGAGGCCAGTTGACGCAAGGGCCGAGTGTCGATATCGGCCAACAACTTGCCGGGGTAATCGTAGATCTGCAGACGTCTCTGTTCTTCCAGCACCAGGGCTACGTGAAGGGCACCCAGGTTGAGCACGCGATAGCTGGGCGGCGGCACAAAGTGATGGCGAGTGCGTTCGTCGGGCAGGGCGATGATGATCTTCTCTTCGCCGATCTGGCGAACGTCGACAAGCATGACGCCGGCATCGTTGACCCGCAGTTCGTTGATGGGCGCCAGGGCCATCTGAAAGTTGCTGATCAGGGTCTCGGAGAGGATGTCGATAACCTCAATGCTGTAGGCCTTCTTCTCGGGACGCGCCTGGACAATAAAGCGTCCACCCTCGGAACTGCTCCAGACAAAGGGGTATTCTCGCTTGGGGTCGACCTGGGTGCCAGGGAAATACAGATACTTCTGGCTGTGCAGATTGAAGTGAACCACCTGGTGCACCAGAGGGGGCTCGCCCGACTTGCCGCCCAGCATTTTGAAAAACTTGCCTTTCAGACCCGTTTCGGGGGCGATGACCTCGTAAAGGATTTCGCGGCCGTCGGCGTCGACCCTCACCCTGCCCAACTTGCCACCCTCGTCGCCTGCGGCCAGGGCCGAAAGCTGGGCGTTGACGATTTCGAGTTGGGCCTGAGGGTCGTTGCGCAACCGCAGCAGGCCCTTTTTGCACAAAAAGAAGAGGTCGCCCTGGTTGGCCACCCGCAGTAATTGCAGACCCCAGCTGGCATCGACGGGCTTTTGGTAGACCATCGTGGCCTCGTTGGACTCGGTGAAGTTACCCCCCGCGGAAATACCCCGATAGAGCCTGATCTCGCTGGGAGCCAGGGCAGCGAAGAAGCGTGAGTTGTAGCTGCCGATGAGTTGCATGAAAATGAGACTGTCCTGGGTGCGGATTTCCCCCTGCATCAGCAGGATACCAAGCCGGCCCTCGAAAAGCGAGGCTCATCTTTGCCTTACTATGGGCGCCTTCCTTCCGGAGGATCTGATGTGTCTTGTTTCTTGTTCGGTCCCACTGTTGCTTGGTTATCTGGGTTTGCAGGCCTGGCGTAAACACGTGGGCGATGCCCGGGTGGTGGCGCGCCCCGAGCTGGTCAGTCAGCCCAAGATGTTCGTCGCCGAGGACCAGCGCACGGCCATTTTGACCTGCCGGATGCCCTTGAAGAATTTGGGGCGCCAGCAGGCCCTGATCATCGATGCACGGGCTCTGATGCAGCCGGCCGGAGACCGCTATAACGATCTGCAACCCCGCTGCCGACTGATCAACCCTGACTCCCCCCGAGTGGACGGCTATTGGGAAGCCTACATCATTCCCGCCGGCAAGGAGATCGAGGTGGAGATCCGCCTGGATCTGGAGTGCGAGGACGGCCGCGTCAGCGAAAAACTGGCGGAAATGGGCGCCCTGCGTCTGGATTTGCACTACAAGTACTACTGCCGCACGCCGCTGCACTACCGCAAGGTAGAGATCGTGCTTCCGGTGGACGCCTTCGCTCCCCAGGACCAGCCCCAGCCGCTGCTGCGCCCCGAGCCGCCCAAGCCCAAGGCGCCGCTGGACCCGGAAGCTCAGGTCGTCTCCCTGCGCACCCACCTGCTGCGCCCCGGCGAAGACACCCTGGAGATTGTGCGCCGCTATACCGATGGGGTGGGCCAACCTGGCGACATCGTGGCCCTGGCCGAGAGTGCCGTGGCCATTGTGCAAGGACGACTGGCCTACTGTGAAGATATTCAACCCCGCTTCCTGGCCCGCCAACTGAACAGCCTGTTCGGAATGCACTCGAGCCTGTCGTCGCCCTACTCTTTGGAAATGGCCATGCGCGAGGTGGGGGCAGCACGCATTCTGCTGGCCATGGCGGCCGGGGTGCTGGGCAAGATCACCCGTCGCGGGGGCGATTTTTACCGCCTGGCGGGCCGCGGCGTAGCCGCCATTGACGACTGTACCGGCACGTTGCCACCCTTTGACAAACACGTGGTGATGGGCCCGGCTCGTGGCGATCAGCTGGTGCAGGAGATCAAAGCCGCTACCGGCATGGATTGCGCCATTGTAGACGCCAACGACCTGGGTAAGGTGGACATCTTTCACATCAGCGATCCGGCTCGCAGCCAGGAGGTGGTCGAGGCCCTGCGCCCCAACCCCGCCGGTAACGCCGCCGAAATGACGCCGCTGGTGCTGATCCGTAAACGGTGAGTCTGCCCGCACCGCTGCACGAGGCTCTACAGAAGGTCACCGCGGGAAAGCCCTTCCCATGGGTGTGGGTCGCCACCAGCGACCCCGATCGCGGGGCTCGGGTGCGCACGGTGCGGCTGCTGAGCTACAACCTGCTGCAGGGGTGCTGGACCTTTGCCTGCCACCGTGACCACGCCAAGCTTCACCAGGTCACGACCGACCCCCGCGGGCAGCTGTGTTTGCTGCGCGAGGACGGACCGCTGCAGGTACGTATTGACGTACTGCTGGCGGCCAGCAGCGGTGAGAGCCACCCCCAGGGCCTGCGCCTGTGGCAAAAAGTAGCGCCCCCCCAACGCAGAGCCCTGTATCAGGCCCATCCCCACACCCCCCAGCCCCCCGAGAGTTTCTGGCTTATGGAAGCCCGCCTGGACCCGATCGACCGAGCTGTAGAAGGGTGGCATCCACGAATCGAGGTGCTCGTGCTGGGCGAAGAGCCGCGTCGAACCGTGTGGGAACGTCGCGGGGGGGAGTGGAGCGGACGAAGCATCGCTCCCTGAGCAGGCCTGGCGTACAACGAAAAACCCCCTGCCAGGCAGAGGGCTTCTCACGCACATCGCGGGGAAACGTTGCTACATTTCGCGGACGGGCGTACCCTTTTTACGAACCTCAACCGCTTTTTTCGCGGGCTCGGCCTGAGTCGGCTGAGCGGCGGCGGTGGCGGTTTTGGCGGGCTTGCTGGCCGGCTTGGTGCTGGTCTTCTTGGGGGCGTTCCCCTTGCCAGCAGCGGGCTTGCCCTCTCCCTTTTTGGCTGCCATGTGTACCTCCCATAATGTCTCCCGGGCTGGCCGTCCCCACACCAGGACGGTGACGAGCGTGACCTCGGGTCCAGAAACTATCGAGGATCGGTTCCTGGTTGTTTTTCGACGTCCTGAATCTTAGATAACGGACCCCGTACCCCGGAGATATAACCCGGAACGTGAGGATCAAAACCTTTACAACAGGAGACCTTGAAGAAATCGGCGTAAAGGGGTTGCTTCATGGAGAAGCGCACGCGGGTACCAGAACCGACCATCGCTCGACTGGCGATGTATTTTCGCTGCCTGGTGGAGCTTAACGATCAGCAGGTGGCGGTGGTTTCCTCGGAAGAGATCGCCTTTCGGGCCGGCGTCAAGGCCTCTCAGTTTCGCAAGGACCTGTCGTATTTCGGTGAGTTTGGCGTGCAGGGCCTGGGTTATCCGGTGCCCCACCTGCTCAAGCGGGTTTCGTCGATTTTGCGGCTCGACCAAGTGCATAAGGTTGCCCTGGTGGGCGCGGGCAATCTGGGAACGGCCCTGGCCGGATTTCCGGGGTTCGCGCGCTGGGGCTTTCAAATTCTCTGGATCTTCGATAACTCCAGTGAAAAAGTCGGCCAGAAACTGCAGCACATCGAGGTGGAGCCCGTGAGCGCCCTGCCCCGCGCGCTGGGTGCCGACCTGGGTATTCTGGCCGTGCCCGCAGCGGCAGCCCCTGAAGCGGCCCGGCTGTTGATGGAGTCGGGGGTGGACTCGTTACTGAACTTCAGTGGAGCCCACCTGCATCTACCCGCCCACATTCATGTGCGCAACGTAGACCTGACCCATGAACTGGCCATTCTCGCCTACTTCGCTCGGGCCTCGGAGTCTTCCGAGGGCGCGGAGAGTCCCTGAGGTTCGGGGTTGGACGCTTTGCGGAACGAGCGCAGTGAATCGCCCAGAGCCTGACCAAGTTCGGGCAGTCGCTTGGGACCGAACAGCAGAATGGCGAAGAACACCAGTAAAGCGATTTCCCCAGGACCCAGTGACCACATCAGTACGACTTCTTGCATGTTGACCTCCTATTTTCGGAACAACCAGATCATCAGAATGCTCAACTCATAATTGAGGATGATAGGCACGGCGACCACCGCGGCCGTCAGGGCGTCGGGCGTGGGTGTGACCACGGCCGCCACCACGAAGGCCAGGAAGTAGGCGATGCGGCGATGTCGGGCCAGGTAGGCAGAATTGAGGATGCCCAAACTGGCCAGGAAAAAAAGCACGATGGGAAGTTCGAAGATCACCCCGCACATCACCGTGACCGTGGCGATAAAGCCGACGAACTCGCCGATGCGAATGGTGGCCTGCAGTTCTTCGGTGGCGAAACCGAGGAAAAAGTTCAGCGTGACCGGCAGCACCACGTAAAGCGCAAAAGCCGACCCGAGCAAGAACTGGAAGATGCTTAGCGGCAGCAGGCGGTAGATCCAGCGACGCTCGTGCTTTTCGAGCCCGGGAAGCACGAACATCAGGACGTGGTAGAGAAAAACCGGGGCAGCCAGACAGGCTCCACCCACCAGGCTGGCGTTGATGTAGGCAAAGAAGGCCTCGGTAGGGTTGGTGAAGATCAACTTGTGGCCGTGCAGCAGCGGCCGACATTTGGCCAGCACGCTGGGGATCATCTGGTAGGAAGCAAAGGCGGCCAGGGCCCAATAGAACACCGACCACAGGATTCGTCCGCGCAACTCTTCGAGATGGCCCACCAGCGTCATGGGCTTTTCCTCGATGGCCATCAGTGCCCCCCGGGCAGGGCTTTCTTCTCTGGCTCAGCCGACAAGGCCGGGTCCTGGGTAGCCTGATTGAAGGAGGTGAAGAAACCCTTGAGGCTTTTCCATACGGTGGTGAAGACGCCGATGAGGAAGCGCGGGCCGAAAAGCAACCCCGCGATGATGATGATGCCAACCCATTCCCACAGGCCCAGTCCGAACATGGCAGCCTCCTTTGCAGATACTATAACCCGATTGGCGGGGATTCAACCCAGGGCCAGGGGCGAACTTCAACGTCAGTCCCAGGCTCTAAAGCTGCCAGACCCTCGGGGAGTTCCACCAGGCCCTGACTGTCGAGGATGCTGCGAAAGAGATGACTGGCCTGGCCAGCCGCCCCGCCCGCCAGGCGCACTTCTCCCCGAGCATTCCAACAGCAGCGATGAAAAAAGCGCAGCCCGACTTTCTTGCGCACGGGTTCGGCCAGCTTCATGGAACGTCGGGCCAACCCGCGGCCCGGGCCGCCGCGCAATCGATCGAGCAAGGGCCGGCCAAAGAGCTCGAAGGTGACAAAGCAGGACACCGGATTGCCGGGCAGCGAGAGCACGGGCAGGTCGCCGGGCAGGCGGGAGAACCCCAGCGGCTTGCCGGGTCGCATGGCTACCGTCCACAGCTGGGTACTGGCCCCCAGCTGCTGGAGTACGGGCTGGACGAAGTCGTGCTCACCCACGGAGGCTCCGGCGGCGGTGACGATCAGATCAACCTCGGGCAGGAGCTGTTCGAGGCAGCTGCGCAGGGCAGCCGGATCGTCGGGCACGATGGGGCAACGACGCGGCCTACCCCCGGCCAGGGTGATCTGGGCCTCGAGGGCGTGAGCGTTCGAGTTGCGCACCTGAGCCGGGCCCAGTGGCGAACCGGGCTCGACCAGTTCATCGCCCGTCGACAGGATGGCCACCCGGGGGCGGGGAGCGCAGTGCACCTCCCCATAACCCATCAGCGCGGCCAAACCCAGCGTGCCCGGGTGCAGGTCGGTGCCGCTGGGAATGAGTTCAGAACCCTGAGAAAAGTGTTCGCCAGCCGGACGGATGTGCTGACCGGGCGAGGGGGGAACGCTGGCCTGAAGGCGGTCGGCCTGGAGCTGAGCCTCTTCCTGGGGCACCACAGCCCAGCTGCCGGCTGGGAGTTGGGCCCCCGTGAAGATGCGGGCGCACTGGCCCGCCTGCAGCCCAAACTGGGGCACTTCGCCAGCGGCCACGCGTCCGACCAGCGTCCAACCGGGCGGGTCGCGGGGAGGGCCCAGAGCATAGCCATCCATGGCCGAACTGGCAAAGGAGGGCTGGTCCTCTTGAGCCACCAGGGGTCGGGCCAGCCGCCCCCCCAGGGCCTCGGCCAGCGGCAGAGGCCCGGGAGGCAGCGGCTGCACCGCCGCGAGGATGCGCTCGAGCGCCTCGGCGACGGTCAGCACCGGCTCAATCCTGCCAGGCTTCGACGATGAGGGCGATGCCCTGGCCGCCGCCGATGCAGGCTGTGGCCAGGCCGTAGCGACCGCCGCGGCGGCGCAACTCGTGCAAAATGGTCAGGGTGAGACGGGCGCCCGAGGCTCCCAGAGGATGGCCCAGGGCCACAGCACCGCCGTTGACGTTGGTCTTCTCGCGGGGCAGCCCCAGTTCGCGCTCGACCGCCAGATACTGGGCAGCAAAGGCCTCGTTGACCTCGATGAGATCCATATCGGTCAGGCTGAGGCCCGACTTGTGCAAGGCATCGCGAGCGGCCGAGGCGGGACCGATGCCCATGATCTCGGGCTGGACGCCCTTAACCCCCCAGGCTACCAGCTTGCCCAGCGGCTTGATCGAGCGCTTTTTTGCCGACTCGAGCGTGGTCAGTACGAGCGCCGCCGCGCCGTCGTTGATCCCCGAGGCGTTGCCGGCGGTGATGATGCCCTCGGGCAAGAACGAGGGCTTCAGCTTGGCCAGGGCCTCGACCGTGGAGTCGGCGCGGATTTGCTCGTCGTTCTCAATCCTTTTGGGCCCCTTCTTGGTGGGGATTTCGATGGGCACGATCTCGTCTTTGAGGCGGCCTTCGGCCTGAGCCGCGGCCGCCAGGGTGTGGCTGCGCACGGCGAACTCGTCGGTTTCCTGGCGGCCGACGTCATACTTTTGGGCCAGGTTCTCGGCTGTGATGGCCATAGGACAACCACAGTAGGTATCGGTGAGGGCCGCCCAGAGAGAATCTTCCAGGCGCGATTGACCCAGCGTCAGGCCCCAGCGCGCACCGTAGATGCTGTGGGGGGCCTGGCTCATGGACTCGGTGCCGCCCACCAGCACTTCTTCGGCCTGACCCAGGAGGATCTCCATGGCGCCGTTGACCACGGCCTGGAAACCCGAGCCGCAGAGCCGATTGACCCCGTAGGCGGGCACGGGCACGGGAATGCCGCAGCGCAGCCCCACATGGCGCGAGAGGTAGGCAGCGTCGGGCGAAGACTGGAGCACGTTACCGAAGATGACGTGATCGATTTCTTCGGGCTTGACCTCGGCACGGCGCAGAGCCTCGCTGCCGGCGATCACGGCCAGATCGGTGGCGCTGAGGTCGCGCAGGCTTCCGCAATACTTACCGAACGGGGTGCGGGCCCCGCCCAGGATGACGATTTCTTGCTGTAACATCGGCATGGATAATGACTCCTTCTTACTGGCCCTGGAACTGGGCCTTGCGTTTTTCGATGAAGGCCGCCATGCCTTCGTGCATATCCTGGGTGAGGCAGAGCTTGCCAAATTCTTCCGATTCGATGGCCAGCCCGGCATCGAGGTCGGTTTCGCAGCCGCGGGTCAGAGCCGACTTGGCGGCCGCTACGGCCAGCGGAGCCTGTTGCATGATTTCGTGAGCCAGGCTGCGACAGGTGTTGAGCAGCTCCTGGGCTGGAACCACCCGGTTGACGAGGCCGATCTGCAGAGCCTCTTCGGCATTGAGCTTGCGCCCCGTAGCAATCAACTCCATGGCCAGCCCGCGGCCCACCAGACGCGGCAGACGCTGGGTGCCACCGTAGCCGGGAATGATGCCCAGGCCCACCTCGGGCAGGCCGAATACGGCGTTGCTTCCGGCAATGCGCATGTCGCAGGCCAGCGACAGCTCCATGCCTCCTCCCAGAGCAAATCCGTTCACGCCGGCGATGACCACCAGGCGCGAACGTTCCAGCCGACGGAAGAGCTGGCTGCCCACCTGAGAGGCCTGCTGACCCTGCTGGCTGGAAGTGCACTGTTTGAGCTCGTGGATGTCGGCCCCGGCCACGAAGGCACGGTCGCCGGCACCGGTGATGAGCAACACCTTGTTCTTCGGGTCGGCCTCGATTTCGTCGAGGGCCTGAGCCATTTGCTGGATGACCTCGGCATTGAGGGCATTGAGTGCTTTGGGTCGGTTGAGAACCATGACGGCCAGCCCGTCCTCGAAGCAGAGGATGAGGTTGCTGTATTTCTGGTTCATCGTGGGTTGCATGCCTTGCATCGGGTACCTCCTGAGAATTTAGAGTCGGAACGGATCCATGGCGAGCGGCCGGGGCGGGTCCTGGGAGTAGTCGTAGAAGCCTTTGCCGCTTTTGCGCCCGAGCAGCCCGGCCCGGACCAGGGCCCGGTTGAGCGGACAGGGACGGAATTTGGGGTCGCCAAACTGCTCGAAGAGGGCCTGGCAGGCGTGCAGCTGCACGTCGAGGCCGATCATGTCGAGCAGCCCCAGAGGGCCGATCGGCATGTTGCCCCCCAACACCATGGCCGAGTCGATGTCTTTGACCGTGCCAGCGCCCTCATAAAGAGCCCACATGGCTTCGTTAAGGTAAGGAATGATCAGCCGGTTGAAGATGAACCCGGGGGTGTCACGGGTTTCGACAGGCGACTTGCCCATCTTCAGAGCCACCTGCCAGATGGCCTGGAACGTTTCCGGGCTGGTCAGCGGGGTGCGAATCACCTCGACGAGCTTCATCAGCGGCACCGGATTGAAAAAGTGCATACCGGCCACCTGTTGGGGGCGGGCACAGGCCCGCGACATTTCGGTAACCGAAAGCGAAGAGGTGTTGCTGGCGAAAAGGGTGGAGGGCTTGCAGATCGACTCGAGCCGGCCAAAGAGCTCGACTTTGGCAGCGATCTGCTCGATGATGGCCTCGACCACGAGATCGGCCTGGGCCACATCCTCGAGGCGGGTGGTGAAGGTCAGGCGATCCAGTGCAGCCTGACGGTCGGCCTCGCTCATTTTCTGCTTTTGCACGAACTTGTCAAAGCTGCCCGCAATGGTTTTGCGGGCCCGCTCCAGGAAGGCCTCCTGAACGTCGTTGACGATTACGTTGTATCCGGCGGCCGCCCCAACCTGGGCAATGCCGGCCCCCATGGTGCCTGCGCCGATCACGGCCAGGGTGTGGATCTCACTCAACTTCGCTATCCTCCGAACAGTGTAGGAAAATGGGCACCTTAGCAGGTGGGGCCAGAACTCCTTTGAGAGTTTTTTCAGCCGGACCGGGCATAGTGGCGGCATCCATTTTCTGGGAGCTTCGTCATGATTTCAGCCCTCCGCCAGCAGCCGTCCCCCACGACCGGAAAGCCTTCGCTGAAAGGCCCGATCCCCACTCTGCATCGGCTCGAAGACAGGCTGGAGGTAGGCGGCTCGGAAGCCCCCCTGAACCTGATGAAGCCGGGCCAGTCGGCCCCCGAAAAAAGCGCCGAAAAGCCGGTGAAGCTGGCCTCGATGCCGTTGTGGATGCGGGCCTCTACGATGGGAATGGCCGGACTGGTGGGCGTGATGGCACTGACGGGCTGCACCAAGCAACCGGTGGGCACCCAGCAGGTGGAGACCCAGGTGCAGAAAGAGGCACGCCAGCAGCTCTCTTCACGGCTGGGCGACATCGAGCGACAGATGAAGGACATGCAGGCGGGCGACGGTCAGTTGCAGGCCGAGCAGATCACGCGCCAGATTATGGACGCAGCCAAGACCTATGCCCGCGAGTCGGGCAAGGACGGCCCGGGATTGGTCAACGACCTGCGCAACCTGATGCAGGACCACCCGGCCTTGACCATTACCAGCCTGTTTGCGCTGGGCACGGCCTCGGGCGTGGGCCTGGAGAAGCTGGGCTTGAGCGACGGCATCTCGGGCGGGGTTTCCAAAATCTATCAGGCCGCCAAAGAGCGCCCCCTACTGGCCACCGGCATTGCCCTGGCCGCGGCCGGCGGCACGGCCTACCTGATTCACCAGGTGGTGACGGCCGAAGGTTCGGTTCCGGCCAAACCCACAGGAGCGCAGGCCCAGGCACTGGAGGGAACCTTCAAGTCGCTGGAAGACCGCCTGGCGGCCAACCCCGACGCCGATGCCAAGGAGATCAACCGCGAAGTGATGGCGGCCATCTCGCAATATCAGAAAGACAGCGGCAAGACCTGGGACAACGTGATGAACGACGTCAAGGCCTTTGCCTACGAGCACCCCGTGCTGGCCGCTACGGTGGTGGCCTCGGCCGGCGTGGCCACCGGTGTGCTGCTCGAGCGCGCGGGGGTGCCCGACAAGGTGGCCGATCTGGCCGGTATGGCCTTCCAGGGCAGCAAAAGCGCGGCGGCCAACGTGGGCAGCTTTATCAAAGAGCACCCGGTGGTCAGCGGCGCCGTAGCGGTGGGCATCGCCACCGGCGTGGGCTACCTGGCCTACACTCACTTCAACGGCAACTGATGCTCGAGCAGGAATTCGTAGGAGTAGATGCCGGTCTGGTGGCCGTCGTTCCAGCGAAAGGATAGGGCGTAGCGCCCCACGGGGGTGACCTGCAGAATGCGCGCCTCGGCCACGGCCGGGGTGGACGACTGGATGACCCGCAGGCTGGAAAGCCCCCTGGCTCCCTGCATTTTCTCGCGCTCGGTGCGGCAGGTGGCGCAGGGGCAATGACGCCGCAGAATCTCCATGGAATGCTGGCTGGTAAGGCCGTCACTCCAGCGAATCTCAAGGACCCCCTCAAGCAGCTGGACATCGACCGGTTGTTTGGTTCGCATAGGGGCTAACTAAACCACGACAGTCCGTAGACCTGCAAGAGGATGACCAGCACCACCCCCGCCACACCCAGCGAGGCCAGGGCAAATCGCCCCAGTTCGTTGAGCACGCGGTGAAAGAAGCCAGCCACCGAGAGCACCACGTAGAGGGACGTGCCGAGGTTGAGGGCGGCAAAAGCCAGGAAGCTGCGCCGAAAATCGATCTGGGCCAGCTCGGGATGGAGGGTGAGCACGCCCTGAGTCAGCGGCGTGTTCCACAGGGCCAGGTAGCCCAACAGGGGCAAACAACATCCCAACATGAAGAAGAGCACCAGCGGCCGCTGATCGCGGCGAGGATAGCGCGCATAGAGCCTGGCCACCACCACCGGCGTGGCCCAGGCGGCCAGCAGAAAAATCAATGCAGCCGATTCCATCTGCGGCTTGAAGGTGACGTCGAGCTGGCCGATGCCGGCCTGCTTCAGAGAAAGGGGTTGCTCGGGGTTGAGATACTCACTGGCGTAGTTGCCCAACATGGCCCGCACCTGGCGCTCTACCGTGCGCTCGGTGATGAACAAAATCCAGGCAGAATAGAGCACGCCGATCAAGCCAGGCAGCAGCAACAGCCCGGCCAGCCTTCTGCGCGTAAACGACTCGAACCGACTGGGGGGGGCCAGCCGCCACAGGCCGTACATGCGACTTTCGCCGTCGGCGCTGACCTTCAGGTAATGCTTAGACGAGGCCACGTCGTCGGGATGAACCCAGTAGGAGATGCGGGTCGTGGCCCCTTCGAACACGGGTGGAGTAATGTCGACCGTTCCCCCGGTGGCCGTGACGGTTCCGGTGATGGGGTCGCCGTCGTTGGACTCTACCCAAAGAAAACCGCCATAGCCGATTTTGCCTCGACTGTTGCGGGCGAAGCCGAGTGGCTCGAGCCGCACCTCCAGGCGCGGCGCCTGATCGGACGGGACGACCGGAGCCGAGCGAACGGGCCCGGCCGGAACATGGCGCTGCTTGTCTTCGAGAAACTTGATCAGCGACTCGGCCGCGACCGGCCGGGGAGGCTCGAGGGCAGGTGCCTCGCCAGCCGTGGGCACCGGCTGAGGCTCGAGTTGAGGGACGGGTTCGCTCTCCAAGGCAACGGAATCGGGCGCCAGGGCCGGCAGTGGAGCCAGGCCGCGGCTTTCGTGGACGCGCATCGTAAGTCCACTGCGCAGCGTGTACTGCTCGAAACAGACCACCTGCTCGAGCTGACCGAAGTAGGGTCCGGTTTCGAGGCGGTGTTCGGCCTCGAGAAAGAAACTGAAAGAAGCTGAAATCCAGGTGTCGACGAGACGTGCCGCCGTCTCCAAGTGCTCCTGGGGGGCGCTTTCGACCTGATCGCGGGCCGTGCTGCAAAAGTCGGCGACCTGAAACTCCGAGCTGCCAAAGCAGCTCAGAGCAAACGAGCGCAGCTGGCCATCCTGCTCGTAAAACACCTGAACCAGCTTGCGAGCCAGGCGTTGTTCACAGGGGCGCAGGCGCTCCAGACAGTTATGCAGGATGGGCAGGGAAAGCTCGATAGAAGGCGGCCCAGACCAGTTCTGGGCGACCTCGCCGGGTAAACAGTCGAGTTCGCGACACGCCGCGACGCACACGCCGGTGTAGTAACGCGCCAGGTAGCCGAGTGCGTCGCGAAGCAGGCCGGCGGCGGGCTGGGCATTGTACTCTTCGACGATGGTCTGCAGGGTGGCGGGGGCTGAGATGGGCTCGGTGACCCGGGGCAACTCCATCAAGGCTGGCTTAGTGACGAAAGGACTTTCCCCTGCCCCCTCAGGGGGTTGGTTGCAGTTGATCGGCATGCTCGCGCACCCACTGGCGCTGATGTTCGCGCATGCCGCGTGAACCGATTTCGCGGTCGGTGAGGGTGATGGCCTGTTCCACTTGCAGGCCGCGCCAGATGCGATAGCAGGCCACGAACAGCCCGGTGCGGCCCTGACCGGCGTAACAGTGCACCAGCGTAATCCGGGGTTGATGGAACAAGGCCAAAAAGGTGAGCACCTGGTCGAGTCGAGGGGTTTGCATGTCGGGCACCGGCAGCCAGTGGTATTCCAGACCCAGTTCTTGACAGAGCTCTTTGCTTCGTTCGCACTCCTGGCGCAGGTTGACCACCCGCTGCATGCCCTCGAGCGACTCGGCTCTGGGCTGGGGAAGTCGGTAGAGCCAGCCGTCGACTTTGAGCGGCCGGGGCGTAAACTGGTAGCGCTGGCGCCGCTGCCAGGCTTCGACAAATTCAGACGGGGGATTCAGGTATACGAGAGCCTGGGACCGAGCCTGCTCAAGGCTATATCGACCCGAACGCAGGTAGCGCGCAAGCTGTCGCCAGGCCTCGCCCGAGCCCTGGCCCAGGCGGCTGAGCAACGAGTCCTGGCCAAGGAACTCCAGTTCGCTGCGCAGCAAGTCAGCCCACTCGGGCTGTTCCAGGCTCAGGGCCCAGGCCTGCTGCAGTTGCTGCCTACCGACCAGCGAGGACATGGCCCCTTCCTCAGCTTTTCAACAGGGCCTCGAGTTCCGCGGGCGTGGTGGCCTGGGGTAAGGCAGCCAGGGCGGCCTCGAGTTGTGGTACCGTGGCGGCCAACGTCAATGGCTTCAAGTAAGCCCCGGACTCTCCGAATCGAAGATCCAGGGCCAAAGCCAATCCCGCCTGAAGCCCTGAGCGACGACCCTCCTCGCGACCCTCCTCGCGACCCTCCTCGCGACCCTCCTCGCGACCCTCAGCGCGACCCTCAGCGCGACCCTCAGCGCGACCCAGTTCGTGACCCTCCCGGATGGCGCTCGCGCGCAAACTCACAAGGTCGCGATGGGCCTTTTCACGAGCGAGGATCATTTCGCGGATCTCGTCGGTCGCATAGGCCCGTTTCATAGAATCGATGGCCATGGAGATACCTTCTTCCTGCAGCAGATTTTGGGGTAAGGGTTCGGATTCATAAAGGTCGGAGAACTTCAGAATGTAAAGCCACCTTTCGAACGGTGTCAGCAAATGATGAGGCTTGTTGGGTGAAAATTTCTTGAGCTCAATATAGTGCAGCTCGATGACATCGGTCAGTCGTTGTTGACGGTCCTTTTCGTAGAGAGAAAATCGGCTGTGGAGTTCTGTAGTCTCGGGAAACAGCACAAAATCAAGCAACGAAATGCTTATAGTTCGATTCAGGCTGCTGTAGGGCTGGCCCCGCTCAAGTTGCTCACAAAATAGCTTGGTCAGGTAGTAGACGGAACGTTTCAGGTAGTCATCGGGATAGCCAGGCGTGAGCTGAACCTCGATATTGTAAAGCTGATCCTTCCGATCTCGAGCCTTGATGTCGAGAATGGAACCCTTCTCGTGCACAAACTCTTTGTCGAACGAAGGGTTCTGGATCTGCAACTCGGCGATCTTGTCCTCTCCAGTGTAGCCGAGCAGCGCATTCAAAAGCGCCCGAAGAACGGGCTCGCTACTGGGGCTACCGAAGACGATTTTGAACAAGACGTCGTTGAGGAGGCCATAACCCATGGGGTTGATTATACCCGTAGGAGACAAGCCGTGAAAGGCGTAGCTACCCCCAAAGGGGGTTGGAACATGCGAACCTGGATCCTGTGGCTTGGGTTGGCCGTGGCGGCCTGGAGCGAACCCACGGCAGTGGGCAAGGTGGAGAGCCTGGCGGGAGCCGGCAATCTGATGTATCACAACGCTGGCAAGTCCGACTGGTATCGAGCCTTTGTCGACATGGACAACTTCAAGGGGCAGCACCTGAAGACCGATGCGCAAACGCGGGCCACTTTGCGCTTTCATCTGGGCGGGGTGGCCAACCTGGCTCAGGGCTCGGAAATTGAAATCGTAGGCGACCGCGATGTGCAGGTGGTGGGCAATACCCTGCTGGTAAAGTCGGGCACGCTCTGGGCCAAAGTGGACAAGCAGAAGAAAGACCTCAAGGTGAAGACCGCCGGTGGGGTGATGGCCATCAAGGGCACCGAATTCGTCGTGTCGGTACAGGAGAGCGGCGAGACCCGTCTGGCCCTGCTGGAAGGCGAAGTGGTCGTGCAGCCCGATCAGGGAGAGGCCTATGAGGCCGTGCCCGGAGCCGACGTGGTCTTTGGAGCGGGGCGTCCGCTGGTGGCCGAATTGCGCTCGACCGAAGAATTGCTGAAGCGACTGCGCGCAGAACTGGGCGAGCAGTTGTTTGACATGCGTCAGCAGCTGTTTGAAACCCGTCAGCAGATGCAGGCCTTTCGCCAGGATATGTTGACCACGGCCGACGAGTTGAGGCAGGCGGCCTACACCACTCGCGACAGCCTGCTGCAGAGCCTGGGTGGACTGAGGGGGTCGAACAGCAACCGAGGAACGCAGATGCGCACCGGCGCCTCGGCCTGGCTGGTGGGAGGGCGCCCTCACTTTTCGCTGCCTGCTCCTGCCACCGGAGGCTATCAGCTGCTGCTGACCCGCGGCGATTCCTTTGAACGCGAGCTCTACTGGAGCGCCCGGACGAACCAGGGCGAGGTAGACTATCCGTCCGATGCGCGCCCGCTGGAGTCGGGCACCTATCGCTGGCGAGCCTGGCCTGTAGACAGTCAGGGGCAGCCCCAGGGACGTCCGCTGGAGGGCCAACTGAGGGTGCCTTAGTGGCCCTGCGACTGCGCTTGTTTGCGGCACTGTTGGGCCTGCTGCTGGGCCAGCTGGGCCTGGGCCGCAGCCTGGAATGGGCCAGCTACGATGTGCGCCAACGACTGGTGCGCCACTGGCAGGACCGACCTCTGGTGGATCAACTGGTGCTGGTGGGTCTTGACGAGGACTCGGCCCGTGCCGGGCTGGGCAAGGCCGAACTGGAAGAGTTTCGAGGCTTCCTGGAAAGCGCCGGAGCCAGGGTGGTGATGCCCGACGCGCTGGACGAGGCCCTTCTCGAGCCGGACGGGGTGGTGCGCCGGTTTCAGTTGCTACGCCAGGGTCGGCCCACGTCCCTGATGAGCGAACTGGCGCGGGTGAAGGGCACCCCCGTGGACCGCCTGGTATTGCCGCTGGACCGCCAGGGGCGCTTCTATCCGCTGTTTCACTTCGCCGAAACCGAGGCCATGGTGAGCGGGCCCACCGGGGTCTTTCGCCTGGCACCCATCCCGCTGCTGGCAGCCGCTCAGAACCCCGAGCACCTGAAAGGTAAGGTGGTGGTGCTGGGTAGCTACTTGCAGAGCGCCGAGCAGGTGGACCGCAAAACCCCCACCGGCAGCATGGCCCGCCTGGAACTGCTGGGCAGCCTGTGGGACAGCCTGCTGAGTGGCCATGGCTGGAAACCTTTACCGCTGGCCTTCCAACTGGCCCTGGGAGCGGCCTGGCTGGCCGGGCTGTGCGGGCTGCTGTCGCGACTGCAACCGGCCGGGGCCGGCCTGGTCTGGCTGCTGAGCCTGGGACTCTGGGCCCTGCTGCAACTGGAACTGGCGCGACGGGGCCTGGTGGGGGCGGTGGTACCGGTGTGGCTGGGCTCGCTGGGGGCGCTGGTGACCGGATTGATGCTGCAAGGCCCGCTGGCAGCCCGACTGGTACAGGCCTTCTCCACGCCCGAACCGGAGTCCAAAGACGGCGAAATGCGCGAAGCCAGCATTCTCTTTACGATGCTGCCCCAGTTTCTGCTCGACTTGGAAAAGTCGGACCATCATCGGGCCTCGCGCCTGCGCCGCGAGTATTCCCAATTGCTGGGCGAGGTGCTGTTGCCCCATCAGGGGCTGATACTCGATCAGCAAGGAGACGCCCAGATGGTGGGGTTTGGCACACTGCACCCCCGCCAGGCCCACGCCCTGAGGGCGGTGGCAGCCGGGCTGGATCTGTGTCGCCGGGTGCCCGAACTGATGCAAAGTTGGGAGGCGCCACCCGAGGCCATTCATTGCGGCGTGTGCACTGGCCCGGTGGCCTGGGGAGAGGTAGGAGCCAGCGGTTTGAAGGCGGCTGCAGCCATCGGCGACACCACCAACACCGCCGCTCGCCTGATGGGCGCGGCCCGCAAGCTGGGCAAGGGCGTATTGATTTCCGAGCGGACCCGCGAGCAGGCCGGGATTCGGGTGGAGGCCGAAGCGCTGGAACCTCTGGTGCTGAAAGGCAAGGCCGAGCCTGTGCCGGTATTCGAGGCTCGCCAGGCGCTGGTCAGGCGCCAGCCCCGCCGCACTTCCGACGGGCGGCCGCGTTCCTGGGGGCGGGGCGCCCCTCGAGCCACACTGGCGGTGGCCACGTTGGCCACCGGGGCGGCCTGGTTGCTGGGCCCGATTCCCTGGCTGAGCGGCTGGCTCTGGGACCGACCCCTGCTGCACAGCCGGGCACCCATAGCCACCAGGGTGGTGCTGGCCGGCATTGACGAGGCCTGCCTGGAGGTGCACCGCTGGCCCTGGCCTCGCAACCTGCACGCCCGGGTGCTGGCCAACCTGGAACGGGCCGGGGTGGGCTGCGTCTTCTACGACATTTTGTTCGACACCGCCTCGAACTCGACCGACGAGGATCGAGCTCTGGCCGAGGCGGTTCAGAAGTTTCCCCGGGTGGTGCTGGCCGGTGCCGCCCGGCGCAGGGCCGGCAGTTCGGAGGTAGAGCCACCATCACTGCTGCCGGGACTGGACGTGGCCCAGCTGCGGGAGCGAATGCAGGTGGGCTTGATTCACAGCCGCATGGAGGACCAGGAGGGGCGCCTGCGCTCGCTGGCCCTGGTATATCGGGAGCTGAACCCCGCCTATCCGGCGGCGGCCCTGGCCGTGGCCGCCCAGCTGCAGCGACAGCCCCTGCACCCTGGCCCGCCCCTACAACTGGGATCGCAAAGGCTGCCCGAACAGTGCCTGGTGCGCTGGCAGCGCCCCAGGCGGCTGCGCTATTCCTACGCCCGGCTGCTGGAGGAACCGCTGCCGCCCCTGCAGGGCGCGGTGGTGATGGTGGGCGACGCGATGCCCGGAGAGAGCGACCGTTTTGACACACCGGTGGGCCCGATGAAGGGAGCCGAAGTGCACGCCCAGCTGCTGGAAACTTTGCTGGCACCGCGCCCTCCACAGGACCTGCGGGAAAGTCGCTGGGGAACGCTGCTGGCCGGGTTGGCCTGCGCTCTGGTGGCCGGTCTGGGAATGAAGGCTCGCCGCTTTGCCGAGCTGACCCTGGTCAGCCTGGCAGGGCTGGGATTGGCCTGGCTGGGGCACTTCTGGCTGACCCGCGCCGGCTGGGTGTTGAGCCAGGAGCCGGTGACCTCGGTGGCGCTGGCCGGGCTTCTGCTGTTGCTGGGACGCACGCTGATGTCGGTATCGGCCCTGCGGCGCTTTGTGCCCGACAGCATCGTGCTGGACCTGGTGCAGCGAGGAGAAACCCCCGACCGGGTGGGCGAGGCCACCATTCTGGTGACCGACATCCGCGGCTACACCTCGCTTTCGGAACGGCGCAGCCCGGTGCAAATTTTGGAGTTACTCAACGAATACCACGAGGAAACCGTGGCCTGCTATGAGCGCCACGGGGGGTCGGTGCTGACCTACCAGGGCGACGCTCAACTGGTGGTGTTCGGGCTGCTGCGCCCGCTGGCGCGGCCGGCCTTGGCAGCGGTGCGAGCCGCCATGGAGTTGGAGCAGGTGGTGAGTCGGCTGCGTTCGCGCTGGAATCTGAGCGAGCACGAGTCGTTTGACGTGGGGGCGGGGCTGTGTAGCGGGCTGCTGACGGTGGGTATTTTGCGGGCCGGCGATCAGCAACAGTTTACCGTGATAGGCGACAGCGTGCGTAGAGCCCACAAGGTGCAGTCGCAAAGCGACTTGCTGGGGCGATCGGTGCTGCTCGACGAGCGCACGCGCGTGCTGTGCGGAGAAGAGCTGAACTTTGACGAAGTGGGCGAGTTGTTCAGTCCGCGCAACTGAAAAGAGCCCGACCCGGATGGGTCGAGCTCCCTGATGAAGGCGTTGCCTGGCTTAGAAGAAGCGGCGGGCGCCCAGGTAGCGACTCTTGTAATAGGAGTCGGAGAGGTTGCTGACACAGACCCCGCGTGAGGACGAGGCGTGAATGAAGTTGCCCCCTCCCAGGTAGATACCCACGTGGGACGGACCGGGGCAGTAGGTTTCGAAGAACACCAGATCGCCGGGCTCTTCGTGACCGCTCTTCACCGGGCTGCCTGCGGCATACTGCACGTCGGCCGTGCGCGGCAGTTTGATGCCGTTCATGGCGAAGACCCGCATGGTGAAGCCGGAGCAGTCGATACCACCCTGGCTGGTGCCCCCAAAGACGTAGGGGGTGCCCAGGAAGCGATGGGCCGAGCCGGTAACCCCGCGCAGCAAGTTGCCACGGCGGGCACTCATGCTGGGGCGACGGCGATAGTTGCCCTGACGGTCGAGAACGAACTCGTCGGTCTCGGCGGCTACCTGCTGTGGTTCGGGGGTTTTGCCCTCGATGCGAACAGCCGTAGCAGCGGGATCGGCCTCTTCGCGAACGGCCTTTTCCTCGGCATCGGGAATGACCAGAATAACGCCTTCGGCCAGATTGGCCACACCCGACTGAGCAGGATTGGCGGCCAGGAGTTTCTCTACGGTGATCTGGTGGCTCTTAGCCACCTTGGTGAGGGTGTCGCCCTTGCGTGCCGAGTAGAGTGTCTCGGCCGAAGCGTGTTGTATCCCGAGATTGAGGACACAGAGGGCGACCATTGAAGTGAAGCGATGCTTCATGCTCTCACCTTCCTTTCTTCAAAGTGACGGCCCCTTTCGGAGGCGCCTTCGACTTGAATACTATTCAAGTCCTGGTAGTTAACTCAATTTTTTTTTCTTGGGTTAACTGTCACTGAAGCCTTTATTTATGGGCTTTCTCTCTTGTCCCCTCGAGGAGAAAAGTTGAATCTCCATCGGGGCGAAGCCGCGCTTCGACCGGGGCTCGGGGAATCCCTCCTGGGGGTTGCCTGACACCCGGATAGGTGGACGGGGGCCCGCCGAAGAAGCGCCCGCCCAGAGAAGTTTGTTGGAGGGTATATCCGTGGCGCTACTTATTCAAAATGGTGAAATCGTAACGGCCGATTCCAGAACCGTGGCCGATATCTATATCGAAGACGAGACCATCACGCGAATCGGCAAGAACCTGGAAGTTCCGGCCGGCTGCGAGGTCATCGACGCCAGTGGAAAACTGGTGTTTCCGGGCTTTATCGATCCTCACGTGCACATTTATCTGCCCTTCATGGGCACCTTTGCCAAGGACACCCACGAGACAGCCAGTCGGGCCGCCCTGATCGGAGGCACCACCTGCTATATCGAGATGTGCTGCCCCAACCGAACCGAAGACGCCATGAAAGACGGTTATGCTTTGTGGAAGTCCAAGGCCGAGGGCAACAGCGCCTGCGACTATGCCTTTCACATGGGGATCTCCAAGTTCGATGAGACCACCGAGAAGCAGTTGCGCGAGATCGTGGCCGACGGCACCACTTCGTTCAAGATCTTCCTGTCCTACAAGAATTTCTTCGGCGTGACCGATGACGAGATGTATCAAACGATGTTGCTGGCCAAAGAACTGGGGGTGGTGGTGACGGCCCACTGTGAGAACGCCGAACTGGTGGGCCGCCTGCAGCAGAAACTGCTGGCCGAAGGCAAGACGGGACCGGAGTGGCATGAACCCAGCCGGCCCGAATCGGTGGAGGCCGAGGGCACAAGTCGTTTTGCCACCTTCCTGGAAAACACCGGGGCTACCGGCTATGTGGTGCACCTGTCCTGCGGGCCGGCGCTGCAGGCCGCCGTGGCCGCCAAACAGCGAGGCATTCCGCTCTACGTGGAATCGGTCATTCCTCACTTTATGCTCGACAAGACCTACGCCGAACGCCCCGGCGTCGAGGGTGCCAAGCATGTCATGTCGCCCCCCCTGCGCGACAAACGCAACCAGAAGATCCTCTGGGACGGCCTGGCCCAGGGGCTGGTAGACACGGTGGGCACCGACCACTGCCCGTTCGATGTGGAGCAAAAGAAGATGGGCAAAGATGCCTTCACGGCCATTCCCAACGGCATTCCTGCCATCGAAGACCGGGTAAACCTGCTGTACACCTATGGGGTGAGCCGCGGCAACCTGGATATTCACCGCTTTGTCGATGCCGCCAGCACCAAATCGGCCAAGATTTTCGGACTGTTCCCCCGCAAGGGAACGATCGCGGTGGGCAGCGACGCCGATCTGGTGATTTACGACCCCAACTATCGCGGCAAGATCACGGCCAAAGAGCACAGCGTCAACAACGACTACAGCGGCTTTGAGGGCATGGAAATCGATGGCAAGCCCACCCATGTGACGGTGCGCGGGCAGCTGGCAGTCAAGGACGGAAAGTTCGTGGGCGACAAGACCCGCGGCAAGTTGCTGCGCCGAAAACCCCAGGCCTGAGTCCAAACCCCAAGACGGGTTTACAACGGAACCTTGAGCTTTGGGCCGAAGGCCTGAGAATGCGACTGCTTTTGTGTGTTCTGCTGCTGTGGGCCGTGCCCGCCTGGGGGGTGCCCTACACTGAAGTGCCCAACCCCAGGGCCCAAAACCGCTGGGTGAGCGATATGTGTGGTGTGCTGAGCGCGGCTCAGCAGCAGCAACTGCACGGGTGTATCGAGGCCCTGCGACGAGCCAACGGCAGTGAGGTAGGGGTGGTGATCCTGCCCGAATGCAGCGGCATGGCCCCCAGAGACTATGCCCATCGACTGTTCAACTATTGGGGGGTGGGTCAGCGCGGGGTCAACAACGGCCTGCTCTTTCTGGTGGTGATTCAGGAACGGCGAATGGAAGTGGTCACCGGTGATGGCGTGCGCCAGTACTGGTCGGACGCCGACCTGAAGCAACTGCTGGAGTCGCAGGTTGTGCCGCACTTTCGCGCCGGCCACCCCGATCAGGGCGTGGTGTTCTGCACGGAAACCTTGTGCAAGCGCCTGCAACCCGTGGTGTACTCTGGCCTGAAACGGCCCTCGGCACTGGTTCAGTCGCTGGCCGACCCGCGCCCCAAGGGTAGCCTGATCGTCGACCCTGGACAGCGCCTGCCCAAGGATGCTCGGGCCCGGCTGCAACGCGATCTGGAGGGGCTGATCGCCAGCCAGGACGTGCAGTTGCTGACCGTTCTGCTCAAAGACAAAGACAAGGCACCGGCCGGTCCGTCGGCCGTGGCCGAAGAACTTCAGCGCAGTTGGGCCGTGGCGGGCAAGGACGGTCTGCTGGTGCTCAATCCCCGCAGCCACCAACTGTCCCTGCGCCTGGGCCCGGAATCGACCGGGCGCTATTCGTCGGCCCGAATGGAGAAGTTCCAGCGCGAGGCCGAGGAAGCGCTGAAGGCCGGACATCCCGCCCAATCGGTGGAGCTGGCCGTAGCGCTGCTCGGCGCTCCCGAGGCGCCGAGCGCGCCGGCGGCGGCCCCTCCCCCACACCCCATGCGCTCGCCCGTGCATTCAGGAGACTTTAGCTGGGCCATGGGAGCCGGGGGCGCGGGAGGCCTGGCCGGAGTAGGCTACGCCATCTATCGCTACTTTCGCTACCGACGCAGGCGCTGCCCCAACTGCCAACGCGACATGATTTTGCTTGACGAGGTGAGCGACGACGAGCACCTGGATGAAGGAGAGCGAGCCGAAGAGCGGATCGGCTCGGTCGACTATGACATCTGGCTTTGTCCCGAATGCGAGTTCTCCCAAAAGAGCCGCTATTCCGCCTGGCTCAGCGGCTACTCGAGTTGCCCGCGCTGCTCGCGGCGCACCCTGTCGACGACCAGCGAAACCCTGTCGAGCGCCACCGAATGGAGCGAGGGGCGCGGAGTGAGGACCTCCAACTGCGTTCATTGTTCCTACCATAACAAGAGCTACTACACCATTCCCCGCGTGCAGCGATCGGAAAGCTCGTCGAGTTCTTCGTCGAGCTCGTCGTCGAGTTCCTCATCTTCCTGGGGAGGAGGCTCGTCGAGCGGGGGCGGGGCCGGGGCCAGCTGGTGACGGACTGAGCCGGGGGTAGCAGCAGCAAAAAGCCCCCGCCGGAGCGAGGGCCCATCGTGCAGAAGCAACCGGGCTTCAGTCGCGGAGAATCATCTCTTCCTTGTATTCAGCTTCGGAGCCCATACGCACGGCCCGCAGGCTGAGGTGGTCGCCCATGTTGGTCACGTCGAGGAAAAAGCTGCCGCCCTGGCCGTCGGCAAAGAAGCACTCGACATCGTGCTCTTCTTTGGTGTTGGTCTCGAAGATCACCTTGAGGTTGCCGGCCTCGTCGCGAGTCATGGTGCCGTCGTAGGTTCCGTTGACAGCGGCGCCGGGCTGGTCGGCCGGCTTGAAGGCGGCTTCCAGGTCTTCCTGGGTCATGATGCCCATTTTGACGAGTTCTTCCATTTCTTTACGCAACTCGGCCTTCTTCTCTTCCGAAAGGGTAGCGGGGTCGGGGGTGGGTCCCATCAGTTCGTTGAGGCCCTGCTCGAGTTCGGCCATGAAGCCCTGTTCGAGGAATTGCTTGAGTTTGCCCGCATCACCGCTCATGACACCGACGGCGGGGTTCTGGTCGAGGGCGGGGTTGTTGTCCTGTTGAAAAACGGCTTCGTAGACGTCGCCGCCGGTGGCGCTCATGCGGTCCATCATGCCCAGCTTCTCGCTGCGACGGGCACCTTCTCCCAGGCTGCCCGTAGAGATGAATCGGTTGAAAATTCCTTCGGCTCGGTTCTTGAGTTCCATGGTCATTGCTCTCCCTGTATCTGTATGGACAGAGCCTAGCGGGAGTGGCTGAAAAAATTCTCAATCCAGACCGGCCCGGTGCCGGGCCAGGCTCTTAAGGCGGCGAGGTGGGGAGGATGCTGACGTATTCCAGGTCGTCAGCCTGGCCCTGATAGCGAGCCTCGACCAGCCCGATATCGTGGGTCATCTCGGCCTTCTGGAACGATTTGCGAAACTTGGTGAGATACCAATCCTGCTTGAGGTGCCCGCTCAGCACTTTGAGTTTCTTTATTTCTTCAGGGGGTGCCTCGCGGTTGTAGGCGCGATCGCCCGTAAGCACGGCGAGACGGTCACGCGTGAGCTTGCCGGCCCATTCGAGTTGCGCCCCCTGGGGGCTGCCCTGGAGGGGCTTTTTCTCGAGGATGGACTTCCAACGTTTCTCCTCGGCCGTGAGCTTCTCGGGCACGGCCCAACTCATGGCCTGGGTCCACATGGAAAAGAAGTTGGCCTGATAGGACCAGTTGCCGTCCAGGTCCATTTTCTTGCGCGACATCACGTACAGCAAGACGTCAGTCTGGTCTTTGACGCTGATCTGGGTGATGCGCAAGGGGTAGATGGGCTTTTTAGACTTGAATGTAAAGCGGGTGGGCGTGATGTCGCCGAGGAACTTGCCGTCGGGCCCTTTCTTCATCTGGCGCGGGTCGATCTTCATGACGGTGAAGTTCCAGCGCTGCTGGATGTAGAACTTGAGGGTCGACTCGTCGCCGCCGTAGTGATACTTGTTGTCTTTGAGCCAGCGAAAGAGAGCGTCGGCCTTGTCGGCCTCGAGAATCTTGTAGTCGAGGTTGCCCACAACCCCACGCTCAAGCACCCGCACGGGAGGACGACTGCTTTTGGTCTGACGAACACCTTCGCTGTAGGACGAAGGCATAGAACGACGCATTTGCTTGAACTTGCTGACGTCCATCGGTTCGAGAATGGTGAACACCGCCAGAGCGCGGAAAAAGTCGCGCGGCATCTCTTGCAGTTTGGGCTGGGACGGGGTGGGGATGACCATGCCGAATTCTTCGGCGTTGCCCTGGAACTGGGGCTGGACGGTGAACGTTTCCAGCTGCAGTTGCTCATCCCAGCTAATAAAGGCGCGCTGCCCGGGCTGGGTGACGTCTTTGTTGATGGCGGCGAAGTAGCAGCAGGCCGCGGTGGCGGCGCCGCTGAGCGCCAGGCTCAGAGCTGCGGTGGTGAGTTTCATGGTTTCCTCCGTGCACTCAGATATCGTTGTAGTTCCAGGATGTCGGCAAATCCATCGTGGTCGCGGTCGCGCAGGGCCGGTAAATCGAGTCGGTAGGCCTGGCGCAGGTTGGTCAGCGCCTTGCTGAGCATGCGCCCGCCCTCGCCGTCGCTGACCATGCCTTCGATACGCCCGGGCGTGGCGAAAAGCCATTCGGGATTGAAGCACTCGGTGCCGGTATCCTGTCCGGCCACTTCGAAGTGCTGAGAGATGTGTCCGTCGCCGTTCACGTCACAGGGCAGGGTTTCGCTGCTGTAGAGGGTCAACCCGCGCAGGAAGTGCACCAGTTCGTCCTGCTGCTCGGGGGCCAGCTGTTCAAAGCGCTGGCGCGAGGCCAGCGCCTCGCCTCCGTGGCGCACAATGACTTCTTCCAGGCTGAGGCTGGCCCCATCGTGACCATAAGGAGCCGTGCTGCCCACGCCCCAGAGCGGGCTGGTGCGGAAGCTGCGGTTGCGGCTACCGTCGTATTGCACTTCGTAGAAGGCCTCGCCGAGATCGTGGTGACGGAAATCGCTGTAGAGACCTTCGAAGCGGGCCGGGCCGCCGTGCAGCCGCTGCAGGCGACCTTGAAGCCGGCCCTGCACGTAGCTGGTTTTTAGCTCGAAAAAGCGGCGGTCCTGGCGCACTGACCAACTGCTGCGATGGCAGTCGGTGCAGCCAATGGCCTGGAAATGGCTCTGCCCCCGTTGAAATCGGGCGTCGACCTTTTCGGCCGGGGCCGGGTGATTGAGCAGACTGAACTCGAGCAGGTCGAGATCGCCCTGGGAAATTTCTTCCACCACTCCGTCGCGATCGGGATCGTCAAGGCTGATGCCGCTGGGAGTTTTGCGGGTGCCGGCATCGCGCGTGAAACCGGTGAAGAACTGCCAGCAGCCCGCCAGGCTGAAGCCGGTCAGTCCGGCCTGGCTTTCGCGCGAGGCGGTGGGGTCGTGGGCCTGCAGCCCCGAGTGCATGTCCCAGGCGTTGGAACTGACCGCCCGCAAGGTGGCGCTGAGCCCCCCGTGGCCGAGGCGGTCGCGCTGACCGTGGCCAAAAACCTGAACCTCGAGGTTGTATCCGGCCACTCCCGCATCGTTCAGGCTGCGGGCCCAGGGGATACGCCGCCCCTGGGCGTCGAGGTAGCACACAAAAACGATTCGATTCAGATCGGGGCGGCCGTCGCCGTTGCGATCGTCGAAAAAGCCGTAGTCGAGGAACTCGCCCGATACCGGCTGGACCCGGGCCGGGCCGCTGGCCTCGCTGAGCTCGATCCAGCCATTACCGTTGCGATCGGCCTGGGCCATAAGCTGGGAGCGAATCTCCTGGCCGATCATTTCCACGATACCGCCGCCAAAGCCGTGGGGCGTGTTACGGCCGGTGGCGGCGTTTTTCTGGATGGTGATGCCCGCCCCCATGTCGCGCCAGGGGACGTTGTGGCAGGCCACGCAACTGTTGACGTGATCGCGGCTCATCATAGGCGTGGCCTGATCGTCGAGCACTTTGCCCCCCAGGCGACCGGCGTCGCCAAAGGCGCCGTCGGCCCGGCTGAACTCGCGTAGCCCGAGGTCGCGCCCCATCTGGTAGGCCAGCCAGGGGTCGTGCTCCATGAGCCAACCGCTGCTCCCGGGCAATTCACGGCCGTGAATGGCGCGGACCCGGGGGGTTTTCACCGAGCGCCCGGTAAGGTCGCGTGGCTGTTCCAGGGGGTCGCTGAGAGCCCCACCGGGACGCTGACTGGCGTAGGGGATGGGTTGTGCCATGGCTGTGATACACAGCGAGAGAAGCCAACCTAAGGTTCGTTGCATGTCCTGACCTCCGCCCCCCAGAGTCGCCTTCGAGCGCAGCCTATTCCAGGCTCACCACGAGGGACGCTCGACCATTTCCCAGTAGTCGCCGCTGCCGCCCATGTTCTCCAGAATGTTCATGGTGGTGAGGTGCTGGCTGCGGCTGAGGTTGCTGAGGGCCTGGTAGGCATCCATCGAGAGCGGCACCTGCTGCTGTTGGGCCAGCCGTTGCTGCACCTCGGCCTGGCGTTGCTGGCCAAGGCGCTGCATCTGGGCCGAGATCACGCTCCAGTAGATTTGCCCCCCCAGCAAGAAAGCTTTGGAAGCATCGGGCAGTCGGGCGAAATTCTGGACGGTCTGGCTACGGAACTGCTGAGCCTCGTGCGCAGACCAGGGGGCCCCGCCCTGGCTTTGACGCAGGAGACTGAGATAGGCCATGACCCCGTCGAGGTCGGCTTCGAGCAGCAGCACCTGATGGGCCGGGTCGACCGCCAACGGACGGGCACGCTGCAGCACAATTTCTGCACTGAGGTCGTGCTGACCCGACTGGCGCAGCTGGTAAAACGAGTAAAGCCCTGCCTGACGCACCTCGATCAGGGCCCCGGGCTCGGTGATCTGGGAGAGCGTGGAACCCAGCTGGCGAAGCTCCTGCAGCTGGGCCCTGGACTGCTCGGGTTGAGTGGCGAAATCCTTGCGGGCATCGGCTTCGATGCGGGCCCACTCGTCGGCGGTGAGCGGAGAGCCGGCGAAAAACTGGCAGGCGGAACGCAATACGTTAAGGTCGTCGGGGCCTTGTGAGGCCACCGGCAGAGCCAGCAGGACCAGCAGCACCAGGTACCAATAGCGCACGGCCCAGGATTACAGATGGCAAGGGGAAACCCCTGCCCGAATCGTTGACCTGAGCGCTGGTGTCCAGCCAGGCTTCGGCCGCCCATAGCGGGAAAACCAGGGGATGTCTGAACTGCGCCTGAGTGTGGCCACTGGAGAGTGGGTCGTCTTTGCTCCCGAAAGGGCACGCAGGCCCGAGGACTTTCACCGCGAGGTCGGCGAGTGGACGCATGAGCGACCTACCTGGAAGGGCCAGTGCCCGTTTTGTCCGGGGCACGACTCCCGCACTCCGGGAGAAACGCTGTGCTTCAGCGATGAAACTTCGGGCTGGTTGGTGCGCAGTTTTCCCAACCGTTTTCCGGTGGTCAGCCCCGGGGCTCGCCCCGAGTTGCGGGGCGAGGAACTGGCCCGGTGGCTGCAGGGGGTTGGCCATCACGAAGTGGTGGCCGAGTCTCCCTTGCATAACACCACGCTGGCCCTGATGGTGCCCAGCCACCTGAGCCTCGTACTGAAGGCCTGGCGCCAGCGCTATCGTACCTTCTGGTTGCAGCCCGAAACCGAGCACGTGGTGATCTTCAAGAATCACGGGCAGGCCGCCGGTTGCTCCTTGGAACATCCGCACTCTCAGGTGGTGGCTCTGCCAGTGACACCCCGACAGGTGCTGGACCGACAGCAAGTGGCCAACCATTACTATCATCAGCACGGACGCTGTGTATTTTGCGATGAAATGGAGATGGAACTGCGTCAGCGCACCCGTATCCTAGGCGAAACGAAAGAGTTTGTGGCTTTTGTTCCTTACGCCGCTTTCTCGCCGTTCTCCATTTGGATTCTGCCGCGTCGCCACAGTTGCAGCTATGCCCTGACCACCGATGCCGAACTGGAAGAGCTGGCGGTTCTGCTGCGACAGTTGTTGGCCCGGCTCTATCATGGCCTGGGCGACCCACCCTATAACCTGGTGGTGCGCTCGTCGCACGCTGAAATTCTGGGCGGACGTGTATTTCATTGGTATATCACCATCGTGCCCCGATTGCAGAAAAGTGCAGGCTTTGAACTTGGCACAGGGATGTTCATCAACCCTTCGGTGCCCGAGAACGATGCCGAATTCTTGCGCGAGGTCAACCTGCCGTCAGACCCCGCTGAGCAGGAGGCACCCAAAGCGCATCAACGCATCGACGTCAGCCAGCAAACCGTGGAAGTTGTCGACAGCGAGAATCGAGTGGTGGACCACGTGGCCCGCAGCGCCATGCGCGAGCAGAACCTGATGCATCGGGCCGTCAAAATCTTGATTTACAACGACCAGGGCGAGGTTCTCGTGCATCGGCGAACCTCGACCAAAGACCTGTTTCCGGGCATGCACGACGTCTTTGTGGGCGGCGTGGTCGAAAGTGGCGAGAGCTATGAAGAGGCCGCCCGTCGGGTATTGCAGACCGAGGTGGGCATTGTTGGGGCCAACCCCGAGTTCGTCTGCAGCCACTTTCACCAGGGGGCGAGATCACGGGCCTGGATCCATATCTTTCGCCTGGAATGGAAGGGCCCGATGGAATTTCACCCCGACCATATTGAATGGTCCGCCTGGGTGCCCGAAGCCGACCTGCCGGCCTGGACCTGTCGCATGGCCATTGTGCCTATGGGACTCGACTGCTTCTTTGCCTACCAGGACTGGCGGAAGACAAAAGTTTAGTGGTCTGGCCCAGAAATTCGCCGGATGCCTCTCAGGGTAAGTCGGCAAAGCTCCACATCATGCCACTTTTTGGGATGGGTTCGGGCTGGCGCTGAACGTAAGTGTGGCGCGCCACTTTCCAGTCATCGTGAAGTTCCAGGCCCTTGCGGCCCAGGCCCTCGCGCCACAGCTTGAGCAGGTCCTGTCCATCGCTGCCCACAGCCACGGCGCCCGGAAAGGAATCGAGCAAAAACTGCGGGCTGCCCGTTTGCCACGAGGAAGCAGGCATTGAGCCGGGCGAGGCCGTGGCCAGCACGTCCAGATCGGAATGGGCCCCGAAACGCCCCTTGCTCAGGCTGCCGGCGATGAAGAGCTGGCCGGGATAGTTGCGGGCCTCCTCGATGAAACGAGCTTTGAGGGCTTCAAATCGCTCTCCCACCTGCTGGTCGGAATAAGGGTCGCGGAGATCTCGGCGCAGCTTGTCGGTCCAACGATGCTCGCCGTGAGCCCAACCGTTCTGCAGCCGGGCCAGCAGGTCTCCACCCTCCAGGGTTTCCAGACTCTGCTGGTAGTCATCGTGGAGGTGGGAAGTGTAGCTGGCCAGATTCTCCTCCAGCAGCCGATGCTGCTGCGGGTCCAGGGCCAGAGCCTCGAGAGCCTTGCGTGCGATGCGGTCGGGTCGTTGGGGCAGACAGTGAGCCGAGATGTTCACGCCTCAACCTTATGTCCTCGGGCTGAAACCCTTCTGAAAGAGCGATCAAGCCAGGGTGGCCACAATGCCGTAGAGGGGAATGAAAATCGCCACCAGCACCGTGCCCACCACAAGCGCCACCCCGCTGAGCAAAATCGGCTCCAGCGCCGCGCTGATGGCTTCGATGCGAGCTTCCACCTCCAGTTCGTGGAAACGCGAGGCTCGAGTGAGCATCTCGGGCAGGCGCGAGGCCTCTTCGCCGGCTACGGCCATCTGAGTCATGGTGCCAGAGTAGAGCTGTGGATGGGCCATCATATAGTCATCGACGGCGTGTCCGTGGATGACGGCATTGACCAGCTGCTTCGCATCCTGCTCAAGCAGTGGGCTGCCGCTGGCAGCAGCCGCCAAAGTCAAACTGCGTCGCAGGTCCATGCCGGCATTGAGCAGCACCCCCACGGTGGCGCAGTAGCGGGCGCAGCTGCTGTGAAAGAGCAGCCCCCCCAGGCCAGGAATGTTGAGCAGCCAGCGGTAGAGTTGTGCGTTGCGCTGACTGTCGGCCTGGGCCTTTTGCAGGGCCGCCTTGAGGCCTGCACCCAGGCCCACGGCCGCGATCCAGAACAGGGGGTGTCGCAAGGCTTTGGTGATCCACACCACCACCTGAGTGATCAACGGCAGGGGGGTTTGCAGGTCCTCGAAGATGGTGATAAAGCCGGGCAATACCGTGACAAACATCGTCACCGCAAGCAACACAGCCAGGCCGAGTACCATCAGCGGATAGGTCATGGCCGCCTTGACCTTGCGCCTGAGGGCGTCGTCTTTCTCCAGCCAATCGGCCAGATTGCGCAGCGACTGGTCGAGCTGCCCACAGTTTTCACCCACCGCCACCATGGTGACAAACAGCTGGCCAAAGACCCTGGGGTAGTGACTCAGGGCCGCCGATAGGCGATGGCCCGAACCCACCTGGGCGCCGACGTCGGCCACCACGTCCCCAAGCACGGGGTTCTCGGGCTGTTGGCGTAGAATGCCCAATGCCTGAACCAGCGGCACGCCGCCCGAGAGCAAGGTGGCCAGCTGGCGGGTCAAGGCCGCCACCTCGCCGGGTGCCACCGCAAGCGTGCTCAGATGGCTGCGCATTGCGGGGTCGGCCAGTCCGCTGGGCAACCACCCACCGGCTGGCTGCTTCTTGCCGGTCAGACCGCGTTTCAAGGCATTCCATCGTTCGCGCACATCAGCACCTCCTTTCCCTGGCACTCCTCGGGAGGCCAACTCTCTCTGAGCTAGAAAACCTCGACATGCGGCTGTTCTTGCTCGCTCTTTTATTGGCCGGCTGTGCTCAGAGTTCGCAGCCCTCCCCCACCTCAACCCGCACACCCGCTGCTTCGGCCACGTCCGCCACCCCGGCGAAGTCTCCCCAGAGCAGCCTACCTCAGGCGGCCCCGGCGGCTCCCGCGGCCACAGCACCCGCGGCCCCGACGGGCGGGGCCATTACCGGCGTTCCCAGCCGCCGCCGCACCACCCAGGTTCAGCTCAACGGGCCGGCCAGGGCCGGCCAGACGCCGCAGGGGGAATTGCTCGACGATTCTCAGGTTCCAGCGGCCTTTCGAGGCCGCAAGGTCTATCGAGTAATCGAGCAAGACCGAGAAATCTTGAAGAGCGAAGACGGTCTGGTTCTGAGCATTCAGCCGCTTCAGCGGTAGTTACAGCCCCCCTTCGTCTATCCAGTTGATCCACTCGGTGGGGCTGGCGCCGCAGTCGAGTTCGGCGCTGATCTTGCGCCGCGTCCTGGGTGATTCGACAGGCCCCACCAGGCCCTCGGAAGTTACACGGATCAGGCGGTAGGGGTCCTTTTCCCAGGTTCGGTCAATCACCACCTGATAGCTGCCCACACGCTGCCCGGCCGGGTCGAGCAGGTCTTCGGTATAGCTGAAAATGACCTCATCCTGGTCTACCAACTTGGGAGGAAAGCTGAGCCGTTTGTCCAGTTTCATGCGCGCGTCGGCCAGACCCGCTTCGGCCAGAAGCTGGGCCTGCGAGGCCTGCAGCGAGTCCTGGGCGGCACGCACCTGCGACACCCGCGAGCCCAGCAGCCCCAGGCCCAACACCAGAATGGCCGACAACACCAGCAACACGGCCACGATGGAAGAGCCCCGGCGGATCATCGAAGGCGAATCCCCCCGATGGCGATCCAGCGAGTGGTGCGGCGACTGTCCCACACCAGCAGAGTCAGACGCACGCTGGTTGGGGTCAGGCGCTCGGTTTGCAGGCCCTGAACCTGGTCGAGCAGGGTTTCACTTCGGGTGCTGCCGTCATTGTGCAACGCCGTGCGCTCCAGGTGGTCGTCGACCAGGGCGTAGGTGACCTGAGTCAGGAAGGCAGGGTCGACCGGGTCCCAACTGGTGGGAAGCGTGCTGGGAAGTGGGTTGGGCAGGCGACCGGCCACACGAGGGTCAAGGCGCACGAACTGCAGCTTGTCGGTGGGGCTGGATCCGGGCTCCAAGAGCTGTATGGCACCTGAGAGTTCGTCCTGCATGCGGTCCAGGGCCAGACGGGCCGCCTGAACCGTGCGGTCCTTACCGCTGGAAAAGCGCATCACATCGCTCACCCGGCCGACAAATCCGGCCAGCAATCCCAGCGCTACACTGAAGAGCAGACAGGTGAGCAAGACCTCGATCAGGGTGATGCCACGCGCTCGCGTCTTCACGGCGCCACGTTCATCACGGTAGAAAGGGCGATGCGCTCCTGGCCGCGATACACGGCCCGAACTTTCACCCGGCACTGGCCTGGAGGGCTGGGCTGGGTGCTGCCGTCCGACAGAGTGATTTGAGGGAGGAAAGTGGCCGCCTTTCCGTTCTGTGAGGGCGTGACCGTACCCGAGGTGGACATGGCGTCGACGTACCAGCGAAACTCAAGATCTTCGATGGCGGCATCGTTGCTGTCGAAGGCGGTTGCCGTAAAGTTGGCCGGATTGGAGGCGTTGACCGGATCGGGCGGGGTGCCCGACACCACCAGAGGATTGGTGGCCCGCCATTGGCGCGGCGGCTCTTCCACCAGCCCGGCCAACTGAAGCGAGCCCCCACGCCAGCTGACCGTAATGGACACCCTTTTGGCCGAGCGGGCCATCAGTCCCTGTTGGTCGGCCGGAATGAGACGTTCAAGCTCGTGACAGGGCGACATCAAGTTCTGGTCGGCCACCTGGTAGCGCAGCTGGAATTCGGCGTCGTCGGGGTCGGTTTCCGTTACCCCTTGATAGGTGGCCCAGTTGCCCAAGAAGTTGAGCTGACCACCATTCACCTCGGCCGCCCAGTTGCGCAGGCGCTGCCAGGCGCGTTCGCCCGCCAGCAGGGCTCGGGCGCGGGCCTCCACCTGGCGAGTGTAGCGCAGCGAGTAAAGGAAAAGCTGAGTGATCAGCAAGACGCCGCAGCTGAGCAAGAAGAAGGCGATGAGGGTCTCGACCAGGCTGAGACCCCGACCGCGGACAGACAACCTATCGACACCAGCTGGGCGGGGTGTAGTTGCCCGTGGCATTATACCCCAGACTGACGGCGCCGCTGCCGTCAGGATGAATCAGCTTGAGTCGATAGCCACTGGAATACGCGTGGTAAGCGATGGCGTCTCCGCGATGCGACCAGCGTGGGGCCGTATAGAGGGTGTCGGTCGATATCTGCACGTGATTGCTTAGCGTGGGATTGAGTCCGTCGCCGGGGTTGTCGGTCAGGTCGCACACCCACAGACCTCCCCCAGTGCCCGTTCGAAAGTAGCACATACGGGTGCTGTCGGGGCTAAAGTCAAAGCCGTAGGCCTGAGCGGGCACGCCCTGTAGCGGCTCCAACGCCGTGCCGTCGGGGTTGACCAGCATGGCGGCTCCGTTTTGATAGACCAGGATGCGGTCGCCTCGGTTCGACCAGCGCGGCTCCTGATAAATCATGTAACTGGAACTGTTGGGGGTCAGCGGAGTCTTATTGGTGCCGTCGGCGTTCATCACACACACCCGCAGGGGAAAGCTCACATCCCAATAGAGGATCTTGCTGCCGTCGGGCGACCACGATTGGTTCTGGTGCGAACCCGGAATGCTGTGGGGTGAGGTGCCATCGGTATTGCAGGTGACGGTGGCAGGACCGGTGCGCCATACGGCACGCTTGCCGTCGGCACTGAAGTTCAAAAACATGTAGGTGGCATCGCCGAAGCCACCCACAGGAGTGCCGTTCTGCAGCACCAACTTGGCGCCACCGGCGGCGTCGTTGTAGCCGATCTTGCCGCCGGCCACGGGCTCAACCCCTTGTAGGGCCGGGTCTGCCAGGCTGACCACCGCCCCTAGCGGGTCGGCCACCTGGCAGGTGAGGGCAAACTGCTGTCCGGCCACAAAAGCCTGGGGCGGGCGCCACTCCCAGGTGGAGGTCCAGGCCTGAGCCTGTTCGTTCCACTGCATTCTCACCCGATCCTGATAGGAGAAGCTACCACCGTTGGCCGTCCAACGAATATACAGCGGCCCGCCTTCAGGATCCTGAGCGGTGACCTTCAACGACAGGAAGCCGTCCTTGTCGACATAGGCCGTGCTGGAGCCGGCGCCGGGAAGGCGCGGGGCGAAATCGAGCGAGGCGATGACCGGATTCTGGTTGGCACTGTTGCTTACCAACACCTTGCTGGCCGGGGGGCTGGAGTTCATACTGCCAACCAGCTGAGCCACTGCCGGACTGGCATTCAGCAGCCCCTTGCTCACGCTGACGCCTCCCGAAGGTGTGAGCCGCACCGTATAGGGCTGGGCCACCTTGGACAGGGCAAAATGATTGAGAGGAGCCGTTCCGGTCACCGTGGGATTTGAGGACACATAGTCCAGGCCGGTGCAGACCACCAGATGATAGGCCCCCTGGAAGTTGGGCAACAGATTGGTGTGCAGCCGACCCGATGCGTCGTAGACATAGGCATAATCGCTGAAGCCTGGTCCGGCCCAGGCACTCACATCCAGGCCAGTGACGCCAGCGGGTGGGTCGAGTGTGGTGACGCCGCTGGTGAGCGGCCAGTGAGCCACGCTGACCATGGCCAGCGGAAATTCTTTGGAAAAGTCTACCGAGCGCGAAGGGCGAGGCTTCTCTTCTCCGGCCATGAGATAAATGGAACTGGCGTGGGGGCAGGAATTGCCCTGACCAGGTACCACGACGGCCACGGGACGATGTTCGGCCAGAGCCCGCTGATGGGCCTGACGAAACTCGCCAGCCAGCAACTCGGCTACGGCCTGAGACTGGCTCGACCGTTCGGCTGTTCGACCGTTGACCAGGGCCAACACCATGACCGAGGTCAAGATGGCCATGGACACGAGGACTTCGTAAAGGGTGAAGCCGCGGCGCATGTTGCCCACCCCCCAGTTCATTTGTCTGTAACTTTGGTTACATTCTGGAAACAATTTGAGCATCCTGCCTGGTTTGCCCCCCCCTTGGAGTGTGCCCTTGAGAGCTTTTTCAGGATTGCCGTGTAAGCTGGTCCCTACAGACAAAACATCCAGGAGAGCAAACCATGATCCAGGCCAACTTCGTTTCCCAACCTTCCATCCGGCGGTCTCGTCAGGAAACGCCCTCGACCGAGTGGGCAGAACCCGGGCGTGACTTCCCCGGAAACCAGGTGTTCACCCTGGATACTGCGACCGGCCTGATTACCCCCGGCAACACTGCAGACGATATTGGTCACGGGATTTACTTCCTGGCCTGACCTTCACCCGCCACGGCCTGTAAAGCGATTGACACGATAGCCGCAGGGGGCGATGATTTCTGCGTGATCGCTTTCGAACTGCTGCTGCCGGCCGACGACAAAGTACGCGTCGAGCTGCTCTTTCGCCCCTATCAACCCGAGGACGCGAGGGCTCTCTATGAAGCCGCCCGCGAGTCGGCCGGTGCTGGCTTCAGCGAATGGATGCCCTGGTGTCACCCCGACTATAGCCAGGACGAGAGCATCAGCTATGCCCATTCGCGCCCGCCCGCCTGGGAGCGCGGCGAGGACTATTCTCTAGCGGTCTTCGACCCGGGCAGCGGGGACCTGGTGGCCGGCTGCGGGCTGAACCAGTTGTCGCGCGAGCACGGTTTTGCCAACCTGGGCTACTGGGTGCGCCGCAGCCGCTGGGGCCAGGGGATCGCCGTGGGCTGCATTCGGGCGGCCTCAAGGCTGGCCTTCGAGCAACTGGGCCTGGGCCGGGTGGAAATCGTGGTGGCGGTGGGCAACGAGTCGTCGCGTCGGGCGGCCGAAAAGTCGGGGGCATGGTATGAAGGGTTGCTGCGCAACCGCTTGGCCCTGCACGGCAAGCGCCACGACGCCTGGATGTTTTCGCATATCCCCCAATGCTGACTCCATTGGGAAATGACCGATTGTGGCAGTCGCTGGCCTTGCCCCCCGTCGAAGCCTGGGGGTGGCTGCTGGTGCAACTCTTGTTCTACGCCGGGCTGGCCTGGAAGCTGCGGGGGCGGTTCTTGCATTGGGCTCCGCGTCGCCCCTGCTGGCGTCGCTGGGCCGCCCTGTGGCTGGTGCCCTGTTGCCTGGAAGAGGCCTTTTGGCGCGTGCTGCTGCTGCCTGCACCCGGCTCGCCCAACCCCTGGGGCGCGGTGGCGCTGAGCGCCGTGCTATTCGTGCTCTGGCACCCGCTGCTGGGCCGAGTAGGCGGGCCAGAGGCACGGGCAGCCTTTGAGAACCCGCGCTTCCTGGCGCTGGCGCTGGCCCTGGCCCTGCTGAACAGCCTGCACTACCTGCGCTTCGGGTCGCTGTGGCCGCTGGTTGTCTTTCACTGGGTGGCAGTGGTGGTCTGGGTGGACCTGCTTGGAGGCGTGATTCCTTGGCCTCCTGGGCAACTGCTGAAGAAGTCGGCGTAGCCGACTATCTAGCCGCCCACTTTTTCGATCGAAAGAATGTTGGCGGGATTGAGGAACAACTGATCGCCCTCGGCATTGACCTGGTGAGGCATGAAGGTCATGGCACCGGCGTCGTAGCGCAGCTCGTGGCCGCCGCAGACGTTGCGCTGCATGTTATGGGTGTAGTTGTGCTGGTAGGACTTGTGGGTGACCCGGTAGAGCTGACCGTCTTCCTGCTTTTGGTAGATGCAGCTCAGCACGCTGTAACGAATCTGATTGGGCTTGGCAGTCTGGCAGGTGCCGTCGGCACTTTGCCGGGCGCACTGGCGGAAGGGGTCGCCCTCGGTGACGGTGCGTCCGCTGTGCTGCTCGTCCACCTGCAACGTGCGCGGGTTGTGATACCACTTGCTCGACTGATTGGAGTCGACCTCCCAGGCCGTGAAGTGGGGCTGTCCTTCGCCGATCTGGTCGGCCGTCAGCGAGTTGCGCACCCGCTCGCTCAGCTGCTGCTCGGTCATATCGTAGCGCACTCCGCGACGCACCTGGACCTGAGCCTGCTGGGCCTGGGCCGCCGAGGCCAACCCCACCACCCCGCCCACGAGGCTGCACCCGATCAACAGTGCCTGACCGGCGCGAACTCCGATCGAGGTGCGGCTGGGCGTTGGGGCCGCACTGAGGCAGACCTGGTCCGAGGGAGCCGTCGACAGATCCTGCGGGGACTGCCGATTGGCTCTTGCCAGCGGGCGCGAGAGTGTGGGCGATTGGAAGCGGAGCGGCGATAACATGGGGGCAGCATAGCCGGGAGTCATGATGAAACCCTGAAAAGCTCAAACCTGGGGCAACTGAACCGTCCACTTTCCCTGACGACAGCCGCCCGGCCAGTACCAATGGACCTGCCCCTGAATCAACGTTCCCTGACAAACCCCCGAATACACGGCCCTGAGACCGGTGGTGGGCCCGCTAGCATCGAGCCGGGAGACTTGTATGCGCTGGCCATCCCACGAATCGAGACGAAGTAGGGCCTGGGTGCCGTTATTCCAGCGGGCCTGTATCACGGCTGCCCCGGCGCGATAGGACCAGTTGCCCTGCACCGTGCTGCCTGAAGTTTCGCTGACCACCCAGTTTCCCTCGGGTAGCCTGGGTGAGGGTTGAGCCCAGGCCACCGCACACAGCAACCAGAAGCTGCGCAGCCACCTCACGGTGTGAGCACCTGGCCGGTATTCAATTGGTAGACACGACCACTGAAGTCGAGCGAATGGAAATAGCTGGCTTGCTGGGACTGGCGGGGACGTGCCGCCGCGCCTGGCTTGGAAGCCGGTGGCGTATGCAGGTTCAGCGCCGGCCCCCGGTCGCCAGAGCCCCCCTGAGACTGCAGCGACACCAGGTCATAGCGCTGGGCCTGACCCTCGAGCAGGCGGATGCTGCAAAAGCCACCCTCTTGACGCATGACCTGGCCTTTCCCCACCTCGACACCCTGACGGGTGAGCACTACCCGGTCGTCGACCTTGAGCGGATAAGCATTACATTGAACCAGATAGAAATCGGCCCCCAATGGGCGAATGATGGGCCCCGAAGGCTGGGCCCACAGGCTGGCCGAGAGTAACCACGCAAGAATGAAGGACTTCACCCCACACCTCCTCATCGAATGCCAAGCATAACACTATTACAGTCAGACTGACAGAACCGTCCATACTAAGACATCCCTCCTGTTGGAGGCTTTGCCATCGCCCTGCTGAATGATCGGAGATGCTGTCCCCCCTAACGCCTTCCCAGCCCCACCGGATCTACCGGCAGTCGGCAACGGGCGTGGACAAGGGCGGTGCTGCTGAAACCTTGGGGGCCACCGATCAGGTCACCTTGAGTTCAGCTCCGCAGCCGTCCGCCGTGGAAGACATGACGGAACTGTTGCGAAGCAGCCTGGGGCCCATACCCTCGGCGCGCTTCTACATTTTCGGAGCCACCGGCGACCTCGTGAGCAAGCGCTCGGTGCGCGATGCTCTGGTGGAGCTGGCTGAAACCGATCGTCTGAACCCCGAACAGCACGCGCTGATTATGATGGGCTCGAAGCCCTCGTCGGGAGCGGCCTACCTGGAGCGGTTTCGCCAGGGCGATGCCGATTCGAAACCCATCCGTGAAGCAGGATTCGAGAAGTTTCGGGCATTGACGTCATTGCAAGAGGAAGGGGCCTCGGTGCTGGGGGTCAATCTGACTCGTCCGGAGGACTTCCAACAGATCCAGCACGACGTTGGCAGCGAGAACGCCGTCTTTCTGGCGGCCGTGCCCCCCAAGGCCTACAAGCCCCTGCTGGACAACCTGAAATCGAGCGGGCTGTCGCAAAGCCCAGAGAACGGGGCCTTTCGGCGTATTCTGCTGGAGAAGCCCTTCGGGGCCAACTCGACCGAGGCCCGCGAACTGGCCGAGGTGGTGGAACGCGACTTCGAGCCCGGACAGGTGTTGCTGATCGACCACTTTCTGGGCTATCCGGGCATGTCCCATATGCTGCAATTCAAAGCCCGCCCTGAAGTAGACGAAGCGTTGCGCTCGCAGTATGTGGAACGGGTGGAAGTCAAGTTGTTGGAGACGATCAAGTCCAACGACCGTCCTTACTTCCGCGACACCGGCATTCTCAAGGACATGACCCAAAACCATGCGATGCAAATCCTGTCCTCGCTGGCCATGGATCTGCCCACCAACATCACCAGTGAGCAACTTCGATTGCAGCGGCAGCGAGCGGCTGAAGCCGTGGAAATCGTGCCAGAGACCGTGGTTCGAGGCCAGTTTTCCGGCTTCAACGACCCCCTCCAGGGAGCGCCCGAGGGAGCTCCGCCGTCTGAGGCCGAAACCCTGGTGGCCTTCGACTTGAAGGTGGGCTTGCCGCGTTGGGAAGGCGTGCGTTTTCACCTGATCAACGCCAAGGGCGTCGAGCAAAAACGCTCGGGCGTGGACGTTCATCTGCGCGCGCTGCCACCGGCTCTGGCCGAGCGCCTGGGGTTAAGGGCCGATCAACCGGCCACGATGAAGTTCACCGTCAATGGAAAGGCGGGTATCGAGGTGGTCACGGCCGAGAAAACGGTAAGCCTGCCCCTCGACCCCCAGATTCCCAACCAGGCAGCCTATTCCGGCCTGCTAGCAAGTGCCGCCCAGGGTGAGTCGGCCTTTTTTGCCACACCGGCAGAAGCGGTGGCGGGTTGGCGCGTGTCCGACGCCGTCGAAGCCGCCTGGGCCGAGAAGCCCGTGGTCTATTACACGGCGGGAACTGCCCACGATCAAATCGGGAACCCGAGCGGGGGAAACACAGACTTTTAACCGAGAGTTAACACCAGGTTCACGATTTTATCGTAATTTATACAAACCGAATCTGGACAGCCCTGGAGGTTCTCGCTATGCACACCCCGTCACTCAAGCACCCAAGCAACAACCAGGGACTGCAGTCGATGTCGGCCCGATTCCAACGCGACTGTGAAGCGGCTCGCGAGTTGCGCCAGGAAATGGACGCGGTGATCGACAGCTTCCGCAAGGCCGACAACGGCCCGGCCGACCTGAACCCGGCCGACAATCTGGTGCACGTTCGCAGCCCGAAGGGCCGCAGCGAAACCACCTTTCGTGCCGGAATTCGCACCGAAGAGCACAGCTACCGGGATCGCGAGGGCTACTGGGAAACCCATGTGAGCAAAGAACTTACCGGTGCCCACTACCAGCGGACCGACTACGGATCGGATGGCAAGGCCAATCGCCAGGTGACCTTGAGCTACGTGAAGGGCTGGGACCTGGATTCCATCACCAAGACCGTGATCGACAAGAACGGGACCAGCGTGGCCCATGCCAGCAACAAGAGTGGCTACGAGGTGAACTTTCGCCCCAAGGACACCATCGATTCCTGTGACCAGGGCTGGCTGAGTCGCTGATTATTGCAACCACTCGTCGCCGATAAGGTGTTTGACTGGAACACGCCGGTCGACGAGATAGGCCGATTCCACCACCTGATCGGTTTCAGAGAAGTACGACACCACATGGGAGCGGCGGAAGTCGCCCTCGAGCCGGGTGCTCCACAGGGTAAGGTCGGGGCCGTCGCCACGATAGCGATCGACGGTAACCCCCAGGGTCTGGTCGCCCTCTTTGAGCGTGGCAGTGAGCGAACCGGATCCACCACAGCGGACCTCGCTACGGCTCAGTTTCCAGCTGGGGCCTAAATTCTGCAGGATGATGCCCTGGAAATCGTCTTTGCCAGCAGCCTTGAGGTCGGCCAGCGTTTTTAGGCGCGCCGCCTTGTCTTCATCGTACTCCCACTCCCTCATCAGGTGGCCCTTGAACCAGCTGTGGGTATCGTTGCGCAGTGACTGTAGGCGCGGATCGCGCACCGACTGGACGGCGCCAGCACTGTGAAAGCCATCCATCATAGGGGCATCGATGCGCCCGTCGGAAATCACGGACAGGGTTTTGTCGTGCTCTTCAACGCGAAGAGATTGGCGGCTGCCGGACGGCACACCCCCCAGGCTGTAGGTGCGAACATTCATGACGGAACTCCCTCGAACTCGTGCCTCTCTGTTTTCGGAGGCTAGGGGCAGGCTAGCCTGGAGGCCTGAAAGATTGCTGAAGCCCGTCCATTTCGGCTGCTGACGGGAAAAACACCCGCCACTCCCAGCTGGCCAGCGCCGCGACCAGGGAGGCCTCGAGGACCAGATAAAGCCAGCCCCAGGGGTTACAGCGAGAGGCGTAGTGGAATAGCAAGGCCAGACAATAGAGGGCATAGGAGAAATTGGCGACCACCAGAGTAGCCAACCAGGGACGGGGGCAAGGCGACAGGCGAGTCAGTCCAAAAGAGAACAAGGAGTAGACCAGGTTGATGCGGGACTGACGAAGGATGAGCATCACGGGTAGGCCGGTGAAGGCCCCCAGCCAATCCGCCAGGAGCGCCAGCCCGATGCCGCCGGCCAGGGCGGCCGCACAGTCGATCCAGAGCAGGCGATGAACGGTCACTCGACTCAACGCCCCGAAGCCGGGCCCAACAGTCCGCCCCGCTGAAACGTCACCACGGTCTCGCGAATCTCGGCTCGCTCGCGGTCCAGCGTCCGAAATAGCAAATAGGGGTGAGTAGCGGGTTGGGTTACCGCTTCTCCAACATCGTAGCTATCCACCGGCTGGGTCCCGGCCAGCAGCACCCGCCAGACATCGTATCGCTTGATCATCCGACAGATGCTCCTATGGCTTCTCCGGTTCAACCGGTTCAACGCTGATTCTTCTCTGAGAGGACTTCCGTGCATTCCTGTGGGAATCACCCTGGCATCTCCGCTACATACAGTCTGGCCAAAGACTTCAAAGACTTTACCATCTCGAACAGAGGCCCCGGAAGTAGCAAGTTGACAGGCCTGAAATTTTGGCGGCAGCGTTATCATCACTGGCCGGGTTTGCAGCCAGTACAGAATGCTTTGCGTCGAGAATCCCTGGGTGACCAGTTTCCATTACCCAACACCTCCAAGTGGGCCAGGCCTCTTTACCATTGCATGTCCAAAGTCGCCAACGGCCCCGAAACAAGTTCACATCCGGCCATGGATTCTCTACAGACACCGTGCCCTCCCGGCCCATACACTGCCCTCAGCCCACAGGAAAGGAGCGGCCGAGGGAAACTCGTTCGACGGCCCGAAAACCACACCATGCTTCACGCGCAGGACGACGAACCAGACTACCCCTGTTCCGACGGAAAACCCATGGCAGAGTCCGACCTGCATCGCCAGCTGATGACCAACCTCATCGAGGCCCTGGCCGCCCATTTCCGGGGGCGCCAGGTCTATGTCAGCGGCAACCTGATGCTCTACTACGAGCGTGGCAATCCCAAAGCCAGCCTCTCTCCCGACGTGATGGTCACGCTCGACCATCCCCCCCATCCCCGCGAGATTTACAAATTATGGGAAGAAGGCAAGATGCCCGAATTTGTCATCGAGGTCACCTCGCGCACCACTCGCCGCAAAGACCTCCATCACAAAAAGGCCCTCTACGAAACCTTAGGAGTGCAGGAATACCTGCTTTTCGATCCTCGGGGTGACTACCTCGAGCCGCGTTTCCAGGTCTATCGCCGGGGCGGCTCCGGCTTCTTGCCCGTGCTGGTACCGGCCGCCACCGGCTACACCAGCCCGGCACTGCAACTGAACTTCCGACCCGTCGGCGACCAGCTGCGCATTTTCGACCCCCAGGGTCGCCTGCTCCCCACCCCCGCCGAACAGGTAGCCCGCGCCGAGCAGGAAGCGGCCCGTGCCGAGCAGGAAGCGGCCCGTGCCGAGCAGGAAACAGCCCGCGCCGAGCAGGAAGCAGCCCGTGCCGAACGCGCAGAAGCTGAACTCCGCCGGCTGCGCGCATTGCTCCAGAACCCCGAGTCCCGGGGCTGAGTTTCTCCGACCAGCACCAGACCAATTCCCGTAAGTATTGTCTGGGCGACTGTACCCGGATGGTAGCGCCGGAGCCGAACCTGCCAGAATTGCCGGACGCCGCCAGCAAAGAGCTCTTAGCTGGCCTCGTTGCCACGCCTACCGGGAACTTGACGGCGGCCTCGTGCGCCAGGACGACCAGTGGGAGGGTTGAACCCTGCCAGATGAAGAGCTTTGAGTCGCAGGCAGAATATGAGGCCTTTTGCCGGGCCAATTTGGAACTTTTGGAAAGGGCACAGGCCGAGGGCAGAAGGGGCCCGCTGATCGAGGCGAGAGCTTATGGCCTGGCGATAGAAAGCGATGAGGGACTGCTGCAGCAGTACACCCGCCATCACGAGGGCCAGTTCCAGGTGGTGGCCGAACTGCTGTGGGACGGCCACCGTAACGAGGCCCGCTGGGAAACCACCGACTCCAGCCCCGACGAACTTCTCCTGGACCCACGCTACTTTATGCCCTGCCTGTGGTGCGGGCGGCGCAAGCATCAGGGACAACTCGGCTCGAACCAGGTGTGTTATGGCTGCCAGGAGTATTTCTTTGGCGTTCGCTATTGAGGCCGTTCGGGCTCAGGGGAGCCGATACTCGAGCAGAGGCTCGAATCGGGCCTGGGAGCCAAACTGTGCCAGCACCCGGATGAGGCCGCCGGAGGGTCCGGCGATAGGCACCATGGAGCGAAACCAGCCAGGCTTGCCCGGCACCGCCAGAAGGTCGTAGCTGGCTTCCGGCGTTTGCACCATGACCCGGGCGGCTCCGGGCGCCTGAAGGTGAAACTCGTGGCTTCCCTCCTGCAGTTCGGCACTGCGCGGCAGCAACTGTTGAACCCCGCGCAGTCGGTAGGAATAGAGCTGTCGAGGCGCTGCCCCGGGCTGGGCAGAGCCCCTTGGAGCAGTGGCGGGGGTCGAGAGGCGGAAATCGGTCAGGGCTACGGGCTCGCCCCGACCTGCTCGATGGCGGGGACGATAGGTGTAGGTGCTCCACTCGTCCAGGCTGACAGGGGTGGGCAACAACTGCCAGCGCGGGTCCTCGGGGAAGTGGGTCTGGATCAGCTCGCGGGGGTCGGCCTCGAAGAAATCATCGCAGTAGGAGCGGAAAAAGGTTTCCCCCGAGATGTAGCCCGCCCCCCAGGTGGCGTCGACCAGCACCCAGCCCCCGTCCAGCTTGACGGCGTTCCAGGCGTGGCCCCCATTGTTGCCGGCACCCACCGGTGAATTGGTGCGACCGTTCACCACCTCGACCTCGAGGCCCACCTTTCGACCCAGGGCCTGATACAGATTGGCGTAGCCCGAACAGACGGCCTGGCGACGCTGCAATACCACCTGGGGAGAGACGTCTTCGGGGCGCAGGGGATGGCGAAGCGAAGGGAGGTCGTAGGCGATGTTCTCGGCCACCCAGCGAAAGAGCTGTTCGGCCTTTTCCTCATCGGAAGCGCAGTTCTGACAAAGATAATGGGCCAGGGTGGAGAGATCGCGTGTCTGATCGGCCGGCGGACGCACGACCTGTGCGTCGCTGAGTCGCCGGGCCGCAAGCGGGGACCAGAGCAACAGGGCAAGCGAGAGGGCCAGCCAGAGCTTCTGCACGAGAATGGATTCTCGAAACGCCGGGGCCAGCCCTGGCAGGTGCTCTTGCAGATGGCCGAGGCCGAACGCCGAAAATCGGAGTAGCCAAGGCAGAAGTTTGCTTCATAGGAGCGCAACGAAGCTTTCAGAATTGGAGCAGATCTTGATGCCTGCGAGGTAAAAGTGTTGCCCCCCGATGAGGAGAACCAGACGCAAGCGAAGGCTGGCTTCTGGTTGTGCACTGGACTGTTTCTCGTTTCGTGCTCGATGTTGATGCTGGAAACGCTGACGACACGGGTGCTGACCATCACCACCGGCAGTCAGATGGCCTTGATCACGGTTTCGCTGGCGATGTTCGGGCTGAGCGCAGGGGCCATTTACGTTTTGCTACAACCGGTTGGCCCGAGAACGGGACGGCTGGCCAGAGCATCTCGGGCCTATGCGGTGTCGGTATTGCTCACCTTTCTTGGACAACTGCATCTGCCTCATGCCTTCGAACCCAGCCTGTGGGGCACGGTGTCCAGCCTGGCCCTGATTGTTCTGACCACGATACCCTACTGCCTGGGGGGAGTGTGTGTCTCAACCATCCTATCCCGAGCCGCCGACAGAGTGGGGAAACTCTATGCGATAGACCTTCTGGGAGCCGCCTTGGGAGCCTGGCTTATGGTGGCCCTGCTTGGACGCATCGGTGGCGAAACCGCGGTGCTGTGTGCCGCCTGGCTGGGAGCCTTGGGAGCGCTGGCCCTGAGCCGAGCCGAGCATCAACGGCCCTGGCCCGGCCTGGGGGGGTTGCTGGTCGTCGGACTGCTGGCTCTGGCTCTGGCCAACGAACACTATCCCTGGCTCAGCATTCCCGCGCCTGGCGAGAACCCTTACGAACTGGTGCGCTGGAACCCGTACTCGCGAGTGACGGCACAGCGCCGCTCGGCGCCCCTGGTTGGGGGCTTTCCGAGCGTTTTCCCGGCCCCTATCCCGAGCACTACTGGCTGGAAATCGACGGAACCTCGGGCACTCCGGTGATCGCCTTTGACGGCAAGCCGGACAACGTGGCCTATCTGGCAGCCGATGTGACTGCGCTGCCTTTCCACCTGCGCCGCCAGGCTCGGGTGGCGATTTTGGGAGCAGGGGGAGGCAAGGATGTCGTTACCTCGCTGGTCTTTGGCAATACCGAGACCACCGGAGTTGAGATCAATGACCAGATCGTCAAGCTGCTTCAGGGCCCGCTTCGTTCCTTTAGCGGCGGACTGGTCGATCGGGTGCCCTTTGTGGCCGCCGATGCGCGCACCTGGATGGCCCAACAAAAAGGTTCTTTCGATATCATTCAGCTGGCCATGGTCGACAATGCCAACGCCTTTGCATCGGGAGCCATCACCCTGAGTGAAAACGGCCTGTACACTCGCGAGGCCTGGAGACTCTTTGGGCAGCGCTTGAGCTCGCGGGGGGTTCTCTCGGTTTCCATGGGCTACTACCAGGAGGAATCGGCCGAGATTTTGCGCTGCCTGAAGTTGGGAGCCACAACCCTGCGCTGGCTGGGTATCGAGCCC
>CAZYPN010000026.1:0-27292 GCA_964649085.1 uncultured Burkholderiales bacterium | reverse complement strand
TTTGCGCTGCCTGAAGTTGGGAGCCACAACCCTGCGCTGGCTGGGTATCGAGCCCGACGAACGGTATTTCTTGATCAGTCGTAAGGCTTTTGCTTTCAAGGCTCATCCCGATCAGCCCGATGGGGTCTTTACCTTGATGATGGGCAAGCAGCCCTTTGCCCCGCAGGACCTGGAGAACTTCCGCTGGTTGAACGAGCAGTTCGGATTTGAATCGGTGTTGCCCGGCTCCGACCCGGACCTGCTCAAGTTAGCCCGGGGCCAGAATCTGGCGGACTGTGTCTACGATCTGACCGAGGCTACCGATGCCCATCCGTTCTTCTTTTTCTCGGCCCGGCTCTCCAAGCTGGCCCATCATAACGCCAGCCTTCGAGCGGTCCTGTTTATCTTCCAGTTGCTGATGGGCTCGGCGGCGCTGGTGGGTCTGTGCTGTTTGATGCCCTGGTGGGTGGGCCAGCAGCAACACACGCCCTGGGACTCGAAACCCGACCGGCCTCTGCTTTACTTTCTGGCCCTGGGACTGGGCTACATGTTGGTGGAAATGTCCTTTGCCCAGCAGTTCAACCTGTTTCTGGGCAACCCCACCGGGAGTCTTTGCATCGTGCTTACCAGCATGCTGCTGTGCAGTGCCCTGGGCAGTGCCTGTTCGAGTTATTGGGAGCCCCGGGTCCGGTGGATTCTTGGTCTGCTGGTTATGACTCTGGCCCTGACCCAGGAGCTATTGCCTCGGGTGACCTGCCTGCTGGCCTCGTCTTCGTGGAGCCTTCGCGTGCTGGCTTCGAGCCTGATGATGGCACCGGCCGCGGTGTTGATGGGCATTCCTTTCCCCGTGGGAATGCGGCGAGCCCAGCCCTCGCGGCTACCCTGGTGTTGGGCCCTGAACGGGGCAGGCTCGCTGCTGGCCGGACCGTTGGCCCTGGCAACGGCCGTGATGTGGGGTATTCCTCAGGTGCTGCTGCTGGGGATGGCCTGCTATCTGCTGGCAGCCGTGCTGTTGCCGCCCCAGGCCAAAGTCCGGACTGTCGAACTGCCCAATGCATGATGTCCAGGCCTTGCAGGACCTCGCTTGTGCCTTCAGGCAGGGGAACTGATGGAGTGGTTCTGGCAAGAGGACGGCCCTCTGGCCTTGCTTCCCTGGCTGCCCGCCTGGGTGGTGCTGTGGCGCAGGCAACGCGTGGCCTGGGGGCTGCAGACGGTGATGATGTTCGACGAGGCCTTTCGTGTTCACGAATGGGTGATACCCACGTTGCTGCCAGGAGGGGTGTGGGCCCAGTGGCTTACCTATCTGGTCTATGGTTTGGCCTGGATCTACCTGCTGGGGCGCAGTGGACGCCTGCGTCAGCCGGTGATGGTTTGGGCTCTGGCATTGCTGGCTGCCAGCGTGCTTTGCGACATTCTGACCGACCTCAAACTGGCATCGGTAGCTGGCCTGGAGCAGCCCTTGAAGTGGGCGGGGCTGCTGCTCTGGGCCCGGGCCTGGTGGCATTCCGATCAGGTCTGCTGATAGACGACGGCCGTATGCTGGGGGTGGTGGAAACACACGAAGGCGTAAAGCATGCCTTCTTCTGGCGGCGAAAGGGCGCCGTTGTCGAACTGGGCCAGAAAGTTCATGGCGGCGCCGCATTGCAAGGTCGCAACTCACCCACAGCGAAACTGCGCGGGGAAGCGCAACCTTAACGGAGCTGTCCGGTTGTATCGGTCATTGAAAAGCGGAGGATGATGAAATGGATAGCAAGTGCACATTGGCCGGCCTGGTGGTGGGGCTAACCCTGTTCGGGGGCCTTCTGAGCGAGCCCGCCCTGGCCCGCGGCCGCGGCGGAGCGCGAAGCGCACCCGCAGCTGGCAAAGCAAGCCCCAAGAGCGGCACCTTTCAACGTCAGGGAAGCATGAACGGCAGCCAGGGAAAGACGGGCACCTTCCAGGGCCAGGGTAGTTGGCAACGCGGTGAGGGAACCTACAATCGTCAGTACGAAGGCACGCGTACCGGCCCCAACGGCAACAGCCAGCAGGTGAATCGTGAGCAGAACGTGACTCGCACGGGCGAGAATACCTACAAGCGCGAAGGTAGCCAGACGGTTACCGGCGCCGACGGCCAGACCCGCACCCGCAGCCACAGCGGCGAGGGCACGGTGCAGAAAACCGACGATGGCTATACCCGCTCGTATGACGGCACGGTGACCAACTCGAAGGGACAGACCGTCAATGTCGACCGCGATGTGGACGTCAGCAAGAACGCCGACGGCACGGTGACCAAGGAACGCTCGATGGAGGTGAGCGCTCCCGATGGAACGCCTTTGCGCTCGGGCGAGTCGACCACGGTGATCACTCCGGGCCAGGGCAGCCAGACCAGCGGCAGTCACACCAACCACGTAAACGGTGGGACCAGCACCTACGAGGGCTCGAGCACGCGGACGGAAGGTGGTGTGGACCACCAGGGCAGCTGGACCGGGCCCCAGGGCAACACCCGCACGCAAAACGCCCGGGTGCGCTGGCAGTATGTCGACGGTCGCTGGGTGCGCATGGTCGAGGGCAGCAACAGCAACGGCGGCACGGTGCAGTCGACGACGACCGGCTCGCCCAACCCCTAACCCTGCAGGTTTCGCAACTGGAGCTGTAAGGCTTCGAGTTCGGGCTCGCTGGCTGCCACCGCAACCAGCGTGCCCGAAGCCCCATGTGGGTCGGCCAGCGCGGGCAACCGATAGAGACCTGCGGCCGGATGAGGCGTGAGCGGAGGCAGGTCGGCCGAGAGCGGCCGTTGGGGATGCCACCAGAGCAACCACCAATCCTCGGGAATCCACTCGCGCAACGCCAGCGTAAGCCGGCCAAAGCTGTAGCGGGCGTTGATCTCTACCAGAGGACGGCCGGTGAAGGCATCGATGCCCAGCGGCCCCCAATAGCCGAGAGCGGCCACCTGCTGGACCACCTCGCGGGCACAGCGGAGGGCCTGATCCGGAGGCACCCAGTGGCCAGGGCTCTGGTTGCCTCGGAACACACCTGAGGTATCGTGCACCATCTGACAGGCTCCCAGGTAGTGACAACTTCGGTCGGCCTGGAGATGAAAGTGCAAGGAAAAGTCCTGGCGTTCATAGACCCAGGGTTCGAAGAGCAGGGATACTCCGCCAGACCACTGGCGGCGCGCCCACCCCAGCGCCGAAGGGTCGAGCCTGCCGCGCTTGCCCAGCACGCGCATCCTGCCCGACATGCCCAGGGGATGCTTGAGCACCCAATCGGCGTTGCAATTCTGCACGGCCTGCTGCAATTCGGGCTGCGAGGCGACCAGGCAACTGCCGGGTAGGGCCAACCCCAGCTGTTGTTCGAGACGATGGGAAAAGTGCTTGTCATTGACGTGTCGCACGATGTCTGGAGACGGCAGGGTAAGCCCCAGTTGACCGGCGAGCTGGCTGATGCGCGGCGATACGCCCCAGCACACCAATGCGCTGGCCGCGTGGGGAGGGGCGGCGGCCAGAGGGTCGAGGCAGTGGGCCTGGCGAGCCTCGGGAAGCAGGCGTAGAACATAGCGCCAGCGCCGAGCCATGGTCTGGGGCAGAGCACCCGACTGGCCCGAGAGTTCAGCCTCGAAGTCGAGATTGCTGATGGCCACACAGCCGACCTCAGCGGACACTGCCCCAGTGACGCAGAGAACGAATGAAGTCTTCATCGAGCCCGGCCTGGCGCCGGGCCTGTTCTTGAAACTCGATGCCACGGGCCCGGTCGGCGGGATTTCCCGGGGCGCAATGACGCAGGAACGTTTCAAATGCGCTGCTGTCTGCAGGCTGGTAATGTTTGAGCCAGCGGCTGCCGAAACGCACGTGCTGGATTTCATCTTCAAAGATGGTCTGCATGAGCTGAGCCGAGTCGAGGTCGTCGGCCTGGCGAAACAGGCGACCGTAGAAGGGGGCATGGTCGAGGTTCGACTGCTCGAAAGTCAGATGCATGGCGCACACCCAGTCGAGCGGACTGGACAGATCGGGACCGACTCGCCAGAAATGGTCATTGATGGGCAGGTCGCCAAAGTTGACGTTGAGGCGATGCAAGCGCTCCACATAGAGTCGAAAGTGGCCCTGCTCGTCGAGCAATATTTTGGCCAGCCCCTTGCGAAAGGTGCGCTCGGCCTGGGGGAAAGCCAGCAGCGCCCAGGCCATCATTTCCAGCGCCATCAGTTCGTGGTTGGCAAAGGCGTGCAGGCAGCGAACCCGCATTTCCGGCTGGTGCAGCGACTGGGGGTGGGGAAACTTTTTGCGCGCACGCCGCGCGGCCACCTGGAGATGGCGGGGCCGGGCCGGCCGATTCCAGGGCACGGGAGCCCCGGGCTGCTCGTCCGTAAGAGCCTTGAGACCACCTTCGGGCTCGAGCAACTTCTCTTCCAGGTTGTCAGCCTGAAAAATGCGCAGCGCCCACTGGCGAATTTCCACGGCTATGGACTGACCGGGGCGTTGACGGTGGCCTGCACCGTCCAGCTGGCGCTGGGGACTTTGGGGTAGGGCGAAGCCACGCCCCGCATCGCCGAAGCGAAAGTCCAGCGCTTGCCGGTGATCTGAAGCTGGCTGAGGAACTTGCGAGCGGAGGCGCTGTCGTTGAAGGAATATTTGCATTCTTCGCGGCCCTGCAGCCCATAGACGGTGAAGGTGGCCATCTGGATGGTCTTCAGGTCGGGGCGCTGGGGAAACCAGGCACACACCTGAACATAGGGTTTGCCCGATTCGAGGATACGCTTGGGACAGGAATAAGGTACAAGGAAGATGTTGAGAAAGCGCGGGCTACAGTCGGCTGCCGCCCAGCCGTCGACCAGTTGCAGCGGCGACGAGCCAGCCACCGACACCCGACCCGTAACGGGCTGACCGTGGGCCACTGCGAAGAGCGCCAGAGAGAACAGCAAGGTTCGCATGGCCTTGAGTTCGCAGGGATAGTGGGAGATTCCCGTTGGTCCAAGATGTATAGGATCTGAATGCAGGCGGGCCAGGGGCTGCCAGGCCGCCAGCGAACCTGTGGGGGATTGGCTACATATGAGTCGCGGGCGGCGATGAGCCCCCTGGAGTGTGAACTGGCTGGCTTCTGGCAGCGCATTCTCGGGATCGAATCTGTCCAGCCTACGGACTCTTTCCTTGACCTGGGCGGCACCCCCGCCCACGGCGCCCGGCTGATTGAAGAACTGGAGGCCCGCTTTCAGGTGGTGCTGCACCTCCCCTGGCTGCTGGCGGCGCCTACCCTGCGCGAGCAGGCGGCCTGGTTGCAATACCGCTGTCTGGACCGAAAGATGTTTCCCGAGCAACCGCCAGACATGGAAAAATGGCGGCAGTATTTCGCACGCCGCTTCGAGGCAGAAGACCCGCCGTGCTTGAAGGCAAAGAATCCCCGGGCGGTATTCGTGCTGTCGCCCCCGCGCAGCGGCTCGACGCTGCTGCGTGTGATGCTGGCCGGCCATCCTGGCTTGTTCAGCCCCCCGGAACTGGAGTTGCTGTCGTGTGCCGGGATGGCCGAACGCTATGCTCGCATGGGCCAGGGATGGTTGGACTTTCGCGGACTGGAACGGGCTCTGTCAGAGTTGACGGGGGCCACCGCCGAACAGGCCGCGGCCGAAATCGAAGACTGGGTGCGCCAGGACCGCGCCGTGCCCGATGTCTATGCTGAGCTGCAGAAATGGTGTGGTCATCGTCTTCTGGTGGACAAGAGCCCTGCCTACTGTCTGAACCCCACCGCTCTGCTGCGCGCCGAGGCCTGGTTTGAGGCGCCACTGTATGTGCACATGGTGAGACATCCTCTGGCCAGCATCCGCTCGTGGACCCATAGCAATTTTGACCAGCTGATCTGGAACGCGCCACGAGCCACCGGTGAGGCCATCTGGTTGATCGGCCACGAAAACGTGCTGGCATTTCTATCGCAAGTTCCGGCTGAAAGGCAATTTCGCCTGCGCTATTGTGATCTGGTGGCCGAGCCCGAGCACTGGATGCGCGCCTTGTGTCGGTTTCTGGGCGTGGATTTCCATGCGGCGACGCTGCAACCCTATGAGGGATCGCGTATGAGCGAACGTGTGGGTGGGCTGGTGGCGGGCGATAAGAACTTTCTGCGTCGCAACTCGATCGACGCCAGCGCCGCCGCACTTGCTCGCAGGCAGCCCGAAGATGGACCCCTGAGCGAGGAAGCCCGTCGCATGGCCGAACGACTGGGCTATGACGATCTGTAGAGCGGCGCGGGACTGAGTTTACGCGCGCGATCGAGAGCCCGTTCTCCCCCCCAGCGAGCCACAATCACATCGTCGAGAGCGTCGGCCATGAGGGCTACAGAACGAACGGATGCCGAGAGGTCCTCGAGTGAGCAACTTGACCCCAAGACCGAGTGCTCGAGAAAAATGTCACCGCGATCGTCGAGGCCAAAGGAGGCAAAGGCGATCTGGTCGTTTTGGCGCAGCAAGAATTGGTAGAGTTCAAGGCTGGCTGAGACATTGTTGACCACATAGGCCCGGGTGGCCACGAGGGCGTCGTCCTGGAACGGCAGCACAATGGTTTGAGCCACCGCTGAACCCAGGCACAGGGCGAACTCCGGTCGCTCGGAGTGGACCTGCAAAGACTCGCCGAACAGCTCGTCCATCCATTCAAAGACGCGACCGTAGCATTCTTTCTGGGCCGGAGTTTCAAAACGCACGATGAAGGTTGGCTCCTGGGGGGGACGAATTTCACGGAATGTCCCGACTGTCCCTGCTGGCGCGCCTCGCCCGATCGTCGACTTCTTCTGATCTGCGCGAACGGGTCAAGGAAACTCTGGCCGAGTTACAGGACCCTTGTGAGCCGGCCTGGGCGGGCGTGGTCAGGGTGCTGGAAGACATCGCCTGCTCCATCGAGGCGGGCAAAGAGAGCGAAGACCTGCTTGAAGCCCTGCATCAACAGCTTGGACAGGTGGAACTGTCGAAGGTGGGCCAGTTGGAATGGGAGATTCTGAATCTTTCGGCCCGTTTGCCCAGTTGGGAGTGGAACACCGACACCTATCAAGAAGCCTGCGAGGCGGCCCGACACTTCGAAGCCGGTCGCGCCGATGAGGGGGAAGCGCTGGCGCGCTCGATAGCAGATCGGATGGAGCAAGCCTGGTCCCACTACCAGGAGCTGGCCATCGAAGAGCGAGAGGTTACCGCCGAGGCCGTGGCTGCTCACCGTTTGTTGGAGAGAGGCCAGCTGGACTGGCTTGCCGCCCTGGAAAAGTTGCGATATGAACCTGGGCGGGCCTTGCTGGAGGCCGAGCAGGCGAATCGCCTGCTGGTAGCGCTGCAGAAGTATTGCCAGAGGTTTGAACAACACGGCTGAGGGGGTCCGATGTGCGCAATGAATCCTGTTCAAGGTCCGACTCCGGGGGCGGTGCACCGGCTGGCACAGACGGCCGGCACCAGGCTGCACTCCACGGGCCAGGGCCATGCCGAGGTTGGCAGCAGCCGTGCCAGCCAACCGCTCCAGAGCGCTTTGGGTCGGCCCGGAGTTGAGCCTGCCAGCGACCCTGCGGCCTCGAAATGGGTGAGCAAGGCCCAGATGCAGGCGGCAGCCAGCATGACCGGTGCCAGTGCCGAAACCCGGCACTTTCAGGTGAAGAAGTTGTTCGACCGCACGGGCTGGCCTGCCCCGGGGGATGTGCAGCAAACTCGCCAGGACATTGCTGAAGAGCACGCCGCCGCCCATCGAGCCAATGAGGAAGATTACCGGCGAATCCAGCAAGCCTTTGAGGGACAGCGCAGGCAAATCGAAGGACGTCTTGCCCAGGCCCAGCAGAAGTTTGAGAGCAACTGGTCCGAAGAGAGGGCCGAACTGGCCCGACTTCGAGAAGCCGAGACCAAAGCGGCCGTTCCGCTGCAGGCGGAGGTGAGAAGCCAGCTGGACGAACTGGAGAAAATCCGACGGCTGGCTGTTCAACCAGGCCAGGAGGTCGACTATTCGACCCACCTGTCCAACCTGGAAGGGAAGCTGCGCAAGCAAGGCCTGGACTTCCCGAGGGATGAGAGTGAGCTGGCTCGACCTGCCTCGGGACCACAGCAAGCGGTAAACCAGTTCGTGGCCGCTCACCGCAGACGCCTCGACCATCAGCAACAGATTCCGGCCAACCCTGAGGGGGAATGGGAGAAGGCCCGAGCCACTCACCGCCAGCAACAAGCCACCCTGGTCAATCGCGAGCAGGCCGCCCGAGCACAGCATGATGGCCGACAGCAGGCCCTGGACCAGCGCAGCGTCACCAGGACTCAGCTGGCCGAAGAACGTCACCGAGAGGATCAGGTGCTTCAGGCCGTCCGCAGTTCGAGCGCCCTGAAACTGATGGGCCTCGCCGAAGGCGAGCCCGAACGGGTGGGAGATCGTTTGTTTATCCGCAGCCAGGCCGGGCGGGCGGAACTGGTGAAAGAAGGCAACGGCTATCGCCTGCAGGGCGATGTCGGAGTACGAGGCGATACCACCTTCAAGCCAGATCCGCAAGGTCGCTGGGTGGAAAGAACCCGTATCGACGACGGCCTGCGCACGACCAATATTACGCGCACGAGTCCCGAACACGAGGAGGTGTACACCAAAAATCATCTTTCTCGGCAAGAACCACCGCCGGTGGGTCGACCCGGAGATGCCATCGGCAAGGATGCTTTTCTTTCCCAGCAACAAACCACGGTGCAAGAGGGACAGGGCAGCACGACCACCGGTTGGCGCAATCTGACGGCCGGTGGAGTGGACCAGTTTCACGAGACACAGGACGGGAAAGGCAAGACCGAGGGAGAGTATCGCTCGGCCTCGGGAGTTGTGGACCGCTGGAACCGCTACCAGGTAGCCGACGCGCAGGGAAAGCTGCAGGACCATACCGTTAGCGAGACCACCGAAAAGCACGGCAAAGTGCTGCGCAGCTATGAGCTGAAGACCGAAGACCTGGAGAAGGGTCGCAAAGCCAGGACCGGGGTAGAGACCACGCCCCAGCGATCGCGGGTGACTCGAGAAGTGCTCGATGCCAGGGGCGGATTGGAAACGCGCAACGTTCTCGAACACGAAACCCTGCCCATGGGCGAGGTGAACCGCAGCCGCAGACTGTCGGCCAGCGGCTATGAGTTTACCAGCGAGCACTCGGTACGCCGGTCGAAAATCGGAGAGCACATCGAGGAACGTAGTGAAACGATTACCCGCCCGGACGGCAGCAGTCGAGTGCTCTCGAAGGAAAAAACGCACCACCATATGCCCCGACCAGCGACCAGCGAAGACCGCGATTTGCCCGGCAGAGGCTATTACCCCTGGAGCAATCCTCAGGACCTGCTGACCGAAATGGAAGCCGAGGGCGAGAAGGTCCAGATTCAGGAAGTCACCCGGGAGATCACCGGCGAGGATGGTAAGACCCACCAACATACCGACACCAAGCTGTTCACCAAGGACCAGGAACTCATACGCGAGGTGGGGCCCAATGGCAAATGGATGTGGACCCGCCGCGTCCGGAACAAGGACACCCAGCAGTGGGACAGCCAGGTGTTCTACCAGGGATCAAGTGACACCGTGGTGACCAGCCACCGAAAAGACGGGCCCTACCTGGTGGAGTCCCGGCAAGTGAGCCTGAATGACCATCCCGATGCAGCCAGCGGTCGCCTGCCACAATTGAGCTTTTCCAGGGTGAGCCGCCGAGAAGCGACGGCTTCGCAATTGGACGAAATTACGGGTCGGGCCGGCATTCCCGAGGCTTACCGCGAGACCGAAGCCGTACGGGCCTGGATGAAAAGCGTGGGCGAAGCCCCCGTCAAAGTAGAAATTCGCGAATCCGACGACAAGTTCATAGATGCCAGGCAAAATCGGACCAGCGTGAGTGTGGTTTTGGATGACGGCAAGGGCCATCGTCTGATACTGGTGCAGGACAGCACCGATAAGTCCTTTGGTTCTCGCTATGAAACCACGCTGCCCGATGGCACCCTGGCCAGTAGCAACTCGCTGGTATCGGCGCAGGGGGAGCGCTGGGAGTCGAAGTCGAGCCCGACCGAGGAAATGCGCTCGGTGGCCAAGCTGCCCCCAGACCTGAAAGAAATCCTGACACGCCCCCCTCGCAATCCCGGAGTTCTACCGGCTGGTTTGGCTGGCCTGAATTCCGGACTGGCCGCGGTATCGGCAGTTCACGACTTCGCCAACGGGGATGTTCTAAGAGGGCTTAAGAATTCCGGCGATGCGGCTCAGGACCTGAGCAGCATGGCGCTTGCGCTGAGAGAGTCGAAAGGTCTGAGCAACTCGGGACTGAGCGGCATCTCGGGAGCCTTCAAAACGGTGGGTCTGGCAGGAGCCGGCATCGGCGCGGTGACGGCGGTGGCGCGCATCGGCGAGGGCGAGGTGATGGGCGGCCTTGCAGAGTTGGGAGCTGCCGGGCTGACCGGCCTGGCCTTCTTCGTTCCTGGCTATGGCTGGGCTGCAGCCGTCGCCTCGGCCGTGAGTTTCGGCGTCAATACCTACTCTGACACGCGAATAGCCACACCCACCCACCTGGGCGGGCATTATTGATGGAGGAATGGGTCGTGAAGGCCGATTCTGAGGGCTGTTGAAAACGGGGAGGTGAGCAATTCGAAACTCTTCCGCGTGGCGGAGTCGCCGCCCGCAACCTCGTTGGAATTTACGGTAGAAGTGGACGATCCGGGTCAGCTGAAGCTGGATGAGGTGGTGGTGGCCCGACATCAGGTGGCGGATTATGGGTCGGTGCGTTATTGGGGCATGGTCGATTCGACCCAGAGGAGCGACCGCTATACGGCGCTGGTAAAGGTCTTGCGGATTCACCCGGAAGTCTACGTACCGCCCGCGCCCGGGTCAGAGGTGTGGCTGGCCGACGGTGAAAATGTGGCCTGGGCCTTGCGCTTCAGCCAGATGGCGCGGAAAATTCCGGCCGGACTGCTGGCCAATGGCGAGCCGGCCTACTTCAACCTGGACTATTTCACCGGCACCCACGGGGCCCACGTGAACATCATGGGCATGTCGGGCGTAGCCACCAAGACGAGCTATGCACTGTTTCTGCTCTACGGGCTGTTGCACAGCCCGCTGGCCGAGCGCTCGAGGGTGATTGTGTTCAATGTGAAAGGCGACGACTTGTTGTATTTGCATAAGTCCAATGCCACGCTGGCCAGGGACGACGAGCGGGATTATGCCCGCCTTGGTCTGCCTTGTGGACCGTTTCCGCAGGTGGCCTATCACGGTGTCGACGCCCCGCTGTGGAGCCTGGGGCGGTTTGCTCGCGAAGAATTGATTCGCCACCTGTTTGTCGACGAAGAAACCTCACCCGCTCTGGAATTCGCCATTGACGGTTTGGCCCAGGCGCTGTGTGAGCAGGCGCAGGGCGATGAGCTGGTGGTGGATGGCGTGCAGGTGCGCGACCTGCCCCACCTGACGGACATTATCTGTCATCAGGCAGAGCAATCGGACTGTGGCTGGTTTGAGAAGAGCACGGCCAACACTCGCAGCTCGCTGATTCGCAGGCTGCGCAGCATCACGCCCCAGGTAGCGGCGCTGATCGGCCCGGGGGGGAACTTCAACTATGAGGCCAGCATGAACGTGGTGGACGTGAATCGCTTGAGCCAGCGGGCCCGCAGCTTCGTGGTGGCCAGCGTTCTGCAGGCCGTGCTGCAAGGTCGCGAGAGTCAGGGCAGCCAGCACCCGCGGGTCTATTTGATGCTGGACGAGCTGAACCAGTATGCCCCCCGCGAGGGCATGGGACCGATTGGGCGCGTGTTGCTGGATATTGCCGAGCGAGGGCGCAGCCTGGGCATCATTCTGGTGGGAGCCGAGCAGATGGCCAGCCAGGTGGAGCAGCGGGTGGTGGCCAACGCCTCGCTGCGGGTGGCCGGCCGCCTGGAGTGCGCCGAGGCCGCCCGCGAAAGCAGCGCCTGGCTGACCGGGGGAATGGTCCAGCGGGCATCGCTATTGCTGCCGGGCACAATGATCGTGTCGCAGCCAGAGATTCCGATGCCTCTGCTGGTGCGCTTTCCCTTTCCCGCCTGGGCCACGCGCGAAAGCGAAGCGGCCGAGAGCCAACCGCGGCGGACGGTGCCGCCGGACTGGGTGCGCGAGATGCAGCGGGGGCCAGACCCCTCCCCCGGCCCTGCTTGAGATCCCCGAAGATGTCGCCGGGGCGGGCTATGGAAAGCCGCTGGTGATGTTCGCCCGCCCGCGGGCTTTAACCCCAGAGGAGCGCGGGAGCGAACCACCAAGCGGGCGTACTGGCCAGTGACAGCACCACCGCCTCTCTCCAATGCCAGGCCTGCTCGGGGCCATGGAGACGATGGGGCCTGAAAAAGTTCTTGGGATTGCTGAACTGACCCGGATCATAGCCCAAGAGGGGGGACGACCCCATGGTTGTGGGATGCATCTTGGAGTTTTGACCAGCGGGGGCGACGCCCCGGGTATGAATGCCGCCATTCGGGCCGTGACCCGTTCGGCACTGCGCCGTAAGTGGATATGCTGGGGTATCTACGGCGGCTATGAAGGCCTGCTGGCGGGAGGCACCCAACTGCGTGCTTTGCAGTGGCACGACGTCAGCGGCATTCTGCATAAAGGCGGGACGATTCTGGGTTCGGCCCGGAGTGCCGAATTTCGTCAGCGCGGTGGGCGCCTTCGCGCCGTCAAGAACATGCTGGCCGTGGGGCTGGACCGACTGGTGGTGATTGGAGGCGATGGCAGCCTGACCGGGGCCCAGATGCTGTATGAAGAATGGAGCGATCTGCTGGCCGAACTGGTGAACACAGGCCAGATTTCTGCCGAACTGGCAGCCCGCCATCCGATGCTGCGAGTGGTCGGCTTGCCGGGTTCGATCGACAACGACCTGCCGGGCATCGATGTGAGCATTGGCGCCGATACGGCCCTGAATCGGGTGGTGGAAGCCACCGACCGGCTGTTCAGCACGGCCGACAGTCACCGCCGGATTTTCGTGGTGGAAGTCATGGGGCGACGCTGCGGATACCTGACGGTGATGGCCTCGCTGGCTTCAGGGGCCGAAGTGGCCATTGTGCCGGAGTCGCCGTTGGGACCGGACTGGCCCGCCCAGCTGTGCCAGAAACTCAAGCAGGCACGCGAGGCGGGCAGACGTGCCAGCATCGTGCTGGTGGCCGAGGGGGCACAGGATACTCAGGGGGCTGCGATCGGATCGCAGCAGGTCCAGCAGGCCATTCATCAGGGGTTGGGCGAGGAAGTTCGGGTGACCATTCTGGGCCACGTGCAAAGAGGCGGAGCTCCTACGGCTTTCGACCGTAACCAGAGCACGTTGCTGGGGGCAGCCGCGGTAGAGACGCTGGCCGAAGGCGACGGGGAGCCGGTGCTGGTGGGAATGAGGGGCAATCATCCCTATCGGGCGCGATTGAAAGACTGCCTGGAGCTCAGCCAGAAGGTGAGCGAAGCTCTGAAAGCCGGCGATGAGCAGGAAGCGATCCTCTTGCGCGGGCACTTCTTCCAGGAGTCATTGCAAACCCGTAAGGTGCTGGGCAAAGTGTGCCCGGGGCCGTTCCAAAGCGAGCGACGCTGTATCGGGGTGATGCACGCTGGGGGCCCGGCTCCGGGCATGAATACAGCGGTGCGGGCGGCGGTGCGAATGCTGGCCGATCAGGGCCACACGGTGCTGGCCATCCAGCGCGGCCTGAAGGGTTTGGTGGAAGGAGAGCTTCGCGAGATCGGCTGGATGGACGTCAGTGGCTGGTCTTCGCGAGGCGGAGCCGAACTGGGCACCAACCGCAAGCTGCTGAGCGGACACGATCTGTATGCGGTGGCCCGGCATATTGAGCAATTTCAGCTGCAAGGGCTGTTGATCGTGGGCGGCCTGGCCGCCTATGAAACGGCCGCCACCCTGCGCCAACAAGAAGAACACTATCCTTCCTTCGGGCTGCCCGTGGTGTGTGTGCCCGCCACGATTGACAACAACCTGCCGGGAACCGATCTGTCGATCGGAACCGACACGGCTTTGAATAGCATCGTGGAAGTGGTGGACAAGATCAAGCAGTCGGCCGTGGCCAGCCAGCGCTGCTTTATTGTGGAGGTCATGGGACGCCGCTGCGGCTACCTGGCTTTGATGGCTGCCCTGGCCACGGGCGCCGAACAGGTCTACTTGCCAGAGGAAGCGCTGCATATCGAGCGGCTGCTGGCCGACCTGCATTCCTTTAGGGAAGGCTTCCGTCGGGGACGCAGAGTGGGGCTGGTGATTCGCAACGAGTGCGCCAGCAGCCTGTATAATACGCCCTTCATCGCCAATCTGTTTGAAGAGGAGGGACGCTGCGATTTCGATGTGCGTCAGGCCATTCTGGGCCATCTACAGCAGGGCGGCGACCCTACCGCCTTCGACCGAACCCTGGCCGTGCGCCTGACCGCCCAGGCCTGCCAGAAGCTGCTGGACATGCTGGATTCTGGGAAATCGGCCTCGCTGGCGGTGGGTTTGCAACACGGAGAAACTCGCTTTAGCGACCTGCGCGACCTGAAACGATGGCTGGACCCCGGAGGGGAGCGACCCCTGGAACAGTGGTGGCAGCCGCTGCAGGGGCTGATGCAGCAACTGGCCGAGCCGGAATCTTAAAGGGGCAACACCCTGGAGCTTCTCTTGATGGCAGTGGCCTCCCAAGCCATTTCGTGGAACCTGTGACCTGCTTGCGCGACAAGGGGTGAGCCGGCCGGGCTGAGAAGGCAGGGGAATGACCGAGCGCAAAGGCTTTTTCCTGCGTCCCTTTGGAGAACCCGACCCCTTGCCCGTGCTGCAGTCGGAATGGGACGCGTTGGCCAGGAAATTTCTGCTGCCGGTAGCGGGAGCGAGGCCAGACCACGCCAGGCTGCATTTTTTGCAGCTGGCTGCCGAGCTGGACGCTTTTCAGCGCAACTGGGCGGCTCGGGCCGACCAGCATCCGGCGCTGGGCGAGCGGTTGCGGATGGCCGCCGACAGTTTGAAGAATCTGCTGGAACAGGCGCGGATGGCCTTTGAGGCGGCCGAGCGGCAGCGCGTGGAGCAACAGCAGGCCCGCGACCGTCAACGTTGGGAGCAGCAACGGCGCGATGCCGAGCATCAGGCCAAGATGGCCCAGACCCAACGGGAGATCCAGGACATCTACGAGGGCATTCGTCAGCAGCAAAGGGTGGCCAACGACCGTCGCAATGCCGCCTGGAAGGCGGCCCATTTTCCGGAAACGACCTGCGCCTGCGGGCGCTCCAAAATGCCTCATCACCTGTTTTGCTGGGACTGTTCACCGGGGCGCAGGGGTTGGTGATGCGCCTTGCGCTGCTGGCGACCTGGGCCTGGATGTGGGGGTCGGGAGCCGCGGCGGCCGAGCCCTGGCGCAACGGCGACCTCATCTTTCACACCAGCCAGACTGCTCAGTCCTGGCCCATTCGAGTGGTGACCCGCTCACCCCTGAGCCACTGTGGCATTCTGTGGCAGGACCGCGGGCGCTGGTGGGTCTTTGAAGCGGCCGGTCGGGTGCAGCGAACCCACCTGGAGGATTTCCTGGACCGGGGGCAGGGCCGACACTATCGCGTGAAGCGCTATCGCGGGGGGCTGAGCAAGCAGCAGCGGTTGGCAATGTTGGCCGAAGGGCAGCGCCTGCTGGGTAGAGCCTACGATGCCCAGTTCCGGTGGGGCGACGAAGAGCTGTATTGCTCGGAGCTGATCTGGATGGTGTTCGATCGCGGGGCCGGCATTCGCCTGGGCGAGCCCCAGCGCTTTGGCCAGCTGGACCTGTCGTCGCCCGAGGCCCGGAGGCTGATTCGCCAACGTCGACTGCCGCAACCCGAGGAACTCGTGGTGACCCCCGCCGCACTGGATCGGCTGAGGCAGTTGGAAACCGTGGGCGATACCTATCCAGCGGCTAGCTCGGAGCGGTAGCGGCGATGACGTCCTGGCTGTGGCTCCAGAGGCGCTCGGCCAGGCGTTCATCGCGGCTGACCGCCGAGGACTGGCCCCGACGGATGCCCACGAAGTATTGGCCGCTGACACCCTTTAGCGAGGGCGACAGGGCCAGCTGAAGGCTGCCTCGAGCACCGCTTTGGGGGCTTTGTTTCAGCCAGCCCGATAGCCAGATGAGCCAGCCCAGCGGCCCGCGAAAGTGACGGAAGAGCTGGCTGCGAACCCCACCGGGATGAACACAGTTGGCGCTGACGGCCGTGCCCTGCCAGCGCCGGGCCAGTTGGTAGGTCCAGAGAATCTTGGCGAGCTCGGCCCGGCGGTAGCTGGACAGGAAGTGATAGCCCCGCTGCATGTGAAAGTCGTCGAAGTTGAGACAACCGCCGCGATGCAAATCGGAGACCACGTTGACCACGCGGGCCTCGTGTCCACCCAGCAAGAGCCCCTCGACTTGTTGGGTTAGCCAGAACGGCGAGAGGTAGATGACGGCCAGTTGAGCCTCCCACCCGTCTGCGGTGGTGCGCCGCTGGGGGTAGACCACCCCGGCGTTGTGAATGAGCACATCGAGTCGGGAACAGCGGCGGTGCAGCTCTTCGACAGCGCTTTGCAAGGAGGCAAGACTTTCCAGGTCAAGCGCGAGGAACTCGGCCTCCAGCCCCGTGGCCCGTTGCAATTCGGCCACAGCCCCCTGGCCCCGCGTGGCGTTGCGACAGCCCAGGATGACGCGAAAACCCTGGCGCAGCAGGCCCTCGGCGGTGGCCAGCCCGATGCCCGCAGAGGCCCCCACGACCAGCGCGACTCGACGTTCTGAGGACGGGTTGGCCGACATGGAGGCTGATTTGGAGAGACCGCCCCGGGGCTCCTTTTAAGGCTCGGCCGGGCTCGGGTTGGACAACCCCGGTTCCTGCCACTACACTGAAAACCCACAAAAAGGAGGACGAATTCATGGGCTTGCCTTGGAAAACGATGCTAGCGACAGTGGTCAGCCTGTTTTGTTTGCTGAGCGTCGTCTCGGGGCAGCCCACGCCGGCAGACAAGGTGCTGTTCGCGTCTGGCCCCGCTGGTAGCTGGGTAAGCAATGGGTCTTGGACCCTCAGGTTGAGGCAGTCGCGGGAAATCTCTAGCCTGGCCGATTATCGCGCCCTTCGTTGGCGAGAGGGTCCCGGCGAAGCGCACTTCCAACAAGTGCAAAAGATTGTTTTTGGCCGAGGCAAGAAGGTCGTGTTGCTCGATATCGAATTTTGTCATCCAGGCAAAGGCGCCAAGCCGTTGGGACGGGCCATTCCCAACTGGCGCCTGCGCAGTTCTGACGCCTCGCAAGTGGGCCTGGGCGACAGCCACCTGAACCAGGCGCTGGACGCTTTGGAGAGCGGACTGCCCAAGCGTGTTGAGGTGCCTGCAGGCAAGGCATTGCGCTTTTCCCTGCTCTTTTTTCTGCCCCAGGTGAGTCGACCCACCGACCTTTTCTTCACCAGCCTTCGCCACAGTCACGATGGCGAAAGTGAGAGCCTGGTGATCAAACTGGAAAAGCCTGCTGCCCGAACCCAGGTGCCGCTGGTTGCTATGCCGGCCCCGGCCCGCGGTGCGGGCAGCGCTGCCAAGCCCCACCAGGGAAGAGGTCCGGCTGGCCATTGGGTGAGCAATCAGCACTGGTGCCTGCGCCTTTCCGGCCGGTCGACAATCGAGACCATCGAGGCCTACTGCCAATTGCCCTGGAACCAGCGCACGAGCCCGGACAAACTCGAAGAGCACTTGAACTATGTGCAGTCGAGGGTATTTCAAAAGGGGCAACAGGTGCTGCTGCTGCAAATCCAGGCACGCAACCTGAACACGAAAAAGCTCGGCTTGGGACAGTCTCAACCTTCCTGGAAACTGGTTACCGACCAGAAACGACCTCTTGGGGTAGCCCTGCACCATCAGGCGCTGGCGATGTGGAGCCTGCCCGGGGGTATGCCTCGAGAGGACCTGGTGAACCCCAAGGCAACCTCCGCCGGCATTTTGGTGTTCTTCCTGCCTTCAACCTGGCAGCCACGCTATCTGACCTTCTCGAGTATGCGCCACAGCCCCCACGGCGAGACCGACAGTTTGCAACTGCAACTGTAGCAGGGGTATTCCGATCGGTACAAGAACACTGGCGAATGCGGGGGGCAATTTTCACACTCTTTCTTTTTTTGCTCGGCTCGTCGACGCCAATTCGAGCGGCTGAGACGGTGTTTCTGGTTAGCGGCATCACCTGCGATCTGGCCTGCACCGCTCGGGTGCGCCGGGCCTTTGAACAACTGCCCGGGGTGAAACGGGTTGTCGTCGACTTCGACTCTCGCCAGGCTCGCATTGTCTACCAGGAGGCCCTCACCGACCCCGACCGCCTGGCCGACGGGCTGTACCGCCAGACCCAGGGCCGCCATCGGGCTCGACCCCTGGAACCAAAACCCAACCTGGAGGCGCCATGAGAAACCTGCTCCTGTCCATTGCTCTGCTGTTGCTGGTAGGGCTGGTTGCCTGGTGCGATTCCGCCCCCATTTCCCAATTCGGCAATGGCCACGCCAAGCATCAGATCAGTGTGGCCATTGATTTTCTGGACCAGATGGGCTCGGCCTGGGCAACCGACTGTCGGCGCCAGCTGAACCGCGGTAAGTATCACGAATATGACGACGCTTCGGCGATGACCAACTGGGGCAACGATATTTTTCTTCCGCGCGGCCTGCTGTATCCCAATATTCCTGACCCGGCCGCGGGCAAAATGACCAAGGCTCGCTGGAACCGGGTCAATTGCGACCACTTCAAACACATTGCGCGCCTGGCAGTGACTCTGGTGCACGAGCAGTACCATACAACCCAGAGTCTTTCCTATCGCACCAAAGAGAATGTCAACTGTTTATGCGGTGGCAACAATGACGCCGAACGCGATGCCTGGTCGGTGGCCATGGCCGAACTGGACCGCTGGATTCGCAAGTACGAGCGCGAGCGCAAGGCCTCGAAGGTGATCGACCCCAAGAAACTTCGCGAGGAAAAGGAACTGATCCAGCTGAAGCTCGACATGATTCATGACTACGAGGTGGAGAACGAACCCGACTACGGCCCTTTGAAGTGGGAGGTAATTCTCAAAGCGGGCGAGGAGGAGCCGGGCGATCCGGTGCCGGGCGACCCCGAGGACGTGATCCGCAGAGACCTGGAAGAGCGGCTCGACGAAGTGACAGGGCTGCTCGAGGAAGCCCAGAGGTTAGAACTGGGCGGCGCCGGACCGACACCTGCCAAGGAGGTCGAGGCACCTCCCAAGCGGTGGATCGAAGAACGGGTGCCCCACACTCCGGGATCGGGGCTAGAGGACACCAAAGTGAGCTGGTCGTTCCAGACGGGAGGTCAGGGGCGAGCCTCCTTCGCCACCGTGACCTGCGAAAACACCAGCCAGCAGGAGATACCGGCTCAGGTAACCCAGGGCCAGGTGGTTCAAGTGGGGGAACAGGCCGTACCGCTGATGGTGACCGAGACTCGCCAACAGAAGTTGCCTCCGGGCCAGAGCTGCACCTTTACCGTGCCCCTGCATCAGCTGAACCTGCAGCCGCTGCCTCGTGCGGGCTCGCCGGTGACGACGCTGGTTCAGCACGAAGCCTGGAAGCCTCATATCGCAGTTGTTCTGGCCGCCGATAAGCAGCCGTTGCAGGGCATACAGAAAGAGTGCGTGGTTCAGGCCGCTCTGTGGAAGACGACCCACCCTGCCATACCCTCCGAACAACTGTCAGCCCGCCTTGCCCCCAGGCTGGGAGGCAAGCCCGATGCCGGTTTCTGGCGTCAGGTTGAGGGTCTGGTTCAGGCAGGCTCGAAACTTCAGCTGAAGCCCTTGCCCCCCTCTCCTTTTCAGGGTGCCAGCCCGGAGACCATCGAGTGCCAGCTCGTCGGCGACGGGGCCGCCACCGAGAGCGTCCAGGTGACCTTTCGCAATCGCACCAAGCAGCCGCAGAACTTTACCCTGAAGGAATTCACCACGTTCGAGGCCGACGGTCGTCAGAAGATGATGGTCTTGCAGTCGAAGACACTTCAGCTGGGCCCGGGACAGAGCGTGCGTTCGACCCTGAAATCAATGTGCGTGGGTAGTCGGAGCGACAGTCCTCCGACCCGGGCCGCTGCCGCCTACCGGCCACGATGGAACCCCCGGCTGGCTTCGGTCTGCCAGAGCCTCTTGTCCAAGGCGAGCCGGGCACAGCGCGACGGCCACCTGGCCAAACTGCCCTACTCTGGGCCCAAAGCGGTGCAGCGAGTGGCCCAACTGGCCTTCTGGAAACGCACCGGCCAGATGGACCGCACCGACCTGCGGCTGCAGCTGACGCAGCAACTGCAGGTAGAACCCACGGCCTTGACGGGTGAGCAGGCTGCGGAGGTCAACCGAGGTGTCGACGAACTGTGGAAGGCGGTGGACCAGTGCCTCAAGTAATGCTTACCTTGCTGCTCGTTTTCTCGGTGATCGTGCCCTCTTGGGGTCAGGTCAGGGCCGAACTGTTGACCAAGACCGGCAAGGTGGGAGGCACGGTCATCATCCGCGGGGCGGGCTTCGGCGAGCAGCGCGAGAACGTCAACGTGTTTTTTGGCGATGCCCCGGCCAAAGTGGTCTCGGCCCGCGACCAGAGTCTGCTGGTGCTGGTACCGGCGGAGGCGCCCAAGGTATGCGACGTCGTGGTTGAAGTGAACGGTCAGCGCTGCCAGCCGATGAAGTTCGAATGCCAGCCCAGCATTGTGCTCACGGTGGGGAAAAATCCCCTACCCGTTGGCGAGACCACCACGGGGGTCTTTCGCGTGTATCACAGCGACCTGCCGACCACCATCCAGTTCGTCAACGAGAGCCCCGATATCGTCACCTTTGTGGCCGGCGACCGGCAAACCGGGCAGACTTGCGGCGGGGCCAACAACATTTTCGAGTTCCAAATCCTTGGCAAAGGCGGACCCCGTACTTACGACGTAGGCTACAGCTGGACCACCAGCGCGGTAGAGGCCCAGCGGTATACCTTGCCCTGGGAGCGCACCAACCCCACGCGCAAGGGCCCTTAGACCTTCTCAATATGGATTCGGCGCGTTCTTCTGGACCTGGCTACCACCCAGCCGGTTTCACCCCCAGATACATGCCGCGCGACGCGAGCTGTTGAAGCAGCTCCGGCTCCAGCCCCGTCATCGACTGAAGGTAGTGGTCGTGGCTGAACATATAGAGTTGATGCCGTTCCACGAAATGCTCGACCCCCTGGGGTGTGGCCCACAGGTAATGAAAGTCGCTGTCGTACAGTGGGCCCGTGGCGCGACTTACGACCATGCGGGTCAACTTGAACTCGGGTTCGTCTACGAAGGTGGAAAATACCCGACCTGCTTGAAACTCAGCCGGGTCGATCCAGCGTTCTATGGCCAGGATGCCGCCGGGTTTCAAGTAACCTGTCCAATGCTGGATGGCCCGATTTAGCTTTGCGACTTCTCCTAGATAGCCAACCGAACCAAAGAAGCAAGTGATGAGGTCGAACTGTCGCCCGGCCAGACTGAAGTCGAGCATGTTGGCCTGGTGCAAACGGGCTCCGGGCACACGACCGGCAGCCTGGGAGAGAAATTCCGGCTCGAGGTCCAGTCCGTCGCAGTCGAAAACGGCTTGCAGATGTTCAAGATGACGGCCCGTGCCGCAAGCCAGGTCGAGACAACTGCCCCCCGACAGTCCCCTGTGGTTCAGTTCTTTCAACAGTCCGGCTACCTCACCGGCATAATCTTTTTGGGCATACAGTCGGTCGTAGAAGGCGGCTGAGGGTGCATACGAGCTCATGGCCGGGGTTTCTGGGGAGGCGCTCCCTGGCCTTTTTCCAAGGCCAGACGGAGGGCCCGGGTGGCATCAACCAGCGACGAGTTGAAAACAGGGAGGTGCCAGGACCGGGGGGCTGCAATCTAACGCTGCATGTCTGTCACGGCTATCAAGGAAGGTCTCATTGACATCTCCGAGCGCTTTTTGCTGAGTCGGTGGCTCATGCGCGTTCGGCTTCGGCTCTATGGAAAATGGTCTGAACAGGGCACAGACGGGGTGCGCGTGGTTCGGGCTTCGTCCGGCCAACAGGCCCAAATCTCGGGATTGCTGCGCATCCTCTCTACACGAGAGCCCAAAGTGCGCCCGATACTGGTTCATCGCAGCGAAGATTCAGTTCTGGACCGGCCGGGGTCCGAGTCCATTCCACGGAAAATGGCGGGGGGGCGCCCGCGGCTGGCCACCTGTACGGGGACGTGCTGGATTGATGATCGCCATCTGGTAGTGGCCAATTTTCACGGCCAACACGTGAGGGTTTACCGTTACCGTGAAGACGGTTTGGAGTTGCTGCATCACCAGGACCACTCCTTTGCTCCGCCGGAGGATGTGGCCGTAAGCCCGGACGGTCGGCTGATGGCGGTGACCCATACAATGCCCGGCGAGGATATGGTGAGCCTTCACCAACTGGAGCCCGAAAGCCTGAAACCCGGTCCGATATTGGCAAAATTTGGCCGCGGCTGTTGTCCCCACGGCCTGACTTTCTCGGCCGATTCGCGCTTCGTGCTGGTGACCGAGATCATGACGGGCTCGGTGCTGGTATACCGTCTGGATGGAGCCAGGGTGCGTCGGGTGCAAACCTTCCGTCCGCCCCTGGCGCCCCGGGTGCCCAAGAGCGTGGCGGTAACTGCGGACGGGCGCTATGTCGCTGTGGCGCACTCGGCCGAGGTGGCTTTGGGCAGGGAACAGCTCACCGGTGCGCGGCTGGCCATTCATCGTTTTGATGCCCAATCCGGGCGCATCGAAGAGGCTGCGTTGGCGGTTCAAGAAGGCTATGCTCAAGGCCTGGCGGGCCTGGAGTCCTGCACCTTTGTGCGTCGCGAGGCCGACGGCTCCTACCTCTTCAGCGCCTGCGACCAGGCCACCGATCTCCTGGCATTCTTTCGTTTCCAAGAAGCCCCGCCTCGTCTTGACCGGGTGTTCGCCGCCAGTGGCGTCTCTTTTCCCCACGGCGTCGGCGCTCATCCCCAGGGCGAACTGCTGGCCGTGGCCTGCTACGGTGATGATACTCTGAGAATTTTCCAGGTGCCTTCGTTAAGCACACTGGTCGCCCCCGACCCTCGGCCACACCTGCTGGTGGCCGACGATGGTTTCTCCCTACCCGAAGCCGACCTGAAGGGCCTGCGCCTGACCGGCCTGGTTTCCAACGAAACCTCGGGAGAAGCCCTGGCCTCCGTTTGTGACTGCGTGGTTCTGATGAACTTCCAGGAGAACGCAGTGTGTGAAGCCAATCTGGCCCGACTGAGCAACTTTCTCCGGGAAGAGAAGGTCAACGCGGTGATCGGAGTGTCTCCCGCTGGGAACACCGCTGTGGAAGCCGCCCAACGACTCGGTCTTGCGGCGGTGTTGAACCCAACCGAGGGTGAGCGAAAAGCGTTTCTTGCCAGCCTCTCTTCTTGAAGGTCTGAAGGACTGCTCTGGTCGTCCGCTTCCGGCGGATTTGATGCAAATGAGATGGGCAGGTACACTGGCTGGGCCGCTGCCTGAAGGGGGAACAACCCCGGAAGCGAGTCCTAGAACTTAAGGACGGATGGCCTGAAGAAAGCGCTGGGCCAGGTGCTCGGCCTGTAACTCGGGGGCAGCGGCCCGTTTCAAAGCGAGTTCCTGGAGCGATGCATAGTAGCCGTCCTCGTGATAGATCCGGCGCAACTGGTGAGCCCACTCTTCGACTGGGGCCTCGGGGGGCAAAAGCACCCCACCCTCCCCCACCGCCTCGGGCAGGCCGCCAATGCGAGAAGCCAGGGCCGGAATTCCGCTATGCTGCGCTTCCGTGACCACGCGGCCCCAACCCTCGGGAGACTGACTGGGTGCCAGCAGCACCCGGGTTTGCCCATAGACCGACCGCATATCGACCTGGGCGCGAGAAATGCGAAGATTGGGCAGACTTCGGGTGAGCCAGCGAAGCCACAAGGCCCGCCAGGGGGGCAGAGGCCAGCTTTTCCAGGATATGGAACGGAAGTTCGGGACAGAGACGGGCCAGCCGAAGCACCAGGTCCAGCCCCTTCTGCCGGTGGGGATTGACAAAAAGCACCTCGCGACCCGAGCTCAGCACTTGATAGTCGAAGCGGGGCACGGCCGGGTAGATGACCGGAATTGACACGTGCAGTAGCGATTGGAAGAATTGCGAGACGAAGCGGGAGTTTGCCAAGAACCCCAGCCCGGCCGGAGCCCGGGGAGGCGAGTTGACATCGCGCAGAAAAAGGTAGCGGCGGGTGGGACTGTGTGCCAGGGGGGTGAGGAGCTCCTGGGCAAACCCCGCAATTGCGACCACCACCTCGGGCTGCCAGTGCTGCATCAGTTCCGGCAGGTAGCGGGAGGGGGAAACGGCACGAATGACGGGGTAGCCAAGGCCCCGGTCACGGGTGGACCGGTCGCGGAGGCCGGGGATCCGGCTGGCCACTCGCTGGGTCCAGCCCCGACCCCAGCGGCACAGGACGCGCACATCGACGCCCTGGCGAAGCAGCGGAAGCGCCAGGTAATGGGTGCTCCATTCAGCCCCGCCGACCTTGGCAGGCAAGTAGTCCTCGCTGGTGACAAAGAGAATTTTCAAAGGCTACGACTTTCAAACTGCATTCCTACCCGCCGGGCTGCGCCCAGGGTGAGGCCAGGATGGGCAGGGACCGAACGCTGATCGTAGGATGTGAGGTGGCAGCGCTGGATGATGAGCACCAGAGCCAGCAGCAATTCGAGTCGAGCCAGATTCTCGCCAATGCAGCGATGAGCCCCAACTCCAAAGGGAAAGTAGACGAACTGCAGGGGGCGGCGATCGACCTGGGGCGCAAATCGCTGGGGAGAAAAGCGCGTGGGGTCAGGGAAATAGGCCGGGTGTCGGTGCATGAGATACGGGCAGAGAAAGATCAGATCGGAGGGTTGAAGACCCAATCCGCTCGGCAAGCGGTCTGCGGCCAGCGGCACGCGCACGTAGGTCCAGGTGGGCGGGTAGAGACGCAACGTTTCCGAGACCACCATTTCTGCATAGATGCACCGGCCAACTTCGTAGGGCTGGGGAATACGACCCCCCAGTTGACCCTTCACTTCGGCTCTTAGTGTTTCGGCGACTTCAGGATGGCGCGCCACCTGGAGAAGCATCCAGGCCAGGGCCTCTCCTGTGGTTTCGAAACCCGTGGTGGTCAGGGGAAACAGTTCATCGCGGACCTCGCGCTCGGTCAGGGCCGTGCCATCGGGGAAACGGGCTTCTCGGAAGAAGTTCATCAGGCTGGGTGAACCCGAGGGCGGCTGAGAGAACTGGGCGGCTATCACTCTGTCGATGGTGGCCACCGCCCCAGGGTGATTGCGGACCACCGGAAGTGGCCAGCGCAGGTGCCAGGGCAAGGGACTGGTGTAGTAGTATTCGTTGTAGCGCCGTCGTGCCTGCATGGCCCGCAACAAAGACCCGTTGGGGTCAGCAACATCCCGGCCGAAAAGCACGCCGCGAAGGATGCCGGCCATGAGTTCGGCGCACTGAGCAAACAGGTCGTCGACCCGGAACTGGCCCAGCCAGGAATCGATCTTGCAGCTGACGTTGTCGACCACCCACTGGCCGAAGTGGTCGAGTACAGCCTGAGGTTTGTAGACAGGCCACAGCAGTCGTCGCAGGGCGTGATGGCGCTCCCCGGTGGAAGCAATCAGGCCCTGCCCTACCCGTTGGAGCCCCTGTCGGCTGAGCAGGTGTTCCGACTTGACATAGTTTTCAGCGCGCACCGTCAGCACATGGCGGATGTCCTCGGCGCTGGTCAACAGCACCTTGCGGCGCCGGAACCCATAGGGAATCGCCGGACCGTATTTCAGGAACCAGGGATAGAAAAGGCCCAGACGGGCCCGGAACCTCCAGGGCAGCTCAACCCGATACGTCGACATCGGTTACGAATCGAGGGGTTTGTCGCTATTCTGGGGTGCGGGATCGGCCTGCCACTGTCCACTGTCCTCCTGGAAGTGCACGATTTGCGGACCGATGTAGGAGCCGACTTTCCAGTAGCGGACGTCGGGAGAGAAGCTGTGGTCCCAGCCATTTTGCACGGTTTCACATTCGGTCTTGCTTTTGCCGTCGCTGTCGGTGACGGTACGGCAGCGCTGTTCGTAATGCGGGGTGACCGACTCGTGGTAGCCGACCAGTTGTTTCTCGTGAATTTCAAACTCGCGCCATTCCAGGCGAACCCGGTCGCCAGCTGCGTAGCCCGCCAGACCCAGGCCCCCACCCACCGCGCCCAAACCCGCCGAGACTGCAGAGCTCAGTCCGGCCGGCAGGCCGGTGAGGTGGGAGAGCAATAAACCGATGCCGTAGCCCAACCCACCGCCTCCGACCGCTCCCAGACCAGCAAAGAGCGGAACCGAATAGGCCTGAGCTTTGATGTGGTCCTGAACGACGTCGACGCGGGGTTTGCCGTCGGGCTCGTAGAGGGGGGTATCGCGGTAGATGGAGCGTCCGTGGCCTACTCCGTTGGGAGCGTGATGGTAGCCGCCAAAGCCGAGGAAGGGCGACCAGTAGTCGTGGGGGATGGCGCCCAGATTGCGGGTTTGCAGGGACTCTTTCTCGTAGCTGACCTTCTCATCGACGGGCTTGGGCCGGGGTTCAAAGATGCGCTGAAAAAAACGCTGGACTTTCACGAGCCTGTCTCCTGGCTTTTATAGTGCTTCGCGGCCGGGACCCGGTAGCTGCCGATGACCTTTTCCTGAACGTGGGGCACGTAGCGATGAAAATATCCCTTTTGGCCGTTGAGTTCGCCCGCTCCGACGAACTGGTGGTAGCCCAGCAACTGGGGGTCGCGAATCTCGTGTGTGGTCCAAACCACCTTGACCTGATCGCCCCGCACCGCCAGGGCAGCACCGCCGCCGGCCAGCGTTCCCAGAGCAGCAGCCCCGGAGAGAGCCGCCAGGCCATCACTGAGGCCCAGCGCGGTGGCCCCCACCCAGCCGCTCAGAGCGCCGACAGCGGCCCCGATACCGGCGGCTACGAGGCCATATTTCCAGGGGCTACGGGGGGTGAGGTCGAGATCGACGGTCAGACTGCGCATCTGGGGCGTTCCATCGGCGTTCTTCAGGGGTACATCGCCCCAGACCACCGACCCGGCCTCGGGCGGGGCCTGATGGATTTCGACGTAGTCGCGCACCACCTGGGGCGAATCGCTAAACGTGTTGGCAGGCTTTTTCCCCAGGGGAGAGCGCTGGATGATGGGTTCCTGATAGGTGATTTTCTCGATCTTCATCACCCAGAGTGTAGCGGGTTGAACTGAAAGAACTCTCAAGCCCTGGAACATTCTGGTGGAAGAGATGCGCCGAGGGGCTCGTGGGTGGTGACCGTTCCATCGTCAGCAATCCGGCCGAGCGCCCAGAGTAGCCTCATGCTCAAGGTCGGCCGAACCCCGGCCGCGAAGCCCTGGCCCATGGCGGAAATCCTCACCTCCCAGGTCGATTTGCCCGGCCTGATGGCCGTGC
>CAZYPN010000025.1:0-96814 GCA_964649085.1 uncultured Burkholderiales bacterium | reverse complement strand
CGCCAAGTGCTTAAGTCGGAAGAAAAATGGACACAGGGGGGTTGACATGCTCCGGCTACCGACGAACGGACGAGGCATTGGACCTGGTTTCCGAGGGTCTGAAGTTCTCTCCCCAGAGTTTCGAGCTGCACTTTCGCAAAGGCCTGCTGTTTAAAGACGGCAAGGAGTGGAAGGGAGTTCTCGAGGAGGGCCTGCTGGCCGTCAAGTCGGCCCAGGACGAGTTCCAGCAGAAGAACGGGCTGCGTCTGCTGTATCATAGCGCCGTTCACCTCAACAACCCTCGCCTGGGGGTGCAGGTCGTCGATGAGATCCGCGGGGCAGCCGAACCTCCGCCGATCTATCGCGAGCAATACTACCGCTGGAAGAAGGAGTTGGGGCAGTGAAGCAGCTGGCCATCGTAGCCCTACTTACCGGGATGGTTTGGGCCGAATACGTTCCCTCAGCCCAGGAGCAGGATAAGGCGGCCGCCTTTGGCTACATGATTCGGCGACGCCGCGCCGAAATGACCGGCGTGCCGATGGGCGAGCTGGTTCGCCGCTCGGGTTATCCCTGGGCACTGGCGGTCGGGCTGCTACCCGTCTATGCCTGGTGCGCCGCTCACCGTAGCCGATCCAGGAGCGCGGCTTAAACCAATTGTTCCGTCGCGGCAAAGCCGCTCCTCTAGGGAGCGTCGAGAGCCCGCTTGAGTTTCTGCAGCGCCGACTGAACCTCGGCGAAGTTGCTGTCCACCGAGACCTGGTGTTCGCGCTTGGCCGAACCGACCGGCTGCTGTTCGATTTGAAGCATCTTCAGACGCAGGCCCTGGTAGCGCACGTGCAGGCTGCGCAGCGTGGCTTCACTTGAGGGAAGGCTGGTCAGCACCTCAAAGCCGTCCTTCTTCATGGTGTTTCTGGAACGGCGAAGCTGCTGCAGCATGGACTCGAAGCTGGCCAGGCTACCTTCCTTGAAGACGAAATCGGCGTCACCCTCGCGATCGGCCGATTTCAACTTGAGCAGGGGCACCCGTTGTCCCTGATAGTGGATGAGCCAGAAGCTGCCTTGATTTCCGAACTTATCCTGAAAGCCGCTGATACGCTGCACCGACTCCTCACACCAAACCGACAGAGGCAGGCACAACAGCAAAAACCACAGACACCACTTCACCATGATCGGGGTTTTGTCGTGGCAGGAAATTTCCCTGGCATGGTATGATCCTACCGTTTTGACGGAAAAGGATGGGGAAGATCTGGCTGTATGGCTAAGAGACTTGATCAAGAGCGCCTTCGGGCATCCCTGGGTTTTGACACCCGCTTTGAGAGACTGATCGGCATGATTCGCTTGCTGAGCCTGGCTCCACACACTTCCAGCCAGCTGGCGGACATCTTCGAGATCAGCGTTCGCACCATCGAACGCGACCTCGTGTTGCTCTCAAGAACGGGCTTCTATCTGATGAAGAAGAAGACGGCCTACTTCCTGGAAAAGCCCTGCACGATACCGCTGCAAGACCTGTAATCTCGGCTACCCGGCCCAGTCGGGGGGCGGCTTGAGAAAAGACTGGGGGTGCACCGGCACGCCGAAAACGCGCGTTTCCCAATGAAGATGGGGGGAAAAGCCACCGGTGCCGCCGACCTGGCCCAGCATTTCGCCAGCCTCTACCTGTTGTCGCTCCGCTACCGCCATGTCCAGCAGGTGCATATAGACACTGAAGACCCCCAGGCCGTGGCTGACCACCAGCGTGTTGCCGTTCACCACGCCGCTGGCTCGATGGACGACAGTGCCCGCGGCCGGGCAGATCACGGGCTGGCCTTCCCATCCGCCCAGGTCCAGGCCCTTGTGCCAGCTTTTCTTCCAGCCGTTGTAGAGACGGCGAGTGCCGAAGGGGCTGGTGAGCGGTGCCTGACAGGGCAGCCGGAAAGACCCCTGCCAGCGCGCCTCGGGGTCGAAGGCCTGCATGCTTTCCAGAATGGCCGCGTCGTCGGCCCGGTTCTGGGGTCGATCATAGCTGGCCAGCGTGGCCGCCGACAGGCTGAGGTACTGCATACCATAGTTGCGCGCCTTGACGGGCACCGCCCTCTGGGCCAGCCGCTGGCCCTGGCAAACGATGGCCAGTTGGGCCTGAGCCGGACAGTCGATCGATACCGGCACCACCGTTTGCCAGCGTTGCCTGCGCGCCGACCAGCCCAGCGGATGCAGCTTGCCTTCCCACTCTACCTGGGGCCCGTCCAGGTCGGCCGGACCGGCGAAAGCCAGGAACAGCGCAAAGCCCTGCACGGCATTGCCTTGAAGCGACAGCAATGGACCTGGAACCTGAGCGGTGGCGATGGCCCCCAGGCTCAGGGCCAGGAATTGGCGACGAGTCCAGCCCAATGGCTCAGCTCCGCGACTTCAGGGCCTGGCCCACGGTGGCCACTTTGCGTGCCCCCGAGTCCATCTGCTTGACCCCCTCCTCCAGGATGCTCTTCTCTTCCGTTTCGGCATATTGACGCAGCAGTTCCAGGGCGTCCTGCATCTCGGTGACGCCCTGGGCGAAGACCTGCTGGATTTCTTCCATCCATTTGGCGGCCTCTTCGGCGCCCGCCTGTTCTTCTTCGCTGAGCTCGTCCCAGTTGGGCTCTTCCACCGTGAACTCCGAGTTTTTCTCGATCATGCCGGCAAACCAATCCAGCTCGCCCAGGAACGTGTCCAGGTCGATCTCACCCGAGTGAACCCGGTCGACGGCCTGGTAGAGGCGCACCAGGTTGCTGGTCAGAATGGGGCCCTCGGGAGCGACGGGGGCAGCGGCAGCGCCTTCAGCGGTTTCAAAGCTGCTCTGCTGTTGGCCGAGGTTGGGTAGGGGAGCCGAGCACTTTTCACAGTTGCCCCGACCCGGGGGATTGTAGTGACCGCAACGGATGCACACCACTTTGCCCTCTCGTTCGGCCAGTTCGCCCAGCCGCTCCAGGGCTTCGTGCAACTCCAGCGTGCTCTCCCGCAGCTTGTGGGCGGCCGAGCGCAGCACCAGCGTTTCGCGGTTTTCAAAGAACTCGGAATACTCTACCAGGGCTTCCTGCTGATACTCGACGGCATCCAGGGCCTTTTCGATTTCCTCTCGCATGACCACCGACTCGACCCCGGCCTTGAGCATTTCTTCCAGGCCTTCGGCGGTTTCGCGGCAACTCTGCTGCAGCGGCGCCAGGGCCTCCATCAGGGGCAGGTCAGACAGCACCTGGCCTTCCAGGTCGGTGCTGAGACTCAGCACCAGGTTGACCGGCTCCGAGGGCGTGGGGCCCTGGTAGCGCTGGGACATTACGGCCGACGACATGCGCTCATAGAGGCTGTGGAAGGTCAGCTTGATCGACTCGATTTCGCGTTCGACCCCGGCGTGGTCCAGCTTTTCCACCGCCATAAACAGTCGATTGGCCGCCCTCAGGTGCTGGTCCCACACCTCACGCAGCCCGGCCAGTTCAGGGGTGCTCGGCTCTTCGCCGATTTGATCCAGGCTTTGAAGCGCGGCCAGCCGTTCGGCCATGACGAACTCTTTGAGACGTTCGCCCTTTTCATCCTTGCCCGGAACAAACACCTCGTGGGCCCGCAGGATCAAATTCAGGTTGGGAATCGGCGTGGGTCCTGCCACGGCCAGCACAAAGTTGCGAATTTCGTTGAAGATGTAGGTGAGTTGTTCGGCCCCGCGCCTCAACACCGAGCCGGCCGTATACAGCGAATTTTCGTCGCCGCTCTGCAAGTAGTTCTCGATTTCTCCCAGGCCGGCGTCCATGTGGCCGAAAACTTCCTGGGCAGCGTCGGTCAGCGTGGTAATCTTTTCGCGCACTTCGGGGCTCAGGCCCTCGACGATGCCCTGATAGTCCTTGATTTGTTCGTCCAGGCCCTGGCGTGCCGCCGATAGGGCCTGTTGAAGCTCTGGGGGACCCGCCTTTTTGTCGAGAACCGCCTTGATGGCGGCGATGATCAGGGGTCCTTCGGTCTCGAGTTGCGTTGCCATAAGCCCTCCAGCCTGAATACTCTGGCGGGCCATTCGCCCAGGGGTAAGGGCTGCCCTCTTGGCTCAGGCGTTCAGCCGGGCCTGCAGGGCCAGCCCGTAGTGGTCGGACTTGAGGCCCTCGGTTCCCACCAGCTGGATACTTTCAATGGACATGCCACGGCACAGCATGCGGTCGTAGCGGGCGGGCCGATGGTTGCGCAGCAAAGGGTTGCGCTGTGAATCCAGCGTCCAGCCGGGGTCGTGGGGGTGCCGTTGGGTCCAGGCGTCCTGGAACTCGGGCGGAAGTTGCTCATTCTCGCTCGAGGTGGCGCAGAAGTTGAGGTCACCCATCAGCAAAGCGGCCGGGGCCGTGTGCAGTTCGGGCCACAATTGCTCCAGTTGCTGGCGCCGGACGGTCTGATGGGAAGCCAGGCTTTCCAGGTGAACCACCCCCAGTCGCAAGCGACCCAGGTCGCACAGCAAGGCGCGCCTTCCCATGGACCCCGGCAGCAGGACGCGCTTAAGATGTTCGGGCTGGACTCGGCCCCAGAGCACCACGCCGTGGCTGTCGGGCGCGGAAGTGGGGGAGGCCGTGCACCAATACTCCTGCTGCAGCCAGGGCTGGTCGAAAAAGGGTCGCAGCATGGCCAGCGTGGCCTCTTGAAAGCCCAGCAAATGCGGCCGCAGCAGCTCAAGCTCGTGGCTCATGGCGGCGCAGCGTTGGCTGCGCTGGTGGGCATCGAACCACAGGTTCCAACTGACCACCTGGAATTCGGCGGGCAGCTGGGGCCAGCTGCTCTGGGAAGGGGCCCACTCCTGGCCGTTCCAGGCGTATCTCATGGGCGGTTGCGCGCCGGCAGCAGCGCCGACAGGATCAGGAAATGCTGCAGCCAGACCAGCGAAACCTGGTAGCGACAATAGTGCTGCACCAGCACGTAGGGAAGCAGAAAGAAGGCATACATCAGGATGGGTTCGCGAACCTCGCCGACGGTGAGCCGACGAGCCACCAGCAGCAAGATGGCCAGCGTGGGCAGCAGCGTGAAGTGAATGCGCCCCCAGCGGTGACGAGGCCAGTTGTGGCACCACTCCAGGGTGTCCTCACAGCGGGTTCGGCTTTCCTGCACCATGGCCAGGTACTTGAGGGGCAGCCGACGGAGTTCATCCTCGACGGTCAGGCGGTCGCGCAGGCAGAACAGCCAGGTATATTTTTCGTCCTTCTCGCGAAGCAGCTTCGACTTCAGCAGCACCTGGATATCTTCGGTGGGCAGGTCGTTGTGGCTGGGATAGAAATCCCAGTCGTTTTGCATCACCAGAGTGGCGTTGTAGAGCCTGCGCAGGCTGCGACGGGCCCACTGGTCGAGCGGAATTCGGCGGCAATCGGCCCGGGCCTGGTCCAGGAAGGCGGCTTCGCCCAGCCGCATATACTCGTCGCGAACGTCGTTGCGATTGACCGGATGGTAGGCAAGAAAAAACGAGCTGGTCAACACGCCGTCGTCATCCCAGGCATTGGCTTCCAGAAAGTCAAACCACAGATTGCTCTTGATCGGGTACACTCGGCCCAGCGCCAGATAGTTGCGCGCCGTCCAGCCCGCCGTAACCAGGGTGCACACGGCCAGAAAGCCAGCGATGGCACGTCGACTGTGGGGCTGGTTCCAGGCGCGCACCAGCAGCGCCAGTGAAAATGCCCAGGTCAGCGAGGGGCTGGCCAGGGGCAGCAGCACGGCCAGGCAGGCAAGGCCCCAACCCCAGCTGGTGGCGGGGCGCAGCAACTGCATCAGTGCCAGGAAGGTCAGGCTGTTCACCCACCAGGTGTCGTCGAATTCGCCAAAGACCCGATGGTGGTCGCACTCGACCCACAGCTGGCAGAGGATCAGGCTGACCAGCATGCCGGTCCATTTCCAGCGCTGCCAGGCCAGTGCTAGAAAGTGCCACAGGCACGCGGTGGTGGCCAGGGCCTTGAGGTTTACCAGCACAATGGCGGTCAGAAACGTGCGCCCCCCGCCGAAGGCGAAGGCCAGTGCGTAGATCCAGCACAGCAAAGGGGGCATCCAGGCGGTGGGCCCGCTGCCGGCCGTCATGGAATCGGCAAAACGCCCCTGCACGATGAGCGACTCGGCGATATTGCCGTATTCAAAACCAAATCGCTGCAGGTTGCCGCTCTCGCTATCCCATTGCAGCAACTGGCGCACGATCATCTGGCAATACCACACAGCGCACACGCCTGCCCGGAATTTGTTCACGCTGTCGACTTCGGGAAAGGGCGGCCCACCCCCCTGGAGGTTTCTGGCCTTTCAGCTAGAATTTTCTTCAGATGTGGCCCCCCCGATTGCGGAATTTGAGCGCGTTTTTCCTGGCTCTGGCCACGACTGTCCCGGGGGAACCGGTGTTCAGCAACCAGCAGATCGACGACCTGAAAGCCCGCTATATCGTGCGTCGTCCTACCCGGCTGGCGCCGCGCTACCCGTCGGAGTGGGACCGAAAACCCTTTGAGGTCCCCGATTATGTGGCCTGGATGTTGCCCTATCAGGAGTGGGCCGAGGAGGTTCGGGCCTATTCCATGCGCCACTACCACGAACCCACCACGGAACTCAAGCCCAGCCTGATCTGCATGCACTACACCGTGGTCGATGATGCTCAGGCCGTGTGGAACGGCTTTCGCCGAGGTTGCCAGATGTCGGCCGGCAAGGGCAGCGTCTTTGGCCATGTGAGTGTCCACCTGATGATCGATAAAGACGGCACGGTGTATCAACTGCTGCCGTTCGACCATCGCTGCACCGGGGCTTATGGCGTCAATCATCGCGCCCTGTCGATCGAGATGGTGGCCAGCAGCGAGGCCGATTTGTTGTCCAGGCCTCAGCAGGTGTGGGCTTCCTTCTGCGTGGTGCGAGATTTGATGAAGCGCTTTGATATCGCTCCCCGGGGGGTCATCGGTCACTCGGACGTCAGTCTGGGCAAGTCGGTGGTGCCCGAATATCTCGACTATGCCGACAAGGAAGTGCCCGATCGTTATCCCAGCAAATATCATCGCAGCGATCCCGGCCCGACCTATATGTCCTGGCTGCGCAGCTTTATCCAGAAGAATCCACCCTGAATGACCGAGCCCTTTCGCCCCTACGTTGGCGACCACGAGCGGGTCGCTGAATTCACCTGGACGGCCCTGATTTTGGGTGCCCTGCAGGCCGTTTTCTTTGGAGTGGCCGACGCCTATCTGGCTTTGAAGCTGGGCATGACGGTGGGCGCCTCGATTCCGGCGGCGGTCATCTCGATGTCCATTTTGCGGGGCGTGCTCAAAAGGGGCACGATCCTCGAGAACAACCTGGTGCAGAATATGGCCAGCGTGGGCGAATCGCTGGCCGCCGGCGCCACCTTTACCATTCCCGCGCTCTACCTGCTGCAGAACTGGTTGCAGACCACGGGTCAGGCGCAGCCTTTCCAGCTGACCCTCGGCCAGGTCTATTTCATTACCTGCATGGGTGGCCTGATGGGCATCTTCTTCATGATTCCCATGCGGCGCTACCTGATTGTCAAAGAGCATGGTCGACTGCGCTACCCCGAGGGCACCGCCTGCGCCGAGGTGCTGATGGCGGGCGACCAGGGTGGGCGTTCGGCCCGTTTTGTCTTCGGCGCCATCGCCGTGGCCGGCGTCTATCGCCTGGCCATGAACGCCCTGGGGCTGTTCAAAGAGATCGTTTCCTGGCCCGTGCGCATATTGAAGACCGAGATCAGCTTTGACCTGCTGCCCTCGCTGATGGCGGTGGGCTTCATTTTGGGCCTGGAAACCTGCGGCATCATGGTGGCCGGAGCCGCTCTGGGCTGGCTCGTCATCATTCCCGCCATCGCCTACTTTGGAGCCGGCGCAACCGTGCCCCTGCCGCCGGCCGCCCAGCCGATTTCGGCTATGGGCCCCTGGGATATTTGGGAACACTACTTGAGGTATATCGGCGCCGGTGCCGTGGCCTTCGGCGGGCTGATCAGCCTGTTTCGGGCGCTGCCCACGATCTGGGATTCGCTGCGGGCGGCGCTGGCCGAACTGGTGGGCAAGCGCAGTCAGGACTCGGGTTCACGAACCTCCCGCGATCTGCCCCTCAGCTGGGTGGTGATGGCCTGGGTCATCATCTTCTTGTTGATCGGCTTCAATCAGGGTATCAACCGCTCGGGCTTTTTGGGAGCCGGTCTGGCCGTGACCTTCGCCTTCTTCTTTGTCACCGTGTCGTCGCGCATCGTGGGCATTGTGGGCACCACTTCCATGCCGCTCTCGGGCATGACCATCGGGGCCTTGTTGGTCACCTGTCTGGTGCTCAAGGGTTTTGGCTACGTGGGCGCGGTGGGTATGGCCGCGGCCCTGGTGGTGGCCGCCATGGTGTGTATCGCCATCTCGATGGGCGGCGACATTTCCCAGGATCTCAAGATCGGCTACCTGGTGGGGGCCACGCCGCTGTGGGTTCAGGTGACCCAGGTGATCAGCGTGCTGATCTCTTCGGCCTCGGTGTGTCTGCTGGTGCAGATCTTCGCCCCCCAGGTGGTGTCCCACGAGTTTAAGGCGCCCCAGGCCAACCTGTTGTTCCTGGTCACCCAGGGAGTGATTGCCGGCCAGCTGCCCTGGGTGCCCGTGTTGATCGGCATGGCCATCGCCGCCTGTGTGGAAATGATGGGCATCGGTTCGCTGGCCTTCGCGGTGGGCCTGTACCTGCCGCTGGAAGTATCCACCACGCTGGTGTTTGGCGGGCTGATTCACGCCTACTTCAGCCATCGCTACTCCAACGATCGCAAACGCCTGCACGACCGTGGGCTGTTGGTGTGCTCTGGCCTGGTTGCCGGCGACGCCCTGGTCGGGGTGCTGTTGGCCGGGCTCAATCGTTACAATGTGGACCTGACCCAATACTTCAAAGCGCCCGCCATCTGCCAATCTCAGGGCTTGGCCCTGATTTGCTTTGGGGCTCTGTGCTTCTACCTGTTTCGCCAGGTCAACTCGGTGCGCACTGAAGCAGTTGTTGCCAGCGAGTCAGCATCCAGTCCTGCATCCGAGGCTCGGCCTGCTCCAGGCTCTTCACCAGAGCAAACTGGCTGCGAGCCCGCTGCAGATTGTGCCCGGGATGATGAATCTTGAAGTAGCGGTCGCCCTCGAGGTGGTCGGTGAGAAAACGAATGCCCAGTTCCAGCGTCATCAGCGCGGCCGAGGCGGGTAGCTCGTCGACCTCGGCCGGGGTGAGAAAGTCTTTGCCCGCCTCGAGATAGCCTCCGGCCATGGCCTCGAACAGCCCGAAATCGAGGCCAACCCTGTGCAGGTCGGCTTCGTCTTCGTCGGCCAGGTTGCAGCCGGTGCGAATCATGTCGCCGAAGTCAAAGTGAACCAGCCCGGGCATCACCGTGTCGAGGTCGACCACGCACAGCGGCTCGTGGCCGTGTTCGTCAAACAGCAGGTTGTTCAACTTGGTGTCGTTGTGAGTGATGCGCTCGGGCAGCTCGCCACGTTCGAAACGAGCCTGCAGATGCTCGATTCTGGCCTGGCGTTGCAGCACGAAATCGATTTCGGCACCTACTGCGGCCAGGCGACGGTGGGGGTCGGCCTCGGCCACTTCCTGCAAGCGCTTCAGGCGCCGCGGCGTGTGATGAAAGTCGGCAATGGTTTCGTGCAAACGGGGCTCGGGCAGGTCGGCCAGTTGGGCCTGGAACTGGCCGAATGAGCGCCCCACGCTGCCGGCCTGCTGGCGGGTTTCCAGGCGGTCGAAATTGAGGGCCGGATCGACCCGGTCGTACATCCGCCAGGCCTGCTGCTGGGCGTCTTGCAGCAGGGCCTCGCCGGTTTCGGTCAGCACCACGCGCAGATAGCGCCGCTGGCCGTGGGGCAGATGGCTGACCTTGGTTTCCAGGTGGCGCGACACCCGCAAAATGTTGTCCATCACCTGGTGGGGCAGCGGGAAGACGTGGGTATTGAGCCGCTGCAGCACCCGATCGGGGCCTCGTTCATACTGAACCAGAAAGGTGTCGTTGATGTGGCCTCGCCCCAGCGGCGAAATGGCCCGAACTTCTCCGCCCACGGCAAAGCGGCGACAGATGTCCTCTACCGGGCCCATAGCTGCTCCGGGTAGCGCCCCGCCTGAACCTGGTGAAGGATGGCCTGAATCACCCGTGGCTTGTCCTCGGGATAGGTGACGCCGAACCAGCTTTCGGGGCTGGTCAACACTTTGACCCGCCCCCGACCCTCGCGGATAATTCGGTCCAGCACGCTGGGAATGTAGAGCTCCGACTTTTCCCCCGTGCCGGCCTCGAGGAATTCCTGAAACTGTTGGCCCAGCTCGGCGAAAATCGATGGCCGCAGCCCCCAGAAGTTCATCGAAACCACTTCGTCGCCCTTGAGCAGCTGACCCGCGCCCAACGACTTGATCTGGTTGCCTCCGACGACGATCTGGGTGTGCTCTTCGACGCCCTCGAGCCAGAACTGGGCGTCGCAGCGGCACAGCCCCCGCGACACCGAACCGTGCTCGGAAAGGGTGTTGCTCAGGCGGAAACCCACCATGGCATAGTCCTCGCCGGGTTGGGAGAGGAACTCCGAGAGCATGCGAAACGAATCGGGCCCGTAGTAATCATCGGCGTTGATGGCCAGAAAGGGCTGCTGGACCAGCTGGCGGCAGGCCCAGATGGCGTGGCCCGTGCCCCAGGGCTTGCTGCGACCGGCGGGCACCGTGAACCCCGGCGGCAGGTCGTCCAGCTGTTGATAGGCGTATTCCACTGCCACGTGCTGGCGCAGCCTGGAACCGATCGAGGCCTCGAAAGCCTCCTCCAGGTCGCGACGGATAACGCAGACCAGGCGATCGAAACCGGCCCGCAGGGCGTCGTATACGGAGTATTCGAGCAGGATTTCCCCGCTCGGCCCCACCGGGTCGACCTGCTTCAGACCCCCATAGCGGCTGCCCATTCCGGCGGCCAGAACAACTAGAGTTTTATTCACGCCCGATGATTCACGTTTTTCGCTGGCCTTCCTGCGCCGCGCAGGACTGGTCTGGCAGGGCAGGAACATAGGCCGATGAGCCACGAGCCAGGAGAGGTCCTGCTGGACCGCTATCTCCTCGAGGCTGCCATCGGACAGGGCGGAATGGGGGCGGTGTATCGCGCTCTCGACCAGCAAACCGGTCTGGTTGTAGCTCTCAAGCAACTTCGAGCCGACGCAGGTGCGGCGGGATTTGAAAACGACGAGATGCTCAAGCGCTTCGAGGGCGAGTGGCAGCTCTTGCTGACGCTGCATCATCCGCGCATCCCCAAAATGCTCGACGCCTTCCGCATCGAGGACTGTGGCTACTACGTGATGGAGTTCATCGAGGGCCAGAGCCTGGACGGCGTGTTGAAGGGCTACAAGAGCAGCGGGCGTCGTTTTCCCGAGGAACTGCTCATCCAGTATGCGCTGCAGATCCTCGACGTGCTGGATTATTTGCACGGGCTGCCCAAGCCCTTGCTGCATCGCGACGTAAAGCCCCAGAACATCATTGTGCGCGAGGCCGACCGAGAGTTGTTCCTGGTGGACTTTGGTCTGGCCCGCGAGGGCGGCTCGGCCACCACCAAAACGCTGGTGGGCACGCTGGGGTATGCTCCCCTTGAGCAGGTGAAGGGGCATCCGGAACCGCGCTCCGACCTGTATGCTCTGGGGGCCACCATGTGGCACATGCTGGTGGGAGAACAACCGGCGCCCTTCGATATTCCGCCCCTGGCTACGGTGCGCAACGATGTGCATCCGGCTCTGGCCGAGGTGGTCGATCGAGCCTGCCAGGATAATGTCAATCGCCGGTATGCCAACGCTCGCAAAATGGAGTTAGCCCTGCGTCAGGCCCTGCAGGCCATGACGGGCCAGGCCATGGACGAACGCACCGAAGCCCTTTACCTGGAGGAAGTGCCCGACATCGAATATCGCTCGGCGCCTCCGGTTTCGGCCCGCGATTTCCTTATGCGGGCGGCGCTGGCCTCGGCCAGTTTGCTGCTGCTCATGGTGGTGGTCTATCGCGTGAAACAGCTCAGCAAGCGGCCCCAGCCTTTGCCCTCGGCGGTGGCCACGGCCGAGCCGACGGGCCAGCCCACCGGCCCCGCTGGCCTTCGGCCCCAACAGCCGCCGCTGGCGCCCCCACCGCCGCTGGACGTGCTGCCGGGGTCGCAGGTGCAGGTGGAGCCGCCCCCGCCCGGCACCTTCTTTGCCACGCTGCCGGCCGGCTGGTCGCTGGTCGGCTACACCGGCAACCTCAGCTCGGGCAGCCTGCGGGCCCCGGCCGGTTTTGCGGCCGGCGCTGTTTTTCGTCGTCAGCAGCCGGCTCCGTTGCTGCGTATTCGGGTGGGGGTACAGCGCGACACCGTCTGCAACTTTCAGATCGGCCTGCACCGAGGCTCGGCCCTGCTGGTGGGCATTGTCAGTCAGCTGCAAGAGGGTCGCTACGCCACCTTCTTGCAGGGCGGGGGTCGAGGCACTCAGGCACTGACCCGGGTGTGGAACACGCCGGGCGTTCAGGACCTGGAACTCTCTTATGGCCCCTCGGGCTGGACTTTGCTGGAGGTGGTCAGCGGTCAGTCGGTCAAGTTGCCGCTGCAGGACAACCAGGTCGACAACATCCAGTTGATCGTCCCCGGTGCCCAGCAGGAGCAGGCCGTGCGCTTTCCCAGCTTTTTGGTGGTGGAACAGTAGTCAGGGCTTGCCAAGCCGGAAGCGTTCGTATACTATGGTGGCCCCATTGGGGAACCTCGGAGGTTGATATGTTTTGGATGGATTTGACCCGCTTTGCTCACAAAAAGGGAATGGGCTCGACCAAGAACGGTCGAGACAGCAACCCTCAGATGCTGGGCGTCAAGCGTTTCGGCGGTGAGTATGTGTTGGCCGGAAATATCCTGGTGCGCCAACGCGGCAACAAATTCTGGGCCGGTGACAATGTGGGCCAGGGACGCGACTTTACGCTGTTCGCGACGGCCACTGGCAAGGTTCAGTTCGAGTCCAAGGGTGGCCGCACGCTGGTTTCGATCAAGCCCGAACAGGCCTGATTTTTCTAGCTACCGGTTGATGAGCCTCGGTTTCCGGGGCTTTTTGTATTTGAGGAGATTGCTATGAGTCACGGTCTGGTAGACCATATCGTCGTATATGTTCGGGGTGGCGACGGGGGCGACGGGTCGCGCTCGATGCGTCGCGAGAAGTTCGTCCCGGCGGGCGGACCCGACGGGGGCGACGGGGGCCGCGGGGCCGACGTCTATCTTCAGGTCGACGGCAATCTGCACACCCTGCTGGATTTCAAACGCCGGGTGCACTGGCGGGCGCCCCACGGCGGCAAGGGCGGGCGCAAGCGCTGCAACGGGCGCGATGGTGAGGACCTGGTGATCCCCGTGCCCCCGGGCACGGTGGTGTTCGACCGGGAAACCGGCCTGTGCCTGGCCGACCTCTTTCGCGAGGGCGAGCGGGTGCTGGTGGCTCGGGGCGGCAAGGGTGGCCGCGGCAACTGCCACTTCACCACCAGTGTGCACAAGGCTCCGCGCTTTTGCGAAAATGGTGAGCCCGGAGAAGAACGCTGGTTGACCATCGATCTGCAAATGATGGCCGAGGTGGGCATCGTGGGGTTCCCCAATGCCGGCAAATCCACGCTGCTGGGGGCCATTTCGAGGGCCGAACCCAAGGTGGGCGACTATCCCTTCACTACCCTCCAGCCGGTGTTGGGGGTGGTCAATCGCGGCGAGCAGGGCATCGTGTTCGCCGACCTGCCGGGCCTGGTCGAGGGTGCCTCGGAGGGCGTAGGATTGGGCCACCGTTTCCTTCGCCACGTGGAAAGGACGCGCTTGCTGCTGCATCTGCTGGACCTTTCCTCGGTCGATCTCGAGGCCCCGCTGGACCGCTATGAGGCCTTGCGGCGCGAGCTAAGGCTCTACAGCCAGGAGCTGGCGCTGCGCCCCGAGGTGCTGGCCGTGAACAAGTGTGAATTGGCCGAGTGCTTGCCCCAGCTCGAGGCTTTACGCAGCCTGGTGCGGCGTCGGGGGCTGAAGCTCTACGAAATCAGCTGTCACGAGCGCAAGGGGCTGGAGGCCTTGCTGGAGGGCGTGTTTTCCCAGCTGGATCAGGCCCCGATGCCCGTGCGCCAGCTGGCCCATCCCTTGCCCGAGCGCACCCACAAAGACTTTCGGGTGGAGTGGGAAGTCGACTGCTGGCGGGTGTTCGGCCAGCAAGTCGAGCAAATGGTGCGCACCACCGACATGGCCGACCCCGACCAGGTTCGCAACCTGCAGCGCAAGTTGCTGGGGTGGGGCATCGAAGACGAGCTCATCGCCCAGGGGGCCAATACCGGAGACACGGTTCGCATCGACCGATTTCTGTTCGACTTTGAGCCCACCCCCGATTGGCTGCGCCGGGAACCGCTGCCGAACCCCGATCCGGTCGAGGTTCGCCCCTCTCAGAAGGAGCGCCTGGTGCGCCGCGCCCAGCTGCGACAGTCGGCCAAAGAACAGGCTCAAAAGGCGGCAGGTGCGGCCGGAACCCGCGGCCGAGGACGCAAGAACCAGCCCCGCCCTCGACCGGAATGAATCGCGGGCTTCCAGCCCTGGCGCTGCTGGTGCTGCTGGCCCTGGGGGCGCTGCACGCACCGGGCCTTTTCGAGGGCAAGGTGTTTTTCGATGAAGACACCCAGCTGTTGTTCTGGAACGACCGCCTGCGGATTCGCAATCTTTTTACCGGTAGGGAAGCCTGGAGCTGGTGGGACCCCCTGGCTTTCTTGGGCATGCCGCGCCTGGCCAACTACCAGCAGGGCCTCTTTTCCCCCGAATCGCTCTACTTCGCCCTGCTGGAGCCGACCACGGCCTGGCGCTTCTTTCCCTGGCTGGCCGATCTGGCCACCTTGCTCAGCGGCTACGCCCTGTTTCGCACCCGGCTGAAGCCCGAGGCCGCGCTGCTGGGTTCGGCCTTGTTTGTGCTCAGCGGCAACTGTCAGGTGTACCCCGGCCCCAATGTTCGCATGTCGTTGATCGCCCTGATGTGCACCGTGAACTGCAGCTTGCGCTGGCTCGACAGCGGCCAACGCCGCTGGCTGCTGGGCCTGGGATTGTCGACGCTGGGCATGTTTACGGCCGCCGCGGCCACCCATCTGTTTATCAACGGCCTGACTCTGGCCGTGCTGGTTCCGGCCCTGGTGCTTTCCACTCCGCGCCAGTCCAGGGTTCGTCTGTTGCCCGGCCTGCTGGCAGGGCTGGGCGGGGTGCTGGTGGGGGCGGCGCTACTCGTGCCCCTGCACGATTTTGGCCAGCACTCTTCGCGTCCGCTCTTTGCCGGCGTGGGGTTGAGCCAGGCCTACCGCTACACCTTTGCTGAAGCCCTGCGCGTGCTGGCCGCCGAATCGTTTCTGGCCGGACCCGTGGCCATGGTGCACGGCAAGGGATATTTCCTCTATAGCCAGCTGTCGCTGGTTTCCAGCCTGCTGGCCCTTTACGCCTGCTACCGGCGCCGACTGTGGGCCATGGGCATCATGGCGGGGGGGTTGTGGCTGATGACGCTGGGCGAGCAGGGTGGCTTGCTCTGGTTGTTGCATCAGGCGGTGCCGGCCACGCTGCAGTTTCGCGGGCCCTTCCGTTTCATCTTTCCCTTCGGGTTGTTGGCCAGCTATCTGGCCGCCCACGGTTGGGAACAGTTGCGCCAGCAGCGTCCCCTGCCGGGGTTGTGGCTGCTGCCTCTGTGGAGCGTGGCTCTGACCCTGGTGCTGCATCTTCCCAAAGTTCACAGTGCCTACGTAGCGCCCGACTGGACCACGGGAGTTCCCCTGCCCAGGGTTGCCCCGGGGGCTCGTCTGGCGGTGGATTTTTCGCGTGACCCCAGGCCCTTGCCGGTATGGCTGGGGCTGCCCGCCACCCAGGGCAGGGCCGCCATGGTGCCGGCCCATGTGGTAAGCGATGGGCATTATTTCCTGGGCCTGGCCTGTTCCCAGTGGGGCGAGCGTGCCCCCGAGTTGTTCTCTCAGGCCGCCTTTTCCGCTACTCCGGTAGCGCCCGTCAAGGCCGATCGGCCGCTGTTGCGCAGCTGGGGGTTAGAGCAGGTGTTACGCTCTTCACCTCGGGGGTTTTTCTGGCAAGCGCTGGCGGCGGCCCCCCTGCCGCGCAGCCTTGTTGAAGTGGTCTACTGTCCCACTCGGGCCGATGAATGCCGTTGGGCCGCCTCTTCCCAGTGGGATCCGTTGAAGATTGCCGCCGTTTCGGCTCCGCCCCCCCCATTAGGCAACCGTCCGGCCACGATTCGCGTGCTGCTCGACACGGTCGACCACCAGATCTATGAAGTTTCGGGTCAGGCCTCGCTGGTGGTGGGACGCGATAGCTGGGACCCGGGCTGGGAATGTCGCATTGATGGCCGGTCGGTGCCCAGCTTGCGCGCCGATCTGGCCCTCAAGGCCTGCTATGTTCCCCAGGGAAGCCATCGGGTCGAATGGCGCTTCCAACAGCGGGGCAGGAACCAGATGTTGCTTCTGGCTGGCCTGGGCGGGTTGTGCTGGGCTGTGGCTGGCTGGTCGAGCCGAAAGGCCGCCACCAGGGGGCAGGCAACGTTGGGAGAATCTCGCCAGAGTGGCTGACGAGTTCGTTTCCATCGATTCCTTCTTGCAGGACCTCACGCGCGAGGGTCAGCTGGACTCTGCGGGCAGCTTCACGCTGTCGATGGAGCATGCTCGCGAGAAGCTGTCGCAGTATTTGTTGGAAAGCACCGAGGAGTATCTGCTCAAGCTCATCCAGTCGGGGGTGGCGGCCGGAGCCAGCGAGCTGCAGATGCACAGCACCACCACCCGGGTGCAGTTCACGATGAAGGGTTGCTGCTTCGAGCCTCGGGATCTGTCCGAGATTCTCAACCACCTGCTGCAGAGCGGCGATGGAGCTCAGGCCCGGGCATTGCGTCATCTGGCCACGGCTGTCAACACGGCGGTGGCCACTCGGGCCACGGGCATTGTGCTGGCCACCTGGGATGGCCAGCGAGGCCAGCGTATGGAGTGGCGGGCCCAGGGCAAGCAGGTGGGCCCCTGGAACCTGGGGCCGTCGGTGGGGCCCTGTTTCTACTTTGAGGTGCGCCGCACCGGTTTGGAGTTCTTCGCCAACTTTTTTCATCTGCTCAGCCAGCGCGACATCCTTTCCATGCTGATCGGCACGCGCGAAGGCATGGACCCCGACCGGCTGATGGTGATGGACCGGGCGGCCTGGTGTCCCGTGCCGCTGGCGCTGAACGGGCGCTGGCTTTCCAAGCCCAGCCTGGGGCCCAACGAGGGAGCCACTTTTGGTTACAGCAACCGCCCCCACACCATGCAGTCTCGCTGGCTGGGCCTGGAACAGCCCGACGACCCGGGCGTGCGCAACTTTAAGCGCACCACCTTCGACTGGCCCTGGAACCGCAACTATCTTCAGCCCCAGATGGGGGTGGTCAGCTGTGGAGTACAACCTGCCTTCGACAGTTTGCGCAGCGCCGTGCACTGGGTGGTGGACGGGGTGCTGGTGGGCAGCGACCCCATTGAGGGCGTGCGCATGGGCAGCTTTGCCTGGGCCGTGGCCTCGGCCCACGGCGCCACGCTGGACCTGACGGGGCTGAAGGTGATTGCCAATCCCGCTTTACAACAGCGACAGCGGCTGGTTACGGAACTGGCCTGGGACCTGTTGGGCAGCCGTCCGGCGCAGCCGCTGCCCACTGTCGACTCCACGGCCGAGCCGCTTGCCCCCGCCGCCCCGCCGCCCCGCCGGGCCACCTGGGAAGAAGTCCGCCAGCGGCGCCGCCAGCAGCGCGAAGACCAGAATTAGTCTCCGTCAACGCCAGATTGTAGGGTAGGCCGGCGGAGGCTTGTCCGGGTCCTTTCGCTTCGTGGCCTGGGTTTCCGTTTTCATCAAGAGAGTATAAAGGCCGGAGGCACGCGTACCACAAGACCTTAAGGTCATCCAGGATTGTCGAATAGGATGAGACCCGGGGCCTTCTGATGGGGGCCGGTAACATTATTCGTGAGGCAAGTGGGGGCTCACGAGTAAGATCTATGGTGGGTCATTGCGCACGTGAGAAGTTTGTAGTGTAAGAATGCAATTCTTGCACTACAAACTTCTCAGGGGAGGCCCAGGGTATGGTCCCTTGAGAAATTGCGGGCTGTCGGACTTGCGGGGGGATGGCAACCTACACTAGGGGCGCAGGTGGCGCAGGAACTCGGCCGCTTCCCAGCAGTGGCCGCCGCAGACGTTCTGCGAGCAAAACAACGAGGCTCGGTGGGTGATGTCTTCGTAGTCGGCCTGGCAGTCCTCCAGGTGTAGCACCTGAAAGCCCCGGTCGGAGGCGTCGCGGGCGGTGGTTTCCACGCACTGCGAGGTGGCCAGGCCGGTGGTGACCAGGGTATCGATGCCCCGGCTGCGCAGCTCGGCTTCCAGGGGCGTGCTGGTGAAGCCGCTGTAGGTGGTTTTGTCCAGCACCAGGTCGCCGGGTTGGGGGGCCACCGGGGCTACCACCTCGGCCAGGGGCTGGCTGCTCAGCGGGTAGAGGTCGCTGAAGCCGCGCTGCAGCGCGGCCCGGTAGGCGCGTTGAAAATGGCGATGCAGGTCGCTGCGGTCTTGGGCCTGGCCGCACAGGCGCAGGTAAATCACGGGCTGGCCCAGGCGGCGGGTGGCCTGCACCACCGGGGTCAGGCGCGGGATGACCAGGTTGTGGCAGCGATCGGCCACATAGTCGGTGGCCCCCGGATGCAGATGGTTGAAATAGCGCACGAAGCTGGCCTCGGGCTCGATGTAGTAGCGCTGCAGATCGATGATCAGCAGGGCCCAGTTGCCCAACTGCATCAGCGTCTCCGGTTTTCGCGGGGCACGTCGTAGACGAAAATCTCGCGCAGCACGCCGTCTTTCATAATGAAATTGGCGCCGGGTACCCGCCAGGCCGTCGCCCCCACCTGGTCGTTGAGGCCCTCGCGGCCATCGGGATAGAGGTCGCGCACCGTGTCGGCCGGGTCGCCCAGCTTGACGCTCTGGTCGGTTTGGGCCTTCACCCCGCGAACCTTCACGCTGACCACGGCCCGCGGGCTCTGGCCATTGTGCAGCACCACCTCGATAATGCGGTGGGGGTTTTGCCCGGGCACGGCCCAGCGCAGCAGGCCCGAGGAGGGCGTTTTGCCGGGCTTCACCTCGTAAGTGGGCGGCCCCAGCAGCTGAAAGGCCTCTTCGGGCACGGCCTTGCCCATTTCAAACGGGCCCAGCTTGCGGGCCGGCACGGCCTCGAGGGGGGCGAAGCGCCAGCGCTGGCTGTCGCGCGGCTCCACCTGAAACTCTTCCACCTTGCCGGCGCGGGTGCGAATGATGAGGCCGGGCAGCACGAACTCGGGCTGGCGGGTGAAGGGGTTCAGGTCCTGCTGGGCCTCGGGGTATTTCTTGAGGATCAGCTGGCTGGAGGCGTCGAGAAACACGCCCTCGCGGGTGGAGGCGCGAATGCCCCGCACCTTGACCGAGCCCACGTTCTTGGGGTCTTTGCCGTCGTGCAGCGTGACCAGAATGCCCCGGCGCAGGTCGCGCTTGTCGCCGCTGCCATACAGCGCATAGCCGCTCAGGGGCTTGTCGTTGGCGGCCTGGCTCTGCGAGGCCTTGCCCAGATACTTTTGGGCGGCCGCGCCCAGGGGCTTGCCCAGCACGATGGGGCCGATGCCGGTGCCGGGTTTCACCTCGGCGCGGGTTTTGGTCCACAGTTGGGCCGCGGCCGGCAGCGCCGCCACGAGCAACAAAGGTATCCAGCGCATGGGGCGGGGTTCGAACCTCACCGAGGGGCACCCTTCCAGCGCAGATAGGCGTGGAACACGTCGAGCCCGTCGGGCACCACCGGCACCTGCTGGCTCCAGGCCTCGAGCTGATCTTCGGGCAGCCAGTCGCCCCACTGGATTTCCTCGGCCTGATGCTGAATGGGGCCGTCCCAGCTCACCTGGTAGCAGCGCACCCAGCTGAAGTTCTTGGGCCCCTCGTACAGGTGGTCGAAGAGGAACTCCAGATCGGGGTTGCCCACCCCCAGCTCCTCGAAGGCTTCGCGGCGGGCGGCCGTCAGATACTCTTCGCCGGCGCCCACCACCCCGCCGACGAACATATCGTACATCGAGGGAAAGAGGTCCTTGCTGGCGGTGCGCTGGTGCACGTAGACCTGGCCGCGCGAGTTGCGCACCAGCACGGCGATGCCCCGATGCAACAGGTTCTGGCTGCGAACTTCCTGACGGCTGGCCTGGCCGATGACCCGATTGTCGCGGTCGACCAGGTCAACCCACTCGAATTTCCCCATAGGGCTCCTGATACTTGGGCAGCAGACCCACCTCGCGCAGCCGGGCCACCTTGAGCGACTCGCCGATGAGCACGCTTTCCAGCTCGTGCACGGCCCGCTCTACCTCGTGGTTGACCACCAGATAGGTGTATTTTTCCAACGAGCGCAGCTCGACCCGGGCGGTGAGCAGGCGGTTTTGAATTTGCTCGGCCGTTTCGGTGGCCCGTGACACCAGCCGGTGACGCAGAGTTTCCAGATCGGGCGGGGCGATGAACACCGACACGTGGTCGGGCTCGGCCTGCATCACCTGCAGCCCGCCCTGGACGTCGACGTCGAGAATGACGTGCTTGCCCTGGCGGCGCTGGGTGGCCACATATTCGCGGGGCGTGCCGTAGAACTGGTCGAACACCTTGTTCCACTCGAGAAAGCGGCCCTGCTCTACCCAATGCGTAAAGGTGGCGTGGTCGAGAAAATGATAGTGCTGGCCGTGGACCTCGCCGGGGCGCGGGTCGCGGGTGGTGGCCGAGATGGAAAAGACGCAATCCTGGCGGCGCGCCAGCAGCTGGTTCAGAATGGTCCCCTTGCCCACCCCGGAGGGCCCCGAGACCACCACCAACAATCCTGACATGCCCCGGCCTTCCTGCAGGCCCGGGCTATTCCTTCGTGGAACGCAGGCGGTCATTCCAGAGCCTGTCCCAGGAGGAGCCCCGTGGCCAAAGCCCTTAACTTTCAACAACTGATTCTGAAACTGCACCAGTTCTGGTCCGAGCGCGGCTGCTTAATTATGCAGCCCTACAGCGAAAAGGTGGGAGCCGGCACCATGAACCCGGCCACCGTGATTTCGGTGCTGGGGCCCGAGCCCTGGAACGTGGCCTATGCCGAGCCCTCCTACCGCCCCGACGACGGGCGCTTTGGCGAAAACCCCAACCGCATGCAGATGCACACCCAGTATCAGGTCATTCTCAAGCCCGACCCGGGCAACCCCCAGGAAATCTACCTCGACAGCCTGCGGGCCATCGGCATCGACGTCGACCAGCACGACATTCGCTTTGTGGAAGACAACTGGGAGTCGCCCGCGCTGGGAGCCTGGGGCCTGGGCTGGGAAGTGTGGCTGGACGGCATGGAAATCACCCAGTTCACCTACTTCCAGCAGGCCGCCAGCCACGTGCTGGACATGCCGGCCGTGGAAATCACCTATGGCCTGGAGCGCATCGCCATTTTCCTGCAGGGCGTGCGCAAGGTGTGGGACCTGCAGTGGGACGACCACTTTACCTATGGCGAAATTTTGCTGCAGCCGGAAATCGACCACTGCAAATACGACTTCGAAGTGGCCGACGTGGATCGGCTGCACAAGCTGTATGAGCTGTTTGAAGACGAGGCACGCTCGTGCATCGAGGCGGGGCTGGTGGTGCCCTCGCACGACGCGGTGCTGCGCTGCTCGCACACCTTCAACGTGCTCGACGCCCGCGGCGCCATCGGCGTGACCGAGCGAGCCGCCTATTTCGCCAAAATGCGCGACCTTTCCAAGAAAGTGGCCCAGGTGTATTTGAAGCAGCGCGAGGACAAGGGTTTCCCCTTGCTGGCCAAGCTGCCTGCGCTGCCCGACATCCAGCTGCCCCCGGCCGGCCGCCTGCAGGCGGCCGCGCCCTTTGTCTTTGAACTGGGCGTGGAAGAGCTGCCCCCCGACGAGCTGGCTTCGGCCCTGGAGCAGTGGCAGGCGCTGTTGCCCAAGCAGCTGGCCGAGCTGCGCCTGGAGCACAGCGGCCTGCGCGTCGACGGCAGCCCGCGCCGCCTGGTCGTACGGCTCGACAGCCTGGCCCCCGGCCAGGCCGACCGCGAGGTCGAGGTCAAGGGCCCCCCGGCCCAGCGCGCCTACGACGAGTCGGGCCAGCTGACCCAGGTGGGCCAGGGCTTCGCCCGCAGCCAGGGGGTCGACCCCGCCAGCCTGGAGGTGCGCGAGGAAGGCGGCAAGGCCTATGTGATGGCCCGCAAGCGCGAGGCCGGCAAAAGCGCCGCCGAGCTGCTGGGCGAGGCCATTCCGCGCTGGATCAGCGCCCTCAAGTTTCGCAAAACCATGCGCTGGGACCGCTCGGGCTCGGCCTTCAGCCGCCCGGTGCGCTGGCTGCTGGCCCTGCACGGCGACCAGGTGGTGCCGGCCCAGTGGGGCCATCTGGTCAGCGACCGGCTGACCCGCGCCCCGCGCCCGCTGGATTCCAAGCAGCATTCGCTGGCTACGGCGGCCGACTATGGCGCTGTGCTGGAAGGTTGGGGCGTGTTGCTCGAGCGCGATCGCCGCAAGGCCCGGGTGGCCGAAGTGGTGGCCGCCATGGCCGCCACCCTAGGCGGTAGCGTTCCCGACGAACCGGCCCTGCTGGACGAAGTGACCGACCTGGTGGAGTGTCCGGTGGCGGTGCTGGGGGCCTTCGAGGAAGAGCGCCTGTCGTTGCCGGCGGCCGTGCTGACCACGGTCATGAAAAAGCACCAGCGCTATTTCCCCGTGCTCAACGCCCAGGGCCAGCTGATGCCCAACTTTATCACCGTGTCCAACGGCCAGCGCGGCGACATGTCGCTGGTGCGCCGCGGCAACGAGGACGTGCTGCGGGCCCGCTATGCCGACGCCCAGTTCTTTGTGGGCGACGACCAGCAGCAAAAGCTGGAAGATTTCCTGCCCCGCCTCACCACCTTGACCTTCCAGGAGAAATTGGGCTCGATGGCCGACAAAAGCCAGCGCATCGAAAAGCTGGTTGCCGGCCTGAGCAACGACCCCCGGGCGGCCCGGGCGGCCCATTTGTGCAAGGCCGACCTGGTGACCTCGATGGTGGTGGAAATCACCTCGCTGCAGGGCATTCTGGGCGAGATCTATGCCCTGAACAGCGGCGAAGACCCCGAAGTGGCCCGGGCCCTGCGCGAGCACTACCTGCCGCGCTATGCCGGCGACGCCACCCCGGGCGGCCAGCTGGGCCGGCTGGTGGGCCTGTGCGACCGGCTCGACAGCCTGGCCGGACTGTTCGCCCTGGGCCTGAAACCCACCGGCTCGGCCGACCCCTATGGCCTGCGCCGCACCGCCCTGGGGCTGGTGGCCTTGCTGGTAGAGGGCGAATGGTCGCTGGACCTGGCCGCATTGCTGCGCCAGGCCCTGGAACTGCAGCCCGTGTCGGCCCCGGCCGACAAGGTGGTGCCCGAAGTGCTGGGCTTCCTCCAAGACCGCCTGCTGATCTGGCTGAAGGACAAGGGCCTGCGCCACGATGTGGTGGAGGCCGCGGTGTCGGCCCAGGGCCGCAACCCCTGGGGCGCCTACCAGGCGGCCACGGCCCTGCACGCGGCCGTGCAGGACGAGAGCTGGGCGGCGCTGCTGCCCTCGTACTCGCGCTGCGGCCGCATTACCAAAGACCTGGCGCCGCTGGAGCTGCACCCCGACCGCTATGTGGAGCCGGTGGTGGCCGAGCTGTACCAGGGGGTGGTGGCCGCGGGCAAACCGGCCCGGGTCGAGGAGCTGGTGGCCGCTTTGAAGCAGCTGCACCCGAAGATTCAGGCCTTCTTCGACGGCGTGCTGGTCAACGACCCCGACCCCGAGGTGCGGGTGGCCCGGCAGGCGCTGGTGCAGCGGGTGGTGGGGCTGGCCGAGGGGATTGCCGACTTGAGCTGCCTTGAGGGGTATTGATGGGGGTTTGGGGGTGATGCCGTGGGTCTGATGCGTTATCCGGAGTGACCGCATCTCTGGGACTGGCATCAAGTGCAGTTCGAAGTGGCTCTACCGATACAGGACAGGATTTCTGTTGCCTTCAAACTCAATGAAGGTCCCATTTCCGTCCTGCGCTAACGGTAATTGCGCCGGTTCAGTGTATAACGGATTTGCCACGGTAACCAGCTGCAATTTTCCGTTTCGCAAAGGGGAAGGCAGAGCGGCTACATTGCGGCAAAGGAAAAACAACTGACGACCATCTCCCGAAAGTTTCGCCAGGCCAGCATATCGACTTGGGAGCAAGGGCAGACCACGATCCAGGTCAACTGCACCCACCGAACCTGTTACTGTGTCTTTTACGTAGATATTCCATTGAAGATGATTCGGCTCGAATGTTCCGGTTCCGACTGAACCAAGGTTTTGCGCCTCCGACACGAAGGTTACATACCGGCCGTCCGCGGAAAAACTGGCCGAATGACACCAGTCATTGGCTGGCTCGCCCCCAGCGTTTGTGCTCACAATTACCTTTCTTTGTGTGCGTAAGTCACACCGTACGACCTCTGCTGTGTAACCGGGAGCATCCCGCGAGCCGTCCCCCAGGCCAACAATCGGCCTCAGTTCTAAGCAGAGGTAATAACGCCCATCGCTGGTGAACCTCTTTTCCTGTTCCTCGTCTCTATTGGGTTGCAGGCCATAGAGCGTGGAATTCAGTCCCCGGGCATAATACTTCGTCGTCAGAAGCTGGCCATTGGATGCGTCGGGGCTTACAGCATAGCTAAAACCAAGTGCCCCCCAGTCGTCGATGTTCGGTCCAAAGCCCAGACCATAGTTGGGAAAAAATGCTGGATCAGTGTGCGACAGACTCAACAGCATTCCATCTCCCGACACGCCCGATAGATAGAAATCAGGCGATAACGGAAGCGCATTTGAAACCCCAGATAAACGGGGCAAGCGGTAAAAGGAAGAGCCCCCACCAAAGTCAAGGGTGGAGAAGTAGATATCTCCAGCTTCGGACATTGAGGTCTGAATAAAGTAGGTACTAAACTGTCCGCCATCGGGCGCTAACGCCCTGGAGAGTGTCACCTGTGCAAGATTCGAGAACTCGGCAAAGAAGACGTCTACGCCGCTGCGATTCCCACCGGAACTAGCGTCGTAGTTCGTGTCGTTAGGCACCAAATTGTCGGCGGTCGAAATAAAGCAGCCGTAGTTTCCATCGTCACTGATTCTCGGGAATTCACAGTATCCAGTAACCTTTCCCTGTAATGGCCGGGCAATCTCTATAGTCGACCCAGCGGTACGGTCAATTAGGTACGCATGATTTTCAGTTGCCTGTATGCCAAAATAAAAAGACGGATTAGTGGCGAGTATCCGATCTCCGTCCCGGTCTACATCATAGCCCCCTATGTCGCTTGCTACGAGTTCGAGTTCATCCCTGGAAACAACACTCCGCGGAGCATCATTGGGGTTGGGTGTAGCGTTGTTTGTTGGTAAGCCTGGGGTGGTGGAGCGGTCGGGGACAGACGAGAGAACTGAATCAAAAGAACCCGCAGTGTCGTTCCCGCATCCAAACGAAAAAAAGGCTAAGGCTATCGCGGCCGATATTAGGTTGGGTCGATTCTTCTGCATTTTTTAGCGTTTCTGTGACGGTCGACGCTGGTCCTCTTTCGAAGCGACGATCCTGAAGCCAATTCTCCCTTTCTAAGAATTTAAATCGTCTTGTTCTTTCGATGGATAGGCTCTGAGTCGTCTTGGTCAGGCTTGATGTTTGCTGGCCGTTCGCAGGTTGGCCGTCCGCGACGTTGCTGGCTGACAATCTTTCAATCTCGACTCTGATGGCCTCCCGATTGACCGACATGCGAACTCTTTGAGCGATTTATCGGAGCGTCAAAGGCTCGGTGCCGAAGCGGCTAACTGCCTGTGCGGTCTCAAAAGCACGTCATGGCTAGGTCCTCTACTTTGAGTCAAATGTCCGACCCACGTCCAAATCGTTCGCAGCGAGGATTTGCCGCCTGGGCTGAGAACCTGAGAGCGGAAATGTCGCAATCGGTCTGGACCGCGTGTCAGGAGTCGGCCTTCGAGCACGAGAGAATGGGTTTTGAAAGTATTCGCCAGGCTCTGGGCGAGGGAACGGTTGTGCAGGCCTGGACCAACTTCACCCTGTTTGAGCGCAGCGGGCGGATGTACGAGGTCGATGGTCTGCTGCTGACGCGCTACGGACTTTGGGTACTGGAGCTGAAACACTGGCAGGGGAAGGTGCTGGTGGAGGGGAGTTTGGTCGTCAGGCAGCGACGTCCCGACCTCCGTCCAACTCAGGAGCGTAACCCTGTTCTGCAGACCCGGGTGAAGGCGCAGGTGTTGGCCTCTTTGCTGAAAGACGCCTCGGGAGACCCGAAGCTGGTCTATGTGGCACCGGTGGTGGTGATGACCCATCCAGAGGTGGAAGTCCGATATCGCTCGGGCTTTGAGAATATTCCCCTTGTAACGGTGGCCCATCTGGCAAAATGTGTTTCGCGTGCGGCTGGCGATCATCCCCGACCCCAGGCGGCTGAGCTGAGTGATGAGCAACTGGCTCGTATTCAGGCGGTTCTGTCGAAGATGGACTTTGCCCGCAGCCACCGAGTGACTCCCAGGGCGTTCTCCTACAACCTGGGCGAGTTGTTGGGTGAAGGGGTGGACTACCAAGACTTTCTGGGCGACCACACCACCGTCGCAGGCCGTAGAGCCAAGATTCGCCTGTTCTTTGGCACCGACGATCCGTCGATGGAACGAGCCAACCGGCGGGCGGAGAGAGAGTTCCAACTATTGGAAGGTATCTCTCACGACTCGATTCTGGCTCCCACCGATCTCGAGTCGACCCCAGGGGGAACCGCCCTGCTCTATCCATATCAGGCCAATTGCCAGCCCTTCGATGCCTGGCTCACGGAACACGACCTCTTGGCAGACCACTCCTTGCAAGACCGTCTAAAGCTCTGGCGGGCACTGGGCGAGGCCGTGCGCTACGCCCACCAGCGAAAGCTGTTGCATCGCTCGCTCAGCCCCAGAAATCTGCTGGCGGTGTTGGACCAGGGCCGCATTGTGGGCTTCAAAGTGACCAATTGGCACACGGGTCGCAGCGAACAGTTGAAAGGTGCCACTCAGCACCTCGCCGATTTACTGGACGAGAGTGACGAAGCCTACTCGGCCCCCGAGCAAACCCTGAAGCCGGAGGTGCAAACCACAGCCCTCGACTTGTTCAGCCTGGGGGCCCTCGGATACTTGCTGCTCAGCGGAAAACCTCCTGACGAGCGAATGCGCCTACCCGCCGAACTGCCGTCCGAACTGCAGGCTCTGCTCGACCAGCTGATTGAGGCCAATCCTGCAAGAAGAACCGCCAGCGCCGAGCACTTTCTGGAGGCCCTGGACGCCTGGGAACAATCGCCGCCCACAGCGTCTACAGAACACTGGCGGATACTGCGGCCACTGGGGCAGGGGGCCAGCAGTCTGGTCTACTCGGTGTATCACAACCAGCGCCGGGTCCACGGTGTCATGAAGGTCGCCAAGGAGCCGCGGTTCGATGCCGTCATCGCAGCCGAGGCCGAGGTTTTGGGTAGCCTGCAGCATCCGCACATCGTTCAATTGTTGGACACCCCTACCTTTGACGGAAGGTCGGCTTTGGTCACCAGTCTGGCCGCCAGTGTTGACCTGTCGCGTTATCTTCGGGACCATGGCCCGCTAGCCGAGGCCGAGCTTCGAGAATTGGGATTACAACTGTTCGACATCGCGGAGTATCTGGAAAGCAAATCGCTCTACTTCTGCGACTGGAAACCGGCCAATTTGGGCTACGAACGGGACGCAGGGAAGTTGTATCTGTTCGATTTCAACCTTGCTACCCAGGTTGGGCCCGACCCGCGAGTGGGCACGCCGGCCTATCGCGACCCTCACCTTCAGAAGCGCCCTTGTTGGGATTGGCCTGCAGAAAGATATAGCCTGGCGGCCACCTTGTGCGAGATGGCGAGCGGCGAGGTGCCCTCTTGGGATTTCACCGAGCAGCGAACGGTGTTGCCCGTGTCCCTCAACGGCCATCGCCTCCAGGCTTTTTTTCAGAAAGCGTTTGCCTCAGAGCCGGGCTGTCGCCACGCTAGCCTGGAGCAAATGCGTCAGGAATGGAGTCAATCACTGGCGGGTCGTCCAATGTTTTGCGTTGAACTCGACCACTCCGATGTTGTCAGCCTGGCCATGCAGCATAACGCGGTTCCGGTGGTTCACCACTGCAAAGTTACCTACCAGGGCGACCGTATCCTTGAGAACGTCCGCCTGCGCCTGCGATTGGGCGACGAGTTCAGCGAAGTTGCCGAGTTTACCAAAGACTCGTGGGCGCCAGGTAAGACCTGGGAAAAGCAGTCTCCTCACCTGGTTCTCAAAGCCCATCAGCTGGCGCTGACCTACGAAACCACTCATAGCTATCTGGCCCTGGACATCCTTGTGGGAGACGAGGTGCGCTACCAGCACCAGTCTCCGATTGATGTGCTCGCTTACAACCATTGGGCCGGCTCAAGTCACCTACAGGAATTGTTGTGCAGCTTCGTTTTGCCCAATCATCCGGCTGTGCACGAGATTTTGAAAAAAATTGAGGATTGCTCCATTTGCGGTTACCAACAGGGTAGTGAACACGCCTATGAACTGGTGTCCGAAATTTACAAGGCCGTGTCCGAGTTGAATCTTCTTTACGTCGAGGGCAGCTTTGGCTTTTTGGAAATGGGACAGAAAATCCGCACCCCGGATCAAATCCTCTCCCACAAGCAAGGGAACTGCCTGGACATCACCTGTCTCTTCGCGGCCTGTATGCGGCTGGCAGGACTTCATCCGCTATTGGTTTTGGTTTCCGGCCACGCTTTCCCAGGTTGCTGGCTGCGCCAGGAAGATGACCCGAACGGCCATATTGAAGACGCCGCCACCCTGCAAAAAGCTCTGGACCTGGGCATTCTCTGCCTGTTCGACTCGTCTTCGGTTTGCCACCCGCCTGGTTGCAGCTTCGCCGAAGCGGAAGCGGTCGCCCGAGATTACCTGATCGACGAGAGCAGCTTTGGGCTGGCTCTGGACTTGCGGTCTGCCGAGCGAAGCAAAATTCGGCCTCTGCCCCTGCGTTTCTCGACCGAGGCGGGGCAAGTCACCGTGGTCACCGAGGACGCCCGTGTGCCGGTTCTCGAGGAAGTTCGCTATCCGGCCGCCTGGCAAGCCACCACCGAGGCCGACCGAAGGCCGCAACAGTTGTGGGAGAAGCGCCTGGAGAGCTGGAAAAACCGCTTGCTCGACCTGAGCACTCGAAACAAGCTGCTGGATCTGCGCCGAGACAGCAACAAGCGCATCCTGCCCCTGCTTCTTGAACAGCCCCAACAAATTCTGGACGAATTGCTCAGCGGTGAAGAATTCACCCTGGTCGGCAAGCCGGCGATTCTTCGCGCAGATGACCCACGCAACCGACAGATCGCCCAAATGCAATTGGGGTCAGACCCTGTGCAGGAAGAGGTGTGGTCGCAGTTTGAGGCGGGACGACTGTGCGTTCACCTCGAGGACCAGGAGTTGCAGAAGCGAGTCCTTGAACTCTATCGCTCCGAGAGGGTCAGTATCGAGGAAACGGGCTCCTATACCCTCTACCTGGCCCTCGGCCTGCTGGGCTGGGTCGAGTCCGAACGAGCGGCTTCCAAGCGCCACGCGCCCGTGGCTCTGCTGCCGGTGCAGCTGGTCCGCACCCGCATCAACGAACCCTACAAGTTGCGATGGCGCGATGAGGACCTGCGCATTAACCTCACGCTGCTGCGCAAAATCGCAACCGACTTCAAGCTGGACCTTTCGGAACTGGAGCAGTGGCCTGGCGATCAGGAGCAGCCCGACCTCGACGGTTTACTGCAGAGCTTGCGTTCGGCGCTGCTGACGATGAAGGGTTGGAGCGTTCACAATCAGGCCGTCATCGGCTCGTTTTCCTTTGCCAAACAACTCATGCTTCAAGACCTTGAGCATTTCCCACGCTTACAAGAGAGCTCTCCCGTGTTGAAGGGCTTTCTCGAGCAGAATTGCCGGGTGGAAGTTCCGCTCGTGCAGCCTGCCGAGGTGGATCAGCAGCGGCCCGAGGACAACCTCTGTGTATTGGATGCCGACTCTTCTCAGTTAGCGGCGGTGTTGAGCTCGGAACGCGGCAGTTCTTTCGTTCTGCAAGGTCCGCCGGGCACCGGAAAGTCTCAGACCATTTCCAACATGATCGCTCAAAACTTGGCCCGCGGACGAACGGTGCTGTTTGTGGCCGAGAAGATGGCCGCTCTGGAGGTTGTCCATCGCAGGCTTCAGAAAATCGGACTGGGTCCGTTCTGCCTCGAATTGCATTCGAATAAGGCCAATAAGTTGGAAATCATTCGTCAACTGGGTGATGCACTGAACCAGCGACGGTTACGGCCCCCCGAAAGCAGAGCGGAAGCGGCCAGTCAGCTGCTGGAAAAGCAGAGAGAGCTGTCGGTTTATGTGCGGGCCATCCACCAGACCCATCCCATCGGCTATTCCATCTCCACGGCCGTGTCTCGGGTTTGCCAACTGGCCGCTTTCGTGGCTCCCCTGGAGTGTGTAGACGTAGCGCCAGATCTGCAGCGTTCCCAGCTGGAAGAGTGTCGAAGAGCGGCCCGAGAATTGCGCAGTCGCGTGCGCGACGTGGGGCTGCCGGAAGCCAGCCCCTGGTCGACCTGCAGGCCTGCGCGCTGGGGGTCTGAGCAGGGACGACGCCTCGACCAGCTCTGGAGCAACACTTCGCTGGTTACCGACTGGGTTTCCCACTGCCAAGATGGCATCGCCTACTGGAATACCAGCAACCTCGATTCCCCCGCACTGGCCAAAGCTTTCGAAATCTTCGCCAGGTCACCCCTGCCAACTCGCAATCTGTTGACGGCAACCCCGTGGAGCGAGGTAGAAAGCCAGCTTCGTCGCGACAGCGAGCAGCAGAGAGAGCGGGCCCGCCTCTGGCAAACTTTAAGCGAAGATTTTGAAGAGTCGTTGCTCCGGCTAGACCTGGCTGGTTTGAAAGCTCGGTTTGAAAAATGGGGTTCTTCGTTCGCTTTGGGTTGGTTCATGCTGCGCACCAGCCGACAGCAATTGAGCAAAGTGGCGCGACGCCCGCTGGCCGCAAATGCGAAGGTCTTGGAGCAATTGCTGACTGCCCTTGAGGTGGTTCGCCTCGACCAGAGCCTGGCCGAGCGGGCCACCCAAAGGACGGAATGGCTCGGAAGTGCGGGGAGTGCTCGCTATCAAGAAAATCCGGACGATTTGGACCAACTGGTCAGCTGGATAGGGGAGTTTCGAAGGGGTCTCCAGGAATTGACCGAGGCTTCTCCCGAGCTAGCCGTCATTGCCGACCGGTTGCGGGAGTGGGCCTGCTACGAAGATCGACTGCGACCCGAAGGCCCCCTGTGCAAGTGGCTGAACAGCTTTCAGCAAAAGCGCGAACGGGTGATGACCTGGAAAGCCGATTGGACGAAGTTGCTGGAAGTCAGCGCCATTCCCGACGACTGGTCCGAGCTACTGTCTTGGGTGGCCCAGCACAAGCCCCATCAGTTTCAGTTGCCCGATTGGGCCCTCTTCGTCGAGGCATGTCAGGGCGCGGAACGACTCAACCTGGGGGCGTTTGTTCAGGCGGCCTGGTCGGGCCAGTTGAGTGCAGACCAGCTGGAGCCGTGCGTCGAGCAGACATTACTGATCGGATGGTTGCGCCACCATCTCGACAGCCCGCCGCTCTACCGGTTTCGCGGCGCCAGTCATAACGAGTTGGTTCAGGAGTTCCGCAATCTCGACGAGGAAATGCTCCTGCTGAATCGTCGTGCAGTAGCGGCTAAACTGGCAGAGAAGATACCCGACCCGGGCAATGCCGACCGCGGCGAGATGGCTGTTCTGCAGCGAGAAACCAAGAAGCAGAGGGCTCACAAAGCGCCCCGTCTGCTCTTTAAAGAGATTCCCAATTTGCTGCCGCTGCTCAAGCCCTGCCTGCTGATGAGCCCGCTTTCCATCGCCCAGTTCTTGGAGCCAGGGCGGGCGATGTTCGATCTGGTCATTTTTGACGAAGCCTCTCAAATTGCGCCGTGGGATGCTCTGGGCGCGCTGGCGCGCGGTAAACAGTGGGTAGTCGTGGGGGACTCGCGTCAGTTGCCGCCCACATCGTTTTTCGCCATCGGCCAGGACGAAACCGAACTTGATGCAGAATTGGGCGGTCAACTGGAGAGTATCCTGGACGAATGTCACACCGCAGGCCTTCCGGAAACTTCATTGACCTGGCATTACCGCAGCTCGGACGAGCGGCTGATTGCCTTCAGCAACTGTCACTATTACGAGAATCGCCTGCTGACTTTCCCCAATTCTCATCTGGGCCATCCCCGCCGGGGTGTTAACTTTCGCTACATTCCAGATGCGGTTTATGGCCGCAGCTCGACCCGTCAGAACCCAAAGGAAGCCGAAGAAGTCGTCAATTTCCTCGTGGAACGACTTTCCGATCCCAGCACCAACCAGAGTTTCGGCGTGGTGACCTTCAACCAGGCCCAGCAAAGCCTGATTGAGAATCTCCTGGACCAGCGCCGTTCCCAAGACCCAAAGCTAGAGCGTCATTTTTCCAATACGTTCGAACCCGTCTTTATCAAAAACCTTGAAAACGTTCAAGGTGACGAGCGCGATGTGATTCTCTTCTCGATAGGGTATGGCCCTGACGAAACCGGCAAATATCGGCTGGAGTTCGGCCCCTTGAACAGGCGCGGCGGAGAGCGCCGGCTAAACGTGGCCGTCAGTCGAGCGCGACAGCAAATGTGGATTTTTTCCTCGATCCTGCCCGAACAAATCGAGCTCAACCGAACGAACGCACGAGGCGCCAAAGACCTGCGCGCATTCTTGGATTACGCGCGACGGGGCATCGAGGCGCTGGAAAGACCGCAACAACAAGGCGAGATGCAGGGGGGCGGGCTGGAGAATGCCGTTGCAGCGGCCCTTCAAGCCCGTGGCTGGACGGTGCAACCGCACATCGGATGCTCGGGTTACCAGATAGACATGGCCGTGGTTGACCCCCGCGAACCCGCCCGATACCTGGCAGGTATCGAATGCGACGGCGAGCACTACTGTTCGGCCGCCACCACTCGCGATCGCGATCGGCTGCGTAGCACCGTTCTGGCCCAGTTGGGCTGGCGACTGCTGCGCGTGTGGTGCCTCGATTGGCTGCGGGACCCGGCCAGGGTATGCGAGGAATTACACCAGCGGCTCCAGCAAATGTTGGAGGAAGAGCTGCCCGTGTCGTCGGTGGAAATGGAATCGGTCCTGCCGCCGGAGCCGGCGACTTGCGAACCGGAAGAGACCTTTGAAGAGGTTGCCTCAAGGTCGCCCTCGCCGCAGGTGCCCAGCTATATACCCACGATGCTCCCCTCGCTGGCGGTGGCGCCCCACGAAGTTGGCGCGCAGGTTTTTCTCGAGTTGCTCAGGCCGCTGCTCAGCAACGAGGCCCCGGTTTCCCTTGAATACGCACTCCGACGCACCGTTCAGGCGATGGGGGCGCGAAAAGTCGGCGCACGTATCCGCTCTCACCTGCTGCAGCAGATCGATGCCCTCGACCGGCTGGGAATGCTGGTCGTCGACGAGGGCGTTCTCTGGTTGAATGCGCAACAGAAGGAGAATTTTCAGGGGTTTCGCTATCATCCGGCCAACTGCCCCCGAGATCTCTCCGAAGTTCCTCCCGTAGAAATCGACAACGCCCTCCTTTTCGAACTCCAAAGGGCCCTCTCCAGTCGCGACAGGGAGCTTTTTCAGTGCGTCGCTCGCCATTTCGGCAAGCAGAAGGTGGGCAAGGAAGTGGCTGCTGTGCTGCAGGACCGGCTTCTCCGACTGGAAAGGGCCGGCCGCATCCGACAGCTTGACGAGCTATGGTCGGTCGTCGCCGGCTAAGAGGCTGGCCCGGTCTATACGCCAAAGGCCCGACGCAGGGCATCGCGGTCGAGTCGGAGCTGCTCCCCCTGCAGGCTCAGCACGGGCTCGCCGTCCACGTTGAGCCAGCGAATCCAGGCCACCCCGTAGGTGCGCACCTGAGGGCGTGACAGGCCCAGGTGGGTGGTGAGCTGGTCCAGGCTGGCCTCGGCCGATTGACCCAGCAGCTCTAGCAGTCGTTCCAGGTGGGGTGGGGGAGGCAGGGTCTTTCGGCGGCTCTGCCACACGGTGGTTTCGGCCAGCACCTCGCTGAGCGGACGCGGGTTCTCGAACAGGCTGCCCTGGGCCTGGGATGGTGCGAAAGGTGCCTGCGGCAGCGGGTCCCACCAGGAGGGCGCCGGGCGACGGCCCTCGTGCCAGCCGGCGATTTTCTGCCCCGGGGCTGCCAGCAGGGCCAGCGCGCACACCATTTCCTGGGGGCTGAGGCCGCCGTGGTAGCCGCGTTTCTTTGGCCCCCAGCGCAGCGACTCGCTGTAGAGCAGCCGGGCCGGGTCGGCCAGCTGCAGGCGGCCGCCCCGCGCCACCAAAGCTCCTGGCTGGGCCTCGTCGCCAGGCTGCCAACGGTTGCCCGCGCCGGCGGCGGCCGGCAGCTCCGCCGTGCCGTCTTCCAGCAGGTGGCCGTGGTCGCTTACCAGCAACACCATGCGGCCGCGAAAACGCGCCGCCTGCAACAGCCCTTCCAGAGGAGCGATCAGCTGGCTGCTCCAGCTCAAATCCAGCTGCTCGTCGCGGGCCAGGGTGTCATCGATGGAATTGACCACCACGCTGATCACCCGGTAGTCGTCCGAGCGCAGGCGCTCGTAGACAGCCCCTTCGGCCAGGTCTTTCTTATGATAGAGCTGAGGAGGATAGTCCTTGCGACAGACGGCGCGCAGGCCCGGGTGGCGAGAATAGGCTTCCTTCTCGTCGGCGGCCTTGCCCTGAACCAGCTGCCCCGAGAGCAGGCTGGTGCGGGCGACCTCGGTAACGCTGGGCAGGGCCGACAGCAGCTGGCCCTGGGCGGGATGGTCGGGCAAGTAGCACACCCATTCGCGCTCTTCCAGGCTGTGCAACAGTTCCAACAGCACCGCCTGGCTGCAACCGTCCAAGACGATGATGAGCAAACGCTGCTCGCGAGCCAGCGGCACGGCCAGTCGGTCGAGGAAGGTTTCTACCCCGGGCACCTCGGCCCCAGGGCCGATGGCCAGCTCGGCAAAATTCTGGTTGAAGGCCTCACGCCGTGTTTTCAGCTGATCCAGCAGGGCCCGAAAGGCCTGCGCCAGGGCCGGCTGGGTAGCGCCTTCCAGCAGCCGCTGACGGGCTCGATCCACCCAGGCCAGTTCGTCCACATAGTGTTGGGTGGCGTCGCCCAGGCGCGTCCAGGTCGACTCGCGGACTTGCTGCAGGTAGCGCAGCAGCCGCAGGGCCATTTCCACGCGCACCAGCTCGCGCTGGTGGCTGTCGGCCAGGCGGTGCTGGCGAGCTTGCTGCAAACGCACTTTGAGCCCTTCGGGTCGAGCCGACTTGAGGGGCAGGAAGGCCTGGCCGATCTGCTCCAGCAGCCCGTGCCAGCCCTGGGGCAAAATCAGGCTGTGCTCGGCCAGCGCCTCGGCGCGCAGCTGTGCCAACAACACCCGCGCCCGTTCCAGCACCTCGGCCAGCCAGGGGGCGCAGGCCTGGGGGTCGGCCGTCAGCTGCCGCAACAGGCGACCAAAGGCCTGCCCCAGGGGCGGGCTCCAGGGGCGGTCGGGGAAAAATTGTTCCAGTCGACCCCGGGCCATCAGGCTGTCGGCAAGCTCGGGCCCCAGATACAGCACCTCGCAGAGCACGCCCAGGGCCAGCGTGTCGATCACCCCCTGGCGACGAATCAGCAGCACCAGTTCGCGCACCAGCTCGCCTCCGCGTTGGGCCAGCCAGTCGGCGGCGCGCTCGACCAGTTCCTGGGGGGCGCTGATCAAGGGCGAAGGGTTGGGATGGGTTCCGGCCTGCATCAGCAGTTGGGATGGGTCGTAAGCATCTATGCTCAGCTGCAGCTGGGCCTCCAGCAAGCAGCTCCAGAACAACTCGGTGGTAAGCACGCCGCCCAGCGCGGCTGGAAAGCCCTGGGGCGGTTGGGCTTCCAGGGCCCACTGGGCCAGGCTGCGCTGGCGTCGTAGCAGCGGGTCTACCTGATGGGCACGGAACAGGTCCTGCACCGCCTCCCAGGGGTCCGAGTCCAGCAAGTCGCGCCGCGCCATGCGGTCGCGCAGATCCTGGTCGACCCATTCTCGGCAGGGGCACAGGCAAATGTAGCGCCGGTCGTGCTGTTCACTTTGCCAGGCCAGCTGGTGAAAATGCAGCGGCGAGCGCACCTCTTCCACCAGCAAGGGCTGGCCATCGATGCTCAGCTGAGGCTCGCCCAGATAGCCCGTGCCACAGTAAAAGCCGAAGAGCCGGGCCTCGGGGTAGAGGCGCATAAGGCGCGACACGGTGGTGCGCAGCTGCAGTTCGCTGGGGGCCGGGGTCACGGGCTTTCCCACACCTGCCAGCTGAGCGAAACCCGACGCCCGGGCTGTTCCAGCTCAAGCAGCAGTTCTTCCAAGGTTTGGCGCAGCTTTTCGGCATCGGCCTCGGCCAGCTGACCCTGATGCTTCAGGCGCAGCCCCGCCGCCGGGGGGTCGACCACCCGCGCGGCCACCGCTGAAGGCGTGGCCACCACCGAAGGCGGCGCCACCGCCGCCGTGCTGGCGGGAGGCAGCTGGCGGGTCCACAGCCCGGGCACGTGGGCTTCCAGATGGCGAAACAGTTTTAGCAGCCCGCTTACCTCGGTCTGGCTGGCCAGCTGCTGCTGCACTTCGTTCAACAACTCTTTGCCGTCGTCGCTCTGCTGGGCCAGGCTGGGCAGGCTGCCGGCGATGCTCAAAAAGCTTTCGCTGAGCGCCGCCACCAGCGAGCCAGAGCCGCTCAACAGCGCCCAGAGCACGGCCTGGGGCTCGCGCCAGGGACAGGCCACCAGGGCTTCCAGCCCTTCGGCGGCATCGTGGTGCTTCAGCGCGTCCAGCAGCCCCAGAGCTTCGTAGGCCAGGTCCAGGCTGGCGCAGCGGCTGGGGTCGAACTGCAGGCGCTCGCACAGGGCCCGCAGCCGCTGGGGCAACAGCCGGCCGGAGGACTGGTGGGGCGTCAGGGCGCTGCGGAACAGGTCCCACAGGCGACCCACGTTGGCGGTAGACACCTGCATGGGATACAGCTCGGGGCTGACCACGCGGGTGCGCTGCCAGGCCTGTTGCCAGCACTCGGGGTCGGGCAGCTGCTGGGGGCGCAGCTCGGCATCGGGCGGCAACTCGGCCTCGAACTCGCGAAGCGCCAACCCGTGGCGCACCACCTGGCGGTGGGTCTGCAGGGCAAAGGTATGCAGCACCAGCGAGCGCAGGGCGGGCGTCAGGCCCATGGCGCGGGGCAGGTCCAGCCAGGCCGACAGGTCTGCCACGCGCACCGCCCCGGTCAGGCCGCGCTTGTTCATTTCCTGTTCCAAATGCTGCTTCCAGTGGTCCTTCAGGACGAAATGGGTTTCCCCCATTACCCCCAGCCGCAGCGGCTCGGCAAGCAGGCGCAGCTTGTCGCGGGTATTGCGGTCGGCCACTTCCATGCGCGCCTCGTCGAGGGCGGCGGCGTTTTGAATCTCCTTCCATACGGCTCGAATCAGCGCCGGCGAAAGGGGCTCTTTGGTGGGGAATTCGGGATGGGCCGGATAGTGGGCCTGAAGCTCCTGAGACAACAGCCCTTCCAGCGCCGAACTCAGGTCGACGGCGGCCGGCATGCGCGGCTGAAAGGCCGAGTGCAGCGACTGCAAAATTTGTTCCTGGCTCAGCTGGTTGGCGTCACTTTCGTCCAGATAGCCGGGTTCGGCGTCCAGAATGCCATAGGCCATTTCCAGCGCCTTCTGCAGGGCCGCACGCAGCCCCGAGCGCTGGTTCTCCAGCAGCATGCGGGCCTGGGGACGGTCCTGCAGGGACAGGTGGGAGGTGTATTGCTGCAGGCGCTCGCCCGTCAGAATGTGCTCGACCATCAACAGCCGACCCAGATCGGCCATGATTTTGCGCGACAAAAAGCGCGGCAGCCACACCAGCGTGCGCGTGTCTTCGCCATAGGTGTCGCGATAGCTCTGCAACCGATCCAGGTCGTTCTTGGGGCTGCAGCTCTCTTCGTCAAAGGGATAGTCCAGAATGAGCCGGGGCACGTCGCCGGCCTGAAAGCCGCGCAGGTCGGCCTGCTCGCGCACGTTCATGTAGAGAATTTCAAAGGAACGCCAGGTGCCCCGCCACAGCAGCTTGTGGCTGTGGCTGAGCTGGCCCTGGTCGCTCTGGCTGATTTTCATCATGCCAAAGAGCAGCTCGCGCAGGTAGCGTTTGCGGTGGCCCGGGCTGTCTTGCGAGCGCACCGGCTCTAAAATGCGCTCCAGGTCGACGGTGGTCAGGTTGAGGGTGATTTCCTGGGTTTCGGGGTCGACCCGCAGCTCGTTGATGTTGGTTTGCCAGCTCTGCAGTCGCTTCAGCGCCAGCCCGGCCTCCTGGCCGGGGATTTGCGACTTGATGGTGCCGTGGTTCAGGGCCGTCAGCTTGCGGGGCGTGAGCTGGCGCAGGGCCCGCACCTGGGGCACCAGCGCCGCCAGCAACACGGTTTTGAACAGGCGCAGGTCGGTGGTCGGCGTGTTCGAGGGACTGGCCTCCAGAATGAGCGGTTTGAAGCGCTCTTCCAGCAGGCGTCGGGCGGTTTCAAACGAGCGCCGCACTTCGGGGCTATAGGGCTGAAAGTCGCTGGCCACCAGGTCGAACAAGTCGCCCACGGGAATCAGCTTGCCCAGCGTCAGCTCGTCGCGCTGTTGGATGAGCAACTCCATGAGAATCAAAATGGCCGTGCGGTTGCGCTGCAGCATGCTCGACACCGCCACCAGCGTGTCGACCAGGGCCGGACTGAACGGATAGACCTTGCGAAACGACTCGAGGTCGTACTGATCCTGCAACACCTCGCGGGCGTCGTCGCGCAGCTGCAGGCGTCCGAAGGTCTCGTCGATTTGGGCTCGAGCGGCTTCGTTCTTGGGGCGCAAAATGCGGCGCGAGACAATTTCGGGCAGGTTGGTGTCTTCCAGGGGAATAATATGGAAGCGCTTTTCAAAGTGGCGAATCTGGTCGTGAAAGTTAAACTGCTCAAAGCCGCTGGCGCTTTCGCCGATCAGCTCTTTCAGGTCGCGCTGGCGAGCCACCAGCGACAAAATGGGCACGGCCCGACCGGCGTGTTCGGCCTCGACCAGTTTGACCAGCTTTTGCACCTCCTGATTCACGAACTGCAGATTGCTGGACATGGTGGCCAGCCACAGCACCAGTTCGTCCAGAAATAGCAAAATGGCGTCGTAGCCCAGCTCGCGGGCGTGCTGGCTGATGATATGCAGGCCCTGATCGAAGTTCACATAGCTTTCCTGGGCCTCGCGTTGCACCTGGGAATAGCTCGAGAAGAACTTTTCCAGCAGCAGGCTGACCAGAGCCTGGCGGCGGGCATCGCCGGGCGCGGCTTGCATGGCCTCGTCCACCGAGGCGGCCGTCCAGCTGACGGTGGCGGCCTTGCCCCAGTTCAGTCCGCTGCTTTTCTGGCCGCTGTTGAGGGCCTGTAGAAAGGGCTCGTCGCCCATGGTCTGGCGCAGCTGGCGGGCATTTTCAAAAAGCTGTTCGCCCTGATACACCGCCGGCACGGGGCAGTCGGGGTGGCGCTCGCGAATGGCCTCGACATAGCCGCCCAACACCTTGCTTTCCATCGAAGTGGCGTTGATCATATGAAAGGCCAGCGACAGAAACTTTTTGTGTTTCAGCCCGGCGTGGCGGGCCGCAATCGGGCCCAGATCGGCGTGCTCCCAGGCCTGCGGATGCCCGGCCAGAAGCAGGTTCAGCACGGCCATAAAGTGCGACTTGCCCGAGCCGAAACTGCCGTGCAAAAATGCCGCCTTCGACTGGTGGCTGCTCAGGGCGCTGGCCACAAACGACAGGGCGTTGTCGAACTGGTCCTTGAGCTGGGGCGTGACCACATAATCGCGCAGCGTATCTTCGGGGCGGCGGATGCCCTCGGTGAGCTTCAACACAAAGTCGCCTTCGTAGATACGCTCGGGGATATCGATCAGGTCTTTCAGCAGCGTGGACATAGCCCGCTTCCTTCTCAGCCCGGGGCGGACGGCCCTGCCGCCAGGGGCGCGACACGCGGTGTCGCGGCTGCGCCTAGAATGAGTTGGCCGGCCGAAAAGCGAAACGGCCCGCCAGGGAGGGTTGCCCTTGTTTCTCGGAATCGACTTCGGAACCACACATTCGTCTATGACCGTGTTGCAGCAGGGCGAGCCCCAGGTGATCCCCATCACGCCCAATGACGAGCCCTACGACACCATTCTTCGCACGGCTGCCTTCATTCCCGAGGGCGTCTCACCCGAGCCCGCGTCGCTGGGTCAGGTGGAGGTTCACCATCTCAAGTTCGAGGGCAAGCGCAAAGCGCGCCCGGGCCTGTTGCTGAAACACTTTAAACCCTATTTTGGCCGCTGGAGCCTGAAGTATTACGATTTTACTCAACACGTCACCTACGACTATGACCCCCTGTTGGAAATGCAGCGCGAGCGCTATCAACACCAAAAGGTGTTGCGCAATCCGCCCTACTCGCGCCAGGAAATCGTCTTGGGCGCGGCCGCCGTACTGGCCCGGCTGCGCCAGGGCCTGGGCCAGCTGGGCCTGAGCCCGGCCCGGGCCCAGCAAATTCTGCTGGGTAATCCGGTGGGGTTTCGCGGCTTTAGCCGCAACCGCTTGCTGCAGGCCTGCCTTTGGAGCGGCCTGGTGGCTTCGCCCCGCGAGGCGCTGCAGAAGATTCGCTTTGTCTACGAGCCGGTGGCGGTGGCTTGCGGGGCGGTGCAGGCCGGGCGCAGCTCCGAGCGCGTGCTGGTGTTCGACTTCGGAGGCGGCACCCTCGACCTGGCCGTGGTGCGCTTCGAGCCTCAGGGCGGGCTGCTGCATCCCGAGGCCATCGAAGCGGTGCACGGCCTGCCCATGGCTGGTCATCATATCGACTGGGCCATGGTGCAATATTTGCTCGATCGCGATGCCGGCATTCGTCGCGAGTATGAAGTTCGTTCGGCCCGCGACGGCAGGTCGGCCGACCAGGAATTGCTCGAGTATGTCGAGGCCGTCAAGAAAGACCTGTCGAGCTGTGAAAGCGCCAGCTACCCCTACGGCCAGAACCCCCTCCGGCTGACGCGCGCCGAATTGGAGAGCCTGATTCAGCCCTTGCTCGTGCGGGTTGCCGAGGCCGTGGCCGGGGTTATCCAAAGCCTGCCTCCAGACCACCGCCACATCCATCGGGTGGTGACGGCCGGGGGGTCGTCGCTGATTCCCGCGGTTCAGCGCACGCTGTGGACGTGTTTCGACCATCAGCGAGAGCAGCCGCGCTTTCAGTTTTTTTCGGCCAGCAGCGAGCACAAGCGCGGGGGGCCGGTGGAAAAGGCGCTGCTGGGGGTGGCCCGGGGCCTGTCGCTCTACGGCCGGCGCCAGGATGTGCGCGAGCGCACCGATCGGGCCCTGTATGTGCTGACCAGCTCGGACACCTTCGTCGAGGTGATGCCCCGAGGCGCTCCCTATCGTCAGGGTTGGGCCGCCGGCCCCGTGCAAGCCCTGGCTTTGCCGAAGGGCCTGGGGGGCGGCGTTACCCTGGCGGTGTACGAGGAAGGCCCGCTGGGCAAGGAATATCTGGTGCAGTATCTCGATGTTCCCGCGGGGTCGGGGCTGCCGCTTTGCCAGTGCCACTGGGAGAAGGGGGCGCTGTTGCCCGTCTTCGAGGTGGGGGGCGTTCGCTTTGACCCGCTGCAGCTGGATGAGGACCAGTTGCAACAGCTGCTGGCCGATGACGAAAGCCGGCTGTCTTTTGGGGGTCCCTGTTCGCCCCCGCTGCCGTGTTTGCGCCCGGGGCTCGGCGACCAGATCGTGGTGGCCAGCGATCCGTCGCTGTCGGGAACCGTTTTGGAAATTCGCCACTCCGGCAGCTGGCAGGCCGTAACGGAAGCCACTCCCGACCTGAGTAGCTATCAGTTGCGCACCGGGTCGGACCGCTCCAGAAGCTCGCGGTTTACCCTGAAGGCCAGCCAGTGTCGAGTGGCCGAGCGCGGCGGCCGCTACCAGGACAGCCTGAAAGACAACCTGTTTACCGAACAGCTGCGTCAGGTGCTTCAGCATGGAGACTGAACCCCGCTTTGCTCAGGGCGATGAAGTCACGCTGCGCAGCGAGCCCGACACCGCAGGGGCCATTTTGCGGCTGGAACAGCGCGGCGACGGCCAGTTCTACTATCAGGTGTTCCTGGAAAGCAGCCGCAAGCCATGGATTGTCGAGTCTGACTTGCAGGCCCGGCGGGTGGGCGGCGACCCTTTAAGCCGGGCCGAGCAGGACGTGTGGGGCTCGCCGGACGCCTTTCTCTCGTTTCTCACTATGAAGAAACTGCTCAACCCGCTGACCGACCTGCTCTATTCCTACCAGGCCAGCCGCACCGATTTTTACCCCCACCAGTATGTTCCCCTGTTGAAACTGCTCGACTCGCCTAACCAGCGCATTCTCATCGCCGATGAGGTGGGCCTGGGGAAAACCATCGAGGCCGGCCTCATTCTGGCCGAGCAAAAATCTCGAGTGCCCATGAAACGGGTGTTGATCGTGTGTCAGGGGGCGTTGCTGATCCACAAGTGGGTTCAGGAAATGCGTCATCGCTTCGACGAGCCGTTCGAAGTGCTCGACAGCCAGCGGCTCGAGTCGTTCTTGAAAGAGTATGAGGAAGGTCGAGACCCCGAGCTGCGGGCCGTGGCTTCGCTGCCGCTGCTGCGTCAGGAGCGCTGGTGCGACCGCCTGCGAGACCTACGCGTGGCCCTGGACATGACCGTCATTGACGAGGCCCACCGCCTGAAAAATCGCCACAGCGTGTCCTACGCCCTGGGCGAGGTGCTGGCCGAGCAGTCGGAGGTGCTGGTGTTGCTGACGGCCACCCCTTTGCACCTGCGCAATGACGACCTGTTCAGCCTGTTGCATTTGCTCGACCCCCAACGTTTCCCCTCGATGGAGCACCTGCAAGGCCTGTTGCAACCGCAAGAGGTGCTCAACCGCTGCATCCGGCTGGTGCGCTCACGCGAGACGGCGGTGGCCGAGGTCCGCCTGGAATTTGCCCGCCTGGCAAGCGGCGCCGGCCACAGCTGGCTGACCCAGGACCCGGCCTTTCAACAGGTGCGCTCGCGGCTGCAGCAGCCCGAACTGAGCCGCGCCGAGCGCATCGACCTGGAGGGCCTGTTGCTGTCGCTCAGCCCGCTGGCCCATGTTTTTACGCGCAGTCGGCGGGTGGATCTGGATGTCAAGTTTGCCGAGCGCACACCGGTGCGGGTGGTGGTTCGGCTGGGCGAAGTCGAGCAAGAGTTTCTGGGACAGGTGGAAGAGCTTGCCCGGGCCGTTTTCCAGGCCGCGGGCTCGCCTTTTGGGGCCGGGCTGGCCTCGATTACCCTGCGCCGCCAGGCGGCCAGCTCGTTGCCGGCCACGCTGCAGTATTTGCGCGATGTGCTGGCGGCGGCGGACTCGCTGGGCGATCTGGAGGAAGATCTGGCCGACCTCGATCTGCCCGAGGTGATGAGCACCTCGTTCCAGCTTGATGAGCGCTTTCACGACAGCGTGCTGCAACTGTTGAACCTCTACCCGGGCCTGCGCCAGATCGACAGCAAGTGGCAGGCCTTTCTGGAGCAGCTGCGCCAACAGCGGCAAGAAGGCCAGGTGCGCTTCGTGGTGTTCTCGTTTTTCAAGCGCACGCTGCAGTATTTACAAGACCGCCTGGGCGCCGAGGGGTTCAGCACCCACCTGCTCACCGGGGCCGTGCCGCCCGAGCAGCGCCAGGAGGTGGTCGACCGTTTTCGCGGCGATCCGATCCCCTGCGTGTTGCTGTCGTCTGAGGTGGGGGGCGAAGGGTTGGACTTTCAGTTTGCCTCGGTGATGTTCAACTACGACATGCCCTGGAACCCCATGGTGGTCGAGCAGCGCATCGGCCGCATCGATCGCATTGGCCAGGCCTCGCCCCGGGTGGTGATCTTCAACTTTTCGGTGGAGGGCACCATCGAAGAGCGCATCTTCGAGCGCCTGTACGACCGCATCGAGCTGTTCCGACGCTCGGTGGGCGACCTCGAGGCCATTCTGGGGGAAGAGTTGAGCCAGCTAACTCAGGACATCCTCAAATACAAGCTGACCCCGGCCGAAGAGCAGCGCCGCGCCGAGGCACTGGCCGATGCCCTGATTCGTCAGGAGCGCCGCCTGCAGAAGCTCGAGCAAGAAAATGCCAGCGTGGCCGGCTACGATTCCTATTTCTTGCAGCGCGTCAGCGAGGTGCGCTCGGGGCGTCGCTTTCTGCAACCGGCCGAGCTGGAAAGGTTTCTCTCGCGGCTGCTCGAGGCTGTGCATCCGCGGGCGCGGCTTATGCCCGTGCAGCGGCGCAAGGGGGTATGGCGTATCCAGGACGCGGCCGCGCTGAGCGCCGCCCTGGGCAGCCACTTGGGTCGCCAGCGCTCGCAGCAGTTGCTGCTGCAGAAACTCAGCGGATTGATCCACCACCCCGAAGTGACTTTTGAGGCGGCGGTAGCCCAGTCCGACCGCTCGCTAAGCCTGATCACCTCGCGCCACCCGCTGGTGGAACTCTTGAAAAAGCACCCGCTGCTGGAAGAGGACGACCCGGAACGTTTTTCGCCCACCGGGGCCTTTCTCTGTCCTGGCCTGCCCCAGCAGGACTTTCTGGTGTTCTTCTTCCTGCTGGCCTACTCGGGCTATCGTCGCTCGTTGCTGCTCTCGGCGCTACCGGTCGAGGTCCCTCGCCTGGTGGTTCGGCCCGAGCTCGAGGCGCCGCTGCTGGCGGCTCTGTCCGAAGGCGGGCTGGGGCCCTGGCAGCCCGAGCAGCGGGTGGGCTCAAGCCTTGGGCTGGCCCGCGAGGCGGCCACCAGCGAAGTCATTTTGCAAAAGAGCTTGCGCGAGAAAGAGCTGGAAGTCGAGGCGGCCCGGCTGGTGTCGATGCGCCGCAACTCGCTGAGCATCACCCTGGAAAAGCGCCGGCGTCAGTATCGCGAGCGGCTGGAGCACGCCAGCGACGAGCGCATTCGGCGCATGCTGTCGGCGGCTGTCGACAACGAGGAGCAGCATTACCAACGCGAGCTGGCTGCGCTGGAAGAGCGCAACCGCGTATATTGCCAGGAAGAGCTGATCGGGGTGGCCTACTGCCGCGGCCTGGGCGACGCGTAGGCCGGCCAGCGCGTTTCCTCTTCTGCCAACAGGCACAGTCCCAGGGTGTTGGCATAGAGCGGCCCTTCGGCCTGCTGGTCGCCGGCCACCCGAGCCCTCTGGCCCAGCCATTCCTCGGGCACTTGCTGGTCGAGCCGGGTTACCGCGGCGTGGATGTCCCACACCTCTTCCAGCATGCGGCGGAACTGGAAATAGGGCAACAGATGCTGTTCCAGGTTGTCGAGCCCGGGCCCCAGTGCGCGAATGAGGTCGTGCCGGAGGGCCGTGGGAAATCCGGCCAGCTGGTGGTCCAGGCGCTGGCCAAAGGCCACCAAGGCCTGGTAGCTGGCCACCACCTCGTCCAGACGCTGGCAGGCTTGGCCCCCGTCGGCGGCGGCGGGTGGGGGCGCTTCGGCTTGAAGAGCGTGGGCAAAGGGCAGCATCGACAAAGCGTCCTGCACGTTGTGGCGTAGCCATTGTTCGGCCTCGGGCCTGCGGCGCACCAGGCTGTTCAGGAAGGTGCAGAAAGCGGCCACGTCGTGCTCGGGCGCCTGACCCTCCAGGTGGGCGCTGGCCCAGCTAAAGGTCAGTTCGCCCAGCGCTTCGGCCGAGTGGGGCTCGGCCAACCAGGCCTCCAGCCGCTCGGGCTGGGGGGCGGCAAGGCCGGTCCACTGGGGCCACTGCTCCAGGGCGTAGCTCCAGTCGGCGCGGCCGTTGGCGGGCTGGCCCGGAGCCGCTGCCGGAGCCAGTTGGGGGGGCTGTTCCCACAGCGCCGGGCAAAGCCGGGCCAGCTCGGGCGCCGGGCAGGCGGCCTGCACCTGGGCCAGCCGGGAAGCCAGCCCGGGCGATTCTTGCCAGGCTCGGGCCAGGGCTGCAAAGCCGGCCACCAGCGGTTGCCAGCGCTGCTCGAGATATTGGGCCAGCTGGCTGCGTTGCTGCTGCATGTGGCTTTCCAACCGGCTGCGCTGGCTCTGAAAGTGGTGTTGATACAGGCTCAACAGCAGCGCGCCGGAGGGGGCGAAAAGCTGACCCAACAGCTCGCCCAGGCGGGGCTGGCCGGGCAGCGGGGCCGGGCCCAGGGTGGCCGCCCAGAACTCTTCCGGAGCCGGGTGAGCTGCGGCCCAGCGGCACACCTGCAGCAGCCCCTCGTCGCCGGGCAGGCGTCGCAGCCAGGCCCCCAGCAGCTCGGCCCGCTCGGCCGGGCCCAGGGGGCTTTCCAGGGTTTGCCGGGCCAGCTCGGCGGCCAGCACCGGTCCCAGGTCGGCAAAAGCCTCGAGGGCCTCCAGGCTGGGCTCGAGCGCCTGTCGATGTTGAGCGGCCAGACGCAGCAGGGCCTGGCCGGCGGCCCTGGCCAGCTCGGCCGTTAGAGCCGGCTCGATCTCGCGCAGCTTCCACAGCTTTTTCAGGCCGCTCAGGGTGGCCAGCAGGCGGCCGGCGTCGTGGGGAAGGCCGAGCTGCAGCCAGCGCAGCAGCACGCGGGCGGCCTCGGGGCTGCGGTCCATGGCGCGCAGGCGGCGCACCAGCTCTTCGCGCTCGTCGTTGGCCAGCAGCTCGACCCATTCCAGCAGGGCGGTGGGGGCCTGGTCGAGGCCCAGCAGCCAGGTTAGCAGCTGCTCGCGATCTTGGGCCCGCTCTTCGGCGCGCAGGGCCTGGCCCAGCTGGCGCAAAATGGGGTTGCGCTGGGCGGGGCTCCAAAACAGGGCGGCCAACTGGCGGTGGGGCGGCTGGCGCAAATCGACCAGCAGTTTGCGGTAGGCGGCGGCTTCGGCCAGCTGGTCGGCCTCGGGGCCCAGGCGGGCCTGGGTCAGCAGCACCTCGAGCCGTTGCAGCACCGGCTCGGGGTCGAGCTGCTCGCTGTGCAGCCCGTTCCACTGGTTGACCAGCCGGTCCAGCTCCAGCTGCCCCGGGCTCTGGCGGGCGGGTGCGGGGGGCGGCAGCTCCTCGGCCTCGGGGGCCATGGCCGGCTGGGGCTTCACCTCGGGCTCCTCGGCCGCCTCGGGCGGGGCCGGGCCGGCCGGTTCGTCGGGCCGCAGCAGGGCAGCGGCCTGTTGGGCAAAAGGCCCCTCAAGTAAGGCTTGCAGGGTGGGCTGCAGCTGCTGGCGGTGGGCGGCGCACACCGCCCAGAAACGCTCGAGCCAGGCCGGGGGCAGCAGCTGCAGGTTGTTGTCCAGCACCGCGGCCGTGCGGGCGCAGGCCAGCAGCAGCTGGTCGGCCCGGGCCGCCTCTTCGGGGCTGGCCGGCGGGGGTAGCTCGGCCAGCCCCAGCAGCAGCTCTTCGGCGCGCTGGTCGTCGGGCGCTGGCTCAGCGTTCTGCAGGGGGTCGAGCGTGCTCATGCCTTTTTGCCGCGCCCCTTGCGGGTCGAGCCCTCGGGCGGCAGCCAGCTGGCCAGCTGCTCCATGGTTAGCCCCAGGGCCCGGGCTTCGTCGCGCACGAAGGTCTCGAAGGTGTCGCCGGGGCGCTCGTCGGTTTCGGGGTCGATGTCATTGTGCCACTGTTTGAGCCAGGGCAGCAGCTCGGCCAGCCCGGCCAGCATGGGCTGCAGCCGCTCGACCCCCCAACCGTCGTTGTCTTTGCGCTCCAGCAAATAGCCCACCAGGGCCTGTGCCCGCTGCAGATGGTTCCAGCCAGCCCAGCCCAGCACCGGGCTGGGGTCGGCCTCGCGCTCGAGCCCCGGATAGAGAATGAACCGCTCTTTGGGCACGTCCAGCTTGCCGCGCAGCCCCCAGTAGCCGGGCTGGCGAAAGTCTTTATTGCTGTATTTGGGGGGCACGGCGATGTTTACCGGTTCGCCGGCGTCCTGGCGACGCTGCAGGGCCCAACAGCGCTCCCACTCGGCCCGCACGCGCAGCCCCGACTCGCTGTAGCGATAGGCCGCCAGGTAGGGCACGCCCTGACCCAGCACCAGTTGGGTGACTTCGGACACCAGGTGGCTGTCGTCGCGACCCTTGTAGAGGGCCAGCACGGCCAGAAAATCGGCCTCGCGCCCCAGCCGGTCGGCCAGCTGGGAGGCGCTGATCAGCCGGGGCTCGGCCTGCACCCGGGCCTCGATGCGGTCGAGCAGCCAGTTCTGCAGCGCCTCTTGAATCAACATCTTGTCATCGAGATTTTCTGCATTGTAGGCGCCTGCGCTTCTAAACCAGCGTCGTTTATAGTCCGGGCGCTCAAGTAGACCCAGGGTTCCGTCGCTCTGGATCGCAGTGCGACGATTTGTGTCGATATTGAGCCACGAATCCGGTGTTTCGGTTCGTTCTAGCCAACGGTAGGGTCTGAGCTCCGGTGCGAGCAAGGGCATGTCACCGGGCTGTGATGTGTACACAAGGCTTTTTAGGCCCTGGTCAGCAGGCAGCAATCCGTAGATCTCGTAACAGAGCCAATCCAGCTCTTCCTGCCAGCGAACCATTCTTTGCCTGGTTTGCTCCCGCCGATCGCAAAATGTCGCTAGTGCCGCTTCGAGATGGCGCCTGCCTCCAGCTACATTCTGGGAAATGAATGCCTGCCAGTCTGCGTTCAGTTCTTGGCCCCCGTGGTCCAGACTTCTGGCGAGATTGGTGAGTAACTGACGCTGCGTTGTCGTCATTTCGGGGAGGGGAAAGTTTCCAAGCTTGGTTCCGTCAAATTCGTAGCGAAAACGCTCGGGGTCGCCCTGCAATACCCCCGTATCGCTCGCGGTGCCTTTATTGTGACAAACCTGCTTCAACCAGAAACACGCCACCGAACTGTTGAGCAGCCCGAGGAGGGCCAGGTGCTGTTCCTCGCTGCTGCCCTCGGGCAGTTTGATGATGGGGGCCGACCTGTTGAAGACCTTGCCGCCGCGGTCGAGGACGAAGTGGTTGTGGGTGGCCACGAAGGCGAACGCGATGGAGAGGGGGGTGCGGAGTTTGTCTGGCGGAATTTGTCCGTATTCCCACCAGGGCTTTCCGGCCTCAAAGTAAGATTCTCCCCCAAAAACCTTTCTATTGCCCAGCGTTGTTTTGAACCGCCAAAGATACCTGAAAACCTCTTTTGCTAACCTATCGATGGGTAACGTAATAATGCTCTCGTCATATGGGAAAATTGAGACACAGTCTTCGACGTGGGCCCAGTCGCGAACCGCTTCTCCTGTGCCGAAGTCTCGAATAGCAGTTGATGATATGCCCTTCCTGGCAGCGGTTCTGGCATCAAGGAGATAGACCTCATCCATCTTTGTAATGCAATGAAAACCAATACTCTCAGCAAGCTTGCCAAGGGTTCTCTTGGCCACGTTCTCAAGCTGCTCTTTCAGCTCGCTGGCCCCGCCCCCGCCGATGCTCCAGGGGTGTTTGGCAAAGGTGGTCCGGGGCACGTCGGCCACGCTTACAAAGGCGTTCTGGTCGCCGTGCCGGCCGTCCACCAGCTGCACGATCGAAGACCACACCAGGCCCTCGGCGGGAACGTCGGGGGTGGTGGGTTCGCCGCGAATGCCCAGCACGGCCCGCACGCTGGGCCCCACGGGCGGGCGATGGCGGCCCAGCAGTATGACGGTGGGAGTACCGTGGCCGGGAATGTAGGCCCCGCTGGTGTCCAGCACGTGGGTCAGGTCGAGTCGCGGCAGCACTTCTTCAATGAGCTTTTTGCCAAACTCGCGCTTCATAAAGCTGTTGGTGGTGATCATGCCCACGTAGCCGGCTCGGGTACCGTCCACGGCCAGGTCGAAGAAGCGCTCGGTGAAGGGCACGCCCAGCGAGTACTGGCGGTGGCAGCTATAATAGCGGCTGCGCACCACCTCGTTGTGGCGCTTGTCCTTGTCGGTGATATAAGGGGGGTTGCCCACCACGGCGTGATAGTGCTGTGACAGGATCTGACAGGCCTCGTCGTAGTCGCCGGTGGCAAAGGGTTCGGGCAGCCAGTCCAGCAGGCTGGTGTTGTTCTCGCGGTCGCGGCTGCGGCCAAAGAGCAGCGAGTCGCCGGTGGCCACTCGGGGGTGGATGTCGGGCATGTCCTTCAGGCGGCTGAAGCCGCAGGCCTTCAGGAAGGCCAGCAGCAGGCGAAAGCGGGCGATGGCCACGGCAAAGGGGTTGATGTCGATGCCGTGCACGGCCTCCAGCGCCTTGCGCGCCAGCGCCCGGGGGTTGTCGCTGGAGCGGGCCTGCCAGTGGCCCAGCAGGCGCTGGAAGGCGCCCAGCAAAAAGTGCCCCGAGCCACAGGTGGGGTCGATGATGCGCACCTGCTCAAGGCCAAACTCGCGAATGGCCGGCTCCAACGTGCGGTCTAAGATGAAGCTCTCGACGAAGTCGGGGGTTTGCAGCAGGGCAAAGCGCGAGCGGGCCTCTTCGCTGAGGTTCTGATAGAGGTCGCCCAAAAAGCGGCTGTCGACCGCCTCCAGGCTCCAGGCCCCGCGGTTGGGGTCGATGTCCCACCAGAAGGCACGCAGCCTCTTGGCCCCGTCGCCCGAGAGCCCCACCTTCCACAGCGGTGTGCGCTGACGCCCATAGAGGTCGCCACAGCCGGGCAGCCGGGCCAGCTGGTCGAAGACATGGTGAAAATACTCGCGGTCGCTGTGCTCCGGGTGGGCCCGAAAGTAGGCCGTGTAGCGCTCCTGAGCTTCGTTGCGGCGCCCCCCCGGGCCCGACAGCCACACCTCGTCCAGCATGCCGTTGTCCTCCAGGTAGCGCAGGAACAGCGTGGCCAGCACCCAGGCCACCGCCACCTGGTTCAGATAGGTCTCGCGCCAGGCCGTGAAACTCTCGCTGGTGCGCTCGGCGCGGCGCGCCTCCTCATACTCGGCCTGCAGGGGAGCGTTGACCGCGGCCTGCTCGTCGCAACGCTGGCGCAGGTCGTCGTGCAGCGCCTTCACCAGGCGGGCGAGTTCGCTTTGCAGGCGGGGCAGGTCCAGCCCCGGAGCGGCCGGTGGGGTGGTGATCTGTGGTAGCGACATGGGGCTCCTCCGAGTCGGAATGGTCGGTGGGGTTTCCCCACCTGCGCTCGGGTTCCTAGCGCGACTCCGCCTGTCGCGGGCCGGCGGGGCCGTCGGGCAGGCGCAGTTGAATTCGTTCTTGGGCTCTGGCTTGTAGCTCGATGGAATTGCGCATCAGGTTGTAAACCTGCAGGTCGCCGTCGATGCTTTCAAAGCAATGGCAAATGCGGAAAGGTGGCCCCCGCGAAGGCCAACTACTCGGCCCGCCTCAGCTCGCTCATCGCCAACTTCAGGTCATCCATCGTCACCTCACTCCGATCCTCCAGGACGGCCGACTTGGCGGCGTCTTGTGCCACCTTCACCACCTGGGCGGCAGAGGCGCCTTGCAACAGCCTGGAGAGTTCGCCCCAGTCTACGCCGGGCTCTACCGCCATAGCCGACAGCGTCAGGCGCAGCAAGGCCTCGCGTTCGTCCGGCCCCGGGGGTGGAATTTCCAGCACTTCATCGAAGCGGCGAAACAACGCCCGATCCAGCGCACTGTCCAGGTTGGTTGCCGCCACGACCATGCCAGGCCCCTGATACTCTTCCAGCAGCAGGAGAAGCGTGTTCACAATGCGGGGAACTTCGCCAATGTCGTTGGTCTGGGTGCGCGAACGACCTACGAAATCGCATTCGTCCAGAAACAACAGGGTGGGCAAGGTGCGAACCGACTCGAAGATACTTCGAAGGTTGGCTGCCGACTCGCCAAAGTAGGAAGACATGACCGCGTCGAAGCGCACCTTCATCAACGGCAAACCGGTGGTCCAGGCCAGCCTTTCGGCGCCCAGCGTCTTGCCACAACCCGGTGGTCCGTGCAACAAAATGCGTTTGCGATAGGCCAGGCCGTGCCGCGCCAGCCGGTCTCGAGCGACATACTCTTTTTCGATGCGCTGGAAGCGTGCCTCCACAGCGGGCGGCAACACCATGTGGTGGCGCAGTAGTTCCGACGGCATCACACTGGTCAACGAGCTGCCCCGAGCGTCCGCCGGCAGTGCGGTCAGGGCGCTGCTGCTGGGCCGGCTCGCCGGGGGCTGCTTGAGGATATTCTCCAACTGCGCGGCCAGGACGGTGTGCCCCAGGCGCTTTTCATCGGTGACGATGTGTTGGGCAAAGGTTTGCAGCCCAGGATGCGAGGCATCCTGGATGAGCCTGAAGAGTCGTTTGAGATTCTCGGCTTTCACGATAGCTGCTCTCCTTGGAGCTTCCTCTCGGCGCTCCTTTCTCCTGGGCTTTTCCGTCCGGGCATCTACCCCCAACGAGGAGAAACAGCGCCCTCGGTGCATTCTTTCACAATGAGCTTTTCGAACATCGAGATCCGCAATTTTCGGGCCTTCCGAAGGCTTTCGATGAGCGGGCTGGGCAAGGTCAACTTCATTGTGGGGTCTAACGGCTGCGGCAAATCCACCTTGTTAGAGGCGGCCGCCATCAACGCCACCGCCGGCGACCTGGGCTTTCTGCGTCAACTGGCCCTGAGCCACGACCTGGGCACGCCCGTAGAGGGCAGCGAACTGATCCTTTATACTCCCAAAGACTTCACCCATCTCAAGAACACCGAACGCATCGAGATTTTGCTCGACCAGCGGGGCTTGATCTGCGATTGGATTCCCGGCTCCGAAGAGCCGGCGCTGTCTTACATCCCCGAAGCCCTCGGTAAGCTGACTCCCGACCTCTACCGGCGCCTGGACAACAGCCTGATGCGTTTCTACGTACCGGGGCCAGACCCGGCTCAACAGACGTTCGTCGACCGTTCGCTCGACTGGATTCGGCTCGACCGCTTGATCGCCGTGCCCTACACGCTCTATTCAAAGCTCCTCAGCGCCACCAGCCCCATGGCCTGGGTAGGCAGCCACTCGCCCCTCGACAGGATGGCCCACCTGCTTTGGAATCGGGCCGTGGAGCAAGGCCGCGAGATGGAAATCGAACAGGCCTTGCGCTGCTTGTTTCCCGAGCTCGTTCGGCTGAATTTTCTCACTCGCAGCAGTGGCTCCGATACTCACGTCGTGCCCATCGCCAGCTTCCCCGGCAAGGTGCTGCCCCTGAAGGCCCTGGGCGACGGCGCCCTGCGCGCCTTCCAGCTGGCGATCGCCGCCCTCTCGGCCCGCGGCGGCCTGTTGCTCATCGACGAAATCGAGACCGGCCTGCACCACAGCATTCTTTGCAAGCTGCTTGCCCAACTGTTTGAACTCATGGAGAAGCACGACGTGCAGGCGCTGATCACCACCCACAGCCAGGAAACCATTCGCAATGCCGTGACTGCAGCCGGGCAGATGCCAGGCCTCGATCTGCGGCTCTTCCGCCTGGAAGACCTGGGGCCCGAGGGTCACCACGTGTTCGCCTTCGACTTCGCCCAATTGGCTTCGGCCACTCGTCAAGAGCTCGAAGTCCGGTGAGAAAGCTCTACGTCGAGGGTAACGAAGACCTCTACGTGCTATCGGCTCTTTGCGCTGACGTCTTTCCAGGTTCCGAAAGGCACGTAAACATCACTATTGCCAAATCCGATAAGCAACTAATGGACCCGGCCCTGATGAGCAGCGCCGTGAAAGAACGCAGTATCGAGTGTCTCGGCTTCGTCATCGACGCCGACGGCCTGGACGAAGGCAGGGCGAAGGACCGCTATGCCACCTTTGCCCGGCTCTTCGAAGATGTTGGCTACAGCGATTTGCCCTCCGAACTACCCGAGGAAGGGCTCGTGCTGGCTCCGGTGTGGCGGCCCGGTGAACTCATCCTTCCGCGTTGCGCGTTGTGGGTGATGCCCGACAACTGCGCGCCCGGCAGTTGGGAAACGCTGCTTTGGAATACCGCCGAGTCGGACGCCCGTGCGGGGGGCCACGAATTCCCCAACAAGGAAGCGCTGGAAAAGCTGCTTGCTGGCCTGGGTTCGAATTTGAAGAAATACTCCCCGATTCACGCCCATAAAGCCCGGCTGCGCACCTGGTTGGCCTGGAGTTCCACGCCAGACCTGGTTTCCGGGCAGGCGGTGCGGGCCTACTTTACCTCCCGACAGCTTGCCGGGCTCGAGCCCCTGAAGAAGTGGCTTCAGCGTGCTTTTGGCGAGGACACGCTCGACATCGGGGCTCGGTCGGTTTGTTGAGCCCATTCTTTGCGCCAGGTCTTTGCTATTGTCAGGGATTGGCGGGCCGCCTCGAGGCTGATGTCCGGTTGGTAGCCAGCCCAGCGGTCGACTTGAACTTCCAAGCTGGCGCCGGGCAGTTCTTTCTCCACCAGGAAGGCGGTCGCTAGCCGGGTCAGCTCGTCCAGGCTCAGCCCGCTCAGCCGGATGGCCACAAACTCCAGGGCGGTCGAATTGAAGTCGCTCCTTTCGAACTGGGCCCAAAAACCAAAGCCACGGTCAGTAATCCGATAGCCCGGTTCCCAGCCGTCCCGGGAAACCGTGCTCACAGCCCCGGCTGCTTCGAGCTCGACCAGCACCTCTCTCAACTCAAAGCAATAGGGATGGTAGCGGTAGTCGAAGTCTACCGACACTGCGCTCAGCTCCTGCGCGATGCAGGTTGCTTTCTGGATGTGGCTGGCGCCGCACCAGCTGCCGTGCGCGCAAAGAGCGTCGATGAGACAAAGCACATGGGGCCAGGTTTCATAGCGTATCATCGGCGACCATTCCTTTCAGCCACTTCGTTCGTTCATCCCGAGCTATCGGCAAGATTCGCCGCTCTTCTGGCAATCGCTCTTCGCCCCCAGGTGGCATTCCCAAGGGGTCGCTAGCTCGCAGCACGAAAACCTGACATATGCAGCGATTTCCCCGCTTTGATTCCAACCCCGAATTATCTGGAAGGTTTGTGAGGCTGCTGCTCCAGCGTTTCACCCTCCTGTATCGCGAATTATTGGGTTGCCACGATTCTGCCGCTGTGCCGAGCGAAATCCTTCGTTTCGCCCTTTCGCCACCCCCGACCCGCAGAAAGCGGCCGCCCGACATGGTCGACCTGTCGCAGGTGGAACCCGCCGGGCTGCAACAGTTTCTTCAAGAATTGAGGCCCTGGTTCGAAAGCGTTTCCGGCGACCGGTTCTTTTCGCCCCAATGCCTGCTCCAGTTCGGCTTGCATCTGGCCAGCGCGGCCCGCTATGGGCCGGCAGAATTGCAGCTGGAGCCCCGTGCGCTGGATTTCACTTCGGCCTACCTGCGTTTCTTTCTGGAAGATCTTATGGCCGAACCCGCCCCGCTTTATGGCGATCGCGTGGCCGCGCTGGTTCGCGGCTGGTCGACCACGGCGTTGCAAGAGGCGGGCATTCCCCAGCCCCTGATCGACGGGCTTCAGCTGGCTGCGCAGGCTGAAGAGCTGTTGCAACAGAGCCCCTCCCTCGATACCTGGAGCAGCCTGGTGGACAGTCTTCCTGTTTTCGACGGCTGGGGCTCCCAGCACATGCAGCGCTACCTGGGGCAGGCCATCGGGCTGGGCGAGAGGCTCTGCCAACTCTGGCATCAGGCCCATGCCTCACCGGTGGCACCAGGGCCCGATCTGGCCGAAGCCGCGCTGGCCACGCTGCAGGGCAAGCTGAGCCCCCTGCGTTTCCAGCGTTTTTTAGAATTGGGGGCGCCCAGAAAGCGCACCCAGCTGGGATGGGAGGTGCTGCCCCCGGGGTTCTGGCGCGACCCGGCCCTGGCCTCTCAACTGCGGGCCAGCTGCCGCTCGGAAAGCGAGTGGCGGCTGCGCACCGAACGCCTGGAGTTCATCGACCGTCTGGGGCCGCTGGCGGTGTATCTGGGCCAGCTGGGCGAGCACAGAAATTACCACGTCTTCGAGTTTCCCAACTACGCCGTGGCCGAATGCGAGGAAGAGGGCAACGCTCTTTATATCGTCGATAAGCGCCAGGCCGACTGGCAAGAGGTGCTGGCGCTGTCGAAAAGACAGGCCCTGCAATGCGGCGCCCAGCGCATCTTCCACTTCGAAGAGGGCCACTGGCAACGAAAACTCGTCGATATCCTGCAGGTTCCCCTGCCGCCCCTGGAACCCACCCCGCCCAGAGCGTCCAGGCAAAAAACGTCGGCCAGCGGGTTGCGGCGCCGCGTGACCATCGCTCGGCCCGAGAAGGTCGAGGCCGCCAACCGCGGCAAGGCGGTGGCGAAATTGATGGTTCGAACCGTCGGGTTCAGGCAAGTCGACTACAAGCTGGCCGGTCTGGATGACGTGTTGCCCTGGTTTTCCGATCTCAGTGAGTGTTTGGCCGAGGGTCTTGAGGGGCTGCGCGAGTCAGAGGAGGCGTTGCGCGAAAGCGGCGTCTTTTCGTACTTTTTCGGGTAGCCGTTGACCAGGGCGTTGGCTCTCGTCTAAGATGCTTTCTCGACGCGCAAGCCGAGCTTTCGGGCGCGCTCGAGGTTGACCACGCTAACCCGGCCGGCGCCGATAACTTCCAATCGGCCCTCTAAACGTTGGTTTAGCCGGTCGTTCAGGTTCTAAAGCTCGGCTTCCATGCCCTTGGGGGTGTCAACCAGGAACATGAGTTTCAGCGGTGTGGGCGATTTCGGAAAAGGCTGCGGCAATTCTGCCCCAAGCTCTTTGCCGAATGGGCTGCCAGCCCATACTGCTGCTACCATCAGCAGCACGTCTCGGGCCTTCTCTTCCAAATTAGCCAGCAGAGCCTCGCTGGGCGAAGGGGGCTTCTGGCTGGTCCAGGCCTCGTCTCCTTTGAGTTCCAGCAGACAGATTCGCCTCGGTTCGACCCACCCAATATCCATCTCTTTTAGATGCTTGCCGCTGAGTCTTTGGTAGCTCCCGCACTGGCCGATGCGAAAAGGATGAAGGTTGTCTTCCACTTCGAGCCGGAATCCCGACTCTTCCAGGCGTTCAGTCATCGCGCTGCAGCTGCCGGTCGTAGAGAGACAGAAAAGTGTCCTGGATGGCGTTGGGATGGATTTCCAAATAGCTTTTGACCGAGGCGCAGCGAATTTCGCGGGCCTCATCTCGATACAGGGCGTGATACATCACCTGGTCCTCTGGTGCCCTGGCCAATTCCAGTTCCTTCAGAATGACATAGTCGTGGCTGGCCAGGAAGACCTGCACCCCGGCTCGCTGCAGCTCCAGCAAAATCTCCATCAGCGAGCGAAAGAGGCGCGGGTTGAGGTTGGTCTCGGGTTCGTCCCAGAACAGAACGGAGCCGGTCAACAGCGTGCCGTTTTGTATCAGCAGCCACAGCAGTCCTCATTTGCGAAAGCCTTCGGCCAAAAGCGTGAACTCCAGGTTGCCCTGGTCGTTCTTTAGGAAGAACTCCTCGTCGCGCAGGATGACCTTGCCTTCGACGATTTGCTGTAGTTTCTGCAACAGGTTCCGGCCAGCTGCAGTAAATGGGTTTTTCCGGTGCCGTTCTCGCCGATCAGCACATTGATCCCCGGCGAGGCCTCAAGCTCCAGGGCCTCGAAGGCGGTAAATCGATTCAGGCGAATCCTTGAAAGCATGACGTTCCCTCCTCCAGGTCGGGGCTATGCCAGCTGGACCGCCCCCAACATGGCCTCCGCCTCGTTCAAGGCCTTCTCGATTTCGGCGTCGGAAAGATGGGGCTTGCTGTTTTTCATCTGGGCACGCACTTGACCCGCGGGGCAGCTCGGCTCCGTGAGCCAGAAGAGGGCAGTGGCCAGCTTCTCAAGCTCTTTCACGCTCATCGACCCCATTGTTTCGACCACAAGGTCGACTGTCTCCGTCGGCAGGTTGGCGGTGACCGCCAGTTGTTTCCCCGAGGAGGTTAGGGCGTGGCGAGCTCCGTAGCCGTCTGCCGAGTATTCCATCTCGAGGTAGCCCCAGGCCCGCAGCTCACCTAGCTGCTCCCGCAGTCGAAATGAAAAGGGGCCGTATTTGTAGATGATAAAGCCCATGTCCCAATCCAGCTTGGCCAGCCGTTCCAGGGCAAAGGCCGTCTTCTGCACATGCGTTTCACCGGTCCAGCTCTCTAGCTGCCGTAGTCGTTGGATCAGCTGACACAATATCGGCCAACTTGAGTCTTTCATGCTGGGCGTCCCTTCGCTCTCTTGGTGGCTAAGAAGTCATTCACGGTTCTGCGAAAAGCCTGAACCCGTTCGGCTTTGGACCGCAGCAATTCCGGGGCGATCAGGCCCACATACATCCCCGCTGAAGGGAAGGACCTCAGCATGGGTGACAACTCGCCCGAAAGCCGCACGGTGTCGTCGTGGAGAACCGGAAAGCTCTCGATTTGCTTGGCTTTCGGACGTTCCTCAATCACCTGGCCCTCAAAGTCTTCTTCAAGTTGGCTTTGAAGCGTCTCCCTGGCTTCTGCTGCAAATTCAAGCGGCACGGAAAAGAGCTGACGGTAATGCTGGCGATCGAACAGGCGCCCTGCCACCGGGGCTTGCTCTCGATGGAGCTGGCGGAGTTGGCTGAAAACCTCAGGCTCCGTCAACTGTTGAAGAGTGTCGGTCGAGACCTCTGGGAAGCGATTACGATATTCCTTGAAGAATTCGCGCAGGTGATGATCCAGCGCCAGTCGCACCGGATGGTAATAGACCTGGGAGAAAAGCGCATAGCGGGCCACAAACAAAGCTTCGGCCGATTGCAGGCCACCAAGCTTCACGCCCAGTGTGGGGGCATCTGTCTCCGGGTGACTCAGTATCCTTAAGCAATCAACCAGCCTGAGGTGGTCGAATTTCCCATAGCTGACACCCAGGTGGTGGCTGTCCCGCAGCAAGTAGTCCATCCGATCTGCCCCGAACTCACCGGTAATGATCTCACTCAAGACCGCCTCGAGAGGGCTGAAACTCAACAATCGACGGGCCAGATCCTGGTCCTCACAGATTTGGGCGAACTTGCTGGCACTATTGGGGCCCACGGCCAGTTTAACCACGCGCTCAGGGTTGACATTGATATCGCTCAATAACGACCGTAGCCCACCTTGAAGAAGTAACTGGCCGGTCATGGTCTCGTGGTTCTGACCCCTGGGCAGCAAAAAGTGCTCGGCTGCGTGGGAGAAAGGAAGGTGACCCACATCGTGGAGCAAGGCTGCCAGCCTCAGTTCACTACGTCCCTGTGCCAGCGGGCCGCAGTTTGGATCGGGTTCGACTCCAAGTCGATCGGCGAGTTTCCCAGAAAAATGGTCCTTGTGAAACACCGTATCAAAGATTCGGCTGGCGAGTTCGCACACCCCGAGACTGTGTTCAAACCGGGTGTGACAGGCGCTGGGGTAAAGAAACTGGGTGAGTGCCAACTGACTGATGAAGCGTAGCCTCTGAAAATCAGGACTTTGAATCACTCGGAGCTCTGGCTTAGAAAAACGCACAAAGCCGTGGATGGGGTCACGAATTTCCTGCTGAGCCAACGGTCACCTCTCCGTAGAAGAAAGTTCAACGACCCCAGTTCCCGGTCGGCAGGGGAAACCTTCTAGCGGGGACTGTTGCCACTACATCAGGCTACACTGTGTTCACCTATTAGTGTCAACACCGTCTTCATCCGCAAGGCTTTTCTCGGTCTTGCTAGCGCTTGGTAATTTTGGGGCCCACATACAGCACCAGTAGTGGTTCCGAGTCGGTGATAGGAAACGTGAAGTGAATCCTCAATTGGGGCGTCTTCACCTTGCCGTGCCAGGGGGCAAACACTTTTTCACCCGCCTTCAGCGGATGCCAGAACGTCAACTCTTTTTCAAACTCGCGTTTCTCGCTGACGGAGGAATCGCTGAACCAGCTTTTGTCGCCAAAGAAGTGGTTCTGATATCGCTGTTGAGCCTGGGGGGTGAAGCCCTCGGGCCCACACGACCGTTTCAAGTCATCCAACACGGCCAGTCGCTCCAGCAGTTGCTGGGCCGGCCCGGCCGCAAAGGGCTCGGAAAACAGCCTTTCAAAGGCCTGCTGGCTGAACACCAGGTGGGGACAGTCTGCCATCGCGTAGAGCTGCAGGTCGGCCCAGGTCTTCATGGGTGCCCGCCGGCTCTGAATGGCGGCTCGAACCGTGTCCAGCTCAAGGTGATTGGGGATGTCGCAGTGCCACAGGGCCAACTCCAGTTCCTGGTGGCAAGTTACCCGAACAGGCGAGTATGCCCAGCTTGAGGGCTTGAAGCTCACCAGTTCCGCCATTTCCCCCTGGTGCGTCTTCCAGGCCGCTTCGCCCACGGCCGTATCGGTCACCAGGGTGTGGGCATCGCGTTGCAGCCAGCTGTCGGCGCTGTGAGCGCGTTCATCGTCCCAAAACGGCCCGTCTTTGGAAAGCCAGCTCAAGACGGCAGAAAGCTGCTGCGGAGGTAGCAACTGCCGAGCCTGCCTCAGCGTCAGTGTTGCTGTAATTCGGGCGTCCGCCAGCGAGCGGTGGCCTTCAAGGCGAGGCCGGCCTTGTTAAGCTCGTTCCTGATCCTCATGATCAGCCCAATGGCCGCCTGGAAATCGGTCGCGCCCTGATATTGCCCCTCCAGCGAGAGCTCGTTGAGCAAAAAAGCCAGCTCAGTCCTCCCAACCGGCGAAGAAGGTCGCGTCTTTATCGAACTGGTCAAAGAAGCCGTCGGGCCAGTGGTCGATATTGCCGGCCGCATCCAGCGTCGGGCTGTCGACCTGCGGATTGCCCTCGGCTCCTGGAACCACAAACAATAGGGTCACCTGTTCGGGCCCGATAGCTCTTGCTTTTACGGCCCTGCGGATGCCGCTGAGAATATGGTCGCTGTGGGTTTCCAGCACCACCTGCACGCCAGCCTGAGCGGCTTCGGCCAGAAACCTTCCCATATGGGCCTGTCCGGCCGGATGAAGATGAACCTCGGGGTTTTCCAGCAACACCAACTGACCGGGCTGCGAACTGAGGGCGGCCACCAGAATGGGCAGCACCTGGGTCAGACCAAAGCCCACGTGGGTGGGGCGGTGAAAAGCAGTGGCTTCGGAAGTGCGAATGCCCAGAGTCACAGAGTTGGTTTGCGGCACCGGGCTTAGTTCCAGGGCACAGCCAGGAAAGAAAGTGGCCATTCGAGCCTCCACCTGGCGCAGCAGGGTGGGGGCGTGCCCTTCCAGGGCCAGTTCGGGCAGAACCTGCTGGTCGCGCCGCGAATACAACAAGCTAACCGCCAGCTCGCCCTTGGAGCCCACGTTGACGCCCTCGCCCGGCTCCTGCAGCGCATACAGGTCGCGGGGGCCCAGCCGTTCGGCCGTCAGATAGGCCAGTCGGGCCAGGGTTTGGGCAATGCTGCGTTCGGCTGCCGAAGCCTGGCCTGTCAACAGGTGCTGAAGCCCCTGGGGGCGGTCGAGACTGCGCAAGCCCAACCGCAGCTGCCCAACCTCCGCCGCCATGCCCCGGCGATCGTCCGATTCGAAGGTCCAACCCACCGAGCCATCATCGCTCTCGACATCGATGGCGAACGAGCGCCTTCCTACAATGTTGTTGACAATGTCGGTCATCGCCCCCAGCTGCACGTCTCGGCCGTTGAGAAACAGGCGGCCAGCCCACTCCTGATCGCGCATCGTCTGAGACAACAGTACGAGGCTTTGAAGAACGGAAGATTTGCCCGAGGCGTTGAGGCCGCTGAGAACCGTAAGCTGGTTCAAGGGAAACCGCTGCTGGCGGAAACACTTGAAACAGTCGAGTTGCAGGCTACGAAGCATCGCCAATAATTTCGCTTAGATAGCGTCCAAAACGCTCGAACCTCACCAACACCTTACGTCGATGATTGGTGCCGATGGTAATGGCATCGGCAAACTCGTCCTCGGCCAACAGGTCGTAGAAGCCTTCCCGCAGCTCGTCCTCGTGATGTCGGATATGTTCCAGAGAGTAACCTGCCAGCCCCGTCGACATAACGTCCCACAGGCCCACGTTGATGGGGTTGCGGCTGGTTTGTTGGGGGGCGTGCTTGCGAAAGGCGTGTTTGCCAAAAAGCGCCTGGGCGGCGGCCAGGGAGCGCCGTAGCCCCTCGTCTAGCCCCGCAATTTGCCCGGGATTGCGGTTCAGGTGCTTGAGCACCGTGGCCAGAAAATCATCCATATCGCCTTTGTAGCTTCGCAGCTCCAACAGTCGGAACGCGCAGTATCGGTTGATGGCCTCTCGGTCGCGCATATCCGTGGTACGAAAACCGCGCCCCGTCGTGTCGAGAAATAGGGCCGAGTGGGCGGCTTCCTTCAGGAAGGCCGTGGCCGGGCCCTGGTACAGACAATTGCGCATTTGCTGCCGGCTGAGCGGCACCCCCAGGTTCACCCGCTCAAAAATGTCTAGCCGCACCGTTTCGGGCACCTTGGGGTCGATGATATAGAAGGTAAGGTTACAGTCTTCCACCCGATTCTGTAGCTTGGGCGCCAGGTCGGCGAAGCATTTCCCGTCCAACTCTTCGCGTTTGATGTCGAGCCTCAGGTTGCCCGAAAGAAAGCGCTGAAACGTGGTCAGGCGTTGCAAGCCGTCCACCACAATCATCCGCCCATCGTCGTCTTCGGCCAGGTAAAACACCGGCAGCGGGATGCGCATCAGCACCGATTCGATCAGCTTGCTCTGCTTCTTGGTGTCCCACACAAAGTCGCGCTGAAACTCGGGGTCCAACACATAAGTCTTGTCCATTCGCCGCACCACTTCATACACGGTGCGCGCCTCGGTGCGAATCAAGATGTTGTCGATGGGGTAGTTGCCCCACCCATCGTCCTCAGACGTTCCCAGCCCTTCAAGCTCGGGATCATCGATATGGGGCTCAAGCTGGTTCATTTGCCAGCGTTTCTTTCCAATGGCATCTTTGTCCTTGCCCGCCGACGTCTTGTGGACACGAGGTGACGAACAGGCGGTTCACCTCCTGAATGCTTGTTCCGGGCTGACGAACGGGAGGATTCTTCCGGCCATCGCCTGCTTGAGATTTTCCCTCGCAGGAGGATGAGGCCGGGTATCGCCTGAACAAATCGCTCTGTCCAGCCAGCGCGCGGGTCAGTTGGTGATAGAGGGATCAGGGGAGGCCGGGTTGAGCGAAGAACCAAAACCGAAGGTTAAGCCGCCTTCAGCCTCCTTCATGGAAAAACATGTGGCATCTTCGACGGAGGTGGCGAGCGCTGGTGCGACATCCGCTGACGAGGCCACAACGGCGGCCAGGCCAGCGCCACAGCCTAAGGGCCCCAACTTCGGCCATCTCGGTGCTGCTCCGGCCTGGCCCTACTCGCCCCTTCACGTTGGGTTCTTCGTTGCGAACCTCGGGCTGATTGCTGTGAACCTTGTTTTGTGCTGGTTATTCTTCACGGGCAATACTAGTTTTTTGAAAAACTACGGTTTAAGTGACCCCGGTGGTACTGCCGGCGAGTTCTTTGGCATTATTATCCTGTTCATCTTGTTGATTTCCCTTGTGGCCACCGCCTATTTGTTCTTGTGCGAAGTGCTCGTTCAGAATCCAGCCCACCGGAAGGCCCTGCATCATTGGGACACCCTCAAGAAGGACTGGCCCGCTGGAAAGAAGCTCGCACCCGACAGCCCGGAGGGCCAGGGATTGCTGAACGCGCTTCAGGCATTACCTTCGGGAACCAGGCTTCATCGCGCCGTTAAATCCTGGACCGACCCTTCACCGGACTCCGACGCGGAAATGATCGTCGAGGGAATGGCCGACCACTGCCGGCAGAAGCTCAATCTGCTGCAGGCAGTCGCTTCCACCCTTGTGCTCGTGGGCCTGGTGGGTAACTTCTTTGGTCTTTCTGAGGCCGTGCGGGAGATGCCGAATTTGATGCCGGCCGAGGTTCAGGGCGCTAAACCCTCGACCACTTCATATCGCGCTCAGGCGAATCCCTCAGGTAGAACCGAAACGTTGGTCCAGGAAGACCCCCGCCCGGCCGCTGCGCCGGCGACGGCCAAAGTCACCGTGCAAACCATTGCCGATGGTTTGTCGGTAGTGGTGGTGAGCAGCGTTCTGGGCATCGGCGCGATGATCGTGTTGTTGCTCGATGTTGCCGTCTTCCGCTGTTTCTTTAACGCGCTTGTTGCCGACGAAGTGCTGCTGATTTCTGCCGAGATCGGTGCTGCGCTGCGTCCGAGTACCGGCAGCGATCAGCTGAAGTTGCTCGCGGAAATCAACCTTAAAGCCTCCAGTTTGCAGGCTATTCACGCTCGGGTTGAAGCGCTGATGAACTATGAAGAGAACTTCAGAATTCTGAGCCAGGAGCTGGCCCTGGTTCTCAAAACCCAGTATGAGAAAGAGCAGACCCTTTTCCAGGAACTTGGCAGGGCCGTAGATGCCTTGAACACCTACTCGCTGGCCAAGAATGAAGAGCTGGGCCAATACCTCAACAACGCCATTGCCACTGGCAAAAACATCCAGCAAATGGGTGAAAATCTACATAAGATTGGTTCCTCCATCGCCCATCTGGTCGACCGCTACACGAATTCTGCCACCCAACTGTCGGCCTACGCTGAGGCTGTTCGCGGGCTGGCTGAGGAAGACCGGGCCGCAGGCCAACAAAGGCATGAGGCAATGGTCGAGGCTCTGGCCAGCCGCTTTGACCAGCGCGCTCGGGATTGGATGCAAAAGACCGAAGCGATTGTCGAATCGGCTTCCCGAGAAGCGGAGAAAATGGTGGCCGAGATCACGAGGATGCGCAACGAGGGTCACAGTCTGCTGCAGAAGGCACTGCACGATGCTCAGCAATCTTACGAAGAGATGGGCAGGCGGTCACAGGACCAGCTGGTGAATTTGAACCAGCAGGTTCGTCAACAAGCCGAACAGCAGCTGCAAACCTTCCTGGCGGAGGCGCAAACCGTGCACGGGGGGCTGCATCAGACCTTCCGCAACGAGCTCACCCAAGCCCACCAGCAGCTCAGGACCGAGCTGGAAAGAATTGCCCGCTCCGTTATGGCCGTTCATGAGCAGGCCAGTTCCCAGGCAGCCAACTGGGAAGCCAGCCTGAACGAAGTCGCCGAGCAGCAGCGCGAGTCCAGCACCAGATTGGTCAACAGCCTGGAACAGAGAATTGCGATGATTTTTGACGCCTTTGGGCAGGCCAATAGCCATCGAGCCGGAGAGCTTGCACAGATTCAAGAGACGAATCGTCAGGCGGTTCAAAGCCTGTCTCAGGTGCTCGAGGGCCAGGTGCAGAGTTTGCTCGCCGAAATGCAGAGGCTGATGGAACCTTCTGTGCAACAACTTCGCGAGAACACCCGAGAGCACTCGGAAGGTGCCAGGCGCATCGTGCAGGCTTGCGATCAATTGCTCGAGGTTTTCAACACAGCCGTTCAGGCACAACAGGCTCAGGCTAGCAACTATCAGGAAATTGTGAAAAGCCATCTGGGAAGCGTGCGGTCGTTCGAGGCAGCCGTTTCCGGGCTTCAGCAAGAGTGGCGAGCCGCCGTTAGAGAGCTGGCGCAAAAGGCCGGACTTCCGACCGCCAGGCCAGGCGGAGGCTCTGCCTGATGGCGCGGAGGAGGAGGAGCGAATCTTATCCTTCCGAGGCCAATGTCTGGCCGGCTGTCACCGACTCCATTTTGCTGATGGCTTCGATCTTCATTGTGCTGGCGGTGTCATCACTGATCGCCGTCACCCAGCGTGTGGACGACAAGGCGGGCGGGGGGGCAGAGCCCGGTGAGAAGTTGATTTGCAAAACGGTTACCCTGTCCGCTCAGTTTCTTTTTAATTCGGGCGAGTCAAACTTCAAGAACCCTGGCCGGGCGCGCGCCGAGCTAAAAGCCCGACTGTTGGATTTGAAAGCTGGCCTGGAAGGGCTTCGCCGTTATGCCAGGCAACAGAAAGAGTGGACTCAGGGCCATTTCCTTGTATTGGAGGTGGCCGGCCACACCGATCTCGACCCATTAGGCCGCGGGGGTGCATCGGCCCTGGACTTGAACTGGGAGTTGTCGGGGCAGCGCGCCATTACGGTGGTTCACGAACTCGAAGCGATTTTGCGAGCGGACGAGGCCTTGCGCAGCGATTTTCGCATCCGGCTTGCCTCACAACAAGGCAATGCCCAGTTGATTCAGGCCGACCTTGGCGAGACGGTGCTGAGGGTGGCGGGCTACAGTTCCCACGTTCCTGTTGCGGCCTATCCGGCGGTCCCTCGCCAGAGCGTTTCGGACGCTTTGAAGGACATCAATCGCCGTGTTGAAATGCGGCTGTACGCTCAGCCCATCTATGTGGTCAGGGCTTCCATCACGAATGGGCGTCGGTAGAGCGTGGACAAAGACGCGTTGCTCGCCAAGTTAGAGAACCGACAGGACGCCGCCGCGCGTTTTCTTCGCTTGCGGCTAAGCTTGCATCTGTCACCTCAAGAGTTCGAGCTTTTGCGGGATGAAATTGAAGCGCTGCCCGCAGTTGCCGATGTCAGCCAGACCTGGTTTAGCCGCCTTCGAGACCTTTTGGGGGAACAATTGAAGCAGGCTGTCACCTTTCACGAGTTTGAGTTGCTCCAACAGGCTGATGGCCACGACGCCGAGGCCTGGCGCATTCTGTTGCGTCAGCTCCAACCCCCAGCCCTGGCTGCCCTGGAGGTGGCCAAGCAACCCGGAATGCCGGCAAAAGATCGCGAGCGGGGCGAGCTTCTGTTGGGCATCCTAACCAATTTGAACGAGCTGAAGCAGCGTGGGCGGCCCGCAGACGACCCCCGTGAGCTGCTGACCGCCCTCCAGCGCAAAACCAACGAGCCACTCAAACGCTTGCTGGCCAAGTTGGAAAATGACGCCCGCCCGTAGGCTCCCGACCGGATTCATTTACCACAACGAAAACCCAGGCGTGAATGTTGCCGGGCTTTGGGCATCGTTTCTCGGAACGTAGCCTGCAATTGCGTGCCAACCGATGAAGCCCAACTTCCCCCGCAGATAAAGCACTCTTCGTTTGAGGATGCACTGGACGTCCATTCCCAACAGTTTCCAATCAAGTCCATCACGCCCTCTGGTGACGCACCCTGCGGAAACAGGCCAACGGGTTGTGGGCCTTGACTGGCGACCACCGCCAGCGATGGGTTCCAGGTCGGCCCCCACGGATACATCCTTCCGTCGATGTGGCGGGCTGCCCGTTCCCACTCTTCTTGACTGAGCAACCTCAAGCCAGCCCAGGCGCAATACTCTTGAGCCATATGCCAGCTCACACCGACGGCCGGGGCGCGCGCACCCCAACGGCGTGCAAACACCTGCCAGTTCTTGCACTGCGCCTGTAGTTGGGGGCGGGCATCTAAGAACAATTGGAACTGAGCGTTGGTTACCGGATATTTGCTTACTTGAAAGGCCGGCAGAGTGTATTCCACCGCATCGGGCCCGTAAAGGAAGGTTCCGGCTGGAATATCCGCCAGCACGGAATGGTCAGCCGGCTGATGCGTCCCAGAGCTATCCCAGGTATCTGGCAATCCGTCCGTCGGTTGCTGATTAGGAACCGCTGGCCACAGTCGTTTCTTCACCTGCGGACGAGGCCTTTGGATCTTTACTGGCTGTGCGCTGGGGGGGGGCGGCGCCACGGGTGCTGGCGGGGGCAGCGTTGCCTCCACGGCTTTGGGCTGCAGCTTTTCCAGGATGTCCTCGATGGTCAAGCGCTCGCGAGGGTCGCGCCTTAAACAACCTCGCACGATGGCATTGAAGGGTTCGGGCAGGCCCTCCTCGATGTGGGGCTCGTCAGCAGCAGCCTGGGCGCTTAAAGCCTCCACACTCTGGCCAGAATAGGGCAACTTGCCCGTCAGGCACTCCTGGAGCACCGCCCCGAAAGCCCAGATGTCTTGCGGCAGCCCCAGTTGGCGCCGAAAACTTTCCGGGCTCATGTAGGCGGGGGTTCCGTTGGGTGCCTGCTGGTCCAGTTCGTTGTCTGCGGCCATCGTCAGGCCGAAATCAGCCAGTTTCCAGCGGCCATTGACCAGGATCAGGTTGCCGGGCTTAATGTCGCGATGAACGGCATTGGCCAGGTGCATCGCACGCAGAGCCCGGGCAAGGTCAACTGCGATTTGGGCACACTCTTCGGGAGAAGGAGGTTCTGCTTGAAGGAGCCTGCTTTCCAAGGTGGTTTCCCCCAGTTCCGTTACCAGGAAGTGAAAACCGGCCAGGTGCTCCGGTTGTTTTACGATGCCTGAACTCAGCAGCGTGATCAGGTTGATGCAGTCATGGCTGAGCTGGTTGCCAGCGCTGATCTCCCGAAGCACCTGTTGCTTTTCCTGTTCATTTTGGGGTTGCAGAACCTTGACGGCAACGTTGCCGGTTTCTTCACCGTCGTGCAGTGCAGCCGCCTGAAAGACGCAGCCGTAACTGCCCTGGCCCAAAATGGAAACCAGGCGATAGCGCCCTTCGATCTCCTGACCGATCCATTCCGCAAAGGATGCCATAAGCGTTCGTCAGATTCGCAACTGGTAAGTGGCCGCCATCAAAGTTGGCCTCCCAGGTCGCGGAGCAGTTGGGTGTTGCGAGTGGTCGAATTGGGGTCGAATTTTCCCTCCCGCTGTAGCTGCTCCAATTGCGCTTTGGCGTTCTGAGCCACCTCGGCGGCTCCAACCTTACCAGCATCCTGCTCCAGCTGCTGCAGCAATCGCCCCGTTCGATGCACGTCTTGTGAGCGCACAATGGCGTCCTGGCAGCTATTCAGCCCCCACAGTGTGGCAGCTCGTTTGACCTCATCGTGGCCTTGTTGCTCTTCAAATGACGAGGCCACAAATTCCAGGTTGACAGCCTGCTGGCCCAAGTCTTGCCCGTCAACCAGGGTCTGCAGTTCCAACACGGGGCGAACGCCCGCTTTTTCGCCGAAGGCGGGCTTGGGAAGTTTGAACTTCAATAGTAGATCGGTGTCCACCTGACCCTGCACTTGAGAGACACGTAGGCGCCACTCCGGCGCCTCGGGGGGTGGAGGGTCCTTGGGTCGAAATTCCGGGGCGATCTGGCAGCAGGCTGTCAGCCGAAGGTTGGACAGGCGGGGCCGCAGGCACAGGACGACCTCGGTGGCCCCGACTTGGGTCGCACGGCGAAAGTGCTCCCGTAAAGCCTCGGTCAACTGTCCGTCGCTGGCTGCGTGAAAGAACTTTCCCTGGCCCTTATCGGTCAAATCGAGCAAGAATCTTGGATGAAAATTTTCTGCCGAGCCCAATCCGATGCACGACAGGCTCATTCCCAGCCCGCCGATTTCGCCTGCGGTTTGCTCCAGCGAATCGAAAGCCTGCAAAGCTTCGCCCAGCTTGTTCGTGGGATGGCCGTCGGTGGCCAGAATCGCAAAGCGACCGCCCAATTGCGTCGCCAGGCTGGTCTTGAGCCAATTCAGGGCGAGGTCGGTGCGGGTGATGCCATCCGCCGTCAGGCCTGCCAGGTTTCTTTCCAATTCTTTCAGGTCGACCGTACCCGCTGCCTGCTTCTCCACGAGCACCTGGAGGTCGGTAGAAAAGGTGGCAAGCGATACAAAGTCTTGGGGGCGTAGCACGCTGCAAGCCGCCAGGCACGCCCGTTTGGCTTCGCTTAATCGAGTGCCTTCCATCGACCCGCTTGTATCGAGCGCCATCGCCACGTGGACCGGTGCTGATGACGTCGACTCGGGGTGCAGGCGAATTCGCAGGATGCGCTCGGCCTCGGTGGTGGCCCCTTTATGTCTTTTGGGCAAATTCCATTCGCAGCTTACTTTAAACATGACCAACCTCCAGGCCACCTTCTTCTGCCAGTTGCACCCTTACGGTTTTGCCTCGCAGGCTGTCCAGGGCGCCTTGTTCGAACAGCCAGCGGTTTAAGGGCCTTTCTACCTGACTTTCAAGCAGGCTTTTGACGCGGCGACCTCCGAACAACAGGTTGCTGCCCACGCTCATCTCTTTCTCTAACTGTTCTTCGATACCGTAGAATTGTAGATGAAGGCCCAGGCGCTCTTCGGCCGTTTGCTGCAGAGCTGTCAGGAATTTTCTGCTGATTCCGGCGACATGCTGGGGGCGCAGGATGTCGAACACCACAATATTGTCACCCAGGCGATTGAGAAGCTCGGCTCTGCCGATTCTGCTGGTGAAAAACCAATGAACTTCGTCACGGAAATGTTTGGAGATTTCTTCAAAGCATAGGGAGCCTTGCCCTATTTTGTTCATGATTCCGGGGCGCAACACACGGCCTGTGTTCGGATCGGAGTAGTCTGAGGCCCCGATGTTGCTCGTGAAGATGATGGCGGTCTGGTGAAAATAGGCGGTCTGGCCTCGGCCATCGGTCAGACGCCCGTCTTCAAGAATCTGTAAAAACTTGTCGAGCACGCGGGGATGGGCCTTCTCAATTTCATCGAAGAGCAGAATAGAATGGGGCTTTTTGATCACCCGGTTGGTCAGTTGCCCCCCCTCTTCGTAGCCTACAAACCCGGGCGGGGCCCCGGCAAGTTTCTCGGCGGCGTGCTCCTCTTTATACTCGCTCATATCAAAGCGTGCAAAAGCTCGTTCGTCGCCGAAAACCAGTTCTGTAAGAGCCTTGGCCAGCTCGGTTTTGCCTACACCGGTTGGGCCTACGAAGAAAAAGACGCCCTTCGGTTTGCCGCCTTTTGAGCTTCCTGGACTCAAGCTGATGCCCACTCGAGCCGAAGTCAGCATGTCCACAACCGCTCGCACCGCAGCCTCCTGCCCCAATACCCGTTGGGTCAGTTGAGTACTGGCCTGAACCACCTTTTCCCGGTCCAGTTTTTGCCAGGGGTCGTCCTTCAACCCAAATTTATAGAAGTCGATCAGGGTCTTCATTTTCTTAAAGGGTATGGCTTCAGAAAGTGAGGTTCTTAAGAGCGCCTCCAGGTCCCAACAACGGAAACCGTCCGTCAGGTCGGCGAAGTCATCCAGAAGTCTTGTCCGCTCGTCGGGAGCAACGGCCTTTCCCCCCGAGAATTCTTCGATGTACGTCTGAGCAAACCATCGCCGTTCTTCGCGCTCCGGTCGGCCGATAGCCAGGATGGCTACGATAGGATTCTCTCGATGAAGCCAATGAGGTAGCTTTTGCAGGTCGCTGCTGGTCAGTACCAGGGTGTTTCGATGACGTGTGGGTTGGTCGACGATACCCGCCTCAAGAGTGCATTTCTTCAGCTGGCCCAAAATAAGGCGTTCTTGCTCGGAATACGAGTCTGCCTGTCCGGTAAGCAGATCTGCCAGGTCCAGGTGAACCATAACGGAGGTGTTTTGTTGCCTGAGCGCCAGGCGTATTTGGGCGACGGCCTCCTCGATTCTCAACTGTTGCGATGGTGAACCACCCGATGGTCTGGCCGGAGGCACTCCTCGCGCAGGAGCTTGGCCTGGCGACACAGGGGGCGTGGGTGCCGGCGCGGTGGCTGGGGCTCTGGCCGTCGGCAGGTTCTGCGCAATCAGGTTAGTGAAGGCCGCGCTCATCCCTTCATCAGCAAAACGTAGGCCGTCCACCGAATCATAGAAAGCTACAATCTGGTAGTTGAGTTCGTAACGGAAGAAGTTGCGTAGAATATCGGCCACCGACGCGTAGCCGTCCTGATAGTAGAAATGGTCATAGACGTTGCCCCAAAGAAATGGATGGCGGCCGCGAACGACCTGTTCTCGTAGCTCTTGAATCCAGCCAGGGGTTGGGGCCGATATCTTATTCATTGTGTTCGACTTCGCGAATCGGCGCGTTGGCCGGTGGGAAGTTCATCGGCGGCTTGCAGTCGCCGGTTGGGGTCCTTGCCTTCCCACATCACTTCCCCCATGTCCACCCCGTAAGCTTCGTCGAGAATCGTGCCCAGTTGCTGAAGCATTGTCTCGGCTTCATCGCAAGAGTGGATCGCCTGGCCGCTGCTATCCAGGGCCACCCCCTTGGTATACCCGTCCACGTTGTACCAACAGTCTCCCTCCCAGGGGACACTCACTCCCAGGGATTTTCCGGCGGCACTTTGAGCCTGAATGATCAGGGCTGTCGCCGGATGCTGTGGGTGTTCCGGCTGGGGGGGATCGACAAAGAAACCCATCGATTCAAGTGCCTGTTGAACAGAATGGGCGATAGCGTCGCGCTGGTCCGCCTTGAGTTGACACTCCTCAGCTTCCTGTTGAAGTTGCCGCTCTGCCGCGCTGCAAAGGTCGAGCTCCCGTTGAATGTCCTCCAGAGATGCGTGTTCTAAGCGTTGGCATAGTGCCGCCAGTCGTTCCAAAAGAGACTGAACCTCCACGTTCTTCCAGCGCGCTACGAGTGTCTCTGTTTGGATCGTTTTCAGTCGCACTTGGGTGTATCGAAGTTGTTCCGTCAACTGATTGCGCTGGCGCTGCCACAGTGACCAGCCTGCGTAGAAAAGCTTGAGGTGTTCTTCGCAGGCCGAGCGTGCCTGCAATAGGAACGTATCTGCGGTTGTCAATTCGCCTTGCTCAAGAGCCCGATTCAGCTTTTCGAAAGCCGCCTGCATCCGCTGGGCCCCAGTTGCATCGAAACGTTGCCGTTCTACTTCCGGATAAGGCTCTAGACGAGACCTCAGAGCCTGAAATTCACCGTGCAATCGTCGCGCGTGGTCGAGCTGGGCCTGACGCCGGACCTCTTCCTGAGCACGGGCTTGAGCCTGTTTGAACTCAAATTCCAAGTCTTGATAGGCTTGCAGAATCGTAGGGGCGGTGTCGCAGGAGGTAACCTGTCGCGGTAATTGCTCGAAATTCCGCTCTAGAGAGGTTCTATCGGCGGGCAGAAGCTGTTGTACCTGTTGCAGTGCACGGCTCAAAGACAGCCTTTTTTGCTCGAGTTCGTGCTGGAACGTTCTCCGCGCTTCCTCGAGCTTTTCTGCCTGGGCTCGGGCAAGCGCTTCTTGAGCCCTGATAGCCTCTGCACGCCGAGCTTCGGCAAGTTGGCGTCGGCGCTCCCTCTTCAATTCTGCTCGGCTGTATTTTGGCGAGCCACTCACTTAGGCAGGTGTTCCTTCTTCAAGATGATGCGAGACAGTTCATTTCGAATGGTGCCGCGCTTGGTCCTGTGCCGCAGCTCAGGTTCAATTCTACGCCATCAGCCCTAAGTCTACGTTCCAACTCCTGGCGAAAGCCTGGCTGGGACGGCACGCCGAAAAATTGAAAGCTGGCATCCTGGCTTACACGAAAAGTAAGCCCGGCACTTCGGTCTTGGGGCGAACCTGGCGCAGGTATCGTCCCCTTGTATCGATCGCTCAGCGGCAAAAGGCGCTGGTTCAAAGAACCTCGCCAGAGCAGGTCGGCGTGTTGTTCTCGCTCATACAGTCCATCGATCAGAAGGTCGATCTTGCTCAGGAGGCGGAGCTGTTCTGGGGCGGCCTGTTCTTGCAGCCATTCGAATCGATAACCGGTATAGAGAACTACGCCCAAATTGCGTTTCGCCAGTACACTCTCCAATACGTTGTTCAGTGCTCGCGCCTGTAACATTGGCTCTCCACCCGAAAAGGTAATGCCTTCAATCCCTTTACAGCGGAGCAACCAATCGCAGATTTCATCGCAGGTCGCTTCGAGGCCCTCGTCAACAGGCCACGACTCCGGAATGATGCAGCCTCGGCAGCGATGCGGACAGCCCTGCAGCCATATCACGGCCCGCTGGCCAGGACCGAGCACTGTGATTTCCGCCTCGCGATGATAGTAGCGCAGGGTCGCTGTCATATTTTCGCGTCTTTGGTCGGGGGACATCCGCTAACCCGCCAAAGACCGCGCCCACTCCAGGGGGGCGGTGGCGGGTGGCAGGGGCACGGGGTGGCCGTCTACGGTGGGCAGGCCCTCACAATGGGGCGCCAGCAGCACCACGGCCGCGGGGCCCTCGCGTCGACCCGAGTGCTGCAGCAACTCGCCCAATTGGTGCAACTGACCGAAACGGGCCCACAGGCTCAGGCGTTTTAGCACCAGCACCTCGCGTTCTTGGGCCAGTTGTTGCACCACCTCGGCGCAGGCCTGTTGGGCCAGGGCCCGCAAGTTGCCCCAATCGGCCCCTTGGGGGCCTTGAAGGTCGGCCACCAAGATGGTCGCCTCCCAGGGGATGTCGTTTTCCTGGGCCAGGCGCTGCATTTCATGCAAGAATAGGCCCTCCAGCGAGCGCACCGCCAGGCCAAAACGCTGCTGCAACCAGGCCTCCGCCTCGTGCTGGTCGCGGGCACGCACCTTGATCACCTGGGGAGTGCCGCGTGCCAGGGCCTCGGCCAGGCGCGCCTCCAGCTGGCTGCGCGTGGGCGGACGCTCGCCCAATACGGTGCTGGTGCGTGAGGTGTGGGCGGTGCTTGTGGGGGGCTGAAACTGCCCGTTCTCCGGGTTGAACTGCAGCGCAAGCTGCACGCGTTGGAACAGTTTTTGCATCAACTCCGGGTTGTTGGGCAGTTCACTGGCTTCGGGGTAACGAGCCTTGACCAGCTGGCGCACTTCGGCCACGGTCAGGCTGCGCCCGCCCAGGCTGGCGGCGCACAGTTGCAGGGCCTGCACGTCGGACATGCCCTTCGGGTAAGGCTCGCCGCGCGAAGACAGTCGTGCTTTTTCGGCCATAGCCGTGGCCAGCCGGGCCAGTCGCCCCTCGGGCCAGTTGCCTGCCGGCGCCTGAGACTGCAGCCCGCTCTGCCAGCGCGACAGCGAGGGCAGGGGGTCGGACTGCACCTGTTCGTCGGCCCAGCCTGCCAGTTGAAATATCTGCTGCCCCAGGCTATGGTCGCGAGCGATCAGCACCCGCCGACGCCGCAAACTGTCACCCCCCTGGCTGGGCGGCGTAACCACCAGAAAACGCGCGAACTCTTCCCCTTCCTCGGCCTCCAGTGCGGCGCGCAACACCGCCCTCGACTGAAAGCGGCGCTGTTGGGGGTCGGTGCTTTGCGAGCCACGCAGACGCAGCAAGGCCTCGGCCATTTCCTCCAGGGTGGCTGCTCCGCCCAACTCTTCCACGGCTTCGGCCAGACGCTCGCGCACTTCGCACAGGTGTGGATTGCGCATCCAGCTCTGGCGGGCCTTGAGCAAAATACCCGAGTAGCGCTTTTCCTCTACCCCCGAGCGGCTGGCGGCGTCGCGGCCGTGAAGCCAGTCGCCCAAATACAGCTTCACCAACTCAGCGTCCCGCACTTGCCGGGGCAGCAATTCCTGCAGCAAGGGCTCCAGGGTATTCTCGGGGTTGACCACCTGGGGCAGAATTTCGCCTCGCACCTTCGGTTGCAGCCGGGCGTGAAAGTCCAACAACATGGCTCGCGTTTGGGCCCCGGTATTGAGGAGCCGGGTCAGGGCCGCCTTACGATAGCCGGCCAGCTGACCCGCGGTGGTCACTTTCAAGCGATCAAAAGCCTGCAGCAGCAGTGTTTGCTGGGTGAGGCTGGCCAGCGACTGGTTGCTGTCGATGGTTTCGGGCAGGTCCTCGGCCTGTTCCGTGGGAGCTGCCGCCGGGTGGCTCTGAAAAATGCCATTCCAGGCCTGCCGCATTTCCTGGGCGCTTTCAAAACGGCCGCTTTCGGCCATTGAGGTGCGAAAAAAGGCCACGAAGGCCTCGCGCAAGGCCGGCTCAAAATCGCCTGGCTGTAAGTACAGCTCGGCCTGGGGCACCACGCCAGGATGTAGTCGCCCATCTTCTCCCCATTGAGGCACGCGCCCCGTGGCCATCTCAAAAAGGGTGGCTGCGGCCGCAAAGCGCTCGGCAGACACATTCCAGGGTCGGCGCTCCCGATGCAAAAAGGGGTCGCGATAACCCGGGGTGCCAACCTCGATTTGGCGGGCGTCGGCACGCGAGAGGGAAAAATCGAAGAGCACCAGGTGAAGCTCTTTGTTGTTACGCAGTCTGACGCCCAGGTTTGCCGGCTTGATATCACGGTGGGGCAGGCCGGTCTGTTCCAGAAACTCGACCGCCTGCAACAGGTCGTCGCCGAACCGCTGCAGCAGTTCCAGGCCGATGACTCCGTCCTGGCTCAGCCGCTGGGCCAGGGTTTGTTCGCCAGCAAGGCTCAGCAGAAGCCCGAGCCGTTCGCCCTCTGCCCCCTGCCAGCGCACGACCTCCTTCAGTTCTACCAGAGTCGGGTGTTTGAGTTGAGCCAGCACCTCCGCTTCCTGCTGCAGGCGGTCGTCGTGTTGGGGGTCGCGGGCCAGCTTTAGCACCAAGCGTTCTTCACTGTCGGCTCGCTGCACCAGGAAGGCCAGCGAGGTGCTGCCCTGCCCAAGCCGACGCACCAGTTGCAGGCCCGGCAACATGGCTTCGCCGGGATGGGCCGAAAGAGGGTCGTGCACGGTCTCTCGGGCTATGAATCCCTGACGATAGTTGGCTTCGGCTTCAGCCAGACGACGCAGAAATTCTTCGGCGCTCTCGGGACGCCGAAAGTGAATCGGGTGGGTCAGATCGCGCACCAGCTGGCGCAAGCCCTCGGGCAGGTGATCGACCACGCCCAGCAGATCCAGGCCCTGGCTGTCTCGCAGTCGATCCTGCAGCTGGCTCTGGTTGGGGGCCGGCGACTGACCACTGAGTAGCAAGTAACCGAGACACCCCAGCGAAAACAGGTCGGCGCTGTGGTCGGCGTCCAGCGCCGAGGTGAGGATTTCGGGGGCCATGTAGGCAGTGGTTTCTTCTCTCACCAGGTCGCTCAGATGAACCGTGCCCCGGGTCCGGTCTTCGGCGCTGGCGGTTTGCCAGTTCATCACCTTCACGGTGAGCCGCTCATCCTCTTCGATTTTCACCAGCACATTCTGGGGCGAGAGGCTTCGATGATACACCCGTCGCTGGTGGGCATAGCGCAAGGCCTCGCCGATGTGGGCCCAGAGCTGCATGCGCAGGGGCAGGTCAAGGCGGTTGAAGCGCTCGTGATTGTCCACCAGTTGATCGAGCCGCTCGGCCCCTTCAATGTAGTCGTAGACCAGCGCCGGGCCGAGTTCGTATTCCAGCAATTCGCGCGGCGACAGAATGCAGTCGTGGCTCAGGCTTCTGGCCAGGTCGAATTCGCGACGCGCGGCTCGCAGGGCCCGGCCACGGCCGCTCTCGTCGGCCGCCGAATAGGTGCGCAGGCGGGTTTGCAAACTCTGAAACTGGATGTGGCTGGCCAGATGGTCTTGATAGTCGGGTCCTACGTCCAGCAGGCTCTTGAGGAGATAGCTGCCCACCTTGAATTCGCGTTTTCGACTGGTGCGCAGCGATAAGCCCTCCAGCGCCTGGCGAGTGGCCTTAAGGCTTTGGGCGTCCAAACGTTTCGGCCCTCGGCCTTGCATGGGGGGGGCCTGAATCAGGTTGGCAATGTCGCTCAGGGTGGCAACCGGTTGCTGCCGTCCCGGTCGGGCAAAGCGAACCTCGCTATCGGGGTGAGTAATGAACACCAGTGGCCAAACCCTGGCGACCTCTGCGCGGGCTCGCGACCGCAACAGCCCGTGCAACACGCGGGCTTTGTGGTTGGTGAGAAGCAAGGGGCTGTTGGTGGTCGTGGCCAGAGCCCGAGGGTCGGTCCGACGGATCCAGGTCGTTTCGTCAATGACGATCTGGCCCACCCAGTGCTTCAACTCAACCACCAGAAGGCTGTAGTGGGTCAGCAGTAGCGCATCGATTTCATAAATCTTGCCCTGCTCGTCAAAGATTTCGAAGTTGGTCCAGGCTTCCAGCACGTGTTGAGGGTCGCAGGCTTTACGCAAGGCCAACAGGCCCTCTTCTTCCCAGGGAAACTGCGATTCGGTGATGATATGCCAGTTCTTGGCGTCGAGCATTATCCCAGGGCCCTTTCCAACCACAGGCAGGCTTCGCGACGGCACAGTGGGGTTCCCACCTGTTGCTGGATGCCGTAGCTCAGAATGCAGTCGATACAGGCCTTCTGGCAGCGAGCGTGGTGCTCAGCATCGCGATACAGCACCTGATGGGCGCGCCGTAGCCATTCTCGCCCTGCCTGGAAAAGCTCATAAACGTGGGCCGCCCCGCCGGGCACATTGTCGAACAGCAGGCTGCCGAAACCCTGCGGTAAGGGCGAGCACAGCATCCCCAGTTCGCGCTGGTCCAGTTCCAGCAATTCGGCCCCTGCCAGCCGAAGTGCCTCGCCCAGGGTGGCCACGAGGCCCATATGGGCCGAAATTTCGGGCCATTCCAACAACACCACGTCGGTGGTTTCCCATGCCGCCAACAGCTGATTGCGCATGACCCCTGCCCCGGCTTCACCCCAGCACGGTCGGTCGCGCTGGGTTCGATGCAAGGGGGCGTGTTGGGCAAACCCGGTGGGCAGTTTCAGGTTGGCCGCCAGTTCCCGTTTCCAGCGTTGTCCCGGCGCCAGTTCCGGGCCCAACTCTCGTTCAGAGTCGGCGTAGCCACAGACGGTACACAGGGCAAAACCACGCTGATGGCGGCCCTGGTTGTACGACACAATCTCACCGCCCGCCCGGTAGCGAGCGCGCAAGCCTTCAATCTCGGCGAAATCCGCGCAGTTCTGGTCATCCTGGCCGGCGGCGAAGGCGGTGCTTACCTGGGACACTTCGCCAACGTAATCGATTTGCAGGCGATAGCTCGGGGGGTCCCAGGCCGCTGTGGTGTAGCCGTGTCGGGGAAAAAGCAAATACTGGTGTTGCTTGCGAGGGGCCGAGCCGCACACCGGACAATCGCCCAATCGACCGCTGCGTGCATAGTAGTAATGGCCCTGACTGCACTCGGTGCCTTCAGCCCGAATACCAAAGGCATCATCCATGGCCGCGCCGGTCCAATGCTTGAGCAATCCCCGCGAGGTTACCACTTTGCCCCCTACCATCAGACGCGAGCCGGGCACATATTCACGAAGGGCCAGGAATCCAGCCCGTTCCAGGCGATAGCGGTCTTCCTGTCGGTCGCCCTTTTCCTGAGGTTCCTGCACCCGCAAGCGCTGTAGCCCAATGGGAAAGCCGTAGCGCGGTAGGAACTGTCGGTCGCCCAGGGTTTCAATAACGGTCGACTCGTAGAGAGCCTTCAGGCGATAGTACAGGCTGTTGGCCTGAGCCGGGTCGCTGAGCTGTTCCCAGGCCGAGAGCAACTGACGATAGACAGGCACCCACCCCGAGTCTTGCCAGCCCTGAGGGGCCCCGTAAAGAATCTCTTCCAGTTGCTTCAATACCTGTTCAAAGGTCGAGCGTTCCAGGCGTAGAGGGGTGCCTAGAAATAGGGGCTGAAGCCGGGCTTGGAATCGATCTTGCTGGTCAGCAACCCATTCCACCCAGGCGCGGAAAGCATCTACCACGGAAAGGTTTTGGCCCGCAGCCGGCCACCAGGGTGGCGTTGGTTCGGGGGGCATCAGGGCAACACAGGGTTCGGCCTGTCGCCGACTCTGTTCCCGCGTCGACTTGCTGGCTGTGGGTAGCCCGCAAAAGCCACCCATTCGACCGAAGGCCGTCATTGCGCCAACTTGTTGCTCAGGGCTGTAGAGTTGGGCGAAGAACGACCCCAGCAACCAGGCGTGTAGATGGCGCTGGGCGATGCGCGGTCGATGCAAGAAGACCGTTGGTTTGCGCAAGTCACGGGTCAGAAAATCTCCAAAACGTCGGAACACTTCCTGATCATAAGCCTGGGATCGACAAAAAGTGACGACCACGGAAGAGCCGTCGCTGCGGCGCCCCACTCGCCCGGCTCGCTGCAGATAGTTTGCCTTACCGGGCGGCACGTTGGCCAGCAGAGTGGCCGAAAGTCCCCCGATATCGATGCCCAGTTCCATTGTCGTCGTGCAGCTGAGCAGGTTGCGCATGCCGGCTCGAAACAGTTCTTGCAGTCGCTGGGCCTCGCCGGGAGCCAGTTGCGCGCTGTGTTCCTCGGCCCACAGTCCCAGGCGAAACAAGTTGCTTTCCAAAATATCCCGCCGCACGCGAGTACATGCCGGGTGTTGTTCCAGTTGTTCGGGGTTCACGGGCACCAGCGTACCGACGCAGCCCTGGGCAGGGGCGCACCCCAGCGGGCCACGGGGATAGACCCGCCCGGTGCGACTGCAAAGATAGAGCTGCACCGGCTGACGCACCTGCAACCCGGCGAAGCGAATGCGTAGCGCCTTTTCGGGCTCGTCTCCGCCGCGATATGCAGGGTTGGACTCCAACCAGGCCAGCCCCTGGCGCTGGCCGTAGCCCCCCAGGCTGCTACTGACCTGGCCCAGGGCGAACAGTTGTTGAAAGATCGCAGCCAGAACCTCTTCCGCTTGCTCGGGCGGGCCTCCAGCCCGCTCCAAGACTTCCGCCAGGAAACGACGTCGGCGATGGCGAGCTGTTCGACCGGTAAAGTCTGCCAACGTCACCCAGTTGCCCAGGGGAGATTTGCCTGCTCGGAAATCGCGGTCGGTCAGGGGGTCGCCCAGGGTAATGGCCCGGTCCAGGCGCAGGGTGTCGAGTAGCGCGGCTATCAGCTCGGGCCACTTCGGTTCAAGCTGCTGGCGGCAGGGCCTCGGCAGCAGCGCCCACAGCTCTTCCGGTGGCTTCAGCCCGACGAGGCCAGGATAGACCACTTCGGCCAGTCCGCATGCCTCGAGCAGGAAAAAGGTGTCGCGCAAGGGCATGGCCAGTTCCTCGGCCAGCCGAGAGGTCAGGCCTTGCCCCGCCACCAGTTGATGATGGAAGTCCAGACTGCGCTCATTCCAGCTCTCAACCTGATGCTGCTCGGCAGCCACGGGCTCATAAATCTGGCACACCTCGGGGTAACGGGCCAGTTGCTCGGCCAGCTGGCCCACCGACAGGCCCCCTTGAACCACCTCAAGCTGCTGGCGCAGGCTGAGGGCGCTGGCCTCCAGGGCCTGCCTGGCTACCTCTGGTAGGCCAGCGCTTGCCAGGGCCTGCTCGACTTGCTGCAGCTGCACTTGCAGCGGCGCGACCTGACCCTGCTGCCCCTGGTTCAATTCTCGGGCCAACAAGCTGCGAACCAACTTGGTCTCGTGTTGCATGCGCAATTGGGGCCCCAATCGAGCGGCTCCCGAGCGGCTATCGCTAAAGGCCAGCAGGCGTCTTCCCTGGCCAGGTAGGGTTTCAGGATGACGCTGGCCCACCAGGGGTGGAATTTCGGCATAAACGGTCTCGGCAACGACCGACTGATACAGGCCCGGCTGCGACTGCAGGGGATGGAAGTCTTCCAACCCCGCCTCGCATACCGGACAGGCACCGAGCCGCCGAAAAGAAGGCCCGCTGCCCGGGCCCGCCAGCTTACACAGCTGCAGGCTGTAGTGAAGGTCTCCGCCGCTCAGAGAAGGCTGCCCCAAAACCAGACTTTTTCCAGGGCGCAGGTTGCCTTTGTCGAGGTCGGCACCCAGAGCCGCCTGACCACACTGCCTGCACCGCAACAACTCAAGGGTGGTGGACTGGCAGTGCGGGCACAACTCGCCCCCTGGAGACACCACGGGCCCATAGGGGGAAAAGCGATTCTCGTGGGGCCCGTTGCACTGCGGGTTCAGGCATACCTGCAGGCCTTGAGGAGCACGTACCAACAAGTGCAGCCGGTGGGGCAGCAGAGGTAGTCCGTGAAGTTCTTGACGTGCCGTGGCCAGCAGCGACAGCAGCGCGGTTAGCGTCCCCAGGTCGGGGCGGCCCAGCACCTGCAAGGCCAGCTGACTGGCCGGCGCAAAGGGTTGCTCGCGCAGCCGACGCGCCAGTTGATGGTAGGCCGGAGCGCTCTGCAGTGCGGCATAAAGAAAATGACACACCAATCCGCCACTGGTTTTCAGGGCGGACTGCAGGGCCTCAGGAGCCACGAAAGGTTCTAGTAAACGAACCAGTTGCTTACAATCTGCCAGACTCTCGAGAAAATACTCAGCGCCTTCCCGGTCCTGGCCCAGACCGCTGATTTGAAAAGTCTCTTCCCCCAACCAGGGTAGAGCGCCGGCAGCCGGTGGAGCTGCAGTGGCTAAATCCAGGGGCGCGCGCTGGCCTTGAATCAGGACGACTTCTTCGATGTGTCGGCTGAACAGCTGAGCGGCAAACTCCTTTGCACCGCTGCCGATAGTGGCTGAGGTGGCAATCTGCAAGATCTGCTGTGGACTTCGATCGCAGCGCTCGAGAAAACGACGCAGAAGCAGGGTAATTTCAGCGGCCAGAGTGGCGGTGTAGAGGTGGGCCTCATCCAGTACCACCACCTCTAAGGCCTCACCAAAGAAGCACTGGTCCTGCGGGCGGGCCAGCATGTACTCCAGCATGGAGTAGTTGGTAATGAGAATGTCCGGGGGTAGGCGACGCAGTTCGGGTGCCAGCTCGCGCCCCTGGTCGTCTTCCCACCCGCGGGCCTGGCGGCGAGTCAGGCGAAGGTGAGGTCTGCCCAGTTCCAGCTGTTTGCGGCGGGCTTCGCGTCGACTTTCCGGCGTTTCACTGGTAAATCGACACAGGCTCAGGCGGTCTTGCCCCGACAGCCACGACTCCAGGCGATGCACCTGGTCGTTGACCAGGGCGTTCATAGGATAGAGAATCAGAGCGCGCACGCCAGACCCCTGGCGAGGCCGTGTCCACAGATGATTCAGCATGGGCAGCAAGAAACTTTCGGTTTTACCGGCCCCGGTTCCGGCCGTGATAAACAGTGCCGGCTGCACGCCCCGGTGGTCCGGAGGAGCCGCCAGAATGGCCTCGGCTTGATGGGAGTAGAGCCGCCGCTCAGGGGGCAACTCTCCTTGCAGTTGCTCCAGCAGGCCCTGCGAAAACTGGCCCTCGGCTGCCAGGTTGGCCAGGCTGTATGGGCTGCTCAATGAAGAAGCCGCGCCTTCTACCCACAGCTCGCCAAGCAGACCCTGACCGGCCTGGCTCCAGTGGCGCCGGCAAATGTGTCGCAGCTCGTCGTCACGGAGATAATGGTCGGCCAGAGCAGCGTCTACCACGCGGCGACGAAGGTTCTCGGCCAGACGCAATGCATTTAGCCTGGCCAACAATCACTCCAGGGCGAGAGCCGTAACCAGTTCTCGGAAGGCCGAACACGAGAGGGCCAGGGAAACGTCATCATCGCCTTTAACCTCTGCGAAATAGAGTTCACAGCATTGCTCCAGCCACTTTCTGTCGACTTGCATTTCCTGCGCTGCCAGGTTCCAAAGTCCTTGCAGGCCGCCTGCGCTTTGCAATTCCCTGGCGATCACCCGCATTTCCTGGTTGGCGCCGGAAACTTCTAGCAATCGCAACAGCAGCCGAGGATGAATATGCATCAAGCGGGGCCACTCGATGCGCTGCAGCAATTGCCAGGCCTGCTCGGGCTCCCACTGCAGCTGGGCGAACAAACGTCGGGCGATGGGCTGTATGGCTTCGGCGGGCCTGGGGTGCAGCTCAACGTGACCCAGCACCTGGGTCTCCTCTTGAGTCCAGGCCAGCAGGGCTTCGGATTCAAACCCCTGCAGTAGCTCTCGCAGAATCATCTCCCAGGTCCATTCGAGCCAGGGCAACTCTAGCCAGCGTAGGAAACGGAAAGCCTCACGCCGGCCTGGGAAACCGTCCAGGGTTGTCAGTCGTAGGTGCCGCCAGTAGCAACCCAGGCGTCTGCCGCGGTAGGCCAGGGCCACCAACGGTGCACCCTGCAAGGGCAGTTTGCCTTCCAGAACGCTCTGGGGTTCACTGGCTGGCGGCAGGCTTTGGACTACAGGTGGCCCGTTACCGTTCCACCAGAGCAGGCTGAAATCACGGTCGGCGAAAATCGGTCGCCGCAAGCGCAGGCGATAAGTGCCGTCGTTCCATTCCAGACTTTCACACAGGCCCTGGTTCTGCAGACTATGGGCCAACACCCGACCTGTGCCTGTTTGATTGTAAGGCCCAGGCTTCAGCCGCAGCGGCGCGCCCAGGCCCAGCAAACCTCGCAAGGGGGCCGTTCTGGCAGGCGGTCTGCCCAAGAAGTGGTCGCCTTCCAGCAGGGCGAGTTCCGGCTGGGCCAGGAAAAATCGGAAGGGAGCCTGCTCCAGTAAGTACACATCGGCACCTCGAAGGTCTCGGAAGAGTTCCCATTCACCCCGAGGGTTCCAGGTGATGCAATCAAGATCCAACGGAGCTTTCACCGTGCGCGTCCAGATTTTAGCCTGCACATCCTTGGCGCGAACGCGCACTGACAACTGAGCTTGTGATACCCCAGCATCGACTGGAAGTTCCAGTTCAAAGTCGTCCAGAAACTCATGACACAGGGCCGTGCCAGCGGAAGTCGTCGCCGACTTTAAGGTACAACTGCCGGGAAGACCCGTGAGTACGCCTGAGAGCCGATTGGGTAGCAATTGTAGTTTGCGAGGTTCAAGTTCTAGTCGCAAGGAGTTTAGAGGGTTCTCTGCGGTTTCCAAGGCCACTTCGCAGCCTTCCGAATCCAGCAGTCGCAGCGGACCCTCGAGCAGCCGTGCAAAGTTCCAGTCCCCCTGTCTCACCCAGCGTGAGGCAGTGGAGAGCAGTTGCCAATCGCCGCGAAATCTCACGCTCCAATCCTTGCGAGGACGGTCGTGGGTTATTCGCAACCTGCCGTGCTCGTCCCAAAGCAACAGCTCTTCATCAGGCAATTCAAGGCTCGCAGTAAAGACCAGTTCTCGCTCTTCCAGGCTTCGCAATAACCAATGGGCGGCGCGAGGGGGCAGACTTAGCGTTGTAGGTGTCCAGCCGCCTCGCTCGACGCTGATCAACTCCCAGCGGTCGGCTTCGTCCGTGAGTTCATAATGACCGTCAGGCACCTCGCCGAAAGCCTCAGCGAGGTCCACCTGGCATTCCACTTCTCCCTGGCTGGTCCACACCAGCTTCAGCGGGCAGCCCCGGGCATTATTCTCGGGCGTCCAGCCACGAGGGAGGAAGGGGTGGTCGCGCAACGACTCGGGTTCAGCTCGCCCTTCCTGAACCCGACGCAGCTGGTTCCACAGTTCCGCAAACTCCGGGCTCTCCTGGCGCAACATTGTGACTGCCCGGGGAGGAATGGCACCTGCCAACCACGAGTCGAGGTGGCGCAGCGACCGCTTCGTCAATCCGAACTGCAGGTAGACCGTCTGATAGTAAGCCTGGGCTCCCTCACGGCCAAAAGCATGGCGAAGATCGAACCGCTGACACGCCTGTTCCAAAGCGGACTTGAGGGCGGCTCGAGGTTGCCCTCCCGCGAACAGTTGCCCCCGAGCCTGGGGCGGGAAGGCCGGGGCTACGCAGGTCCAAATTTCGCCGTCCTCGGCGTGCTCCCGGCCCCACTCGCAGGCAAACCAGAGCAGGGTGAGGGCCAGGCATTCACTGCTACGGCAGGCTCGGGCGGAATCGAAAAATGGGTTCAGCAGGGCTGTACCCAGGGCGGCAGCTTTGACGCGTTGGGGCCAGCTCAACAGCCATTCACGGCTCGCCTGGGCCAGAGGCAACTCAGCCAGGCTTACCCGGCCAGTCGGCCTGTATCGACGAAAATAGAGCGCCACGCCGTAGAAATCCTCGGGTGCGAGAGCTGCCAGGGAATAGCTTCGCAATTGGCTGCGCTGGGCTCCATCTAGCTCGGGCTCACGCCCTAATGCCTGATCAATTTCCTCAGGTAGCAGGGTATCGCTCGTCAGGCGAGCCAGGAGATCGGCGAGTTGCATTCTTTCGTCGCCGACAAGCTTCGTTTCGTTTGCAGCTAACCCTTGAAAACTCGTTGGTGGTTGGACCTCTTTCCCTCAAGCCCGCGACTTCTCGCATGTGTCGCCCTTGAACGACAGGCTTACTAATTGGTTGGAGGCATTCTCCACGGCCGCCTCCGCAAGGGCTAACCACCCCACCCGAGAAGGCGCCCGGATGAGCCACCCACTACCCCGCAGAGCCCTGAGCATCCGCCAGCCCTGGGCCGAGCTGATATTGCGCGGCATCAAAACCCTGGAAGTGCGCAGCCGCCCAACCAGGGTTCGCGGCCTGGTGCAAATCTATGCCTCGCTCAAGCTCGAAGCGGGTCCCAAGCAGCTGAAGGCCGCCCGTCGCTTCGCCCTCGACCTGGAGCAGCTGCCCCGCGGCGTGCTGATTGGGGTGGTGGAAATCGTCGGTTCCAGGCCCGTACTTCCGTCCGACAGCGCGGCGGCGGGCTTCGACATACCGGCCGACGCGAATCTCTATGGCTGGGTGCTGAAAAATCCGCGCCGCTTTGAGGTATTTACCAAGCCGCAGCGGCAGCCTCAGCCCTCGTTCTTCTTTGTGGATTTGAATTCAGCGGAATAACGCTGCGCCACCGCCAGCTGGGTCCATACCAGAGGCGCGGGGTAGGGGGTGGGGGGCAGGTTTCCCGTCCAGGGCGCGCTCAGCTCGGGGGAGCACAGGTTCCAGAGCCATCGACAGGCCTGCAAGCAGAGCGGGCGATAGGCTTGAAACCGGGTGTCCGCGCCGTGGCCCGAGCAGGCCACCACGACCTGGCGCTCGGCCTGCAGGGCCCGCAGCTCGCCCACCAGGGGGCTTTGGGCCAGTTTGGGGGCGTAGGAGTAGCCACCCACCCGCTGGTCCACCGGCGGGCGACCGCTCAAAGCCTGTGTCATCAACGTGACTGTCTCTTCGTAGCGAGGCCGGGCTGCGGGTTTGTGGCTCAGGTAGGTCATCAGGCTGAAGAGCAGGTGCGACCACTTCAGTCCCAACAGGCTCTCGGGTCCCATCAGGCTGTCTAGCAGGGGGCAAGAACGGTCGGTGGGTAGCCCCAGCGCGGGTTGCAGCCGCAACCAGCGCCACGGCCCCGAGTCGGAGCGCGTCCACGACTGCACCTGCGGCCCCTGCGCCGGTTCCTCGAGGCGCAGGTCCAAGGGGGCCTTGCGGCAGTCCAGGTCTTGGTAGTCCTTTTTCCGATAGGGCCTCGCGCCGCAGCCCGCGCGCATGGCCGTGGCCAGAGTCTGGGCGATGGCTCGATAGGGGTCGTCATCCTCCATCACCGACTGCAGTTCGTAGAGCTGGTAGAAGCCGATGCCGTCGCACAGGCAGTGCTGGGCCAGGCTGTGCATCAGCGGGCCCTTGACCAGGCCCAGGTCGAAAGGTTGGGCATAGTCAGCCCGACGCACACCGGGAAGCTCGGCGCGGGTGCCATCGGGGCGACACATCCCGGCCATCTCCAGGTAGGCGTCGATCATATGCTTGAGCTTCTCGATATCGGCCAGGGCTTGCTGATAGGGGGCGCTGTCGGTGGCCGCCCATTCGCCAATCAAGGGTGAAAAACAGGGCATGGGGTGGGACTTTCTGCGCGCATTCGCCTCACCTTCCCCTGTCGGGCCCCTCCGCTCGACCGGATGTTAGATGCTTACCGATGGTTCCGACGTCCTTCAACAGGGCCAGCAGGCGCGATTGACCGGCCTGAGTCAGGCCCAGGGCCGCCTGGCTTATGCAGCTTTCATCACCCGGGGTATGCCGAGAGCTTCGGCGGCAGACGCGGCAGCGATTCTATCACGAACGCTTCCGGCCAGTTATCGAGTCGAGCGCCAGACCGATCGAGTCCATCACCGACTGCTCCAGGACCCCCGTCGGTGGGCTAACGTAGCGCCGGTCGATAGCCGCGAGCTGAAACACCAACGCTACGGAGGCTCTGCTGAGCCGGTTTCGGGAATCCGTCTCGACCAGCACCGTTCCAGGGTACCTCAGGGCGGCAAGCTGGGTCGTAAGCGGGATGAGGAGCACGGTCGGCAGCTCAGCAGGCAGTAACAAGGTCTGATAGACGATAGCGGGTCGACGCCCCGCCTGTGCGCGTCCTGCACCACCCGGAAAGTCTACCCAGGAAACATCCCCAAGCTTCTAGCCCCTTCATCCTCATCGTAGGGGAAAAGGTCCCAGGCTTTCGTTGCCAGATGCTGCCACTGTTGCAGCTCTTGCTCGAGGGAATCTGCGGGCATGTCTTTCAAGGGCACCAGCAATATCGCGTTTTCGGTCTCAATGATCCTCATGGGGCTGTTTGCCTCGAGCCCATAGCGCCGACACACTTCAACCGGCAGCGCGACTTCACCGCCTGCGCCAACTTTGATCTCCATACCTGTATTTCCTTAGGGCAGCTTAGCAGGGTCTTGCGGTTGAGCCAATCGTTAAGGAACCGATTCCAGGGAGTTGCTGTGTCTCAAGGTCCTCCGCGATGGTCGCTCCGAATGGCTCATAGACCGTGAAGTCTGGAATCAAACAGTCCGACCATTTCCCGCTCAGGATTTGCTGGCCACCAACTCACGAGCCGCCTTGTAGATGACCTCCGCCTCCGCGGGGTCGGAATGGAACAGGCGGCGGAAACTCAGCGCGCAGTTGAGGTGGGGGAGGCCCGGATGGAGACTGCAGTGTGGGCGCCATCGGGGCGACACATCCCGGCCATCTCCAGGTAGGCATCCATCCTATGCTTGAGCTTCTCGACATCGGCCAGGGCTTGCTGATAGGGGGCGCTGTCGGTGGCCGCCCAATCGCCGATCAAGGGTGAAAAACAGGGTGCGGGGTGGGACTTTCTGCGGCTCACCTTCCCCTGTCGGGTCCCTCCGCTCGACCGGATCGTAGATGCTCACCGATGGTTCCGACGTCCTTCAACGGGGCCAGCAGGCGCGAGTGACCGGCCTGAGTCAGGCCCAGGGCCGCCTGGCTTGTGCAGCTTTCTTCAGCTTCTCGTTGGGTTCCGGCGGAGACGAAACGGTCTGTTCAAACCTCTTGAAGGCTTCTGCTTTCAAAATCAGCAACGAACGCTCGTGCACTTGCTTCTTTGAGCTTCTGGGTCTTGCACTCATCCTTGGCCTCCTTAAGTCTCGTCACCAACTGCCAACATACCAAGAGCGAAAGCTTGCCACAAGCGTGGCTGCGCCCGGGGTGTAGGGGTTGCTATAGGCCTCTATCGCGGCTTCGCTGGGGTCTGTAGAATGGCCTGACTGTCGGGCTTCGGCGGGTTCTTCAAGGTTGGAGGCGGATTTTCGTGTCACTGGCTAACGCCACCCATCCACCCCTTGATGTTGCATGTTGCCCTATCACGCTCAGGATACGCTGGTTCAGCGCCTCGGGTTGCCGACTCGGAAGACAGGATGTCCCGTGTGCGTGCCTGGCCCGTTCTTCAGCGAAGGAATCAGGCGATAGGGGCGGTTCTCCTCTCGGCTGAGCTTCAAGCGCCCCAGGCTATGCCAAGAGCTTTGGCGGCCGACACGTCGAAATGCTATACCCGCTCCTTCGGGGGAACGTCCGGAGCGAGTCCTATCGCCAACCGCCTGAGTCCAGCGGCGATGAGAAAACTGTTGGCTGACAAGGAACCCCCCAGCAGGCTAGCCCTGACGCCCCGATGACTCAGCGCATCGGGGCACCCCTCAACTTGGCTGCGATGGCGCAGAGCCTTAACCTCTAACAACTTTACACTATTCAGCAGATCGAAGCGCCTTGCTCACCGATACTGTTTCTACTTTGGGGTCTCGCTCGAGAATCTCGAGGTCAGCACGATCGAATGCTGCCGTAAAAAGGAAAGGAGACATTGAAGTTCGTCGAGTGACACACGCGGGTGTGTAGTCTGGCTCGTTGACTTTAATGATAGCCTGCACAGGCTCGAGGAGATCATGAGCAAGGGACACTATCGAACCTGCCTCCACCTTACGGAGGTCGTCAAGACTGATGTTGCGCTTCATGGTCACTCCTTTTCTAGAGTCTACATCACGCTTCAGGGGGCTTCAAGATCCATGATGGCCTGAATTGCCCTTGCAGCCGAGACACGACCATAGCCATACCTGCTATCCCAGCCGTTCCCCGCCGGTGGGTCCTTCCTTGCTGTGTCAATAAGAATCTGGAGGGTCTGATCGACCGTGAGTTCGAGGCCGCGAATGACGGCCTGCTCAAACATCAGGGCGACGATGCCTGCTACGCAAGGGGCAGCCATACTGGTTCCGCTTTTGCGAGTGATACCGGTCGTGGAAAGAGAGTTCGCCGCCCAAATATTATGACCAGGCGCCGAGATATCGGGTTTGTGGCGGCCGTCTCGGGTAGGTCCGGCACTCGAAAAATAAGAGAGAGTCCTCTGGGGGGCACTGGCATCATACGAGCCCACGGCCAGGACTCGCCGGCCACAAGAAATGGAACCAATAGTATGAGTATTGAGATGAGGAGGAGCAAAGCTGGACTGGAATGAGTTATCGCGTTCGATCCAGGCGTGAAAAGCGCCATCACCCTGGACGTTCACGCCGTGGAGACGAATGGTGTAGCGGCCTGCTGGCATTCCAGCCATCAGGAAGACGCCGATCATGTTATCGTGATTGTTGGGGTCGTCCAAGCGATTGGCAAGCAACGCGACAAGATCGCTTCCAATGCGCACCTGCTTGGTCTCACCAGGTTCGGCTGTTGCCAGCAAGGCACCATTTGGCCCCAGCAACTCGACTTTGAAGCGATCTTGCCCGGAATACCAGATTTCCATTTCGATAGGACGAAACAATGTCGCGGCAACGTCCCATTTCAGCTCTGAAACGGACCCGGCTGAAACCGACCCTGCCGCGTGAATGCCATCATCAAATGAGTTGGAGGCTGCAATGACGACGGCGCGATTGGGAGCTGCACCAACGAGCGCATCTATGCCCTGCTCCACCAGTGTCGTGCCGTCGTGAGGACCCCCGTTGGTTCCCAGACTGACGTTAATGACCGCCGGACGATTTCCAGCTTTTTCAAAGATGTAGTGGAGAGCTTCCAACAATGTAACCGAATCACCGAACGAGGTTTTTATGACATCCTCGGGCTGCTCCGGATCCTTATCATGGGTGACATTGACGAAAATGAGGTCAGCCTGGTGAGCTACACCCGGGACATTGCTTCCGTTGCCATTGCCCGCAGCGATGTCCATGACATGGGTGCCATGAGAGGATGCCCCCGGATGGTAATTGGCCGCCGCATAGGGGTCCGCCTGATTCAGCGCAAGATTGAGCGATGCAGCTGAGTGCTCAACACCATAACCGTACGGGCTGCCAGGGCTATTGCCACCGTTTTGGTCCCAAAGCGAGAGCAACCGCGTTTGGCCATTTGGGTGCCGAAAGTTCCTGTGGACGAAGTCACCGCCGTAGTCTACGACACCGACGACCACCCCCTTGCCGCCCTGAACTTGATGGCCCACAGGCAATTTTGCTGGCAATGCTTCAGTCTCGTCTGTTGCGACCGCCAGAAGCCGCTGCATTGGCTGGGCCGCTTTTAAACTTCTCAAGAAACTCAGCGCACGGACCCGCTCGATTCGAGCCACCGGAATTCTCCCAGTAACGATTGATGTCATATCTGCAAGCTGAGCGATGATCGTGGCGTCGCGCACCTCACTCAAACTCGACCATGCCCCTGGATCGGTTACCCGGGCTACAACAGCCACCTCGTTTTCGTCGGTGGAAACCGACGCTTTCTTGGTGGCACCGCTCTTCATCTGCGCAACCAATAGCTGTAGGCGCGGGTCCAAATCAGTCGCCACCGTCGATTTCGTCTCTTCTCCACTAGCAAGGTCTATCTGAAGCATTGTAGATCCTCCGGGGGACGCGTTTCCTCGGGTGCCCTACGTTCGTCCTTCGCCCGTTCGGGTGATTTTGTATAGGACAATCTTTGCTGGAGACCGGCTGGCCGGGACGTTGAATCCGCGGTCATTCGTTCCGCAGACTCTGCCGTTCCCAAGCGATGGAGATTCGCTGACAGGACAACCGGGTGCCTTGCAAAGTCACAATTTCCGGCAAGGGAGATATGGCTGATTTAGCCCGCCGGGGTGGCCAGATTCAGGTGAGACTCTGAGCTCCTCGCGTGGAAACCTCGATCAGAATGGGGCTATTTGCCTCGAGCCCATAGAGCCGCTCGCCCGACCGTTTCGCGCTCAGGACTTGCTGGCCACCAACTCACGAGCCGCCTTGTAGATGACCTCCGCCTCCGCGGGGTCGGAGTGGAACAGGCGGCGGAAACTCAGCGCGCAGTTGAGGTGGGGTAGACCCGGATGGAGAAGGCCGTCGACCTCCTCTCGAGCCTTCTTGCGATCTTGGGCGCTGCCACGAACGCTCTCCTTGAGCAGAGGGTAGAGGGCCATCAAGACCATGGCGCGGTCGGCGTGGAGGTTGTGGCGCTCGGGGTCGTCGAGGTGGAAGAACTCGATGACCACCCGAGCCCGATGGCGCAGGTGCCCATCGCTGGCCACGGGCCGGGGAGAGGTGCCGTGGAACTCGAGGGCCTCAGCAGGTGATAGCCCGGGCTTTTGGCCGGCACGGGCGTGAGGGGGATGTCCTTGAGGGCCTGGGGCCGCTTCCAGGCCTTGACGCTGCCCTTGGGTCGGAAGTGTTCAACGTCCTGTTCCACCCTGCCAAAGCGGATCGACTCCAACTTGCTCTCACAGAAGGCGCATTTGGTGTGCTGCAGACGCATGTAGACCCCCTTGACCTCGCTCCAGATGGAGCTCGACTCTTCAAACTTGCCGGCTGCCCGAAAGCCGTCTGTGCGCTCTTTGGCCCTCTCTCGCCAACCCGGTTTTTCGTCGTCGATCAGGGTTTCTAGCTCGGCCAGGCTGGTCGGATAGCGAATCACGCCTCGGCCCCTCGGCTCATCTCCAACAGCAAGCGTTTCGCGGCTTCGGTGTCACCCTGGCTGGCCTTTTGGCTCAGCTTCTTGAGCGTCTGTCGCTTGCCGGGCGCCCGCGTGGACTCCAGGCCGAAGAAATCGGTGAGCAGGATCTGATCCGCATCCAGGCCGTGAACGGGAAGCTCTACCCGTTCGGCGGTGCTGGACTGACGCGGCCCTGGGCGCATCACCAGAATGTTCATCCATTCCAGGCTGCCGACCAGCAGGGGGCTGTGCGAGGTCACAATGAACTGCAGGTTGGGCAGTTCGCGCGAAAGGGTCTCCAGCACCGTCAATTGCCACTTGGGGTGGAGGTGCAGATCGATCTCGTCCACCATCACAATGCCCTGGTTCTCGCGCAGTTTGCGCCCGCTGGGGGCGGTCATGCAGACGTGGAAGAGCAGATCGCCCACCCAGCCCAGAAACGCCCGATAGCCGTCTGAGAGGGCCGGGAACGGCACCTTCAGACCCTGATAGTTGAAGAGGAAGTCCTGTCCCTCCATCTCTCCCTCAAAGGTGTATCCGGCCTCTTTTAGCAGCCCGTTGATGAGGTGAACCACCTGGGTGTAGCGCCCGGGATTCTTTCGTTGGAACTGGGGCAGCCAGGCGTTGAGAGGATAGAGCGCATAGGCTTCTTCAAAGAGTCCGTTGACGCGCTGAGCCCGCGCGAAGCTCATCTTGGAATTGGATAATTGGAGAGGGAGGCGAACTCCAGCTTTTCCACTCGCCGGGTAGCCCCGTAGCCCACAAAAAAGAACGAGTCGCTGCGAGCCGAGTAGATCGGTTGCCAGGCCTCACCCTTGCCCCCCTTCCACTCCAGCACCTCCAGGTCGCCCTTGGGTTCCAGGCGGAGGTCAGAGACCAGCTGGCCCTCGTGTTGATCCTGGGTGTGGGTGTGGAAGACTCCCTTCAGCCGGGCCCCGCTGGCCGGGCCGTCGGAGCCTGCTTCGCGGCGAATCAGCCGCTGAGGATGGATGCCCGAATCGCGCGCCGCCGGTCCCAGAGCGCTTAGAGCGATGCCCCTCAGCAAGGTGGTCTTGCCCATGCCGTTGTTGCCGAGCAGCAGGTTGACGTTGGGGTGTCGGGGCCTGGGCATGGCCAGGGCCTCGTAGTCGCGGTCGGGGTTGCAGAACTCGACCCGCGTTTTGCGAAACGTTCGAATGTTGGTCAGCTCCAGGCTGTCGATATACACGTGCCCTCCTATTGGAGCAGCACTTCGGCCAGGCGCCGAAGCCGCTCGTCATGCTCTGCCACCAGCTGCCCGGCCGTGTAGGCGGGGCGACCCGAGGACCCGGCCATCAGGTCGAAGAGCTGACAACACGGCTTCTGGCAGAGCTCCTCCAGTCGAGCCAGAACCAGCGCTGGAATCAGGCCGCGATGCCGCCACCGTCGATGGACAGGATCTTTTTGCTCATAAACGTCCGTTCACTCCCTTGGGTCGCCTTCCTGCCCCACGATGACCACATCGACGGCGTGACAGTTTTCCGAGCAGCTTCGGCGCTGGTTCACGGAAATTTCAGCGGCCGTAGATATCCTCCTCACCATGCGAATCGATGGTCATACAACGACTGCCGGCCGACCCTGGAATCATCTCTTCCACCGAGTTCCTCGGGAGCAAGACAAGGTCTACGGACCGGTCGATCAGGCCGCATTCAGCGAGCACTCTCAACGTTTCCTCAAAGAATTCGACCAGCGGGGCGAGAGCGTCTCCTCCACCAGTTCCCAAGTTGGAAATGCGGTCGCTCTGATGGGAGGCATCGGGGCGGTGGCCGGGGTCGCCCTGGGTGGGGTAACCCTTATTGAAGGGATGCTCCTCGCCGCTATCGCCGGAGTCGCCGGCGCCATCATCGTACCCGGTGCCCAGGTAGAACTCTCGCGTCAAGCACAGCAAGACTTTTTGGCCACTGCCCAGGTACCCTACCTGTTGCAGTCGGAGGGCTGGCTGGCAGCCGACTTGACTTCCATCAATAAGCCCACCTGACCCGGTCTTGCGACACGCTTCGCCAGCTGCCGTCAACAAGTAGGGCTACGCGGCCCGGGCCCGGTGGGAGTTGTCCTGGTCGCCGGGCCAGCCGAGGAACCAGTCGAGCCATTCAGCCACTTCCAGCCTGGCTTGCTGGCCGAGGTTGCGGCCCTGGCGGTCAAGAAACGTGAGATTGTCGGGCGCACTCCCCTCGATACGCAGATGTCCGTTATGTAGATTGCGGTGGCAGCTGGCGCACAAGGTGATCAGATTGTCGGGCGTGGTGGTGCCGTTCTGGCAATAGTAGGTCAGGTGATGCACCTGCAGGTACAGATGGTTGGGGCAGCCGGGGCATTGGCAGCGGTAGCCGTCGCGCCGCAGAATGTGAATGCGCTGCTTGGGGGTCAGGTGGCGGGCGCGGGGGTTGTTCCAGTGGGGCCTGTCGCGCTGCACCAGTTGGAGGTCGCCGTGGGCCGTGACCTGGGCGGCGCGCAGGGCGTTCCAGGGGGCAATGTTCCGTGCGGAACGTTCCGCCTGCTCGGCCAGGGCCTCGTTCTGGCGTTGCTGGGCCAGCCGGTCTTGTTGGGCCTGGTGGCGTGCTGCTTCGAGGGCGGCGGTGTCGAGGGGCCTGCGCGAGAGGTATTCGGCGGCCAGGTATTCCAGGGCTTCGCCCGGCGAAAGGAGGCGGCCGGCTTCCTGAGAGAGGCTCTGCATGGCTCGCTCGAGCAGGGCCATGGCCTCGGCGCTGGCCTGGATGCGCAGTTCGCTCTGGTGGCTGCGGTTCTGGGGGTCGCGCGCGTGGGCCACGAGGCGCTCGATCTCCTGGTAGCTGTGGTTCTGGCAGGCTTCGATCCAGAAGGCTTCGCTGTCCGGCGTGGCCACGCGGGCCACTTCGCGCAGCTTGGCCCAGCTGATCGTGCCGGCCTGGGCATGCTGGGTGAGGAAAGGCAAATTTTCCAACTGGTAGGCGAGGCGGCGCAACTGGCGGGCACTGTCAGCTCGCATGCCGAGCACGGAGGTGGCGTAGTGGATGCAACTGGAGCAGCCGAACTGGAGGTAGTCCTGGCTGCGGTGCAGGGCCAGCAGGCAACGGCCCAGCAGCAGGCGGTAGCGGGTGAGGGTATTGGTGGCGCGCAGGGCCAGCTGATGGAGGGCGTGGGGGCCGAGGTCTTCGAGTTGGCGGGGGCTGAGGGTGGTGGGGTCAAGCTTTGTCATCCCTTTATGGTAGGGCATGGTGGGGGGCGAACGTCAAGTTTTGGGGTTGCCTTAAATGGCTTGGTTATGGGGTTTTGCGGCGATTTGTGGGATGATTTGAGGGGTGTTCGATGGGCTGGGGGTCGCCGCGAGTGGTTTAGGGGCTGGAGAGGGCTCCGTGGGGGGCGTGAGGGCCTGTCGCTACCATCCAAACCCCAAGCGCCCTTTCCGATGGGCCGAACAAGGGCAGTTGAGCCAATCGTAAGGTAGCCAATTCACGGAGATGACCCCTCTCCCCACCACGACCGTTCATTCCAGGGAGTCGCTGTGTCTTAGTCCATCTTGGTGCACGGTGCTTGGTCCCCATCACCGCCAGTTGGTCAAACTGACCCGATTCGAGCTTTTCCAGAATCTGGTCCATTGACCAACTCTGGCTTAGTCTATAGACTAAAATCCATGAAAGAAGTCACCGTCCACGAGGCCAAGACTCATCTGTCCCGTTTACTTCGGGAAGTCGAGGAGGGGGCCACCATTCTCGTCAAGCGAGGCAATAAGGTCGTTGCCCGTCTCGTCCCCTCCGATCAACCGGTGAGTTCTCGTACCTGGGGGCAGGGCCAAGGGACTATCAAGGTGCATGCCGACTTTGACGCGCCCCTTCCCGACGAGTTCTTGCGCCATTTCCAGTGAGATATCTGCTCGATACACACGTCTGGTTATGGGCCTTTACCGGCGATCTCGCCAGATTCGGACCACGCACCGCAGCCATTCTAAGTGACGGCCAAAGCGATATCTATCTGTCAGCCGTAACTTCTTGGGAGATTTCCATCAAGTGGGCCCTGCGCCGATTGGAGTTGACGGAACGCCCCGAGCAGCTCATCGCCCGCAGCTTGAGAGAAAACCGCCTGATACCCCTCGCGATCACGCACGAACAAGCCTGGCTGGTGGGGGACTTGGCAGCCCATCACAGTGACCCTTTCGACCGACTGCTGGTCGCCCAGGCGATGCGTGAGAACCTGACATTGGTCACTGCCGACCCCCTTATCCGCCATTATCCCGTTGCCATTCTTTGGGCCCACGACTGAACGCGGGCCTTTGACCCGGCAGGCCGATCCATCCCCCCTACGCCGCCCGGGCCCGATGGGAATTGTCCTGGTCGCCGGGCCAGCCGATGAACCAGTCGAGCCATTCGGCCACCTCTAGCCTGGCTTGCTGGCCGAGATTGCGGCCGTGCCGGTCAAGAAACGCCAGCGTATCCGGCGCAACCCCCTCGATGCGCAGGTGGCCGTTGTGCAAATTGCGGTGGCAGCTGGCGCACAGGGTGATCAGGTTGTCCGGCGTGGTGGTGCCGTTCTGGCAATAGTAGGTCAGGTGGTGGACGTGCAGGTAGAGCTGGTTGGGGCAGCCAGGGCACTGGCAGCGGTAGCCGTCGCGCCGCAGAATGTGAATGCGCTGCTTGGGGGTCAGGTGGCGGGCGCGGGGGTTGTTCCAGTGGGGCTTGTCGCGCTGCACCAGTTGAAGGTCCCCGTGGGCGGTGACCTGGGCGGCGCGCAGGGCGTTCCATGGGGCGATGTTCCGTGCGGAACGTTCCGCCTGTTCGGCCAGGGCCGCG
>CAZYPN010000024.1:60847-99695 GCA_964649085.1 uncultured Burkholderiales bacterium | reverse complement strand
TCGAGCCCGTGGTGGAAGAAGAGCCCATCGTGCTCGAAGCCCCGCCCGTCGAGGTGGAGCCCGTGGTCAAAGAAGAGCCCATCGTGCTCGAGGCCCCGCCCGTCGAGGTCGAGCCCGTGGTGGAAGAAGAGCCCATCGTGCTCGAGGCCCCGCCCGTCGAGGTGGAGGAAGCCCTGGGCCCGCCGGGCCTGGAACTGGTCGAGTTAGAGCCGGCCGAAGCCACAGGATTCTTCGAAGGTGGTCCACTGGAAGCCCCTCCCTCGTTCCTGGAAGGTGATGAACTCTTCGCCTCTGGTGAACTTCCGGCATTGGAGGCCTCCACCGAAGCCAGCGTTGAGGGAGATTTGCTGACCGGTTCCGTGGAGGCCCTGGAACCCTCGGGCGATTTCTTCAGTGAGTCCTTCGAGGGTGACAATTCCTGGCTCGATGCTCCGGTGGCCGATAGCATCGACGCCCCCGAGTGGCTGAAGAGCCCCGACGAGGGGATCCCCGCCATCGGCGAGGCCCCGCCGCTCGACTCTCCCGAGAAGGTATCGGCCCTGGAAGAGGCCCCTTCGGCCCTGGAAGAGGCCATCGAAGCCGCCAGCGTTCCGGGAGAAGTTGCCTCACCTCCACCTGCAGCCGTCGAAGCTCCTCCCAAGCCCACCGGCGCCAGCGCTCAGGAACGCCGAAAACTGGTCCGCCTCTCCTGCAGCTACGACCTGACCGCCTATGTCGAGGGACGACCTGTTCCCTGTAAACTGATGGACATCAGCCTCGGCGGTGGCAAACTGGTGGGTCCAGACGGATTCCAGCGCGGGCAACTCATCCAGGTATCCAATCCACTGCCCGAAGCCAAGACCAGCGATCCGGTTACGGCCCGTATCGTGTGGATGCGACCCAATCGCGAGTTGGCGGGCAAATTTGACCTCGGCCTGCAGTTCGAAGAATCGCCCGTGGCCCTGGGCAAATCCTGGGTCATCACCGTGATCAACAAGATCAGCATGTCTTCGAAGATGTTCAACCAGCGCAAGTATACGCGGGCGGTGGCCAACATGCCGATCGAAGTGGTGCTGATCACGGCCGAGCGATTGCCGGGCACCGCCATCGACCTGGGGCTCGGTGGCGCCCTGTTGGCCGTAGACCGGCCCATGACCCCCACCACCAAATTGACGCTTCACCTCGGCCCGCTGGGCAACCACGACAAGCTGGAACTGCGCTGCGAAATCATCAGCTCTCGCCACGATGAAAACGGACGGGGCTGGACTCACAGCGTCAAGTTCAACGAAATTTCCACCACCCAGACCAAGTTGCTCGGCAAGTACGTGGTCGATCTGCTCAAGACCGGCGGGTCGGTCTAGCGCAGAGGTTGCTTGGCCGGAATCCCCGGCCGGCGGGGGAATGCTTTGGGCGTTTCGCCCACTTTCTCAATCAGAACGTGACAGAATTCCTTCTGTCCCAGCGTGTAGGGTTCTACGCCTCGCAACTTGCCGCGAAGGGCTTGAAGCGCCACCTGACAATCTTCGAGTTCCTGGTGGGCCGAGGGGCCCTTATAGGCCAACAGAACGCCACCCACTCGAAGCAGGGGCAGAGCCAGCTCCACCAGGGTAGGTAGCGAAGCGACCGCCTTGGCCACCACCATATCGTAGCTCCCGCGGTAGGACGGGTGGCGAGCCAACGTTTCGGAACGATCCTGAAGCACCTGACCCGGAAGCCCAAGCACATCGACCACCTGCCTCAAGAAACCGGCCTTGCGGCCGTTCGACTCGAGCAGATCCACGCGCACGTCGGGACGCAGCAACTGCAAGACCACCCCGGGGCAACCCCCGCCGCTGCCCAAATCGACCACTGTTCCTCCTTGAGGAAGTCGCGCTGCGGCCGAGGCAGAGTCGGCGATCAACTCGTTCCAGATCGGCTCAGCCTCGCGGAAAGCCGTCAAGCCAAGACGGTCTCCTTCGCCCAGCAAACACTCTACATAGCGAGCCAACTGCGGCTGGCTGCGCAGGTCTAACGACTGGGACACTGCTTCAGGTGAATCAGCAAAGTGGCGATATCGGCCGGCGATACTCCGGGGATACGCGAAGCCTGACCCAGCGTGCGGGGCCGCTGACGATGCAACTTTTCGCGGGCCTCGGAAGAAAGCGAAGCCAGGCCCAGATAGTCGAGTTGCTCGGGGAGTTCACGGTGCTCGAGGCGTCGGAAACGGGCAACCTCGTCCTCCTGTCGCTTGAGGTATCCATCGTACTTCACCCGAATCTCGACCCGCTCTGCCACACGGGCCGGCAATTCGGGCAAACCCTCCATCTGGCGAATCGAGGCCAGAGCGATGTGAGGACGCGTCAACAGCTCATACAGGCTGCACCCGGGACGCACGGGGGTCTGAAAACGCTGGCTGGCCCGCTCGGCTTCGAGCGGCTTCAGGCGTGTGTCCTTCAGGCGGCCATACTCCTTTTCAGAGGCTTCCTGCTTGGCAACGAAAACCTGCCACTGCGACTCGGGCACCACCCCAAGGCGATAGCCCTTCTCGCTGAGCCTCTGGTCGGCATTGTCCTGGCGGAGCAAGAGCCGATACTCGGCCCGCGAGGTGTGCATGCGATAGGGTTCGCTGGTGCCGCGCGTAACCAGGTCGTCAATGAGCACGCCCAGATAGGCTTCCTCGCGCCCTAACTCCCAAAGCGGGCTGGCCGAGGCCCGCAAGGCTGCGTTGATACCCGCCAGGATGCCCTGGGCGGCCGCCTCTTCATAGCCCGAGGTCCCGTTGATCTGACCGGCCAGAAACAGGCGCGGCAGCTGGCGCACCTGAAGCGTATGCTCGAGCTGGGTGGGAAATACAAAATCGTATTCGACCGCGTAGCCGGGGCGCAAAATCTGGGCCTGTTCCAGACCGGGAATGCTGCGCACCACCTGCCACTGAACGTCGAGAGGAAGACTGGTAGAGACGCCCTGCAAGTAGACTTCGGGAACGTCGAAGCCCTCGGGCTCGACGAATACCTGATGCGAATCCTTGTCCTGGAAACGCACCATCTTGTCCTCAATGGAGGGGCAATAACGCGGACCCGTGCCTTCGATCAGTCCAATATACATCGGGGATCGATGCAGGTTGGCCAGAATGGCTTCCTTGGTGGCCAGCGTGGTACGGGTGAGATAGCAACTCAACTGACGGTCGGGAAGCCTCAACGGTGAGACTTCGGAGAAGACCAGAGGTTGTTCGGTGGGCGGCTGTTCCTCCATGGCCTCCCAGCGAATACTGTCGCGGTGGATGCGCGGTGTCGTACCGGTCTTCAAGCGCCCCAACTGAAGGCCGTGGGCGCGCAGCGAATCGGACAGTCCCTGAGCCGGGGGTTCTCCGCTGCGCCCACCGGCGAAGCTGGTCTCGCCCATATGGATCTGCCCACCCAGGAAGGTTCCGGTGGTCAGCACGCTAGCTCCGGAAGCATAACGACGCCCCGAAGTTCCCAGCACTCCCCGAACCTCGCCCGACTCGACCCACAGTTCGGCTACCAGGTCCTGAATCACCTGAACCCGCGGATGGGCAAGCAGTTCCTGAGCCACTCGCTGGGAGTAGCGGGGACGGTCAGCCTGGGCCCTCAAGGCCTGAACGGCAGGGCCCTTGCTGGTGTTCAGCATGCGAATATGGATGTGAGTGTCGTCGATGGCCCGGCCCATAACCCCGCCCAGGGCATCGACCTCTTTCACCAGATGGGCCTTGGCCGGCCCCCCGATAGATGGATTGCAGGGCATGCGTGCGATATTGCTCAGGCTGGCCGTAAGCACCACCACCTGGCAGCCCATACGGGCGGCCGCCAACGCGGCCTCGCACCCGGCGTGTCCGGCCCCAACGACAAGAACGTCACAGTGTTGCTCCATGGCGCTCCGATTCTAGCCCGTTCGACTCATTTTGGGAAGCTACTTGCCCAGACAAAAACTGGAAAAGATCCCGTCCAGCACTTCTTCGGTTACGTCGACTCCCTGGATATGCCCCAGAGCCGTGATGGCCGCTCGAAGATCGAGGGCCAGGAACTCGGCCGACAAGCCTCGCTCCAGGGTCTGGCCCAGGCTGACGAGCGACTCCTGGGCCGACAGCAGAGCCTGCCACTGACGCGGGGTGAGGCGAATCAGATCGGCCTGCTCGCCAACCAGCTTACGAGCTCGCTCTCCCAGCGCTTCAAGCAATTGCTGTTCGTCGTCAGGGTCGAGCAGGCTGATGCGCTGCCCCTGCCACTCCCGAGTCCAGGGCGCCAACCCCAGGTCCCGCTTGTTGAGCACCACCAGGGTGGGGCGCTCGGCCACCAGAGTGTCGAGCAAAGCCTCCGGCGGCTCGGGCTGGCTGCCATCCACCACCCAGACCACCAGGTCGGCCTGACGAGCCTCCTCGCAGCTGCGGGCGATGCCCATCTCCTCTACGGGGTCGGCGGCCTGCGACCGCACCCCTGCGGTGTCTACCAGGATCAGGGGAATGCCGCCCAGCACCAGGCCCTCCTCCAGGGTGTCGCGGGTCGTTCCCGCGATAGGTGTCACCAGGGCCCGCTGGCGTCCAAGCAGCAGGTTCATCAAGGTCGACTTGCCTGCATTGGGCGCCCCCAGCAGCACCAGTCGCAATCCGTCGCTCAGGATCTTCCCCTGCGTTCCCTGCTGCAGCCAGTGCTCTACCTGGGCACAGGCCAGCTGCCAACGCCTTTGAGACTCCTCGGGCGACTGGCCCATGACTTCATCGCCGAAGTCGATCTCGGCTTCCAGCAACACCAGCCACTCCAGCAACGATTTGCGCAATCGCTCGACCTGTTGAGAAAACACCCCCAGAAGATTACGGCTGGCCATGTTCACCGAGGCCAGACTGCGACTCTGGATCAACTGCTGCACCGCCTCGGCCTGGGCCAGATCGAGCTTGCCATTCAGGAACGCCCGCAGGGTAAACTCGCCGGGTCGGGCTAAGCGAGCCCCCAGGCGAAGGCAGGTCTGCAGGGCCAGCTGAGCCAGCGCCTGTCCCCCGTGCAGGTGCAGCTCGACCACGTCCTCCCCGGTATAGCTGCGAGGGGCCTTCATCCACACCGCCATACCCCGATCGAGCAGACTGCCGTCGCTCTGGCGCAAGTCGCACAGAACCAGGCGGTGACTGTCCCAGGTCGTGCGGCCACAGAGCCTGCGCAGAATGCCCGGGGCCTCGCCGCCGCTCAAACGCAGAATCGCCACGCCTCCCTCACCGGGTGGCGTGGCGATAGCCACGATGGTTGCATCGTCGTAGGAAGTTATTCTTGATCTCCCGGCGAGATAACCACGCAACGATCGGGCTCTTCGCCTTCCGAGTAGGTTTTCACGCTGGTGTTGTCGGCCAGCGTCAGATGAATCACACGTCGGTCGCCGGGAGGCATCGGCGAGAGCACCACCTTGCGACCTTCGCGACTGGCCTTCTGGGCCGAACGCCGCGCCAGTTCGCGCAGTTGCTTTTCGCGGCGGTCGCGATAGCCTTCCACGTCGATCACCACTCGATAGTCCACCAGGCTGCGCCGAGCGTTGATCACGCCCACCAGGAACTGGAGGGCTTCGAGAGTCTGACCGTGGCGTCCGATCAACACTCCCAGCTCGGGACCCTCGATATGGTAGCGCACGTGATCTTCGCGTTCCTCGAACTCGATCTCAGCCTCGATGCCCATCAAATCCATGATGTCGAAAAGCAGGTCCGCAATAGGGTCCTCCTCTTCATCGAAAGCCTCGCCCTGAGGTGCAGCCTGACGAGTGCGGGGTTCGGGACTCTCGACCTCTTCGGCTTCCTCATCCTCGACCTCGTCGACATAGGTTTCATCCGTTGAACTGTAGACCACGGGTGACCTCCCTTAGTGTTTTAAGCTTTTTCTGGGGCACCAGAAAGGTGCTTCATAATCCATACCTGCTGAAGCAGGCTGAAGAACTGAAATGCGCTCCAGTAGAGCACCAGAGCGCAGGGCCACTTCATATTCCAGACCATGTAGGAGAAGAAGATGCTCATGTAGAGCCCGATGGCCTTCTGATTGGCGTCGCCCGTGCTGGGCGTATAGTGCTGCGACAGGATCATCATAAAGCCGTAGAGCAATACCAGGGCCACATCGGCCTCGGCCAGGCTGGAAGCGAACCAGCCGGGCACATGGGACTGCAGCGAGCCCGGATGAATCCACAGGAAGTAAGCGCTGCGAAACGTTTCTGGGTGGCTGGTAATGGCCCGCCAGATGCCGAAGAGAATGGGCATCTGCACCAGCAACGGCAGGCATCCGGCCAGCGGATTGACGTTGTGCTCCTTGTAGAGATCGATCATCGCCTGATTGAGAGCGTTGGGGTCGTCAGCGTGCTTCTTGCGCAACGCTTCCATCTTGGGCTTGATCTTCTCCATATCTTTCTGGGAGCGATACATTTGCAGCGTTTGCGGGAAAAGCAGCAGCTTGATGACCCCGGCAAAAAGCACCAGAGCCAGGCCGTAGTTGCCGGTAAAGTGATTGAGTTGGCCCAAAACCTGGGCCATAACGTTGCTGATAAAGTTGATGAGTGATTCCATGAAATTTTACGGGACGGGGTCCGAGCCCCCAGGATAGAAAGGATGACAGCGGCAGATTCGCTTCGTAGCCAACCATCCCCCCTTGACCAGACCATATTTTTCAATCGCCTGCCGCGCATACTCCGAACAAGTTGGAGAGAAGCGACACATCGGCGGCCGGTAGGGGGCGGTTTTCTGATAGAGTCGAATCACTCCCAAACACAACCGGGAAGGCAGGTTAGGCTGGCTCACGCCAACATCCTACCTTGCGGGCCTGCACTTGAAAAGCCGTCAGCAGCCCCCAGTAGTCACTGGCCTTCGCTTCCGACCTCACCACGAAGACCAGATCCCAGCCGGGGCGCAGACAGTTGCGATTCAGTCGACAGATTTCTTTCAGTCGACGTCGGATACGATTGCGTTCGACGGCCCCCCCGACTTTGCGAGAAATGCAAAAGCCGAAACGCAACCGTGGCCGAGAATGACGCAGGCCGTACAAAACAAATTCGCGCCCAGAACACGTCTTCCCGGCGCGAAGAGCTTGCTGAAACTCGCGGTTGCGCCGCAGAGTCTCAAGTCGACCTGACACTCCCAATCAGTAGGTGAGGCGGGCGCGACCCTTAGCGCGGCGACGCGAGAGCACTTTGCGCCCACCGGGCGTGCTCATGCGTTTGAAAAAGCCGTGCTCAGACTTCCGCTGTTTCTTTTTCGGTTGATAGGTGCGTTTCATCTCGTTCCTCCGCCTGTTGAGGCTGAACGGACACTATAGACAGACATGCAGAAAATTGTCAACGCTCTAAGGGCAGTCCGGCCTGGGCCCAGCTGGAGAGCCCCCCGCGGAAGCAGCGCACGTTTTGATAGCCCAGTCTTTGAACGGCCTGGGCGCCGGCCAGATAGGCCGTGGAAAAAGGCCCACCGGCATAGACCACCACCGGCACCTGGCGATTTCTGGGTAGCACCTGGCTCAACCGGCTATAGTGGGCGTCGTAGTCGAGAGCCCCGGGCAGGTGTCCCTCGCGATAGGAATCGCTGCCATTGCAATCCAGCAGCACGGCACTTCGAGAACGTACAAGTTGCTGCATCTCTCCCAAAGACACTTCGGGAAAGTGCTGGGCCGCCAGGGCCACACCAAGCAAAACCATCAGGGCCAGTCGCCTCACAGCACCTGCAATTCGCTTCCCCAAGTAACGGTTCCCTTTAGAGGCTCTCCAACAACTGTCCCATCGGCAGCAGCGCCCCCAGAGCGATCAGACCGACCAGACCCCCCAGCAGCGCCAATACCAGGGGCTGCAACAACTGCAATGCCAGCTCGACCCGACCGTGCCAGTTCTGCTGCAGCAGTTGGGAGGCCTTGTGTAGCAATCCGGGCAGGCGCCCACTTTGTTCTCCGGCCTCCAGAAAGCCGCTCAGCCACGGGCTCAGCAACTCACTCTCGCCCAGGCTGACGGCCAATGTTTCACCCTCGCGAATGCGTCGACCCACCTCTCGAACTCGGGTCTGAAAGGTTGGGCTGGCTGTGGCTGCGCCCGCGATCTGAAGGGCCTCTAACAGAGGCAGGCCGGCTTCCAGGCTGAGTCTCAGGGTTTGCAAAAAACGTAGACGAAGCAACTCAAGGCGCAGCCCACCCCAGAGAGGAAGTCGCAACAGCCAGCGATCGCGACGCTCGAAGGCCAGACGATTCCAGAACCCGAGGGTCAGCCCCGCCAAAAGCACCGCCAAAACCCAGGTGAAAGGACTACCCAAACCTTGCGACAGCGTCGAAAGCACACGAGTCAGCCAGGGAAGCTGTCCGACCTGTTCCAGCATCGGCCTCAGGGCCCGTTGCAGGAACGGCGGGAAGGTCGCCACCATCAGCAAGGAACAGGACACCACCCCTAACGGGTACACCAGATCGCGCACGAGTTGCTGCTGTAGTTGCTGCTGTTCTTCAAAGTATTCCGCCAGGGCCGCAAGCGAGGCGTGCAGGAAACCGCCCCGCTCGCCGGCAGACAGGCAGCGGACCTCGAAATCGCCGAAATGGTCGGCTTCCGACTGAAGCGCCTGAGCCAGTCGCGAGCCCTGCAGTACCTTCTGTTGCACCCTGGTGAGAGCAGCCCCCAGGGCCGGAGTCTCCGATTGCAGCGCCAGAGTGGTGAGACAGGCCACAATGTGAACACCCGACGCAAAAAGGGTGGCGAAGCATCGGTAGAGCACCACTTTGTCCCGAGTTCGGGCCATCCCCCACATGGGCCCCTTGTGCCCAGGAATGAATCGCGCCGAAACACGGAGAACTTCCTGGCATGAAACGGCGCGGCTTCGCCTCCCTGGGTACGGTGCTCCTCACCCTGGTGGTGGCCTTCCTGGCGCTGCTCACAGTGGCCTCCACCTCCATTTTCAGCCTGCAATTCTCGCGCCGTGTCCACCTCTCACGCAGTGCCGAGCGCATGGCCTCATCGGCGATGCATCAGGCGATTGCGCGGTTCATCCAGCAACCCGGGTTTGCCTCCGATATTCGCGTCGACGGCCCCGAAGGTTGGGGTCGTATCACCTTTCAACCCGATCACCCCGAAGGTCTGCCCCACTCGACCAACAACTGGGAGGGCAACCGCCCTCGGGGGTATCAACGCGGAGTACCCCAGGGCATGGTGCACCTGGTGGCCACCGGCAACTGTCGTGGCGTCGTTCGCCGCTGCGAGGCCCTCATCGACATGCCGGCCTTTCCCATGGCCATCGCCTGTAGCGGCCCCATCACCCTGGATGCAGCCACCGTGGCCAGCATCAAAGATGAGATGTTGGGCTGGCCCCTCAGCGACATTCTGGCGGCGCAACTCGACCCGGGCAACCTGGCCAGCGACAGCCCCCGCGCGCCGGACTCGGTGCTGCTGAAGGCTTCCTCGCACGTGACCGGATTTGTCCAGAGCAAGGGCGGCATTCAAAACCTGGGGGCAGCCGTAGACGGGGAGCTGCGACCGATGTGGCCCGAGCAACTGGAGTTACCGGACATGTCGGCCACGATGCTCGACCCACGCCGACCGACCCCCGAGGAAGAGAACGTTCTCTACACCACTCTACAAGGCCAAAACGGAGCCAGCCCGGCCCATCAATACAGCGACCTGGTGGTCAGTTCGCACAGCGTGATCAACGGCACCCTTCAGGTCAACGGGCGGCTTACCATCAACGACGGTCTTCTCTTCGTCGACGGCGACCTCATCGTGCGGGGGGGCGTGGACGGTCAGGGCGCTATCGGAGTTCGCGGTTCGGCCAGCATCGAAGGCGATGCCCAACTGCGAGCCAGCAGCCGGGTGGCCATACTGGCCGACGGCGACCTCAGCCTGAAGGGTGTTCGTAAGGACGCGCAGCGCTACGAGGGCATCCTGTTTAGCAAAGGCCGGATGACGATTGAAAAGGTAACCCTGCTGGGAGCCTGCATCCAGAACGCTCCGGCGGGCTCGCCCGCCAATGAACTCGGCGTCACCGTTCGCGATGCCAACGTGATCTGGGCCCGGGCCACCAATGCCATGGCCTTTGACCCTCCCGTCGACCTGCTCATCCCTTCGGTATTCCCTGAAATTCCCGTGGTCGACGAAGTTCCACTCAGCCCCGGCAGCCAGGAAGGGGACGTCATCCGCGGCACCACGCGGGTTCGCGGCAACGTACCCCGCGGTCCGGGCGAACTGAAACGGCTGGCCAACAACTGGAACCCCAATGATGTCGGCGTTATCCGCATCACGTTCAACAGTCAGGGAGAACCACGCATCGGCTACTTCTGGTGGGGCCGTTCCACCGAGGACAACAGCCCGGTGCGCAATCCCGACGGCAGCCCTGCCATTGGGGGCATCTACTACCCCAGCCTCGAGGCCTTGCTAACGGGACGAAATCAAGGCACGGCCGGTCCCGAGGGAGCGGTTATGGCCCTGCTGGCCAACCCTGACCACCCGCCCACGCCCGGTGGCATCGACAATCTGCCCAATGTCATCGTGAACGGATTGGGCCACTCGGGCGGCTACCGAGAGTTTGGCAACGGCGGCGCCGAGGGCGTCCAGGCCGACAGCGTGCGTCAGCGTTTGCAGGTCACCGTGGGCACGGCTCTGGCCAAAGTGGTCGAGCGACGTCGCCGCGACCCGCGTGGCCGCAGCTACTTCAGCCTGGACCCCAGCCGCTTTCTCAATCGGGCACGCTCGGTGAAGATCCGATTCTGGCGTAATCTGTGAAACAACGGGGGTTCAACCTGGGGGAACTGGTGGTCTACCTGGGCCTGGGCAGCTTGATCTCGCTGTTGATCGCCAGCCAGTTGATCCGAGTGCTCAAGCTCTCAGGCCGCCTGGAGAGCCGCGATCTGCGACATAAGCAGGCCCAAATCGCTCTACAGCGGCTGCGCCAGGACCTGCAGCAGAGCCGCTCTGAGGGCATCAGTCTATGCTCGGCCCCGGTGATACTGGGTATCAACCGCATCCAGCTGGCTCAGGACGACGGCACGCTGGAGTGGAGTCCCGATTTTCAGCTCTATTACCTGGATGGTGAACGGCTGCTGCGTCACACCTGGCCCCCCGGTCCTCCCTCGCCGACCGGCTCCGAGTCCAACACGACTCTGGCTCGCCTGCTAAGCCCCGCGCGACTACAGGAAATCGCCAGTCCAGCCTCGGGAGGGCGGCGCGAGGTGCTGGCCAGAGAAGTGTTAGGCTTCAGCCTGAATCCCGCAGAAAGGGCCGGCGGTCTGCGACTTCCGCTGGGCGTTGAGCTGAGGCTGGGCCCGGCCGGTCAGCCGGCCGAGCAAGCCCGCATTGAAGTGGCGGTCATGCCGTGAAACCAAGGGGGAGTTTACTGGCGGAAGTCGTTTTTACCGTGGCCATCGTAGCGGTGGTCTTTCTCACCGTCCTCGAGCTCTATCCCAGTTCCTTTCTCACCCATGCCCGTGCCCGCCAGGAGGTAGAAGCGGGCGACCGGGCCGAGAGCATTCTGGAGCTGGCCGAATCGTGTCCCATCTCGGCACTGCTCCCGCCCGGAGGGGGTGCGAGGCGCGACTGGACTCCCGAAGACCCGGGCCCCCTGGCCTCCGAGCTTCGCAACCAGACCTCGTTGCAGGGCATCGTCTATCGACCGTCGGTTGAGGTGAGCCGGCAACAGGTCGACCCTCGGGGCCGAACCCTGTTGGTGCGCGTACGCGTAGAAGTGCAATGGAGCTATCAACGTCGACAACACCTGGTGGAGCGCGAGCAGTGGCTGTCCGACGTTGTGCGCTGAGCCTTTGGCTGCTGCTCAGCAGCTGGGCCGTTTCCGATGACAAGGTGCGCATCGTTCTGCACACCCGACCTGCCCGGGTGGAGGTGTGGAACGGCGAGCGCAACCAGCGCTATTGCAGCGACGCCAGCAAAGGATTTCTTTTCGACCGCGACCGCCTGCGCGGGCTGACCCACCTGCGAGTCATTCTGGCCCACCCGGGCTATCGCTCGCACGTAGAGAGCATCGATGCCGAGGTGGTGCGCTCGGCACCGACCGGGGGAGAGGTGCGCTGGCCCCCGGGGGAGGCCCTGATCCAGCTGAGCTGGCAACGCCCCAACTGGTTGTTTCCCGGGGCAGCCCTGGCCCTGGCAGGACTGTTGGCGGCCGGCTGGCGGGCCGCTCGAAGAACCCCAAGGATCACTCCGCAAACGGTCACCGAGACTCCTTCTAAAGCTCCCTGGGAGCTGGATGCTGGTCAGAACATCGCCCAATACACCGTAGAAGAGCGTCTGGGCGAGGGGGTCACGGCGGTGGTCTATCGAGTGAGCCGGTCGACCGATACCGGAGGGCGCGAACAGCTGGCCCTCAAGCTGCTCAAACCGGGCGAGCGAAGAGGCGAAGACTACCGTCCTCGGTTCCTACGTGAGATGAAGGCCCTGAGCCGCTTGAGACACGCCAACATCCCCTATCTGGTCGATTTTGGCGAGCATCAAGACATGCTCTTTCTGGTGATGGAACTCCTCGACGGTCAGGACCTCAAAGCGTTTCTTCAACAAGGCCTCCCTTCGCTCGCTCAGGCTCTAGACTGGTTGCTGCAAATCACCCAGGGGCTGAGTTCCGCTCATCAAGCCGGGGTGCTACATCGAGATATCAAGCCCGAAAACGTACTGGTGGTAGAGCACGGCAAGCGCATCAAGATTACTGACTTTGGCCTGGCACGGGCCCACGACTCGACCACCCTGACGGTCGAGGGGGCCCTGCTGGGAACCCCCGCCTATATGGCGCCGGAGATTGTCGGTGGCCAGCCCTCCAGTCCAGCCACCGATCAATATTCGCTTGGCTGTCTGGCCCTGGAGCTGCTCACCGGTAGCCCACCCTATCAGGGGGACAACCCGTTGGCGGTAGCGGTGCAACAAATGCAAGGGCCCCTTCCGGGGCCCGAGCGCATCGGCCATTTACCCGAAGTCCTCCAGACCTGGCTGCTGCGCACGTTGGCCAAGCAACCCGAGCGGCGCTTTGCCAACCTGGAGGCGGCCGCCGCCGAGCTACGACTTGCGCTGCACTAGGGGGAAGTCGCTACCGTTACCAAACTGAAACAGCTCCTGCTCCTGAGCATAGCGACGAGTGACCTCGGGGAAGTCGGAACTGACCGACTGGATCAGCGAATTGACCGTGATCTGGCCCTGAGAATTCACGGGAGCTGCTTTGCCCAGGGCCGACAGCAGGCTGTAGGTGAGCAGCCCGTGCTTCAGGCTGGGAATCTCGGCAGCGGTTTCACCCGAACGGCAAGCCGCGAGCAGAAACGTGCCGCTGCCCCGGGCCATGCGCTGTTGCGATACGGCAAAGCGCTGCACCAGATCGGGGCTGGCCGCGGCCGAGTGGCAGGTATCCAGAATCACGAACTGGCGATGGGCCTGAATGGTCTCCAGATAAGTGGCCAGCTCGTTGCTCGTCAGCGAGCCGGTTTCCACATCCTTGCCCGCCAGCAGGAAGCGATAGCCGGAAGACTCGGCCACACCGTGGCCGGCGAAAAACACCACCACCGTATCTTGAGGCTCGGCCTCGGCCTCGATCTGACGAAAAGCGGCGTCTACCGAGGCCTTCTCGGCCTGAGAGCCGAGCAGCAGTTTGACCTGAGCCTGAGCAAAGAGACCCGACTTTAGCTGAGCCGACACAGCCCGAGCGTCACTCTCGGCAAATTGCAGAGCGCGACCTGCCGAAGCCTTATTCACCCCCACCGATAGCACGTGCAATACGGGCTGGCGACGGGCCGGCGCCGTGCAGGTGACCCGCAGCCGATCGCCCCGGCTCTCGACCATTCCGTTGAGGTCGAATCCACTGGCGCGCAGGTCGTTGACCCCGGGCTGCAGCCGGGTTTTGAACACGTAGACATCGGCCGCTTCAGAGCGGCTCTGACTGGCGGCCACCGAGTGTCCGTTGACGAAAAGCTTGGGCTTGGAAAATCCGTTCCCCTGGTCGATCAACTTGACCCTGACTTCCACCTCGCGTTCGTCGAGCCGCGTGCCCGGAGCTGGCGAGAGAATCTCGAGTCGGGGTGGCAGGGCCACCTGACTGAGCGGTCCGTTGGCTTTGCTGATCTTGGCACCTCGAAAGAACTCGCGCAGCAGGCCGGGACGATACCCCTGCTGGAAAAACTGGTCGACGCGGAAGCGCTGCTTGCCCACCTGCCATTCAATCAGCCGCTCGGCCTCGTTCGTGCCGTCGAAAAAACCGTTGGCGCTGGTCACCAGCCAGTTGCGGCCCTGGTCGAGCACCACCAGTTCGCCTTCGGGGCTGGCCTGTCCGCCACGCCAAAATTCTACCGTGCCCTCGCGGCCCCAGACGGCCAGCAGATTGCCGGGCATGATCTGCCAGGTGGTGGTCGAGAGCCCACCCACTCGATCGGGCAGACGCTCGACCTCTTTGCCGTCGGCGCCCATGTGCACCAGGGCCCCGCTGTCGCAGTGCATCCACCAGCTGCGGTCTCGGTCGCTCCATACCAACTGGTCCATGGAGTAGCCGGAGTAGCCGACCTCCTTGCCTTCATCGAGTCGCCCCGTGGCCTTGGGATACATCTGCAGCAATCGCGTTTCTCCCCCGCTGCGGGTGCAACGAATGGCGTGCAGTTTGCCCTCGGAATCGTAGGCACAGGCCCGCAGGTGGGAGATTTTGTGGAAGACCTCTTCGCCGTTGTCGAGATTGATCTCGGCCAGGCCATCCTTGCGCACCACCGCCCACTGATTGGCCCGAGGGTGGAAGGCGAACTGGAAGGTATTCTCCTTTTTCCAGGCCAGCTCGCCGCTGCGCAGGTCGAACAGCAGCAGTTCATTTCGCCAGCCCGGGGGCTTGGATTGCAGCACAGCCAGCTTCTGTCCGTCGGGGCTGAAGCGCAGCACCCAGCCCGCTCCCTGACAGCATTCGGTGGTCAGTTTCTTGACCAGTTTGCCGCTTTTCCAGTCGAAGATGCGCACATCGTTGTCGTGATTGGTGGTGATGGCCAGGCGACTGCCATCCTGGGTAACCGCCACTCCACGGATGGTGCCGGGAACCTCGAACTTGCGCTCATACTTGCCCGTGGTCATGTCCCACACCAGGGCATCGCCTTGCTCCATGCCCACGATCAGCCGGCCACTGGGATGATACGCCAGCGACTCGCTGCGGCTGATGGCCGGGGCCTTGAACAGGCTCTCGCCGGTTTCTCCGTTAAAAATGTCGCCCTCGTAGGTGGTAAAGGCCGGAATGCCCTCGGGGCTCACCAGAATGGGGGCGGTAAAGGCCCCGCGCTCGACCTGCCTGCCCACACCCACGGCCTCGCCATCGGCCTTAAGGCGGTGCAGGGTGGCTCCTCCATTGCTGATGGCATAGACCAGTTCGCTTTCCGAAGCCCAATCGACCCCAACCAGCCCCGAGCGGTCGGTTTTGATCGACTTGACCCCAGATTCGGTCCACAGCATCAGATCCCAGCCCCATCCCGCCAGGCTTTTGCCCGAGGGACTGTAGCGCAAGTGCTCGGGGGCATAGCCAGGAATCTCCTGCATGCGCAGCGATTGGCCGCTCTCTACATCGAGCTCGCCGATGCGTTGCTTGATCTTGGCAAAGCGGTTGGGGTCGAGCACGTAGGCCAGGCGAGTGCCGTCGGGGCTGCCGGCCAGAGCCCTGAGAAAACAAGAGTTTCCCGGCACGTCAGGCAGGGTCAGGGTGCGCACCCGCTTGCCGTCTTCCAGGCTGTGCAAATGGATGACGGGCACCTGGGTTTCTGCGGTCCACTCGCCTTGCTCGCCGCCCACCGCCACATAGCGCGTGCCCACCAGAGCAGGACTGCGACCCGACAGTTCCAGGCGCTTGGACTCGCTGGCGCTCTCGACGTCGTAAGTGCGGAGTTGATCGTCCTCGCGCATCACCAACAGCGTGGTGTCGCCGGTCCAGGCCACCCACTTCACAGCACTTTCGTCGCCCCGCGCCGGCTTAAGAGAGACCTCTACGGTGCGGTTCTTCCAATTCCAAATCTTGATCAGACCATTTTTATCGCCGGTGGCCAACCGATCGCGAGAACGATTGAAGGCCATCGACTGTATCTGGGAATTGTGCGGCAGCGGCAACAGCAACCGTCGGGCCTCCTCGGCCCAGACCACCTGCAGCATCAGCACCAGCAAAGCAAACTTCAGCACCAGTCTTCTCATCGGTATCCTCCTGTTTTGACCCTCCCAGCATGGGTCACCTGGGAGCGCGCCTCAATGACAGCTGTCACAGTTGGGCTCCATGCTGCACAGCCTCCAGCACCTCGGGATTGCAAATCACCAGCCGTCTGCCTTTGCGGGCCAGCCCGCCGTGCTCGACCAGTTCTACAGCCACGCGATTGACGCATTCGCGGGCGGTTCCCAGCATCGTGGACAGGCTCTGATAACTCACCCAGCCAGGCAGCACCACCTGCTCTCCGTCGGGCTGGCCTTCGGCCCGCGAGAGGCGCAGCAGCAGCGAAGCCAGCCGCTGCTGAATGGTGGAAAAGGCCAGCTCTTCCAGATGCTCACCCGCCTCGCGCAAGCGCCGAGAAAGCACCTTGAGTAGCGTCAGGGCCACTTCGGGACGGCTCTGCAACAGTTGCTGCAGGTCGGCCTGATGCAACACCCAACACTGGCTGTCTCCACCCTGAGCACAGGCGCTGGCCGAACGAGGCTGTCCGTCGAGCAACGACATGTCGCCCACAAACTCCGGGGGCACGCGCAATGCCAGCGTGATTTCTTTACCCGCCGGTGTAATGCGAAAAATGCGCACCACTCCCGACTCGATCAGGTAGAGGCAGTCCCCTCGATCGCCCTGAGCGAAGAGCAGTTCACCATTGGAGAAACGCTTCAGGTGCAGGCGTTGGGAAAGATAGTCCAGCGCGGCCTCATCGAGGCCCTGCAGCAAGGGAACCTGAGACAATCGATGTTGCATGGCGGCGACTTCGACCCGGCTCAGGAGGGGCCTTTGACCCCGGCCGGAATCAGCCCCGATGACATCCTTGCGCACCGCGGGCCTGCTGGCACTAACGCTGGTGTTGCTGCAGCTGCCCCGGTTGCCGCTGGGACAGCGCTTGGAGTGGCTGCTCTATGATGCCCGTCTGGCCGTAGCCGGACGCTGCTTTCCCGAAAGGGTGAGGCTCGACCCCCGAGTGCTGGTGGTGGGAATCACTCCCGAGTGCAACCGTCAAATCTCGGACCACTGGGTGTTCTGGCTCCCCCACTATGTGCGAGTGGCCCGCCGGGCGCTGGAAAACGGAGCCCGCGTGGTCGGTCTGGACCTGCTGCCCACCTATGCCGAGCCCCAGGCCCTGGGCGAATTCTTTCAACTGCAGCAAGACTTCCCCGGTCGGCTGGTGCTGATCGCCTACTGGGATGGAGAAAAGGAACTGACACTGCCGGAAAACCGCCTGGTCATGGCCCTGGGGGTGCAACACCTGGCGCTGGCCAACCTGAGCCTGGATCAGGATGCCGTGGCCAGAGCCCAGTCGGTGGAACCGCTACCCCTGAAACGCCACGGGCGCGAGGCCTGGCCCTTCCTGGGGGCCGAGTTGGCGCTGCGGGGGGGCGCTCGGCAAATTCGCGCCAGCGCTGGCCAGGGGCGAGCCTACACCAACCTCAGCCCCAAGGCCATTCGCTCCTTGCCTTTTTATCGGGTGTTGCAGGGCCAGGTGGAAAGGGCCGCTTTTGCCGACGCCGTGGTGCTGATCGGCAGCCACTCCAAAGTGGACCAGGACCTGGTACAGACTCCCCGGGCCGATGGCCGGCCGGGAAGCCTGACGTCCAGTGGCTTCGGAGTAGACTATCAGGCCCAGGTCGTCAATACTCAACTGACTGGACAACATCTGCGCGACCTTCCTGCCCTGACCAGCGGAGCCTTGCTGGGCCTGCATCTACTGGCCGGACTCAAAGTCGCCTCGCTGTCGGGTCTGGCCTTGCCTCTGGCCGGCCTGGCCGGCCTGTGCGCACTCTGGTCGGGGCTGGCCCTGGGGCTGCTGGCCCAGGGTGGCTGGCTGCTGCCCCTGGCCCCTGGCCTGCTGGGCATACCCCTTTGCTGGGGAGCGGCCATGGCCCATCAATCCTGGCTTCAACAACAAGCCCGTCAGAAGCTCCATCGCACAATTGCAGGCTATGTAGCCCCGGAAATTCTGCGCGAAATGCTGGCCGAGCCCGACAGCTGGCTGCGCTCGCTCAATCAACGCCGCGACGTCACCGTGCTCTTTTCCGACATCAACCAGTTCTCTACCGTTTCCGAGCGTGAGTCACCCGAGCGCGTGGCACGCTGGCTCAACGAACACTATCAGGAGATGGCCCACATCATTTTTAAGTTCCAGGGCACCATCATTCGCTTCGTCGGCGATCAGTTCATGGTGCTGTTTGGCAGCCCCAAATCGTTGCCCCATCCTGAGAAAGCGGCGGTGCTTACCGCCCTGGCAATGCATGAACGACTGGGACAGTTGCAGTCGCGTGGCCAGGAGGGGTTCTATCACGTGAAGATCGGCATCCACTGTGGCTCCATGTTACTGGCCGTGTTGGGTGACGACCTCAAACGCGAGTACACGGCCATTGGCGACGAAGCCAATCTGGCTGCCCGCATTCAAGACCTGTGCAAACAGGTGGGGCAGTCGACGCTGGTCAGCCAGGACATCGTCGACCGAATCGGGCAAGTTCCCGAGCTGCGCTTCACCCCCCAGGGAACCTGGGAGGTGAAAGGTCGAGAACATCCGGTGACCGTCTACTCGGTCGAGGCGCAATCCGACTGCAACCCGCCCGAGCCAAACTCAACAGGTCATGAATACGTTGATGCAACCGATGATCGATAGCGCGGTGCGGATGAGCCTGGAAGTTTGGCGACTTCAGCACGAGATGCAGGTACAGGCATTACTGCACCAAATCCAAATGTTGGAGTCCCAGGTAGCTGCGCTCAGCAACGCGAACCGCTCGCAATGAGCGTATCCATGTCCGGCCGCTACAGCGGCCACCTCAAAGTCCAACTAACCCACGAGCCCTCGGGTTGTCAGATTCACACTGCCGCCCCGTTGGACAACAACGGGGACGGCAGTTCTTTTTCTCCCACCGACCTGGTGGCTGCTGCGCTGGGGGCCTGCATGCTCACCATTGTGGCTATGGTGGCCGAACGCGACGGCATCAGCACCGAAGGGCTGTCGTTTCAGGTGGAAAAGCACATGCAGAGCAACCCCCGGCGTATCGGGTCGCTGCCCCTGCACGTGCACATGCCGGCCGGACTGACCCCGGCCCAGCGGGCCAAGTTGGAGCGGGCCGCCTTGACCTGCCCCGTGCATCACAGCTTGCTACCAGAGATCGAAAAGGTGGTCACCTTTCACTATCCCGAGGGTGGATCTCAGTCGAACTGATTGGCCTCGAAAACGGCCGTTCCGCTGGCCATATCGTGGAGAGCCTGGCGTTGAGGGGTCAGCACCAGAAAACAACCCACCCAGATCAGCATCTGTCCGGGGCCCGAGAGCACCATGGCCGGGATGCCCAGGAAAGTCAGCAAGAACAGCAGCACGCTGTTGTGCTTGACCAGCCAGCGAGCGAAGATCTGTCCGAAGCTGGCCGGTGAACCATCGGCCTGGCGGACCCGCAATCCCATGGCCAGCTTGCCCGGCGTCCATCCGCCGATAGCCTCCATCAGGTTGTAGGGCAGGCTCAACAGGCTGGCCACCAGACAACCCATCAAGATAGCCGCCAGCAGGCCCAAGAATCCGCTGAAGGCCACGGCTCCGGCGGGGTCGGCGAAGTAGCGAGTCAATCCCGATTGATGCACCAGCAGCGTGATCAGTCCACCGCTGAACATGCCCACCATGATCGAGAGAATGCCCAGCAGGATTACGTCGATAGCCGCTGCGGCCAGGCGAATCCCAAATCCAGCTCGTTCTTTCACGTCATTCCTCCAACCCCACCAGCATAAGCCCCCACCAGTACGGGGGCAAGTAAAAAATGGGATGCCTTATGGAGCACGAAGCCCGACCTGCATGCACCCGCTCCACCTGGAAGGGAAATGGCGAATTCAGGCCCACGGGCGAGGTCTGGTGTTGCCCAAGCGAGCGGGCGAAAAGGCCAGTCATTGCTGGATGAAGGGCTTTCTCTGGTATCTCTATCTGCCCGGCTATCCCCACCTGCAGGTGGAAAAACCGATTGGTCACCGCTACAAACCCGACGTGGTGGCCTTTGCCGAGGCGGCTCAGAGCTACCCCCAGCACCAACCCCTGTTCTGGGGTGAGGCCGGTCAGGTGATGGTCAAGAAGCTCGAGACCCTCTTTCGCCAGTTCCCTGACACGCATTTTGCGGTGGCCAAATGGGGCCAGCTGGGCAACTGGGTGCAACTTATCGAAGGAGCACTGCCTCGGCGCCGACGAGCGCCCGTAGACCTGCTGTGCTTTCCCGAAGACGGGCTGGAACAGTTCGTCAACCCGACCGGAGATATTCAGCTGGAGCTAAATCAGGTGCTGAGGCGACGCTGGGCCTAAAGGCCGGCCGCGCTCTAGAGCGGACCCTCGCCTCCACCGGTTGAGCCCGATCCGGTATGCCGGCGGCGCAGCCAGAAAACTTCGCGAGATTTGCCTTCCTGGCCCACCTCAAAGCGAAACTCATCGCCCTGCCACTGCACCGCCAACTGGCGCTGGTCGTCTTCGAACAGGCAGTCCACTTCCGAGCGAAGTTGTAGTGAACCCAGCTTGCAATATAGCTGGCAGAAGGGCTCGCCCTTGCCACTGCAGACGAGATACTGACCCCACAGGGCCGAAAGCGAGAACTCTTCGTCCACTCCGGGCCCCTCCAACTGCAACGGCACCTTCCACAGCAAAAAGGCGCCCGCCACCACGGCCGATGCCAGCCCGGCCAGGCCCAGTAAGGCCACCGCCACGATGGCCGAGGTGGGGTCGGCCTTGACCCGGATGATCAGCTTGCGTTGAAACTGAATGTCGCGTTCATTGCCCTGACTCTGAGACATGTCTTGCTGCTGCAGCATGTACTGCTCGATTTCGGCCAGACGAGGCACGGCCTGCAGGCGCTGCTGCATTTCGGGGGTAACCTCGTGCTTCAGGTTGCCCTGATCCACCCGCAGGATGGCCTTCATTTTGACGTTGCCCTCGATCTCGGGCAAATACTTGGAGAACAGATGGGTCAGCATGTCGCCAGGACGTCGCTGCAGCCGAATGGGCTTTCCACCTGGACCCGCGATCTGCAGATGAAAGAGGGTCAGCGAATCCTGCTCGGGTGCCACGTCCAGAGCCTTGGGGGTGACCTGCCAGCGCAGTTTCTCCGACGACCCATCGACGTAGGTCGAGGGCACTCTCAGTTCCACCTCGGCATCCTCGAGAGTGGCGCCTTCCAGTTTCCACCCCTTCAGTCGAGAGCGAATGCGAAAGTTCAGATTGCCCTGCAGCTTCTCCCCCTCGCGAAAATAGAGCACGGTCTGTCCACCCTCTTGCTCGATGCGGTGCTTGCCGGGCGCCTCCAGATTCAACTCTTTGGAAAACTCGAGCGGAGTGGCATCGGTCTCGGTGTAGAGCGGACGAAAGAGCATGCCCCCAAACTTGGTGCGCTTTTCCACCTGCTCGGCCAGAGCATGGGCTTCCTCGCGACTCATCACCCGAGGCGGAATGAGCAGGTACATCACCAGTGAATCATTGGGATGGTTCTGGGGGTCGGCCAAGGGAAACAAATACACATAGTTGTAGTCGGTGCTGTCTCTCAGGCGCTCGTAAAACTTGTGGTCCGACTGGTTGGTGGAAAAGTTATTCTCGTTGTCGGTAATCAGCCAGATCACCCCCGGATGCGGACAGGCCTGCAACATCAGTTGGCCCAGATCCAGCGCCCGAGACATGTCGGTGGCACCATTGAGCGGCGGGTCGACCTCGGTGAATCGCTCGGGAAACTCGCTCAGATGGGCCGGCCCCAGAGCGATGCGCCGCTCGCGCTGGTCGGTGTCGGTGTCGCTGAAAGGCCGCAGAATGAACCGACTGTCGGGCCCAAAAAACTCTCCTTCGGCCTGCAACAATGAAGTGAGCAAAGCAGGTACCTCAGGCCCCCAGGATTGGGAGGTGGAGTAGCCCTTCTGGCGCATGCTGCCGGAAACGTCGAGCAACACCACGTGGTCGAGGGAGGGGGGAAGGGCTGACAGGCATTGCGCCACCGCCAGCGCCACCCCGAGGGTGCGCAGACCTTTCACCCTCAGGGACCTTCCAGAACCTTGATACGCTCCATCAACTCGGCCACTTGCTCACTCAATTCGATATTGGCTTCTTCCAGTTCCTGGGAAAACAGATTCGACTCTTCCAGCTTGCGTCTCAGGCTCTCAGACTCCTGGCGGTGGGCAGCCAACAAGGGCCCCTGAGATTCCAACTCGAGGTTCCTGGCCCGCTCCTGCTTGAGAGCCTGCACGGCCTGAGCCAGTTTGGCCTGATATTCTTCCAGCTTGCGCGCCAGTTCCTGAGCACCGCCGGGTTTGAGCTGACGCTGCAAATTGAGCTTTTCGCGTTCGAGACGCTGGATCTGCTCGCGATAACGCTCGCTTTCCTGGGTGACGAAGCGCTCCAGCTCCGACATCTGGTTCTCGGCCTCGGTGAGGATGTTGGACGACATGTCCAACTGTTCGCGCAGGCTGAGAATCTCGGCATCGCGGGCGGCCAAACCCTCATTCTCGAGGTTGGCCTGCAGCTTGACCAGTTCCAACTGCTGGGCGTGCTCGAGTTGAGCGGCCGCCAACTGCTGACGCAAGGCATCCATCTCGAGGCGCAGCGCCTGCAACTGATGTTCCCCGGCCAGCAGCTGGCTGCTCTGGTCCCGATTTTGCTGGCGCAGCTGTTCGGCGTCTTGTTGCTCGGCTTCGATTTCCTGACGCAAACGCGCCAGCTCTTGCTCGCTTTGAGCCAGCTTCCAACGGTTCTGTTCAAGCTGGCTCTGCAGTCGCTCGCGCTGAGCGATTTCCGTTTCCAGGTCCTCCATCACGGCCCGCGCGTCGGACTGCATCTGCAGTTTCTCGCGAGCCGCCTCCTTGAGTCGGGTGGCGTAGAGCGTCACCGCTTGTTCCAACTTGGTTTGGCGCTGTGATCGCAGCTGCAGCTCTTCTTCCTGCTGCTGCACCCTGTCTTGCAGTTGCTGGCGCTGTTCCTGGCCCAGCCGCAATTGCCGCTGGGCCTCTTCCAAGTGGGCCAGGTGATCTTCCAGTTCGGACTCCAGGTGCTCGCGCTCCAACTCGAGCAGACGGCGCTTCTCCTCGTTGCGCTGCAGCTGACCCTGAAGTTGAAGCCGCTCCTGCTCTTCCTGCTGCAAGCGGTCGTGCAGCTGGGCTTTGTCGCGCTGGTCCTCGGCCTGTCGGCGCTGGCCCACCTCGATTTCAGCGTTCAACAGTCGGGCCTGCTCCTCCAGTTCGGCCAGCCGTTGCTGGACCTCCCCAACCTGCTGCTGCTGCAGGGCCAACCAGGCTTCTTGCTGGGCACAGGCGAGCGTGGCCTGCTGGCGCTGAGTTTCTAACTCTTCCAGGCGAAGCTGCAGCTGGGAGCGCTCGCCCTGGCTCGATTGCAAGTTGACCAGCACTTCTTCCAGTGCTTCACGTGTGGCCTGGAGTTCCGCCTCGCGCTCATCTCGCACGGCCAACTGCTGCTTGTAGGCCGCCTTTAACTCACCAAAACGCCCGTGAACCTGTTGCAACTTGGCTCGAAAAACCTCGAGTTCGGACTGCAACTGAGACTCGCGGCGAGCGGCCTCGTCCTGAAGCCGGGCATAAGCCTGCTGGGCCTCGGCCAGGCTGGAACTGAGTTGCCTTTGCTGCTCGGCGCTCTGTTCCAAGGCCTGACGCAGCTGCTGCAGCTGCTCATCCTGTTCGGCGGCCTGTTGCCGGCTGAGCTCTCGATCGGCCTCGAACTGGCGAGATTCCTGTTTTGAACGCTCTTGAAGCTTCTCCAGCTCACCCTGGAGGTCGCTCATCTCCTCGAAAAGCGCCTCGCGTTCGTCCTGAAGGTCGCCCAGTTCGCGCTCGAGTCGCTCGACCTGCTCGCGCTTCTCTTGCAGGGCTCGGGCAGCCTCGCCCTGGCGACGTTCGTGGCCGGCCAGCTCGATCTGGGTTTCGGCCCGCTCCTGCTGCAACGCGGCCAGAGCTTCCTTCTGTCGACGTATCCCCTCGCGGGCCTTGAGCAACTTGGCCTGGTGCAGCTCGACCAGCTGCTGCAGCTGTTGCAGCTTTTGCTGGTGCTCCTGGTGCTCATCTCGCCGCAGCTGCTCCGACTGCACCAGTCGGCTCTGCACCTCGCGTCGAGCCTCCTGCTCGGTGGCCAGGCGCCGCTCCAGCTCCAGCAGATGAGCGGCGCTGATTTCGAGCCGTCGCGAGAAGTCGAGGGCCTGCTCGGCAAGCTGCTGCAACTCGGCCCGCAGGCTCTGATTCTGGGCTCGCACGTCGACCTGCTCGAGCTCGGCCTCACCCAGGCGCTGCTCCAGGAAGTCGATGGCCGGAACCAGACGACCGACCACCTGATGACCTTCCAGGTCGGCCGAATGCAGTCGGGCCTCCAGGCGCTCCAGGGCTCGGTGCAAATGGTCGCGCTCCTCGACCAGCTGGGCCACAGCCTGCTGGCGTTCGGCAAGTTGAGCGCGAACCTCGGTAAGCTCGCCCTGAACTCCCTGCAACTCGTTAAGCTCTCGCTGCAGCTGCATTTGACCGCGCTGCTCGCGAGCCAGCTGACCTTCCAGTTCGGACAGCGCCTGAACGCTGTTCCCCAATTCCTCCTCAAGGGTTTGAATGTAAGCCTGCGACTCTTCTTGACGCTGCTGGTCGTGGAGCAACATCTGCTGAAGGTGCTGGTGCTGCGCGTTGAGCTGCTGCTCGAGTTCCAGAGTACGCATCCCCAGCTGACGAAGCTCTTCGCCCAGCTCGGCTTCGCGCTGGCCAGAAGCCCGCATCGACTGGTCGGCCTCGACCAGATGGCGCTCCAACTCGGCCAGAGCCTGCAGCATCCAGGGCTTCCCTTGCAGCTGCTCGGCTTCGAGCAGGCGCTGAGTGGCCGTCAAGCGCTCTTCGGTCTCGCGCAGCTGCTCGAGCGTAATCTGCTGCTGTTCACGCAGACGAGCCTCGGCTTCAAGCCACTCGGCCTTGAGGCGCTGCTCGCGCTGCAGTCGCCCTTCCAACTCCAGCAGATAGTGGCCCATCTGTTGCAGTTCCTGATCGCGGTCGACCACGGCCATTTCACTGCGATGCAGAGCCTGTTCCAGTCCCCAGCCGGCCTGGCCATTCCACTGCAGCACATACTGCAGGCTGGAGCGCTCGGCCTCGAGTTCATCGATCCGGGTTTGAGCCTGTCCCAGAGCCACTTCCAGCTGACTGCGCAACCATTCGCCGTAAACGGTGCGGGCCTCGCTGGCTTCCAGGCGTTGCTCCAACAGCCAGGCCGCCATCTGGGAGAGCGAATTCTCGGCCTGCAACAAGCCCCGACGCTGTTGTTCCTGTTCCAATTGGGCCTGGCGCAATCGCAGTTGCTCACCCTGCTCGGCCAGAGCCGTTTCCAGTGCCAGGATCTGTTCCTGAGAAGCCTGCTGCTGAGCGCGCACCTGCTCCAGCTGAGCCAGCAGGCTTTGCCGATCCGCCTCGGCCTGAACCAGTGTCTGCTCGAGCTGCCCGATGGCCTGGTCAGAGACCGTCTGCACCGCACGTTGGGTTGCCAACACCTGGCCCAGCTCGTGATAGGCCTGCAGCTGTCGGGCCAACAACTGCTCCAGGCTTTCGACCGCCTGTTGAGACCAACCCAGCTCCTGCTGGCTCTGTTGCCAACGGCTCTCGACGGCCTGCAACTGTTGGCCCACCTCGCGCAGGCGCTCAAGCCCTTGCAACTGGTCCTGGTGGGCCTGGACCTCAAGCGCCGCCACCGCCGACTGCAGCCAGTGGGCCAGCGACTGGCTTTCGCTGCCCTGGCGTTGAAACTCGCCCAACCAGCGCTGGGCCTCGGCCTGAGATTGCGCCAGCTGGCCCTGAAGGCGCTCCAGTTCCTGCTGCAGGCTGGAAAGCTGCTCGGCCTGGGCGGTGCGCTCACGCAGCAGTTCCTGCAGCTCTCCTTCGACCACTTCGGCCTGCTGCCGCAGCGAGCGAACCTCATCCTCGCGCCTCTGCAGCTGGCCTGCATAATCGGTGACCAGGTCCTGGTTCTCCAGCAGGGCCTTTTCCAGGTCCCGCCACTCCTGAGCCTGGGGCCGGGTGCGCAGCTCTTCCTGCACCTCCACCAGTCGCTGCTCAAGAAAGAGGCCGCGTTGGTGGGCTTCGTCCAACCTTTGCTCGAGCTCGGCATCGCGCCGAGCCTGCTGCTCAGGAGCCTCCTGCAGCTGCTGACGCAACTGCTGAAGCTGCTCTTCAAACTGATGGGCCAGCTGCTGGCTGTGCTCGAGCTGTTCGTGCAGCTCCTGCAGCTCTTGCTTCTGGCGCAGGTAGTGAGCGCGAAGCTCTACGTCGCCGCGGTCCCGCTGGGCGACCTGCTGCAACTGCAGCTGCAGGGCGCGGGTCTGCTTGGAGCGCTGCAGAGCCAGCTGCTGCAACTGGGCAGCCGTCTTCTTGTATTTAAGAGCCAGGGCCGTCGTTTGAGCCAACTTCTTCTTCAGCTGCACCACGGCCAGCTTGGCTTCAGCCTCCACCTTCGCCCCCGCCTGACGAGTGGTGACCGTGCGAGTGGGCTGGCTCAAGACCGACCCTTTCGACCCTTCCGACTGGGAGGGTCGGGTTCATAGAGCTTCAGTTTTTCTTCGAGTTGTTGGACCTGCTCCAGAGCCTCGGCCAGCTCCCTTTGCAGAATGGTGACCTTGGCCTCGGCGCGGGCTCGGCGGTTGTCCAGGGGCTCGAGTTCGTTATGGGCTTCCAGCAGACGGGCTCGGGTCTCGACGAGCTGCTGCTCACTTTGAGCGGCCTTTTTCTCCAGACGCTCGATCTTTTTCTGAACTTCGGGGGAAAGCTCGCCAGCCTGGCCCTGGTTCTGACGCAGCTGCTCGCGAGCCTCACTGAGGTCGGCCTGGTGTTGCTCAATGACGCGCTTGAGGTCGTCGACTCGAGAGCGATGCTCGCGATCACTCTGCTCCAGCACCTCGAGGCGCTCGCTCTTGCTTTTGAGCTGAACCTCGACGTCGTCGATGTGCTTTTGCAGCGCGTCTTTCAGCATTTCCAGTTCGCGAACGCGTTTGCGGTTGGTATTCTCCAGCTCCTCGGCCTGCTTGAGCTGAGCCTGGGCCTCGCTCAGGCGGTCCAGTGTCTTGTCGAGCTCTTCGCGAAGATACTCGCTCCGGCTGCCGCCCGACTGAGCCTGCTGTTCCCGAAGTTGCTCCTGAAGCTCTTCGACCTGCTGCTCTGCCTGGCTCAGCGAACCGCGCAGACGCTCGAGTTCGTGTTCCTGAGACTCGCGAGAGCGCAGACCTTCCGCCTCTTCTTCGCGGACCTCCAGCTGATGAAGCAGCCCGGCCAATTCCTCTTCGCGTTCCTGCAAGGCCGATTGCACCTGCTCGAGCTGCTCGAGCAGCCCCTCGTGTTCGCGCTGCAGTTCTTTGCGGGCATCCTCTTGCTCGCGCAGCCTTTTGACTTCCGACTCCAAAGAGAGCACCCGAGCCCGCAGGCTGCGAGCTTCTACCTGCGCTTCATCGAGCTGATCCTGAATGGTGGTGACGAGCTTGCTGTCGCTCTCGGCGTCGTCGCGCAACAGACGCAGCTCTTCGAGCTCGAGCTGATGCTCCTCGAAAGAGGCCCTGCTTGCCTCGATCTCGTCGTTCAGCTGTTTCTGCAGCTTCTCGAGCCGTTCGTCGCGCTCGTGCAGGTCGATTTCCAGCTCCATCAGCAGGGCGTTGCTGGTGTCCAGGTCGGCACTCTTGACCCGAAGCACCTCCTGAACTTCTTTCAGCTGACGTCGTAGCTCCTCAAGCTCGGGCAGTTTGCGCTGGTCCTCGGCCAGCTGACGCTGCAGGCGTTCAATCTCGGCCCGGGCCTTCTCCAGCTCTTCGAGAAAATGAAACCCTTCAGCCTTCTCCTGATCCAGCGCCAGCATCAGCTCTTCGTTCTGAGATTGGAAATCGGCCAGCTGGTCATTGTAACCTGCCAACTGGCTTTCCAACTCGGCCACTCGGGCCCGCAGGCCAGCCATCTCGGCGCTGTCTGAAGGAGTCGAACCGCCGGACGCTTCCAGCGCCCGTTGAAGCTCTTTGCGAGCCTGGATCTCCTGCTGCAAGAGCCGTTCTTTTTGCTGCAGCTGGGCCCTGAGCTCGTCGAGCAGAGGGCCGTCGAAGCGGGCCGCCTCGGCAAATTTTTCGCGCAGCTGCTGCTCGAGGTGGTCCACCGAATGCTGTAGATCCACTCGGGCCGACTCTTCCCGAGCCAGTCGCTCGCGAACCTGTTCGAGCTCGCTCAGCGACGCTTCCAGTTGCTGAAACATCTGCTGGGCCTCTTGCTGAGCCTGTGCCAGCTGTTTCTGGTCGCGCCCTCGCAGTTGCTGCAACTGGGCCACCTGGGCTTGAAGGCGTTCGCCCTGAAGCTTTGACTTCTTTACCAGCAAGGTGAGCTTGGCGGCGTGGGTCTTATACTTCAGGGCCAGCTGGTTGGCCAGCACCACCCTCTTTTTCAATTCGACCAGAGCGGGGGAGGCGCTGGTCGACCTGGCCACGGCCTCGCCATTGCCAACCACGGGCGCGGACTTGGGCGGAACCTCCGACCCGGCTGCGGCAGCGGCACGCGCCTGCTGAGCCGCTCTCAGCTTCTGAAGCTGGGCAGGCGAAAGCTGGGCCAACCCCGCAGGGGTCGCCGTCACTTTCTTTTTTCCACCACTCTCAGCCAATCGATGGTCCTGCTCTCAGACCCCAGAGGGCATCATCTCACCCGAAAGGATCAACCGCCATGTTTTCGCACACCTGTTTGGGGTCCTTCGTTAAGCCGCTAAGATTTCCGACTCAGGTTCCGACGGTTGCGCCCTCTTCGGCCAAAAAGCGCACGTTGACATAGTTCACGCGGGCCGGGTTCAGAACCCCCTCGAGACACTTCTCCATCCAGAAGTAGTACTTCATTTGCAAAACGTGTCCGCAAGAGCCCGGTTCTACAATGCTGGTCTTCAATGGCTTATCGGGCTTGCTTCGGTCGAGCGTCAGCTCCAGCACATGGTCGGTGAAGACCGCACGATTGGCTTCCCGCTCCACTTCCAGATAGTACTGTCGGCTGCCCATACGCCCCCAGATGCGATCCTTATCCTGCGAGCGCTCGACATAAAAGCCGTCGCGGTCTACGTGCTGCTGGAAGGTTTCCATGGTGCCAAAATACTTGGGCTTCTGAGCAAAGGGACCGCCTTCCTCGGGACAATAGGTATCGCAATTGCCACATTCGTTGCAAAAGTCGGCATATACCGCCCACTGCTCGCTCTTCTTGACCTTCAGGATGAACGACTCCTCGGGCAGCACTTGAGAGCCAACAACCTTGTAGTTGCGAGCTTCCAATTCCATGGGCTCCACTTCGTAGGTAAAATTGGCGTCGTTAGGACACACCGGCACACACTTGCCGCAGGCGATACAGTCGAGCAAATACAGGGCCGAACCGATCTTCTTGGGAGCCTGGCTGTTCCTGGCCTTTGTGTAGCGAGGGTTCCCTCTTGCGCGCGCGGCGTAATCGGAAGTGTTCAGCAAACTGGTCTGGCTTACCCAGGCCCGCCAGGCCTGGCTGGCCTCGGCTTCGCGCTGGGGGTGGCGGGCCACCCACTGTTTCAGAGCCTGGCGTGGCCCGCCCTGAGCCAGGGCCGCCTTCAAGTCGGCCTCGACCTGCAGCTGCTCCAGGGCCTGTTGGTGGTGGCCATAGGCGAGCAACGTCCACTCCTCGATGTCGCTGGCCCCCACCCCCTCCATTTTCTCTTCCAAGTGCTGAAGATACGTTACCGAACGGGCATATCCACGAGTCTTGAGCAAATCGGTGCAGGAAGTGATGGGAGTCAGCCCCAGCGCCATGGCGTCAGGAAAGTTTTCCCGATCGATGCCGGCAGCGAAGGTGATGGGAAAACGATTGCCCACTTTCTTGCGCCACTCCTCCACCAGCGTCACGGCGATGACGTGCAGAGGGGGGCCGCTCAAATACATCACTTCATCGCTGAAGTAGTTGTCGCGATTGATAACCTCCAGAGTGTTGGAAAACTTCACTCCGATGTTCAGGCCTTTCTCCTTCGCCAAAGGTTCGAGGCGCTCTACGATGCCCACGGCCTCATCCAGGCTCAGCGAGGTCTCCCAGGCCTTGGGATTGACGGTCAAATCCTTGTAGCCCATCTGTTGATGCAGCAGCTCTTCGAGATAGGCTCGGTCGAGCTGCGTGGGGTTGAGCTTGATAATGGTGTGCACCCCCACCTCGCCCAGCAGGTAGCGGCAGATACTCTCGATTTCTTCCTTGGGACAACCATGAAACGTGGACAGCGTGATACTGTTCACAATGTTCTTGCGAAAGGGAACCTCGCGGAGGTGCCTGAGCTGCTCGGGAATCTCGGCCTTCAGGCGCTCGATGACGGCGCTGGCGTCGATGGTCTGGTCGATAAAACCGCGAACTTCGGGCGAACTGATGCCTTTCAGGTCATAGCCCACCGACAGGTCAAAAATCGTAGGAGTGGCCCGATCCCTATCGGCGCCGAACCCGAGTACGTCCAGGTGGGTGAGGATATCGATCAACATCGAGGAAGCCACATACTCCACCAAAGACTGTTCGAGACGAAGTTCTTGCGACCACTCCACATTGAAGCCCACATTGCCTGCGTAGATACAGGGGCGGCTGATCTTCAGCTGATCCATAATTTGAACGGTCTTCAATTCAACGATGCGGCAGCCGCCAAGCCAGGAGAGGATGATGTTCTGAATCAGCTGGTCCTGGGGCCCGGCGGCCGGGCCCAGGGCCGTGGCTGCTGGCCGACCGTGAAAGTGCACGCTGAGGTCTTTGTCCGGCCGAGGCTTCCAGAACTTGTTCAGAGGCAGGTCGTAGATCTGCTGCTGTTGCTTCAACTCGCGAAAGATTCGCTTGAGGTGCAAGCCCAGGGACAGGGGGTACAGTTCGGCCACGACATCCTCCAACCAGCGATGAAGTTGTGCCTGTTCGACGATATGAAAAAAGGCCCTTGCGAGGGCCTTCGATGCCGGTTTCCCAAGCCAGGTTTAAGAAGCGAACAGTTCGTTCACCTTGTTCCAGTTGACCACGTTCCAGAAGGCGGCCACGTAGTCGGGACGGCGATTCTGGTAATGCAGATAGTAGGCGTGCTCCCACACATCCAGACCCAAGAGAGGCTTGTGGCCTTCCATCAGCGGGCTGTCCTGATTGGCCGTCGAGTAGACCTGTAGCTTGCCCTCGCCATTGACCACCAGCCACGCCCAGCCACTGCCGAACCGGGTAGCAGCAGCCTGAGCGAACTGCTTCTTGAAGGTCTCAAAGTCGCCAAACGTCTGGGCGATGGCCTCGCCGATCTTGCCGCTGGGATTGCCGCCGGCATTGGGCGCCATAATTTCCCAGAACAGGCTATGGTTGTGATGCCCACCGCCGTTGTTGCGCACCGCGCCGCGGATACTCTCAGGTACCTTAGCCAGGTTGTTGGCCAGCAACTGCTCGAGCGACAGGCCCTGCAGGTCGGCCTGACCCTCAAGAGCGGCGTTCAGGTTGTTGATATAGGCCTGATGATGCTTGCCGTGGTGAATTTCCATCGTTCTTGCGTCGATGTGCGGCTCCAGGGCGGTGAACGCATAGGGGAGCGCGGGAAGAGAGAAGGGTGCAGTCTGAGTTGCCATCGGATCCTCCAAAGAAAACTTGCTTGTACTCTTTCGTAGTGTGCTAGCCCGCCGGGATTCCCTGCCTGAAATGACCGGCTGTTCACACCTCGTCAATGGTTCGTTCAACTCCAATCGATATAAGTCAGGGGCACACAACACTTCACACAGTGGACTCGAGTCCACGGAGGGAACAGACATGACCATCCAACAGCACACTCCCGTATTCACCAGCACCCCCCGCATCGCGGTGCAGAACCAGAACAACCCCCAGCCTCCCGAGCAGCCGGAGCAGGACAAGGTTGACAATCGCAAAGAGTTTGACGAGAAGAATTTCAGCTGGCTCGACCTGGGCAAAGGCCTGGCGGGCGGCGTACTCGGTGGCGTTGTAGAAGGCGTGGGCATCGGTGCCTCTTCGCTGGTTCGCGCTCCTCAGGTTACCTTCGAGACCGTCAAAGGCGTCTGGAAGAGCAAGATGCTCGGACCGGTCCTGAAAACCACTCTGACCCCGGTCATCATCGCCGCCGGACTGGCCGCTCCCGCCTTCGCCGTTCTGGGAGGCACCCTCTACGGCATGTTTGAGGGCTTCAAAGAAGGCGCCGAGAAAAACCCCCTGGCCGCTATCCCCGCCGGTACCAACACGGTGAAGCAGTTCCACACCGAACTGGCCGGCAAGGCCGTCGAGTTCGTGCGCGAAGCCGCCCAGCAGCAGCCCGAGACCCCCGAGCAGGTCTATGAAATCAAGGTTATCGAGGCCGGCAAGGGCCTGATCAGCAGCGCCGGCGCCGCCGCCATCGCCGGCGCCGGTATCGGTGCCTCCACCCTGATCCACCTGCCCGGCGGCTACGTGCGCGCCAGTTCCGAAATCTGGAAATCCGATGCCGCTCTGCCCCTGAAGGTCGGCGGCCAGATCCTGGCCACCGGCGCAGCCGTGCTGGCAGTGCCCCTGGCTGCGGTTGGCGGCGCCATCTATGGTCTGGGCACCGGCGCCTACAACGGCTATAAAGACGGCGTGCTGCCCGCAGTGGGCAAGGCCGGCAAAGACGTGGCCAAGTTCAACGAGGCCGTCAGCGAAGCCATCTACCGCGACTGAGCCTTCCGACCAGAGGCCAGCGAAAGACTCCCGGGAAACCGGGGGTCTTTCTTGTTTTCAACCGCGACTATGAAGAGCTCGCCGGGCGCGTTCTTCATAGTCGCGACGCTCAGCCGCGTTGAGTCGATGGTCCAAACGCAACTCATGGCGGCTGGTCCAGGCATCGGGGTTTTCTCCGAAGATCAGCCCCACAGCCTCGCCGGCCGCGCCGGCCCATTCGACCAGCGCCAAACGCGCGAATAACTCCAGCGGATGGCCCATCCTCCTCAAGTGCGGACGAAACTCTTGCGTTCTAAGCTGAAAGCGTCGCAACCCGAGCAGCGGCCAAAGCAGCGCATAGAGCCAGCGACGACCCCAACCCCACGATTCGGCCCGCCGCAGGGCAGCCGAACGGCTGGTATCGAGCGAGGTCAGCAGGGCCATCCACTGGGACGAGCAGTTGAGATGAAAAAACGGGGCCCGTGGGCACAGACAGAAGCGCTGGCCCTGACGTTGCAGGACCTGTTGCAGCCGCTGCTCGGGAAGCAGCAGCCACTCCAGGGGTTGCTCCTGTTGCAGCAGTAAGGAGCGGCGATACATCACGTTGTGCCAGGGCAGTACGGGGCTCTCGAAAGGCTCGCCCTGTTCGGGCAAGTCGACGCAGTAGGGGTAGTGCAGCCAGACGTCAATGCGGCTGACCATGGTCGCCGGGTTCTCGAGCACGAAGCGTCCGGCGCTGCCGGCATAGCCCTGCTCCAGTCCAGTTCGCACTTCCTCGGCCCAACAAGGGGCGGGTCGAGCGTGATTTTCCAGCAAAGCCACGTATTCGTATTGGGCGGCCCGAACGCCGATGGCGGCGGCCGTTGCCCGCTGCACCCAATCGCCCCCATCCACCCAGCTCAGGCCCTGCAATCCGCCCTTGCAGGGTATACCGGGGGGCTCTGGACCCTGACCCACCACCAGCACCTCCAGCTCGGAGGCGATGCTCTGTTGGCGGAGCGCTTCCAGAGTCCAGGCGACTTCTGACCAGCCCGAAGGGGTTGCCAGTACGCAAGAAATGTTCATCATCACTCAGGCTCCTTTTCCATGGTTGCCAGGCGTTGATAGCAGCTCAGCAAATCTCGCAACGAACGCTCGAGGCAAAACTCTTGCTCGGCCCGCAGCCGGGCCTTGTACCCCATCTCCGCCGCCAGCGGGGGACTGTCCCACAGCCGGAGCATCGCCTCGGCCAATGCGCTCACAGAGCCGGGCGAAACCCACAGTCCCGTTTCTCCAGGCACCACAATTTCGCGCAGTCCGCCCAACCCGCTGACCAGGGCAGGAAGCCCCAGGGCGGCAGCCTCACAGGCCACCAAGCCATAGGGCTCTTCCCAGAGCGAGGGCACGACCTGGAAGCGGGCTCGGGCAAATCGAGCCTGCAGCTCGGAGCCTTGAAGCCAGCCCAGCCAGCGAACCGAGTCACCCAGTTCCAGTTGAGCGGCCAAAGCCCGCAGGGACGCCTGGCTGGAGCCCTCTCCGGCCAGCAGCAGTTCGGCTTCAGGATGGTGCTGGCGCAGGCGGGCAAATGCCCGCAGCAGGACATCCACCCCTTTCTCGGGTTCCAGCCTGGCCGCACAGGCCACCTGGGGCCGGCGCTCGACGGACACCCTTGAGGGCAGGGGCAATCCCGGGCGCAGCACCGAATCCACCCGAATTCCTCGAGATTGCAGGCGATCTCGCAGGTGTTGGCTACAGGCCACCACGTGCCCGACCGCGCCCAGCGCCGAGCGCTGGAGGCGCTGCTGCAGCATCAGCGCAAGCCAGGCCGGAAAGGACAGACAACGCTGCAAGCAGACGTTCCCGGCCGGGCTGAAACACACGGATCCATTCACCCAGCGTTTGCCGGTAGGACAGTCGAGCTCGTGCAGCTGGGCGTAGTAGAGGGTGGGAATCTCTCGCAAGAGGGCAAAGATGGCGGGGGACAGGCGAAACGAGAAGATCCCGACGTGAGCCACCTCAGGTCGAAACTCCCTCAAAGCCCGTCGTAGCGCCGAGAAGGCCCAGGGATTGAAGAGCCGCAACAAGAGCTCGACCCGCCCGCTGTGGGACCGAAAACTGAACTCCACTTCGGGGGAGGGCGTCCGCGAAAGCACGGCCACCTCGTGCCCGGCGACCTGCAATCCCCGGCGCCAATGGCGGAAGATGGTCTCGGCCCCCCCTCCACCCCAGCTATCCTGAATCATCAGGATGCGCATCGGGTCACCGGTTCAGCTCCCGGGCGCGAGCTTTTCGATCTCGTCCATCACCCGGTTCATCTCCCTCATCGTGGCCGCAAACGGCTCAGGGCTGAGCAAGTCGACTCCGGCTTTCTGCAGCAGTGTGAGGGGATATTCGGAACAGCCCGAGGAGAGCATCTTCAAGTAGGCCTCCCTGGCCCCGGGTTTCTCTGCCCGTATTCCCTCGGCCAGACAGGTTGAGGCCACCATACTGGTGGCGTACTGGAAGACATAGAAGTTGTAATAAAAGTGAGGAATGTAAGCCCACTCTACCCCGTAGAGTTCATCCACCGTGCAAACGCCCTGGTCGTGACCATAGTACTGGCGCAGCAGCTTGAGATAGAGCTGGTTGAGATTGTCCCCCGTCAGGGGTTGGCCGGCCTCGGCCATCTCGTGCACCTTCAATTCGAACTCGGCCAGCAGGGTCTGGCGGAACAGGGTGCCCCGCAATCCCTCCAGATAGTCGCCTAGCAGGCTGAGTCGAGCCTTGGGGTCTTTCGATTGGCCCAGCATATAGTGAAACAGCAGATTTTCGTTGAGTGTCGAGGCCACTTCGGCCACAAAAATCGGGTAGGCGTGCAGCCCGTAGGGCTGATTTCGATTGGAAAAATAGCTATGCAGCGAGTGGCCCGACTCGTGGGTCAGGGTAGAGACGTCTTCGTAGGCTCCGTTGAAATTGAGCAACTGGTAAGGATGCAGGTCGTAGACGTCGCCCGTGCTGTAAGCTCCCGAGCGCTTTCCCGGCGAAGGCAGGAAGTCTACCCAACGCTCACGGTAGGCCTTGCGCATCAGTTCCTGGTACTCGCCACCCAGGGGAGCCGTCGAGGCCACCGTAAGCTCCATGGCCTGCTGAGGGGTATAGCTGGCTTTGAACCCCGGTAAAATGGGAGCATACAGGTCTTCGTAGCCCAACTGGGGCAGCTTCATCAGCCGTTTGCGCAGCTTGAGGTAACGATGCAGCGTAGGCAAATTGGCGTGCACGTCTTGCAGCAGCTGATGATAGACCTCGGTGGGCACATTGTTGGGAAACAGCGCGGCCTCGAGGCAGCTCTTGTAGCCGTGAACGTTCTTGTCGAAGAGATGGCCCTTCACCTGGGCTGACAGGGTGGCCGCCAGCGTGCGCCGGAAGTCCTGATAGCGCCCCCAGAATGCCCGAAACACCTTGAGACGGTCAGCTCGTACGGGCGAGGAACGATGGCCGGTGTAGCCCGCGGCATCGAGTCTGACCTTCTTGCCCGTGGACAGCTGCACTTCAGGATAGGGCATTTCGGCGTCGGTAAAGGTGCTGTGCACCGACTGTCCGCTGTCGACCAGTTCGCCGGCCTGGGCCACCAACTTCTCCTGAGCAGCGTCGAGCACGTGCGGCTGGTTGCGCAGAATGTCTTCAAAGAGCGGACGATAGGTCTGCAGCCGGGGCTCGGCAGCGATCAGGGCCTCTACGCGGGACTTCCCCAAAGCCAGCACCTCGGGCCGAAAGTAGGCCAGCTGACTTTCCATCTGGTTGGCCAGCTGTTGGGCCGACTGGCGCATTTCGGAGTGGCTGGCGTCGCGCGTGTCCTGATCGGCCAACATGTAAGCGTAGGCATACACCCGATCGAGCTGCTTGCGCAGCTTGAGCTGCAGGTCCAACGCCTCGAACAGCGCCGATCCCGAATCGCCCAGGTGCCCCGAGAACCGAGCCAGACCCGGCAAGGCCTCGACCAGCTGCTGGCGGTCTTTCTGCCAGGCCTCACGGGTGGAATAAATCTGGGTCAGATCCCAGGTGAGGGAAGGGGGGATGTCCTTGCGCTCGCCGCCCGGAACCGCCCCCACAGGACTGGCCCAGCAGCTGTAAAGAAAAAGGCCAAAGGCCAGGGTGTGCTTTCTCATCCCCTGGCCTTTGGCTCACTGCGCCGCGGGACCTTCTGCAAGCGAGCCTCCGTGGCGCGCTACGCCATCGATGAGGGTCAAACAGATGGGCGCGCCACTACGTTGGTTCAAAACATCCGTTCCAGGGCTCCTGCGTCGCCCCGGGAACAGCTGTTTAGAACTAGGCTTCGTTGGCCTTATCGCTGGCGTTCTCGCCCCGGCGGGCGCGACGCCAGATGGCGGGAAGATCCATCCACTTGCTGCGCTTTTCGGTTTCCCCGCTGCTCATGCCACCCTTGCGCACCAGTCCGGCTCGCGGAGCTCCCGCCGCCGCCGCAGCAGCAGGCTGAGGAGCCCGAGCTTTGAGCGCTGGACGCTGGGCCGGAGTAAAGGAAATCTCCTCCGAATCCTGGCGCTGCCGTCGCTCATAGGCCGTCAGTTCGTTGGCCGGCAAGGCAGCGCTGGCCAGAGGCAGCAACTCGTTGTCCTTCACCATCGGCTCTTCCAGCGGGTTGCCCAGAATCACCGGCTTGTGCAGGTTGTCGGCCGGCACCACGCGAGTAGCCACGACGGTGGCCCGGGCCCGACCCATCATCGAGTCATCCTGCACGTAGCCGCACAGGACCATGGCCTCGGGCGAAGCCGATTCCTGCAGCAGAGCGCAGGCGGCCGAGTAGTCCTGCAAGGTCATGTCGGGGCCAGCCGTGATATTCAGCAAGCAGCCGGCAGCCCCATCGGGCGACCCTCCTACCAGCGGGTTGCTCAGGGCCAGTTCTACGGCACGCTGGGCCGTGGGCGCCGTGGCCATACCGAAGATGGCGCGTCCCGAACCCTCGAGTACGGCCCGCACGTCGGCGAAGTCGAGGTTGATCACCCCGGGCATCGTGACAATTTCGGTCATACCACGCACTGCGTCGCAGAGCACCTGGTCAACCACGTTGAAGCTTTCGTCCAGCGGACAATGACCTGACTCCATGGCCAGCAGCTTCTGGTTGGGCAGCACCAGCAGCGTGTCTACCTCGTCTTGTAGCAAGGCCACGCCTTCACGGGCCGTACGCACGCGCCGATGCCCTTCAAACTCGAAGGGCAGCGTCACCACCGCCACCACCAGGGCGCCTGCCTTGCGAGCCGCCCGCGCCGCCACAGGAGCAGCTCCGGTTCCAGTGCCACCGCCCATGCCGGCCGTGAGGAACACCATGTCTACGCCCTGGAACAACTCTTCGAGCCGCGTCATGCTTTGTTCGGCCGCCTGCTTACCCAGACGATGGTCAGCGCCGGCTCCCAGGCCCCGGGTAGCGCCTTCGCCCAGGAAGATGACCTTGGGCCCTTTGCGGCTTGAGAGCAGCGCCTGGGCGTCGGTATTGGCGAGGATCAGATCAACGCCCACGGGGGGGCGCTCGGCCAACCGGTTGACCAGGTTGCAGCCCGCTCCTCCCAGTCCCATCACCATGATCTTGGCCGGTTGCTCGCTATTTTGAGGGGAGTTGAACATAGCCCCCACCTTTCTTCAGATGGTCTAATAGAATTTTCTTCTACCTATGCGTGAATATTATTCAAGACTCAGGGAGCCTCCTTCGCGATGTAAAGAAAAATTCTCAAGTCGAGGAGAGGGGTTCAACGAGCCACATCATATAGAACACGTTTTCGATCTGCTCGACTGACACTACGGCTCCACCCCGCATGTGGCGATTCGAACGCCACAATGAGGCAGCAAAGCGCCACAACCAGCCCGCTCCACCCCGCATGTGGCGATTCGAACGCCACAATGAGGCAGCAAAGCGCCACAACCAGCCCGCTCCACCCCGCATGTGGCGATTCGAACGCCACAATGAGGCAGCAAAGCGCCACAACCAGCCCGCTCCACCCCGCATGTGGCGATTCGAACGCCACAATGAGGCAGCAAAGCGCCACAACCAGCCCGCTCCACCCCGCATGTGGCGATTCGAACGCCACAATGAGGCAGCAAAGCGCCACAACCAGCCCGCTCCACCCCGCATGTGGCGATTCGAACGCCACAATGAGGCAGCAAAGC
>CAZYPN010000024.1:0-60747 GCA_964649085.1 uncultured Burkholderiales bacterium | reverse complement strand
CAGCCCGCTCCACCCCGCATGTGGCGATTCGAACGCCACAATGAGGCAGCAAAGCGCCACACTCAGCCCGCTCCACCACGCATGTGGCGATTCGAACGCCACAATGAGGCAGCAAAGCGCCACATTCAGCCCCCCAAAGTTAGGGAGAACTCCCGAGCGATGCGCTTTAGCAACCGCTCGCTGAACTCTAATCCGTAGACGTGAGAAGCGTCGAACCGCAAGACCTTCTTGCCAAGAGCCTCGGACCGACGTTCATCCAGATCGCTGCGGTGGCCAGGCCCATCCAGCTCAACGACCATCCACGCAACGGAGCCTCGAACATGGGCGGCAAAAATCGCGTCCACGCGGTAGGTCTTCCAACTTGTGCGCATCTCGACTTGAGGCCAACAAAGATAAGGAATGGGGGGACTCGATTGAAACAGGCAGGGCAACCGTTGCAAGCCGAGGGACTGACCCTCGCAGCAAAGCGGTGGTCCAGGACAGCCCTTGAGGTTCGGTGACTCAAAGCAGAGCTTCGCACCGGCGCGATGAAGCTGCAACCAGGCCAGGCACTCGAAGGTCGAGTCGACACGAATCCAGGCCTCCATCATGGGCGGGGCCGGTCCCAGATACCCCATCAGCTCAGGATGACTCTCGGCGAGCCTCTTCCAGGCGGGGCTGTGAATCGGCTTGCCCACGCGAGGCTGGACATCGGGGAAAGCAAACTGAAGCCGCTTGGGAGAAAGCAACGAATGGTCCGGTTCGTCAAGACCGAGCCCCAGCTTCTCTTGAATTCGATCCAGCGTGGACGAGCGGGGCACGCGAGTGCCTCGCTCATAGTGTGCCAGGACCGAACGGTCAAGGCCGAGTTTCTCGGCCAGCTCCGATTGAGTCAATTGATGAAATCGACGGTACTCTCGAAAGTTCATGTCCACATCTTAGGCAAGCGACGAGCAGCGATGGTGAACTGCACATGTGCGAAATATGAAGTTCTCTACCCGAGGATTTCGGGGGGGCTATGCGCCTCCCCCGAGCCCCCCGCAAATCGAGGGGGGGACAGGAGGTCCCTTCCCGAACGCACCCGGGCGGAGGAAGCATGAGTCTATTTCAGAGGATCGTGGACAATCTGGAGAGGGTCGTTCGGGGTAAGCGCGAGCCGTTAAGTCTGCTGGTAGCGACCATCTTCGCCGGGGGCCACGTGCTGATGGAGGATGTTCCCGGTGTGGGCAAGACCACCCTGGCGAAGGCCCTGGCCCGAACGATTGGAGGCGACTTTCGCCGGGTGCAGTTTACCCCGGACTTGCTGCCCACAGACATCCTGGGGTCGTCGATTTACAGCCCTAAAGAAGGCAGCTTTGAGTTCCGCCAGGGGCCGGTGTTCGCCAATGTGGTGCTGGCCGACGAAATCAACCGGGCCAGCCCTCGCACCCAGTCCAGTTTGTTGGAGGCGATGTCCGAGGGGCAGGCCACGGTGGAGGGCACCACCTACGTTCTGCCTCGACCGTTTCTGGTGCTGGCCACTCAGAATCCGGTGGAATTTCACGGCACCTACCCCCTGCCGGAAGCCCAACTCGACCGATTCTCGGTCAAGCTGTCGATGGGCTACCCCACTCGCCAGGATGAAGCCTCGATTCTCGAAGGTCAACGCCAACGGCATCCCCTGGAAGACCTGGAGGAAGCCATTCAACTCGGCGAGCTGCTCGAGGTGCAAAAATCCGTGCGCGAGGTTCGCGTCGAAGCACCCGTCCTGGAATACCTGCTCAGTTTGATCGAGGCCACCCGCGCCGATGCCAGGCTGCGCCTGGGATCCAGCCCACGAGGCTCGCTGGCCTACTACCGAGTGTGCCAATCGTGGGCCTTCTGCCAGGGACGTGATTACGTCATTCCCGATGACCTCCAGCGCATGGCCGAACCGGTGCTGGCACATCGTCTGGTGCTGGACACCAAAACCAAGTATTCGGGGGTATCCAAAGAGCACATCATCGCCGAGATTCTAAAAAAGGTGCCCGTGCCCACGTGAGCACCTTGAGGCGCGTGGTCGACTCGTCCACCTATCGCGCCTTTCGCTCGCTGCTGCGAGAACGCCTGACCAGCAGCGGCACGGTGCTCTTCTACCTGGGCCTGGCGTCCAACCTGATCACCGGTGGCTCGGCAGTCTTCAAGGCTCATCTGCTGGGAAGCGGACTGGCGGCCGTTCTACTGATTTCCATGGTAGCGGCGCGTTGGGCCCGGCAACCACTGAAGCTGCAGGCCATGATTCCCGAACGTGTGACCAAAGACACCCCGTTCGAGATTCATTGCCTGGTGCACAACCCATCGAACCGCCTGGCCCGCGACGTCAACCTGCGCATCATGGGTCTGCCTTTGGGCAGCCTGAAAGACCCCCACCCCGGCCCCTATCTCGGCGATGTTGAGCCGGGAAGCAGTGCCTCCGGGCACTGGCAGGTTCTGATCAAGCAGCGGGGTCGCTACGAAATCGAAAGCATCTATCAGGCCACCCTCTTTCCCTTCGGACTTTGGCGCGACTGGACGCCCCATCGAATTGGCCGCAGCCTGCTCGTCTATCCCAAATTTCAAGCCCTGCTGTCGCTGGAAATGCCGGTGGGGCGGAAGTATCAGCCCGGAGGCATGGCGCTCACGTCCAACGTGGGCGACTCGACCGAGTTTCTCAGCACCCGTGAATTCCGAGTGGGCGACAGCCTGCGCATGATCCACTGGCGCTCCTTTGCGCGCCGGGGAGAACCCGTTGTGAAGGAGTTTCAAGAGGAGTTTTTCTGCAGAATTGCGCTGGTGCTGGACACTTTCTTGACTCCCGCCACAGTCAAAGCGCGCCGCACCGATTTCGAAGCCTCTCTGTCGTTAGCAGCGGCCGTGGCCGATCAAATCAGCCGCGATGAATACGTCATTGATCTCTTTGCCGCCGGTCCAGAACTCTATCAACTCCAGGCGGGGCGTTCGCTGGCCTACCTCGATAACGTGCTCGACATCCTGGCCTGCGTAGAACCGTGTCTTGAGCCCGCCTTCGAGAAGTTGGAACCGGTGCTTCTCGACGGCCTCGAGAACGTCACCACCACCGTCGTCATCTTGCTGGCCTGGGACGAGTCTCGGCTGCGCTTACTGCGGGCCATCCGCGAACGGGGATGCGCCCTCAAAGTGATTTTCGTGGGCGATCAGTTGGGCGACTGCTCGGGGGTGCAAGACTACACCCAGGATTTCCAGGTGCTCACGGCGGCCCAGATCGAAACCGGGGTGGACATGCTGTGACGGCCCTCAATGGGATGGGCGTGCTGGCCATCTTGACCTCCTGGCTCGCCTTTCTGCTGCTACACCCCAACCCCATCGGGGTGGGCCTCTTCGGGCTGGCCCTGCTCTGCGGACTGCTGCGCGGCAGGCTGGACATTCCCCGCCTGCAATGGATCCTGCTGACTGTGGTTGGCCTCCTGGTCGCCCTGGGCCTCTATCGAGTCCAGGCCAACGGGCGCTTCACCGGCCTGATCTTCCACACCGTCTATCCGGTGGCACTGACGCTGGGGCTCAGTTGCCTTCCCGCTCTGTTACGCCGACACAGTCGATACGAATATTGGGCAGCCATGGTGCTCAGCGCCCTGTTCTTCATGGTGTGCGGTCTCACCATCGAGCCCGTCACCGGACACTTTTCCGCGTTGGCGGCGGCCTGGAGCACCTTCTTCTGCCTTTCCTCCTGTCAGGTGCTCAGTGGCCGCAAACCTCGCCGAGAAGCCTACCTCACCCTGGTGCCGGCGGTGTTTCTACTGGGTGGCATTGCCCTCACCTATGCCTTTAGCGAACGACAGGCCAACTGGCTGCTGCGCTTGCTTTCGGCCAGTGGAGATAGCAGCCTGGCCTTCCCTGCCCAAAGCCGACTGAACACCATGATGAATTCTGAGACCAACCCCGCCGTGGTGCTGCGCTGCTTTAGCAAGCGCCCCAATCGCTACCTGCCGGCCCGAGTCTACACCCACTACCAGGAACTGATCTGGAAGGAAGACGGCCCCTCGCAAAACCAGCAGGGCGAGAGCCTGGGGGGCGACCGCTACCGCTACCCCACCGGGGTCGCCCCCCAGGGCGGCGAACCGATCCTTGAAGAATACGAGGTCAATCGCTCGCCCATTGTGCTGATGGCCCCGCGAGACAGTCAAGAAATGATCTGCAATCAGCCCCTTCTGGCCCTGCTCTCGGGACATCTTTGGGAAATGCGGGGGGGCGGCAACGAAACCGTTCGTTACCAGGTGAAACGCTATCCCGACGAGTGCCTGGCTCCACCCGAGTCGGCTTCCTACCTGGAACATTGCCGCGATTTGCCCGAGGGGCTCAATCCGATCATTGCTCAAAGGGCCCAAGAGGTTATGGGACCTGCCACCGATCCGCTGGCACGGCGAGCCATCGTGCTGCAGAACTGGCTGCAAGACAACTTTACCTACGGTTTCGGTCACGACTGGGCCGGCTCCCAAGACCCCGTGGGAGAGTTCCTCAGCAGCAAGCCGCCCGCCCACTGCGAGGTCTTTGCCACTGCCATGACGCTGATGCTGCGCACCCAGGGCATCGCGGCCCGCTATATCAATGGATTCGTGGTGGTCGAGCCAAGCCTCGGAGGCGACTATTACGTCGTGCGGGTACGCGATGCCCATGCATGGGTGGAGGTATGGGACGGAGCGCAATGGCTGGTGCTCGACCCCACCCCTCCCGCCGCCATCCAGCCCGGGCAGAGCTGGACCAGCTGGTTCGAGAAAATTCGTGAAGCCCTGGCCTACCACTTCCGATTTCTCCAATCGCTCAATTGGAAACAGGCGCTGGCCTGGCTCTGGAAACAGAAGAAGTGGCTGGGGCTGATGCTGCTGGCCGGAGTTGCCTGGAAATTTGGCAAACTGCGACGCGCCCCTCGCTCCAGGGCGCGAAAGCACGTGCCGGGTGAAGACCATCCGCTGGTTCAAGAACTACAGGCACAGCTCCGCCGCCACGGATTTGAACGCCAGCCCTGGGAAACGCTGCTCAGCTGGAGTCGACGCCTGGAGGACTGGCAACACGGCCAGGGAGTAGCCCGGTGGCTGCAAGACTTCAGTGCCTTTCGCTATGGTCGACAGGGAGCGGAAGAAGCGGCCCTGAGCGCCCAATTGCAAGGCCTTATGCGAAATCTCCGAAATCTTCCAAAGTAGCCATGCGACGGCCTCCGCCACCGCGGTTGCCCGCCAGTTGATGGTCGATGAACTCCTCCAGTCGAGCCAGCACCCCGTCTTCGAGAGGGGCGAAGTTGAGACCGATCATGTATTGACCCAGACTGTTGGACTCTTGCCAGGTAACTCGGGCCACCACTTCGATGGGGGGCTTATCGTATTCGAGTAAGATTCGAAACGGCATATCCACCTCTTCTGGAAGCGGATAGTCGTGGCTGATCTTCATTCCCGTAGTGGAGATGTCGAGAGTGAACACGCCGAACTTCTGAGAGGTGTTACCGACCACCATTTCCACAACCAGGATTCGCTGCAGTCGCACCGACTTGCGCTTGTTCTCGGGCGAGTGGCGGTCGAGGAAATCGCGGATCTCCTGTTGGGCCTCGGGACTGATGTCGGCAAACTTCAGTCCGGCCACGTGCATACCCCCGATCAGTTCTTTCTGCCAGATAGCCTGCACACTGAGATCCACGGGACGGTCGAGCAGAAGCCGCAGCGGCAAGGGCTCGCCCGCGGGAAACGACAGGTCGGTGTGGACGCGCATGCCCGACTCGCTGATGTCGTAGATGTGCAGAAAGCAGTTTTGCTGCTGGGCTCCGAGGATCTCAGCAGCGAAAATACGTTGAACTTTGATCTTCCGCCGTCGCTCGCGACGGCGATCCGAGGCGCTCTCGGGCGATTCGATGGTCAAGCCTGGTGTCCCACAGTTGTCAGTTTGGCTTGAATTTTCGGCGTCCCCCCAAAGACTCCCCCAGGAAGCCTCTGGAACAACACGAAAAAGTGCCGTATGAGAATGCTGGTTTTGTTGCTGCCGCTGCTGGCCATCCCGGTCCAGGCCGAACTCCACCGCGTAGACGGCCAGAAGAAGGCCGTCGACGTCAACGCCCTGTTGGTGTACGACCGACCCAATATCGTGTGCTTCTTTGCCGTCAGCAACTCCATCTGCCGAAACCTCTACCCCAAAATCGAACAACTGGCTCGCCGCGGCGATCTCGAACTGCACCTGGTGGACGTTGGCGACGTCCACTCGCCCACGGCCAAGAAGTATGCCATTACCAGCGTTCCCTACTTCAAGATGTACGACAAGAAGAGCAACCTGACCAGCGAGGGGAGTCCGGCCTACAAGCAGGTCACGGAAATGCTCGACAAGCTTTGAAGACCTGGCTGCTGGGCCTCTGCCTGCTGGGCTGGTTGCCCGCCGACGGAGCCGACTGGGAACGCTTCGTGGCCGAACGTTTCGGCAAAGCCATGGAGAGCTATCAGCCCCCCTCCCCCCGCCAAATGCGCCAGCTCGAGACTCTGGGCGAATGCAGCCTGATTCGCCTGCACACAACTCCGGAGGGCACTTGCCTGGAGCCTATCGAGGAACGGGGCTGGGGCCTGCTCTTTCGGCGCGAGCACCAGAGTGGTTGGATTTTGGAAGTGCCCCACCCGGTGGCCGACCGTCACACCGCCACGCTGGCCTGGCAGCTCTACCAGCAGCTTCCCTTCGACGCACTGATTTTGGGGGGGTGCCATCGCCGCAATCGGTCCGATGGACGCTCGGACCTGGCCCACACCGACGAATCGGCCTTCATGGCCTGGCATCGCGCCCTGACCCAGCAGCCCTCGACCGTGGTTTTTCAACTGCACGGCTTTGAGGCCGGCAAAGAGCGAACCCACCCCATGCCCCCCGACCTCGCCTTTATCGTGGCCGACGGCAGTGGCAGCGCCCCCCAACAGGGCCCCGCCGCCCGGCTGTTCGAAGCCTTGCAGGGATCCCATCGAGGAGTGTTGGCCGGGCCCGCCCATCCCTGGATGATGGCCACCACCAATGCCCAGAAACGCGACCTGAAAACCCGAGGCGTCGGGGCCTTTGTGCACCTGGAACTCGACAGCTCGCTGCGTCGGCTCGAGCACCATCAGGCCACCCTGAACTGGCTACAGGCGGGGCTGAGGCGAGCCATGTCGCCGGCGCAGAAATAGCCAGCACTTCGGCATACCACATCACGGATTGGCCACAAGATCAGGATCCCACTCACAGAGTCGATACTGGCAAGGGGGTCTAAAGGCCTCGTGGCGGCTACCCGTGCAAGAACAATCAAAGTAGTCGGGAGTGCCGTGGCGAGCACGGGAGGCAGAGGGAGTTTGACGCTGGTAGGCGTCCAATAGACCGCCAACGCCACGCCGATCAGGGTGAAGATGAGCCAGAGGAGGTCGCTTCTCATAAGAAAGGCTAACCGAGGTAGGCGTCCAGGTGCTGCAAGAAGATTCGGAAGTCTTGAACCTGACTGAGGTAGCGGAAAACCAGTTCGCGATTGATGCCCAGATAAGCGTGTACCAGCACGTTTCGAAAGTTCGCCATCGGGGCGATCTTGGCGGCGAAGGCCTCCGGCAGTATTCCCTGACGTCCCAAAAGCAGAATGGCATCGCGGCCGTCTTCGGGCCGCTGCCAGCGATGAAAGGAAGCGAGCGTGTAGCCCATGTCCATCACGCACTGGATTGCCAACTGAAAGCACCTTTCAGCCAGCAAGTAGTGACGCGGGTTTGCCAGGAATTCATCCCGGCTCAAATTGCCCAGTTCCTCCAGGATGACCAGATTCTTTTCCAGCTCCTGGAGCAAGTCTCGATGAAGAGTCATCCCGCCGCCAACCGCTTCCGCAGGGCCTGGGTGAAAAAGCGCTGACTGTAGACATAATCCTCGTAACGTTGGCGGATGCGTGCTTCGAAACGCACAACCGCCTCATTGGGTTGGGGAAAAAGGAGCCTTCCTTTGAGCACCGCTTCCCCCTGAAGGATGGGCTTGGCGTCGTTCAGGACCACCAGGTCAAGCGGGGCTTTGAGAAGTTTCTCCAGTTCCGCTTGCAGGTCACAGTGGCGCTCGAAACGTTTCAGGCAATCTTCTTCTTGATACCAGCAGGCGATATCGAAATCACTCTCAGGTCGCTCTAGCCCTCTGGCTCGAGAACCGAAGAGATAGGCGAAGCAGACTCCATGCTCAGCCCACAAAGACTCCGGCACCTTTCCCTGTAGAACCATCTTTACTTGATTCGCTTATGAGAGAGAGGTTCCCGTCCTGAACAGCGAGGACGGAGGGTTCAATCGGTATTCACGGTTGAACGATAGAAAAACATCCGAAGACGGAGTAGTCACGGGCGTTGGTGGTGACCAGCTGGCGAACCCCGGCGCAGTGGTAGGTGGCGGCCAGCTGGGTATCCAGGAGCCGCTTACGGCCCAGTCGATACTGGGCTACCCAGCGTAGAAACAGCGAAGTGCTTTGCTCTGTGGGCATCACCTGAAGCACCTCTTCACCCTGCCACCAATGCTCGGCACGGACCAGGGCCTCACTCACCGTCAATGGACATTCGAACCTCTTTGGATCGGTGATGACGTGCACAAACTCCGTCAGCACCTGAGGCGCCAGAGCCAGAGGTTCCCCATCCTTCAGCATCTTGTGGAGCAGAACAAGGGCGGCGGCGTGTCCCGGGTGTTCCTTCACTTCAACCTGAACCAGAAAGGTCGTATCCAGCCCCTTAGCCATCCAGCATCTCGTCGAGCAGGTCATCCTCTGAAGTGATGGGCTGCAACACCTGTCCTAGTGACAGTGGCCGCAACTCGAGAAGGCTACGTCTGGGGCGAATGCGAGCAAGCCGGTACATTTCCATAGCTTCTCGAATCAATTCAGAGGTGGTACGGTCGCAGGCTCGCGCGTGCTCTTGAAAATCTCGATACACCGGCTCCGACACATTGATCGTGATGGTCTTCATACATACATACTAATGGTTGATACCGACCGTTTCAAGACTCAGGCGAAGTTGTTGGGCTGGCTGGCAGCGTCCTGACCCCCCAGCGCCTTGGGCATCACGTAGACCGGGGCTCCGCCGCCGAAGCCGCCGGGCTGGATCAGGTCTTCCTGGCGCTCGCTGGTGGTGTTCTTGATGGATTCAAACTGGTAGGGAGCCATGCTGGTGGCCACGTAGACGTCGTGCTCGCTGAACTTGCCGACCTCGTGGAAGAAGCCCACCTCTTTACCGGGGAACTGCGAGTCGCTGAGGGTGAAAGACTTGGGGTCCACGCTGACGCGGGCCGCTTCCAGGCCAACCAGGGCCTCGACAGGCTGAGCGGCGGGGTCGTTTTCGGGGCGGAAGGCCCGGTCGACCAGGCCGCGGGTGACCACCGTTTCCATGTTCTTCCAGCGGTCGCCAAAGGTCTGCACTTCGCGGTTCTGGGGCTGGCCGTCGCGGCTTCCCACCACCCAGAAACGGCGCTTATCGGTCCACACGCCCAGGTTGTTGCCGAGCTGGTCGGCCGGGGTGTTGGCCACGAATTCTTTGAGTTCGGCCAGGCTGCGCACGGGCTGCCAGGGGGTTTCGGCATTGGGGCGGCTGGCCAGAGCGACGTGGTCGCTTTCGGGGATGAACGAATCGGCCAGGCAAGGCTTCACCACCGGCTGTCCATCGGCGGCGGAAGCCACCACCAGGGGGGTGTGGCTGCGGCTGAACGTGTGGCCGATGAAGTTGTTCTGAGAGAATGCATACTGATTGCGGATGTCCATGACGGGCCTACCTCCTGGTTCGATGACCTCACTCTAGGCCGCCCTACCCAAAAAACCATGAAAATGTCAGTTTCGCTCGGAGCTTTCTGGTTAGGATGGGGCTATGCAAAAATTGACCCTGGCCCTGTTGCTCACCACCCAGGCCTTCGCGGCTCCCCTGTTTCCTTCCCAACGCGAGGCCCACTGGGCGGCCGACGCCCTGGCCCGCCTGCGCGAGAAAGGGCTGATCCAGGGTTACTCCGACGGCTCCTACAAGGGCGACCGCGCCATGTCGCGCTACGAAGTCGCCTGGCTGCTGGCCCGACTGTTGCAACACTGGGACCAGAGCACCGCCACCCTGGCCAGCAAGGCCGAGCTGCGCCTGGTCGAGGAACTGTGCCAGCAGCTCAAGCCCGAACTGGCCCAGCTGGGGGTGCGCCTGACAGCCCTCGAGGAAAGCACCTCCCGACTTGAGCAGCGAGTCACCCAGTTGGAGGCCCTGAAGTTCTACGGCAGCATCGAGTCGCGCATCCTCACCCAGAGCTTCAATCACCAGGGAGCCGCGGGCACTTCGACCTTCAACCTGCACGAAGTCGTGGGAGGCAGCCTCGGGCCGGCTTTGCGTCCTCAGGTGCACGGTCTCATCCCGGTGGTGGACTATCGCAACGGCCGGGCTCTGCTCAATGGAGTGGGCTTCAGCTCCAAGGCCCTGCTGGGCATCAAGACCCAGAACGACAGCGATCACGAATTCGGCCTGGAGCTGGCCGCCTACACCGCCCAGGGCAACAGCCTGATCGACGCCTACTGGGGCGTGAATGCCCCCTATCTGGCCAACCCCTGGACCGCCAATCAGGTGGTCTCCGCGGGCGGGCAAGAAGAGCTCTACAGCCCCTGGAGCCGGGCCGTCTTCGAGAAGGCCTACTACCTGCACAAGCCCTCCCACACCCGGGTCACGCTGGGGGCCTTTGACTCTTTGCGAATGGACCCGTTTATCTACGCCGGCCAGGGCAACAACAACGCCTTTGGCCCCGGGCGCTTCCCTGGCTTCGGTATTCAGGTATGGAGCGAATTTCAACCTCAAGAAGATGTGAAACTGCAGCTGGAGCTTTTCGGCTCGCGCTTCGGCGACGGGGGTAACCTCTTTGCCGGAACCAACTATGCTCACGTGGTGCTGGGGGGCGACCTGGGGTTGCACTGGGGCCACACCGAGGCCAAGCTCAACTGGGCCCGCTACTACGACGAATCGCCCGATTTCTCGGGCCCCCTGGTGGGGCTGGACAACATCACCAACGTCGCCTACTTGAACTCTCCGGGCTGGACACAGACACAGTGGGTCAATCCGCCCGGGCACTTCGCCTTACAGCGCAGCGCCCAGGAGATCGCCACCACCGGCGTGCTGCCCAATCGGGTGGACACCCGGCCCATCGGCGGCTGGCAGGGCGGGCAGGACAATGCCCTGGGGTTCACCTCGGGGGGCGGCAACTTTGGCTCGCAAGCCCAGACCACCTATGGACTGTCGCTGCGCCACTGGCTCCCCCTCGACGAGAACAAGGAGGGCGTCAAGCTCAACTTCGAAGCGGCACGCTCGGAGTACAAGTCCAACCGCAACTCGGGCTACATCAGTCGGGGCAACCTCGTCAAGGGCGAGGTGGCGGCCGTGCTCGACGAGGGCCGACTCAACCTGCAGGCCGGGGCCATGCGCATCGACCCCACCTACAACCCGGCCCTGTTCAACGCCGCCCTGCTGGGAATCCGCTTCCCCCGCAGCTACAACTTCATCGGTCGCTATCAGCTGTTTGACAGCGCCAACTACCCTCAGAATCGCGAAGGGCTGACCTTCAAAGGCAGCTACCAATGGCAGGAGCCCGACCTGAAGATCAGCTTCAAGGCCAACTTCCTGCGCCAGGTGCGCACCTCGCTGTATGACGTGCGCGTGCTAGGGGGAGCCCTGGGCCCGGGCATTCCCACCCAGGACGTGATCGGCTTTGCTCCGGGCTTTTTCGACCCCGTCTTTGCCGGTTTTGCCCATCCCAACCTCTACGGAAAGGCCTCGGGCAACAGCTTCAGCGCCAACCTGCAGCCGCTGGAGAACCCGCGGGGCAGCCTGCGCGAGCTGGGCTTTGGCCTGCATCATCATTGGGCCGACCCCGATCTGGCCCTGGACTTCAACCTGGAGTCCAGCCAGTGGAACCGCCCCACCCGCCTGAGTCCGGCCCAGGGCGGCAGCCAGAACCGGGTCGACCTGACCAGCCTCTATGGTCAGCTGGCCCTGAACTGGAAGTTCGCCGACGACTGGAACCTGCGAGGAGGGGCCGAATGGGTGCACGTCTACGGCCACCACGACCCCGGCGGTCTCTACAACGGCTTTGCCAACGCCAGCGGCCAGGTGAACTTTCGCAATATCGACTCGATGCAATGGATCCCCGGCCTGGGAGTCGACTACCAGATGAGCAAGACCAGCAGCTGCTCGCTGGATTTCCGCTACTACTCAACGCAAGACGGGGTGAACGCGTCGATAACCCGGGGAACCGGCGACGTCATTCACCCCTTCTCGTGGCGCGGACCCCAACTGAGCGGGGTCTACAAACTTACTTTTTAGGCTCGTCCTGCGACTCGGCGTCCTTCTTGGCTTCTTCAGCCGGGGGCTGACGCTTGATCTCACGGGTTTCGGTGGGGGCCTGTTCCGGCTGGCCCGAGAATACGTAACCGATGTTCTCCTTGAGCCGGCTCATCATGCCGTCGCCCTCGCCGCCATCGTCGTTGGCACCCAGGCGCTTCTTGAGCTGGAGCAACGGAACGGCCTGCTTGAGCAAGTAGGTGCCCACCGCGATGCCGGGCAGCAAACGGCCGCCGACGCCCAGGTTGACGGCCAGGCTAGCCGCGCCCTGCACAATGCCCAGCGTTCCGGCCAGGGTATCTTCCAGGTGCTGGTTGCCGGCCGAGCGGGCCACCTGCGAGGCGCTCTGCAGCACCGTGTAGGTGCTGCCCACCAGGCCCAGGCCCTGCCAGATGCCGGTGGGAGCGCTGCCGCTCCACACGCCCGAAACGTTGTTCCAGCCAGCGGCCATGCCGCCGAACTGGCCAGCGGCGTCACTGACGGCCTTGGCCGCCGCAAAAGTCTTCTCCAGCAGGCGTCCTTCGCCGTGGGGTTTGGCCTTGGGGTCCAGTTCCACGCTGACCTGGGGACGCTCGCCCTGGGGAGCTTTGTCGGTTTTGCCGGCCTGGCTCTTGGCATAGGCGGCATAGCCGTGACGGCCGGCGTAGGCCGCCAGCGCAGCTCCTGCGGCCAACTGCGAAACCAGCACCGGGGCTCCGCCCAAAGCGGCTCCGGCACTGACCCAGGTGGCCACGCCTTGGGCCACTTGCAGCCCACCCAGCACGGCTCCGGTGGTGTTGCGATTGATGGCGCTCTGCTGGGCCATCGAGGCTCCACGGGCCACGTCGATGGTGCCACCCACAATTCCGATCGATCCGGCCAGAGGCCCGGCCTCGACCCCGAACAGCGAACTACCCAGTTGCATCGTCTGTCCGATGCGGGCTCCGCCTTCCACCGCGAAGGCCAGGCCGCGGCTCAAATTGTAGGCGGCCTCGTAACTGCCCCGATGCTTGTCACCCTCGAGGGCCGCAAAGTCGGCATAAGGATCCTTGGCTGGCGGCTTGTCGCCCGGTCCGGGATTGCCCGAAAGGGTGCGCGGCAGATTGGGGGTGGGCAGGTTTTGTACTTTCATGCAGGCCTCACGTGGATGGAGTTCACAGGCCCAGTCTAGGTGCACGGCCAAGGCTCAGGTGTTGCCGTCATGTTACTTCAGGCTTTTTTGAGACAAGTGCGAAAGGGCTCTGCATGCTTGACCTTTGTCTGAGCCTGCTCAGTCTGGCCGGAGTGGCCGCCCTTTCGCGCGGGCGTCGCTGGGGCTGGTGGCTGGCCAGCGTCGCTTCGTTCGGGTACTGCTACTATGCCTGGCGGCTGGGTCTGCCGGGCCAGAGCCTGCTCAACGCCACTTACCTGGTAACCCAGCTGTGGGGAGGCTGGCGCTGGGGATCGCAGCCCCGCTTTCAGTGGTTACCCCACCAGCGCTGGCTGTTGCTTATCCCGGTGCTGGGGCTGACCCTGCAGCAGTTCATGCAGCCGCTCGACGCCTGGTTGACGGCCGCCTCGCTCATTCTGCAAGGGCTCACCAGCCTGGGCGTGGCCCAGGTGTGGCGCTATTGGGTAGGGGTCGATCTGGCCACGGCCGGCCTCTATGCTGGCCAGCAAGCCCCGTTCACGGCAGTACTTTATCTGGTACTGGCCGGGGTAGCCGAGCAGGCTCACCGCTACTGGCGAAATCCCGCCCGGGTGGCAGGGTCGTAAGGGTCGACAGAAAAGGAACGCGGCTATGCAAGTCAATGAGCTCGAATATGCCGTGTTCTCCCAACTTCAGAAGGAGAGCGCCGAAATCACTCTCGACGACCTGGCGCGCAACATCGGTCGCGACCAGAGCCAGGTAAGTGCCTGCTGCCTGTTGCGCTCCCAGTCGGGCGAGGTCGAACTGCGCGAAGAGCTGCAGCTCTGGCTGCGCCTGGGCAAGAAGGCCCAACCTCTGGTCGAGGGAGGCTTTCCCGAGCGCAAAGTCATCCAGGCCCTGGACCAGAGCGGCGGTCAGGCCGACCTGCAACAGGTGGCTCAGGTGTCTGGCCTGAGCAACCAGGAAGTGGGCCAGTGCCTGCGCTTTCTCAAGTCCAAGGGCTGGGCCGAACAGCAGGCCAAGCTGCTGGTGCTGACCCCGGCCGGCAAAGCCGCCCTGGGTACCCCCACCGCCGACGAGCAACTGCTCGCGCAGCTGCAGCAGGGCGAGGTGCTGGCCGGCGACGAGCACAAGGCGGCGCTCGAGCTGCTGGCCGGCCGCGGGGCCGTGGAAGAGCGGCCCAAAACTCTGCGCTGGGTGCGCCTGTCGGCCGAGGGGCGGCGTCAGGTAGAGGCCGGGCTCGAGGTTCGCCGTCAGGTCAACGCCCTGACCAGCGACATGATGCTCTCGGGCGAGTGGCAGAACGTGGACTTTCGCCCTTATGACGTCAGCCTGGCCTCGGAACCCACCTATCCCGGTAAAGAGCATCCTTTTGTCAGCATCATCCAGCAAACCCGCAAAGTGTTTCTGGAGATGGGCTTTGAAGAAACCCGCTCTCCCTACGTCGAGTCGGGCTTTTGGGACTTTGACGCGCTGTTCCAGCCCCAGGACCACCCCGCCCGCGACATGCAGGACACCTTCTACATTTCCAAGCCGGCGCGCTGCAAGCTGCCCCGCTCGGAGTGGGTCGAGGCGGTGGGAGCCACCCACGAGAACGGCGGTCAAACCGGCTCGCTGGGCTGGCGCTATCAGTGGAATCGCGAGTTGATTCAACAGCCCGTGTTGCGCACCCACACCACGGCCAGCAGCATTCGCGCCCTGGCCGAAAACCCCAACCCACCGCGCAAGGTGTTCTGCGTGGGCCCGGTGTTTCGACGCGAAACCGTCGACTACAAGCACCTGCCGGTGTTTCACCAGGTCGACGGCATCATCATCGACGAGAAGGCCAGCTTTGCCAGCCTGCTGGGCACGCTGCGGGCCTTCTACAGCAAGATGGGCTTTAAGAAGTTCCAGTTTCGTCCGGCCTTCTTCCCCTATACCGAGCCCAGCGTGGAGATTTTCGTCTGGTCCGAGCGCAAAGAGGACTGGGTCGAAATGGGCGGGGCCGGGGTGTTCCGCCCCGAGGTCACCCGACCCTTTGGCTGTCAGGTTCCCGTGCTGGCCTGGGGGCTGGGGCTAGAGCGTCTGGCCATGTTCCGCTACGAACTGAGCAGCATTGGCGAGCTGTATCGCGCTCGCCTCAACTGGTTGAAGGAGACTCCCCTATGCCGGTAATTGGCATTCCCGTCGATCTTTTAGAAGAGCGCATCCGCAGCCGTTTTGGCCGCGACGAACTGGTCGAACACCTGCAGCACCTGGGCTGCGACGTGGAAGGCTATGCCACCATGCGCCGCTTTGCCTGCGGGCGCTGCGGCAACCTGATGGAAATCACCGAAACCGAAAACCCGCCGGTGGTGTGTGACCGCTGCGGCACCGACTTCAAAGCCCAGCCCCAGAGCCTGTCGGAGGCCGGTCAGAAAGACGTGCTGCGCATGGAGCTGCTGGCCGTGCGCCCCGACATGTTCGACCCCGGCGGCCTGGCCCGGGTGTTGCGCAACTACTTCGAAGAAACGCTCGAGAGCCCGCGCTATCCCAGCAGCCCTTCGGGGTATTCGGTGCAGGTGGGCAGCGACGTGCCGGAACGCCCCTACATTTCCTGCGCGGTGGTGCGCAACCTGAGCCTCGACGACGACAAGATCCGCGTCATCATGAAGCTACAGGAAAACCTGCACTGGGCCCTGGGGCGCGATCGCAAACGAGCCTCCATCGGCGTCTACGACCTCGACACCCTGAAAGGCAAACGATTTCGCTATGCGGGCGTGGAGCCCGAGGGACTGACCTTTGCCCCTCTGGGAACCGGTCTGGAGGAACAGTGGACGCCCTCGCGAGTGCTGGCCGAGCACCCCAAGGGCACGGCCTACGCCCGACTGATCCAACAGCTGCCCAGGTTCCCTCTGCTCAGCGACGAGCAGGCTCAGGTGATGGCCCTGATCCCCATCATCAACTCCGAGTCGACCAAGGTGAGCAAGAGCTCGCGCAACTTCTTCATCGACGTTACCGGTGTGGAAGAGCGCATTGTCGACAAGACGCTGAACACCATCGTGACCAGCATGCTGGAACTCGACCCCGAGGCCCGGCTGGAGACCGTGGTCATCGACGATGGGTCGCGACAGCGCCACACGCCCGACCTGACCCCGCAAATGGCCAGCCTCGACCCCCAACGGGCGGCCTCCTACATTGGCATCGAGCTGGACCGGGCCGGAGTGGTCAAGTGCCTGCAGCGCATGGGCCACCGGGTGGGCGACTCGGGCTCGGGACCGCTGAGCGTGGAAGTGCCGGCCTATCGCAACGATATTCTGCACGAGGTCGACCTGATCGAAGACGTGGCCATCGCCTACGGCTACCACAATATCGAACCCACCCTGGTGCCCACCTTTACGGTGGGCCAGGAGCAGCCCCTCGAGGGCAAGGCTCAGGCCGCTCGGGCAAGCCTTACCGGGCTGGGCTATCTGGAAGTGCTGACCCTGATTCTCTCCAACGAAATCGACCAGTACGACAAGCTGGGTCGAGCCCGCGGTAACAGCCATGTGGTCATTCAATTGCCGATCAGCAAAGATCAGACGCTGGTGCGCGTCAGCCTGCTGCCGGGGCTGCTCGACACGTTGTCGGTGAACACCGACCATGAGTTGCCCCAGCGCATTTTTGAAATCGGCAATGTGTCACACCTCGACGACAGCGAAACCGGAGCCAGCGAAGAGCGCCGGGTGGCCGCCGCCGCCATCGGCCCGCGCGTCGACTTTGCCTCGATGCGGGCCACGGCCGAGGCGCTGCTGCGCGACTTTGGCTATCTGCTCGAAACCACGCCCAGCGACGATCCGGTCTTTTTGCCCGGGCGCGGGGCCCAGTGTTGGGCCGTGGCCAACGGCCAGCGCAAGCTGGTGGGGCTGGTGGGCGAGGTGCATCCCGCTCACCTGGTGGCCTTCGGCCTGTCGCATCCGGCTTCGGTGCTGGAGTTGGAGCTGGAAAAGCTCTAGCTTGCTTTCCTTCCTCGTTCCCTATTGCGTGCGCCCCAACTTCCTGGAGGAGGCGCATCGTCAGAGGTTGCTCGAGGAAGTGCTGCAATCGCCCTATCTGGGGGCCACCGACCTCGACCACGGGTTCGAGGGGACGCGGGGCTTTTCCATGCTCTTGCACCGTTCTCAAATGCCCCGGCTGGGGCGCATTCTGCCCTCGGCTCCGGCCTATCTGGAGAAGATGCTCGACCCCAAGTCCAGGGTGCTGTTCGTCAACCCACTGGTCATCCAGCGAGGCCAGGGGGTGGCTCCCCACGCCGACAAAACGTTGATGTCGTTTTTGCCCGCCGGAACCAGGGTGCCGTTTCCCCGGCGGGTGTCGGTGCTCTACCTGGCCGTGCCCGCCGAAATGCAGGGCGGCGAGCTGGTCTTTCACCGCAACGCCCTGATCAAGGCCCGGGTTCGCCCCCGGGTGAACACGCTGGTGGATTTTGCCGGCTGGCTCGACCACGAAGTCACGGCCTGGGAGGGCGACCCCGAGCAACCCCGGGTTTCCCTGGTGTGTGAGCAATACCGAGTATCCAACGCGCTGCTGGCCCGGCTGCCCGAATTTCACCTGGAGAGCACCCGCCGCTTTGAGGAATTTCTACCCGGGAACTCAAGCTCGGGCGACGAGGTTTCGACTTGCATCAAGGAGGTGCCGTGACCGTCTTTTCTAGCCTGGCAGCCGCGTTTCGGGAGGGATTTCGTTGGGTGGAGTATCTGCCCGATCAGGAGATGCACCGAGTCGAGCGCGACGTTCGTCGGGCCGACGGCCGGCGCGTGAAAATGCTGGCCTTTGCCCGCCCGAGCGCCGAGGAGTAGCCAGCGGAGGGGTCGTTCCGATTGACGCGAAAGGGGCCGGATGTTCCGTGCCCGCAGGCGTGCCTTTCTACTGATCCTGGCGATAACGCTGGTGTTCGTCCTGCTGACCCTGACGCTGGGCCTGATCACTTCGCTCAAAGGCTCCAGCCTGCAAAGGCTGACGGTGCTGCGCCAGTTCGACTCGACCCGGGCCGGGCTGGAATCCGAAGCCGCTGTGCTCTCGGCCATGCGCGGCAAGTCTCTGGATTACAACCCCAGTCTGTTGAAGGGCAAGGAGCGTTTTCAGGCCCCCGGCACGGAGATGCCAGCTTATGTCACTTGGGGCGATGGAAATCTGGGAACCTCTCGGCTCGATGTGCCCGAGAGCCAACTGCTGATCTCCTCAAAACTCTTCGACTATGTGCGCCAGGACCCATTCGGTCGGGTGGGCTACGACGACGCCGCCCTGCATACCGTACTCGACGGTCAAAAGGCCCCGGCCCAGGTCAGCACCGTGCAGGCCCGGTTGCCCTCAGGCAAGAGTTTCACCTCGCAAATCGCTGCCGGCCTGCCCTATGCCGCCTACGCTCCGGCCGGCTCGATAGAGATCGAGGGCAACCTGGTTCATCAGGTCAATCCGGCTATCGATACCGATTTCAGCAATTCGGGCTGTTTCTCCGAGGCCTTTTGGAGCGCCGTTCCAGTGGCCGTAGCAGCTCGCGACAACGTGGGGGTAGAGGGCAAAGCCCCCGTAGCTCGACTCTACAGCGCTCAGGGGCGTATTACCGCGCCCACAGGCACCGAGGCTCGTAGCGGACTCAAAGTTCGCGACAACTTCTCGCAACGGCTTTTTCAGAACATCGACGGCCCCAACGGGGCTATCGCGCAGTTGCGCGCCAGGGCCCTGGACAAAACCGCCTGGATCGTGGGTAAACCGCTGACACCTTCGGGCATCTACAACATGTTCACCGGCCGCCAGAACCCGATGGCCATCTTTTCTCTTGAACAGGCCTGCTCGTTTCCGCTGTTCCCCGTTCCCGGCATCGCTGAAGGCGAGGGCTATGTGGCCATCCTGTTCCACGTGCCCTACCCGCCGAACTTCACCAATGCCATCAATCTGAAGACCTTTGAAGACCTGTTCCAACTGCTGAACCCCATGCGGGTATGGAAAGACGCCGTGCGCACCGTCGACGATCTGGCCAAAACCGTTGAAGATCTTGGCGAATCGCTGGGCGACTTGCTGGAGGCCGCCTGGGACGCGCTGACCGGCGACGAGAAGGCGGCCAAGAAGAAATATGAGGAAGCCAAAGATCGCCTGAACGACGCCGAAAAGGCTCTGGGAGACGCCGTCAACGCTGTCTACGACCTGATCGGCGGTCCGCTTAAGGATATCCTCAACAAAATTATCTCGTGCGCCGTGGCCAAACCTCCCGAAACCACGACCGACGAAGAGCTCTTCAAAACCTTCGGTTGGTCCTACGTCGAGTTCGTTGAGAAGTTCATCACAGTCGGCTTCGACGCCGCCAAAGCCCTCTTCGACCTGATTCGGGGACAGGCCAAGGCCGGCTATCTGGATACGATCTTCGAAGATTTCACCACCGCCTGTCGCCTGGTGCATTTCGTCGACCGCGGCCCTACCGGCAACTACGATGCGAGCAGCAAACTCTCACAAGCTCAATTCACCTCCGACGGCGGCTTTGTGCTATGCGCCACCTGGAACGTTCCCCGGGGACGTTCGCTGAAGTGGAGCAGTCCTGCCGGCAAGGTTTCCACCTTCACGGTGAAGGGCGACCTCTGGGTGCAACGGGGAGCCACCATGGTGGTCGAGGGCAATCTGGTGCTCAAGCGACCGACGCCCGAGGAGTGGGCCTACAACTTTGCCGACAAGTCGCCCCCCGAAGAGGACGATTTTTTCTACCCCTCGGGCCGTATCCTCCTGGAGGAGGGGGCCACGCTGGTGGTCACCGGCGACCTCCAGGCCGAGGGCGACGAAACCCTGGGCAGCCTGGCTCTGGGCAGTCGTCTGGGAAGCCAGCACCCCATTACCAGCGGCCTGTTTTGCCAGGGCAACCTCAAGCTCAAGCACGGCACGGCCACGGGTGTAGCGGTGGATGAACTGCTGAAATACTACACCGATCATGGGCTCGAAGAGCTGCGCGACGCCCTCGACCGCTTCATCGCCCCTTTCTTTCAAGATGCCTATGCGGTGGCAGCCCGATTCGTGGGCCCTTTCAGCACGCGCAAGTGCTGGTTTGCCGACTATTGCACCACCTTCGTCGTCATTCCCGAACTGGCCGAGTTCTTGCTCCAGGGGCCCTGGCCCATCCCCCTGATGTATGGCAACTGCCTGCCCAAGCTGTTCGACCCCCTCTCCAGCCTCTACAAGGTCGAGCTGAACGCCGTGCTGGGCCCCAACCTGGTCACCCAGTGTAGCTGGTGGCTGCTGGGTCCGGGCTGCGTGCCGATGGTTCCCAAAAATCCCGGCCTGCTGGAAGAGGCCGGCGTGTTCCGTCCCCTGGCGGACGCTTCCTGGGACGAACTCTCCAAAGAGATGCTCAAGGAAACGGTGGACGAGTTCGAAAACGAAGTGCTGCCCACCCTGGTGAAGGATGTGATCAACATCGCCATCTCCACCATCATCAACGAAATCATTTCCGAAGGTATTCCCACCGGCTCCTGTGGCAGCGGCAGCCTGAGCCCGGGCAAAAGTTCGCAATCGTTGGGCAAGTTGGTGGAAAAGGTCGCCGAAAAGATCGTCGACAAAGTCAAAGAGCGAATCAAAATGCGCCTGGGCGAAGCCCTCCGGCAGTTGTTGAGGGTTCTGCGTGGCAAAATCCGCGAGGAACTCTCGCGGGGCAATGAAGCGGGCGGAGCCGAACAGGCCGGAGTGCTGGTCTATGCCGGCAAATCGCTGGAAATCGGCACGGGCGAAGAGAACGGCACTGCTGCGGGACTGTTCCTGGCCCGGGGCGACATCGAAATCCACTGCCGAAGGGTGCTGGGCTCGCTGATCAGCCTGACGGGCAACATTCGCTGCAACGACCTCTACTTTCAGCCCTACTTCACGGCGGCCTCCCTCTACCTGCCCCCCAGGGCCAACGACTATGGGACCGACGTGAACGTGCCCGAGAGCTTCCAGGGCATGGAAGAAATTTTCCAGGACATTGTCTATCCACTGACTCCCTGGGGAGGTACGCCCTTTGACTGCACCTCCGGCACGGCCTGGGTGATGGGCAAAGGCTGGCGACCCTAGCCAGCTAGAGGGTAGACCTCTTGGAGTCGAGCAACCGCTGCTGCTCGGGGTTGAGCATAGCTCGAACCTGTTGCTGAAAAGCCCGTCGAGCCTGCATCAGACGTTCAAAGCGGGCATCTTGCAAGGCCCGAATCTGCTGGCGTTGCTCGGGGGTCAGGATCAGGCTGTTCACGCTGCGAGGCGCACCGCGCTGTTTTGAGTCGTCGAGCACCTGTTTCTGCAGCGGGGTCAACAGCGCTTCGATCTGGGCCTCGACCGCAGCTTTATCCTGCTCCTGCCGGGCGTGCGATTGTTCCATGGCCTGTCGCACCGATTCGACCTGAGCTTCGTCGAGGTTGAGTTCGCGCTGCATCTGTTCCAATTGCGGGTTGGCCGGCTGGGCCCAGAGCACGACTGGCTGAGTCCACAAACAGGCCAGCAGCGTCAGTTTTGCGGAAAGACGCGAAAGCCGATCAACAGTGTGGTCCATTTTCCGGTCCTTTCATTCAACTCGGCCACCTGCAACTGAACATCGACAAGGCCCGTTGTGGCAAAGCTGTCGCCGCTGGGGCGCTGCACCAGGCGCGAGGCCGTGCTGGCCAGGTGGGGCTGGTTGCGCTCCACCAGCGCCACCTTGAATCCGCCGTCATCCTGATTACCCCCCACCACCGCCACCTCATCGGCCACGGTTCCCAAGCGGTATCGGTTGGAAACGACATTCTGCAACACCGCCCGTCCCGTGCCGATCGGCCTTTCAATGTCGCCAACTCCCAGAGCCCAGGGCATGGCGCTGCGTGAGGATTCATAGACCCGCTCGGCCCGCATCAGTCGCGAAAGTTCTGGGCGATTGGGCTCGGGCTCCAGGTAATATTGGACGAACTTCTGCCAGCGGGGGTGGCCGTATTTGGAGAACTCAACGTTGCCGAGCTGGCCGGGAGGGTCGGCCGAGGCGAAGGCCAGCGCGTTCCTCTGAAGCCCCAGCGTCAGGCTGCTCCAGTTGGTGTAGGCCAGCTCAGCCCGCAGCCATTGGCGCGCCTCGGCGGCCTCTTCGCCCAGCTCGTAGTCCTGGTTGGCGGCCTCGAAGGCGCTGCGCCCCACACCGAAAACGGCCGTGATGGTGCCCGTAAGCAACACCAAGAACAACATGGCGAACATCACCTCAAGCAACGAAAACCCGCGTGCCTTCATCGAGCACTCACCGTCAGATCGAACTCCAGACGTTTCTGACGACCTTTGGGCCCGGTCCAGGCCACCAGGACATGCACCTGATCGCTCATCTCATTCGACTTGTTGGTGAAAAAGCTGCCGTCGCCCTCGACTCCCGGGGTGGCCTCGACGCGATACTCTAAAGGTGCAGCAGCCCGCCCTTCGACGTGAACCGGCATGCGATAGATGCGCTGATAGCCCGTCTTGCCCGAGAGAAGCTCCCAGTCGCAGGGCAGTCGGGTGTCCCCCAGGCCGCGAGATAACAGTTCGTCCTGGGCCGAGTTGGCCACCGTGCGGGCCAGGATGTCGTCGCGATTTGCTCGGGCGTGGCGATCGCTGAGAAGAAAAACCGACAACAGTGTCAGCAGAGCCGTGACCACCAGGGCCATGGCCACAAGGCCCTCAAGCACTGTGAAGGCTAGTCTTCCTCGGCCTGACATACGCGCTTCACTTCTTCCAGGCTGACCAATCCCGAGGCCACTTTGCGCAGGCCGTCCTGCCACAGAGTCTTCAGGCCCTGGCGACGAGCGGCCTGACGGATCTGCAGCGCGGTAGCGTTCTGCTCGATCAGTTCACGAATTTCATTATTGACCCTGAGCATCTCATAGAGCCCCACCCGCCCTTTGTAGCCGCTGTCGCGGCAATGCTCGCAACCGCGGGCCTGAAAGGCCTGAATGTCGCTGAGTTGGTCCTGATTCATCATGGCCAGAATCTCTTCGTCCAATGGGGCTGGTCGTTTGCAGTGGCTGCAAAGGCGCCGAATCAGTCGCTGAGCGATGCCCCCCAAAAGCGTACTGGCGATCATAAAGGCCGGAACGCCCTGATTCTTCAATCGGTTCACGATGCCCACGGCGTCGTTGGTGTGAATGGTGCTCAACACCAGATGTCCGGTCAGGGCGGCCTGAATGGAGATGCTGGCCGTTTCCGGGTCGCGAATTTCACCCACCAGAATCACGTCGGGGTCCTGGCGCAAGAATTCGCGCAGCGCGCTGGCAAAGGTGACGCGCTTTTCCGGATCGGTGGCGCTGGTGTGCGTCTGCACCTGAATGATGCCAGGCATCTCGTATTCAATCGGGTCTTCGACCGTAAGCAGCTTGCGGTCGTCGCGCGCAATGGACTTCAGGCTGGCATAGAGGGTGGTTGATTTTCCCGATCCGGTCGGGCCGCTGGTGAGGATCAGGCCGTGGGGACGCTCGATCATACTCTTAAACACGGCCAGTTGAGCCGCAGAGAACCCCAAATCCTCGAGTGTGGTATTGAAGGAACCTTTGGACAGCAACCTCATCACCAGACTCTCGCCACTGGGAACGGGCACAATGCTGCAACGTAAGTCAAACCCTCGTCCGGCGATTTCCACGCTGATGCGCCCACCCTGGGTGAGTCGTTCCTGGGTGATGTCCATGTTGGCCATGACCTTCAATCGCTTGATCAGCGCATGGGCCAGATCGAGATCGTAGATCTCATCGACAACCCGCAAGAGCCCGTCCTGTCGAAAACGAACCCGCAGATGACTCTGAAACGTTTCCAGATGGACGTCACTGGCGCCCACGGCGATGGCTTCCTTCAGCAGCCGATCGGCAAGCTCAACGGCGTTGCCGCCGACCTCCTGGCCGGCCGTGGCCAGCTTTTCATTCTGCAGACGCTTGGTGTCCAGCCATTGCTTCCAGGGTTCTCCCAGTCGAGCCAGCGGCACGCTGAAGATGTATTCGTGAGCCAGCTGGATCAGTGCTCGATCGGCCTGCACCAGGTTGGCCTTGAAGGCGTGATCGGTACTGACGTCGATCAGGTCGTAAATGGCCGGGTCGGTGGCGTCCTCAACAGCCACCACCAGCGTGTTGTCAACCCGGCCGATGGCCACCCCTCGAATCTTTCGACAAATGTCGGCCCGCAATAACTGACCGACCTCTCGGTCGAGGGGAATGCTGCTAAGGTCTACGCTGGGATCCGACAATCGGGGCCTCCTACATCTGGTTCTGGAGTGCCTGGACCACGCCCATAATGGGCAGGAAGACTCCGATAATGAACGTGAAGACAATACCGCCGACAAAGACCATCATCAGGGGTTCGATCAGCGTGGAGAAGCTCTTTACAGCGGTATCGAGCTGCACTTCATAGTGACGGGCCACGCGCGGGAGCATCTTGCCGATCTGTCCGCTCTTCTCTCCGATGGACACCATCTGCACGAACATCGGCGGGAAAAAGTTGCTGCGGCTCAGGCCCGTGCTCAGCGGCTTGCCTTCCAGCACGTCCCTTTTGACTTGCTCGACGGCAGCCTCGGCGGCCTGATTGCCGCTGGCTTTGCCGGCGTTCTCCAGAGCCTCGATCAAGGAGACCCCGCTATTGAGCATAATGCCCAGCGTCGAGGTGAGTCGGGCCATCGTGGCCAGTGACACCATACCACCGAACACGGGCAGCTTGAGCAAGACCCCGTCCATCCAGTGGCGACCCTGCTGCGAGGTCATCACCCGACGCAGCGCCGTGAGCAGCAAACCCACCAACACCAGCAAGCCCAACTCGTCCCAGAGGTTATGCGTAATGGCGCTCATCTGCATCAGCACCAGCGTTACCGGGTACTTGTGAAGGTCGAGGCCGGCTTCTTGCCACATGGGAGCAAAACCCGGCAGCAAGAAGGCAACCATGAGCCAGAGCAGCACGCTGCTGAAGATCAGAATGAAAATCGGATAGGTCATGGCCATGCGAATCTTGTTGCGCGTTTCCTGGTCGCGCTCCAGATAGTCGGCCAGTTGCGAGGTGACCTGAGGGAGGTTGCCCGTGACCTCGCCCACTCGCAGCAGATTGACATAGGTAGCGTTGAAAATGTCGGGAAACTTGGAAAAGGCCTGGGCCATCCCCTGGCCGCGTTGAATGTCAGCCGAAATTTCGCTCATCGTCTGGCGCAGCCGGGGGCTGGGGGTGTACTGAGAAAGCGCATCCAGGCTGGCCACCACGGGAATGCCGGTGTCGAGCAGTTCGGAGAAGTTGCGGGTGAAATTGCACACCGTCTGGGAGGAAACCCCGAACCACTCGGTGGCGGACATCTTCGAGGCCGAGGCCGGCGTTGCCGATTTTTCCTGCTCGATGAGCAAAGGCACCATGCCCTGCTCGCGCAGAGACTGGATGGCAGATACCTGATCTTCAACCTCAAGCACGCCTTCCTGAGGTTTGCCTTCGGCATTCAGAGCGCGATAGTGGAACTTCACCCCGCTCCGTTCTTCAGGGCACTGGCTATCCCTGGCGAACGAGTGGCCCCACAGGGTTGCAGGCAGGTTTGTGCGGCGCGAGAAGGTGCCCCCATGCAATCTGGTTTTGTCCCGCCCACCAACGACTACCAATCCAATCTTGCGGTCGTCGACCGCTTCCCCTTCTCGCTGTATCATCACCCCATTCGCGATCACGTCGTGCGCACGCTGGAAGAAGAATCCGCCAGGGGTCCTTTAACGGTGCTCAACGTGGGCTGTGGCATGTCGCAAATCCTTCACCACATCGGTGAACAGCATCACTACGTCGGACTGGACATCGACCCCCGCAATATCGAATTCTGCTGCCATCAGTATGCCCATCGCCAGGCCCGCTTCCAACTGTGCGAAGAATACAGCCTGCCCTTCGATTCTGACAGCGCCGACTTCATCTTTGCCACCGAAGTTATCGAGCATGTCGGCGAGCCCGAACGCTGGCTGGGCGAACTGTTGCGGGTGCTCAAGCCGGGAGGACGCATTCAGCTCAGCACTCCCAACTACGGCGACTGGACCCTACCGCTGATCGAAAGCACCTTTCTCGAATTGGTGGCCCGCAGCAAGGGGTTCACGCGCAAGGGGCTGCATCCCACGCCTTTTTCCGCCGAGAGCCTGTTCCGGCTGTTGCGACGAGCCGGCCTGGAAGAGATTCTGCTGGAAAAAACCCCGGGAAACCTGGCCCTGGTGGTGGCTGCCCGCAAGCCCGGGCCCAAGCTGCCCAAACTCGACCCCTTTCGCCTCAGCGGCGTCTTTGGCGAACTGACGCGCTCCATTCCCACTTCATTAGCGCTGCGCGAAATCTCTCGACTGACCACCCTCTACCAATGGCTGCCCGAACAGACGGAAATCCTGGACGTGGGCTGTGGCGACGGCTCGTTCTGGCGGGCCTACCCGGGCGTCAGCAAACTGACCCTGGACGGCGTTGACCTCAACGCCCAGGAGTTGAAACTGGCCGGGAATACCGGCATTTATCGCGACCTGTGGAGCATGGACATTTCCCGACAGCGCCCGGAACGAAGCTATCCTTGGGTTCTGGGCAACTGCTCCCTGGAGCACGTTCCCAATATTCATGAAGCGCTCGTCAACATCCGCACCTGCCTCGACCCTCAAGGGAAGCTCTTGCTCTTCGTGCCCGCCTTCGGTTGGTCACGCTATCTCCGCCTGGTTCGCTGGCTGAACGTCTTGGGCACACGCCTGGGCATGGCGGCCTCGGGCGCCCTGGACGGTTTTTTTCAACATCATCACCTCTACGATGCTCGCACCTGGCAGTTACTGGTGCAGAACGCTGGCTACGAAGTGCTGGACTGTCGAGCGCTGGGTTCCCCAGTACTCAATCGACAGTTCGATCGTCATTTGCCCGTCGCTTTTGGCGAATTTCTGATCAAATCGCTGCGCAAGCGTTATCCCGACTGGCGCTGGCTGCGCCCCCGGCTTTCTGGCCCGGTCTACGAACACATGGCCCAACAGCCCGTACCCCTGGAATCCGAGGGGGTGGTCGAATATTTCCTGGTGGCTCAACCTCGCTGAGTCAGTAGATTCCAATCGTCCGAGGCCTGCTTGAGCGGGTCGGCGGCCGCAAAGAAGGTCGTCAAGGCATCCACCAGGTGATCGCGGCGCCAGCGCAGCGTGTGGCGAATCTGGTCCTTGCGAAATTGAAACAGCTCCTGGCCCGACAGACCCTCTTCTGCCCCGTTGGTCAGCAACTCCAGCCCCTGGACATCCAGGCCTTTGCGGACATCGTCCAGGCTGACTCGAGTACCGCGAGGAATGATCTCTCGGGGCAGGTCCTCGACCATCTCGTCGATCTTTTCGTCGCTCAGACGACCCACCAACTCTCGAGCCAATTCCAGTGTGCGCTGCTGTTCTGCAGGCTCATCGAGGAGCTCTTGATGCAGGGTGGTGTCCATCAGAATATTCGCGATCGTTCCATTCTGACGAATGCCCGGCGTGCTGCCGGCGCCTCCATAGGAGTTGATAAAGTTGCAGTGGTTGGTGGGCACTTTCCAGTTCAGCAAGTTGCCAAAGCCGCTGTTGTTGTCAATGGGCACGGGTTTTACCTCGCCCTGGCGCGTCCAGCGATCGAGATAGTTGGCTCCGCGACGGTCGGCGTTGCCCATCAGAATGTCTACCAGAATCATCTTGCGATAGTCATCTCTATCGGCGCCCTGGCGAGTACCCCAGGCGCCGCCCATCACCTTTTGGCGGCCGGCAAACTCGGAGTCGACGTAGTCCATGGCAAGAACCACCTTGCCCAGCCGCTCTTCCAGTGCGCTGCCCGGCCTCAGCCGCACCACCTCGGCCTCAGGAGCCCGAATACCGGCAACCTCGAACAGGTCGTGGGCCAGAATCTCGGACTCAAAGTTGGCATACCTTACGTGAGAGTGAGGTCGTTGCGACTTGAGAAACTTCAGCTGTCCCTCCACCTCGGCCACGGCACAAACCGACTGGGTCCCGCCGGCAAATTCGTCGACGACGCGCTGTACCTCGACTTCGCGAATCGGCGGGGGCGTTTTCCTGATGGCTTGCCTGGAGGTAAGGGGAGAGAGCATGAGGTCAGTCTATCCGGGGGCTCTGAAATTGAGTGGAAAAGCTGGTGTGATAGCAACAGAATGGGAATGGATTGGTGGGTCTGGCAAGTTTAGCTCATTGACCCATTGGTGGCCAGTAACCCGTTTCCACGCCCGGGAGACCCGGTGTATTTCGACATCGTCGTCAAGAATCAAGGTACTCAGCCCGCAGGCGCTTTCAATATCGAACTCAACTCTACAGGTTTTCTGAAGAACGCGCGTGCTCAAGGATTGGCTGGTGCCGAGATCGCCTTTCGTGGCCTGGGACCCCTGTGGACCAGTCACTTCGACTCGATGTACTGAGTGGAGGCCAGGGCCGACAGCCAGCACCAGGTAGCCGAGAGCCGCGAAGACAACAACTGGCAAACCATCACGCTACACGTCGAAGACCCATTTCCTCCCAATGACCCTCCTCACGGCGGATTTCCCAAAAAAATAAGCCCCGCAAACTGCGGAGCACTTTTCAGGAGACCCTGAGAACGATAGGAGATGTTGTAAGTATAGCCATCAGGCACCGTGGACAGTCGCTTCAAGGTCACGGTTGGGTCACCACCTCGGGTTGGGTCGTTAACTTTTCCTGGGAAGTTCAAGCACAAAGCAGCTGCCCGATGTTCCGCTGTCCTGCAGACGCAGGTCGCCCCCAACCTGGCGAGCCAGAGCCCGACTGAGCGAAAGGCCCAGGCCGGTGCCCGACCCCACCTCTTTGGTGGTAAAAAAGGGGTCAAAAATTCGTTCGCGGTGCTCGCGAGCAATGCCCCCACCAGAGTCACGGCAGTAAATGCGAACTCGGTCGGCTGCGACCTCGGAGCTCACTTCGATGGTGCCGCCCGAAGGCATGGCGTCGGCTGCGTTCTCCAGCAAATTGGTCAATATTTGCACCAGGGCACCGGGACCGCAGGCCACCTGCTGTTCTCCCTGCCAGTTCCAATGTACCGAGCAGTTTCTCAGTCGGTCCTTCAGGAAGACCACGGCGTCGGCCGCTACCTCGGAAAGCTCCGACAATTGCCCTGCCTCAACATCGGTTCCGCGGCTGTACAACAGCATGCGGTCGGTGACCGAGCGACATCGCTCGATGCCTTTCTCCATCATTTCCAAACATGGAGCCGAGGGAGGGGGTAACTGCATGCGCCGCAGCAGGTGCAGACTGGTGCCCATGGCTGCCAACGGATTGTTGATTTCGTGGGCGATGCCCGCGGCCATCAACCCCAGAGCGGCCTGACGCCCCTGGGCCTGCAACTGGGCCTGGGCCTCCAGCAGTTGGCGGTGCAACTGATGCACCCGAACATAGGCGGCAAACACCTCGATCGGAAAGAGGATCAGCACCAGAGCCCAGGACCCCAATTCGATGAGCCACTCGGTAAGCAATCCCAGCAAGGCCGCGCTGGGCAGGCTGAGATGGGCCAGGCGCCATTGCTGGGCCAGCGTTGTCCGCCAGGACACCCCCTCGAGATGCACGATACATCCGGCCTGCAGCAGTCCGGCGATGAGCGCATACAGAGTGGAGGCCTGCAGCAGTCGCAGCAACGGATGCTCGATGCCCGGAAGCGGCCAAACGGCCAGCGTGAAGGTGGTCAAGGCCCAGCCGCAGTTGAACAGGGCCACTCGGGCGTCCTTTCGATTCCAGCGGTCGCTGGCAAACCCCAAAAGACAGGCCAGTGCCCCACCCCAGGGCCCGCCGTAGGCCAGGCTGACCCCAAGATAGAGACCCTCGCCGAAGTTGACGACTCCGAATCCGGGGACGTAGCTGCTGCGCAACTCGGCCCAAAGGGCGCAGACGGCCAGCGACAACAGCACAGGCCAACCGGGGGCGTGGTAGGGCTGTACCCAGCAGGCCGCCAGCCACACAACCATCCCCAGCAGAGCCACTCCGCGAGCGTAGCCGGAAAGACCGCTGCTCACGATCCGAGTTGTGTCAGTTCCAGATAGGTTCGCAGCAACTCCGGGCCGGGAGGCAGGCTGAGCTCGCGCTCGAGGCGCTGACAAAAGTCCCGATAGGTGCGCACAGCTTCATCACGTCGACCCTGAGCCCAGAGCGCGCGCAGCAAAATTTCGGCCGCCGACTCCGAGGTTGACTCGAGTTGCAGCGCCCGGCGGGCTCTGCCTTCGGCCGCCTCGGGCGACTCCTCGAGCAACAATCGGCCCAGCTTCTCGATGCCCTCCAACGCCAGGCGATGGGCTCGCTGGCGAATGGGATCGGCCCACTCATAGGGACAATCCGGGCAAAACTCACCCTGGTACAGGGCCTCGATCTGACGCAAGGCCGGCTCGGGATCGGCCGACTGCATCTGGCGATGGGCCCGCTCCAGCTGCTCTAAATCCCACCAAAGCTGAGCCCCCGATTCCAGACTGTAGCCCCGGTCGCTGCGCTGCAGCAGCGACGCCTCTCCCAGCGCCTTGCGACAGCGATGAATGGTGCTCACCAATGAACGCTGAGCTTTCTCCTCTTCACTCTCGGGCCAGAACATGTCGCGCAGACGCTCGTTGGACACCCACTGGCCGCGGCGCGACACCAGATAGAGAAACAGCCAACGAGCCCGATGCGACTCCCACTGTGAGGCCGGAATCTCGGCCTCTCCCCAGGCGACTCGGGTGTGGCCCAAAGTATAGACCCTCAGCACGCTGCCCTGGGGTTTTTCCACCTCAGATGGACTGCGTGACTGTCCGAGTTCCTCCCAAATCCGTCCCTCAAGACCTGCGGGGCGCGGCAACTTCTGAGGGTAAGCCAGGTGCATGGCTGCCAACAGCAGCTGCAAAGCCAGATCGCTGCCCAGCGGGCGGCAGCCGCACTCGATCAACAGTCGAGCCGCCTGTTCGGCCACCCCATGTCCACAATCGATCGGCTCAGCGGGAAAAGTCGGCAGCTCGACCACCAGGTCTTGAAGTCGAACGGCCAGACGCAGCGACTGCACCTGAGCCGAGTCGAGCCCCAATCGTTGGGCGGCTCGGGCCACCTGTTCTTCAAGGGCATCGTGACGCTCGGCATAACCAGGCCTACGCCGCAGCCAGGCCGTAAACTTCTCCAAACTCTGCTCGGGAGTCAATCCCGAGCGTTGCCGCCGCTGACGGCGGAATTGACGAATGCGCTCCAGAAAGAAGTTCAGATCGAAGGGCTTGCGGAAATAGTCGTCGATGCGCAACCGCAGCGCCTCCACCGGTGCATCTTCGGAAGCGTAGCCAGTGATGAGCACAAAGTTGGCGTCGGGCTGGAGCTGGCGCAACTGCCGTACCACCTCAAAACCGTCCATGTCGGGCATGCGAACATCACTGACCACCAGATCAAAGGTTTGCTCGCGGGCTTTCTGCAATGCCTCGCGACCCCCGTTGGCGGCCACCACCTGGAAGCCTTCGTGACTGAGCAGCATGGACATGCTCTGGCGCACCAGTTCATCGTCGTCGACTAGCAGGATGTCCAGCATGTGCCCCTCTTTCCCCCCATGAAAAAAGACCCCTTTCGGGGCCTTCTTTCAGGTTCTTCGAGTGGGTCTATCCGTTGCGCCGGTGAACCGGCTTGCCATCGGGACCAAGGATGGTCAGGTTGTCGATATTGTCGACCGTGATGTGGCTGCCGCCGTCACCATTGCGGTAGATGATGTTGCCCCGGCTGTCCACCACGGTAACGTTGTGGTTGCCCAGGTTGATGGTCGCGGTGTCGTTGGTGAACCAGTGACCGCCACCGTCGATGCGCACGCGGTCGTTGCCCTCGCTGACATTGTAGGTGATGTTGTCGGAGCCGCGTCCGCCGTTGATGTTGATGACGTCGTTGCCGCGCTCGCCGTTGACGTTGATGCGGTCATTGCCGCGGCCGCCGTCGACATTGATGCGGTCGTTGCCAGCCCCACCGCGGGCCACCTGCGTGTCATTACCCGATCCGCCCGACTGGTTGATGGTGTCGTGGCCGCGGCCACCGTTGGCTACCTGGGTATCGGCACCCCAACCACCGTTCTGCGTCACCGTGTCGTTGCCACGCCCACCGTTGGCCACCTGGGTGTCATTGCCCGTGCCACCATTCTGAGTGACGCGGTCATTGCCGCGGCCACCGTTGGCTACCTGGGTATCGGCACCCCAACCACCGTTCTGCGTCACCGTGTCGTTGCCACGGCCGCCGTTGGCGGTCTGGGTGTCGTTGCCCGTTCCGCCGTTCTGGGTAACGGTGTCGTTGCCGCGGCCACCGTTGGCCACCTGACGATCGGCACCCCAACCACCGTTTTGGGTCACGTTGTCATTGCCACGGCCGCCGTTGGCGGTCTGGGTGTCGTTGCCGGTGCCACCGTTCTGGGTGACGGTATCGTTGCCGCGGCCACCGTTGGCCACCTGACGATCGGCACCCCAACCACCATTTTGGGTCACGTTGTCATTGCCTCGGCCGCCGTTGGCCACCTGGGTATCGTTGCCCGTTCCGCCGTTCTGGCGAATGGTGTCGTTGCCACGGTTGCCGTTGGCGACCTGGGTATCAGCACCCCAGCCGCCGTGCTGGTTGATGCGGTCGTTGCCGCGGCCACCGTTGGCTACCTGGGTATCGCTACCCGGACCGCCATACTGGTTGATACGGTCGTTTCCGCGGCCACCGTTGGCCACCTGGGTGTCGCTACCGCTACCGCCATACTGGTTGATGCGGTCGTTGCCCCGGCCGCCCGTGGCCACCTGGGTATCGTTGCGACCGGTGCCCACCTGGGTGGTGCTGCCGCCGCCCACCTGAGTGGTGCCACCCGGAGCGGGGCACTTTCCGTCTTTCCAGGAGCTGTCCCAGATCGGCTTACCGTCGGCACCGTTGATGGTGACCTGCTCGGCATTGTCAACCTGGATACGAGAGCCGCCGTTGCCCTGCTGATAGAGCACGTTGCCTTTGGAATCGACCACGGTGTAGTTGCGCTGGTCGCCCACGTTGATGTTCACGCGGTCGTGGCCGGCGCCGCCGTCGAGACGCACCTGGTCACGCCCGGCGCTCACGTCGTAGGTGATGTTGTCGCGACCAAGGCCGCCGTCGACGTTGATGCGGTCGTTGCCCGCGCCGCCGTCTACGCGAATATTGTCGTTGCCCCAGCCGCCGTTGGCCGTGATGGTGTCATTGCCCTTGCCGCCGCTCTGGTGGATGTTGTCGGCACCCAGGCCACCGTTGGCCGTGATGGTGTCGTTACCTTTGCCGCCATCCTGGCGAATATTGTCGGCACCCCAACCACCGTTGGCATTGATGCGGTCATTGCCCTTGCCGCCATCCTGGCGGATGTTGTCGGCACCCAGGCCACCGTTGGCGTTGATGTTGTCGTGGCCCTTGCCACCGCTCTGGCTGATGTTGTCGGCACCCCAACCGCCATTGGCGTTGATGTTGTCATGACCGCGACCGCCGTCCTGACGAATGGTGTCGGCACCCCAGCCACCGTCGGCGTTGATGCGGTCGTTACCGCGTCCGCCGTGCTGGTGAATATTGTCGGCACCCCAACCACCGTTGGCATTGATGCGGTCGTGGCCACGGCCGCCGTACTGACCGATATGGTCATTGCCGGTGCCGCCATTGGCATACTGCCAATCGTTGCCGCGACCGCCGTACTGGTGAATGCGATCGTTGCCCCAACCGCCGTTGTTGTACTGCCAGTCGCGACCACGGCCACCATGATTGTGGATATTGTCATCGCACCAGCCACCCGGGCGATAATCGCAGTGGGGAGGACGGGGACGCGGTTCGGGATAGGGGTAGCAAGGCTGAGGATTTCCATAATTCGGGGGCTGGCAACCGCAGCCGCCGCCGCCCTGGTTCCAGGGAGAAGGAGGATAGGGCGGGAACTGCGGCGGGCCCTGGCAGGGGGGCTGTTGATAGAAGGGAGGCACGCCGCCTGGGCCACCGCAGCCACACTGGCCGCCGCCCTGCATCATGCGCATCATCTGCATCATTTGCAGCATCTGCATACCGCCCATCAGCATTTGCATGCCGCCCATCAGCATCTGCATGCCGCCTTGCTGTTGGAACATCGGATTGAAGCCGGGCATCATCTGTGGCCCCATCAGCATGTCGAGACCACCCATCATTGGGAAAGCCCCACAGCCCGACGCGAACGGGTTACCCCATCCTACGTTGAAGCCCACATTCATATTGACTCCGTACATTCGCTACATCCTCCAACCGACTTGCTATATCTGCTCTTCACGCTGAAACTGGCTAAAGTATATGAAGTAAATGTTAAATTCTGAGACACTTTTGTTAACTCCTGGCATCAAAGTACTACCGCTTCTTAGCGAATTGACCTGGACACGGAGGGTTGTCGCCCCATGTCTGACGAAACCACCCCGCGTCAAACTGTTCGGGGAGGCCGAAAGTGGAAGAAGTCCCTCAAGAGATCCCGGTACTTGCGGTCATTCAGAAGGTACAGCTGAAGCAGGCTGGACCTTCGGAGTTGCTTGAAGCCATCGAGCAGGTGGGACAGGACCTCGTGGGCATGCGTCGCGAGTTCGAAGAGGTTGTGGCTCAACAGCCCGAGGTGATCCGGCCTTTCCTGGCTCCCGAAATCGAGTATGTCGGCCGTTCGCTCGACACCTACCTCCGATGCCTGGACAGCCTGGCCTCGTACGGTCAGGACTTCGAAGCCGTCCGCCTTCAGGAGGGGCTGCACAACCTGCCCATCGCCGCCTCGCGCCTGGCTCTCGATTTCGAGCGTTTCCGCGAGGCCAGTCTGGCACTGCGCGGCCCCACGACCCACCCGGGTGTTAACCTGATCCTCACCGAAGCCCAACGCTTTCTCAAAGGCGAAATCGAAGAATCGACCTTTAAAGAGACTTTCGACCGCGAAACTCTGCGCGCTGGCGAGTGGCTTGAGCAGGACCTCTCCGAGCGAAATCTGGGGCCCGAACTGCAAGCCTTCTACGAACAGTATCTGAGCCTGCTTCAAGAGCCCCCGGCGCCCGAACAGGTGGAAGAATGGCTCCAGTCGATGCGGGAACTGGGCACGAGCTATGCCCGCATGGACGTCGATTCGTTGCGACGCCAGTACGCCTATGGGCCCTCACCCGTTACCTGGCTGAACATGCTGGTTCACGCCGCCTGGTTGGTGACCCAGGAACAGATCAGCCCGGCCTTGCTGCAAGACCTGATTCTGGATGCCAATCAAGAACTTGAGGGCCTGGCCGTCGGCTTTGTGGGCTGGGATGCCTCGCTTGACTGGTTTCATCAGGCCGGCAAGCTGCTGCACGAATTGCACTCGTGGGTCGGTCAATTGTATGAGTGGACCGAAACCGCCGACCCCACCAGCCTGGAAGAGTTGGTACAGGCCGGTCTCAAGCTGGCCGAACAGTACCCCGCGTTGTTGCAAAAACCCGGCGCCAGCGACGGGGCAACCTGCAGCGTCTGTGGCACGCCGGTTACGGGCTCCAAGTGCGCTGCTTGCGGAGCTCGGATCCACGCCGTGGCCATCAACCCCGATGAAAAAGCTCCCGAGAGCCGGGTGGAGCAACTGCTGAATCAGGCCCAGATGGTGCTGCGTGAGGCCGGCGATGTGAAAGCCTTCGAAGCCTCTTTCCAGGCCCTGAAGCACGACCTGGCCATCGCCCGGGCCAAAGACCCTGGAACCAATGTGCCCGAAGAAATCGCCCAATTACGCGAACGTTATCTGGAGTCGCTCGACGCCTTTGAAGAGGCCCTGGCCGAGCTGGAAGAATTCAGCAGCACGCCGACCGTCGAAGCCCTGGAAGCAGCTCAAGAACCTTTGCGGCGCATCATGGACGAGCTCATGCAGCTGCAGAAAGACCTGGCTGCGGCCGCCTCATAGCCAGCGCTGCAAGAAGCGTACGACGGCCAGGGTGGTCAGCTGTCCCGAAGGGCCGGCCAGGTTGATGTCGCATCCGTGGTTGGCCCAGGGAATCTCCAGGAGTTCAAAGGCCACACCCTCGTCTTGCAGGCGCCGCGCCAAACGTCGGCTCTGTTCAGGAAACACCAAATCGTCCCGCAATCCGTGCAACATCAGGGTGGGCACGGGGCGCCCCACCAGCAACGGTGAGGATTCCAGATAGGCCTGCGGCAACTGCTCCGGCGCGCCCCCCAGAAAATCACGGATGGCCGCACAGGAATCGAGCACCCGAGGATTGCTGGGGTGCTGGTAGCTCCACAGCAGGTCGGTAGGCGGATAGAAGGCCACCACCGCGCGCGACGGTCGACGCTGATAGGCCTGAAGTAAAGCCAGATGGGCCCCGGCCGAGCGGCCCAGCCAGACGGTTCGCTGGGAATCAATGCCCAGTTCCGAGGCTCGGCTCAGCAGCCAGTCGTGGGCCACATCGAGATCGAGGTTGGCCTTAGGAAATCGGTGTTGGGGCGCCAGGCGATAGTCGAGACTGGCTACGACCATGCCCCGCTCTGCCAACAGGTAATTAAGAGCGGCAAAGTCTTTGCGACTTCCGCGGGCCCAACTGCCGCCGTGCACCACCATCACCAGGGGATGCAGGCCCGAGGTGCCCGGACGAAACAAATCGAGGTCCTGTCCACCGGGCACCGAGAAGGTTTCGGCAGCCCGGCGAGGGGACCAACCCGTGGCGAGGCGGAGCCAGGAAAAATCGTCATCGGAGCGCCAGGCTCCCAGCACCGGCAGTGCCAGCAGGCCACCAGCCAGCGCCAGCCAGGCTTTGGCTCGCAGGCAACTCAACAGGGGTATCAGCAGCACGGCCAGCAGGGCCAACCAGTGACCCCACTCGGCCAGGCCGATCGACAACTCCCAGCCGCGCGGAATGGGCCACGCCTTCAGAGCTTGCGTGCTGAAGGCAAAAAAGACAAATGCCACCAGTTGGGGAATCCAGCGTGCTTGCACACACCCAGTTTCCCCAACGCGCCCGCATCGCCTGTTCGGGCTCTGCACCCCAGACAACTTCAGGACACCCAACTGGCGCTGTGGGTGGCGAGTTCGGTGGCCTTCACGGCGGCCGTGCGATGGTGCGGCCTGCAGCTGGAATGGTGGTCCGCCAACGAACTTTCCCTGCGCGTGACCTGGGGTATGCACTCCATGAGCAGCCTGGGCTATCTCTCCGTCTTCCTGCTTTTCATGGGCGCAACCAGGCTCGCTTGGAGCCTGCGAGGAAGCTGGCTGCTGGCGGGCCTTACCCTGGAAGGCCTGCTGGGCACCCGTGGTCAGTGCCTGGCGATGGTGGGCATGTTGGGCTTGATGGTCCATCGGCCTCAGGGCTACCGCTACTGGAGCAGCCTGGCCCTGACCATTGCCCTCTACCCACCCGTGTCGGAACTATCGCTATCGTGGCTTTCGAGAGCCACACCTCAGCTGTACGACTCGACCGCCATGCAACTGGACCGGCTCTGGCTGCCGCTTCGCCCCCGACCCCCGGCCGGCCTTATACCTGGGCTACAAGTCGTCTACGTCAGCCTTTCCGCAGTTCTGGGACTGGCACTCTACTGGAGCTTTATCAACGCCAGTCGAAGTAGCTCTTCCTTTCTGAGGGCCTACCTGTGGGCCGGGGTATTGGGCTATCTTACCTACCCCATGTTGCCGATGGTGGGCCCCGAAGCCTTTGCTCAACAGCATCTGCATCAGGCCCGAAGCTGTTTGCCCTCGTTGCACGTGCTCTGGGCAGTGCTGGTGGCACGTTGCCTGAACGAACTCCCTGGATGGTGGGGACCCCTAAGCACCATTTACGCCTTACTGGTAGCCGTGGCGAGTTATTGGATCGGCGATCACTATCTGGTGGACATCTGGTTGGCGCTGCCTCTGGCGGCTGCTATCTATCCGTTGTCGCGATGGAATTGGAGCACCTGTTGGTGGATAACTGTAGCCGGGGCATTACTGGCGACCTGGGGCTGGGTACTGGCCTTTCGCCTGGCTCCCAACTGGCTGCTCGACCACGCAGTGCTGACGAGAAGTCTGCAGTTGCTCACAGCCATGGTTTCACTGGGGCTGCTCATGGGCTCAAAATGTTTGCAAGTTGGCGGCTCCTGTGACCCGGCCGTGACCGCTGCGCCATCACAACCTGAGAAGACCGGCTAAGCTACAAACAGAGGCCGACAAAGAGCGGCCCGGAGGAGGACTACGCCATGATTTCGTCTATCTCAAAACCCATCGTTCGCGCCCACGGGGCCACCCCGCCGGTGAACCGGCCAGACCGAGCCGCCGAGCCGGCCCCCGTGGAAGACGTGGCCACGATCAGCTCCCCGAACAGAAGCAGCGGTTCAGGCCTGCTAGGCGGATTGAAAAAGACGGGCCTGATGGTGGCTCTGGCTGCCTGCCTGGCCGGACCCTTCACCAGCGCAGCCCAGGCCCAGTGCCAACCTCAATACTATCCACAACGCCCTGTGGCCGTTCGTAGCTTCCCGGGATATGGGCATGGACACCATCGCCGCAGCAGCGAACCTCGCATCGGAATTTCCATCGGTCCCGGCGGTATTCATGTGGAAGCCCAAATCGGCAGAACTCGGGGCTGGCAACGGCCTCCCGTGGTCATTCAACAACCCCCAGTCGTGATTCAACAACCGCCGATCGTCATCCAGCGGCCACCCGTTGTGATTCAGCAACCCGGTTGGCACTGGGGTCGCTAGGAGCGCGGCCCTCTATCTAGCGAGCCGCTTGACCACCGGTGGAGCCGGTGTCGCGGCTCGCCTGGTCGTGCCTGATCGCGGGGGGGCGACCTGCGACCGCGTTGTCGCTGAGTTGGTAACCCAGTTCATCGGCCTGACCGATAGCCGATCCCGTCTGATTGGAGCTCGGAAACGAGGGCATTTCCCATTCCATGTAATTCATCGCCCCGGTAGCCGAGTCGATCTGCAGGGTCTGGAAGGTGGAATGGCCGTCTTCGTGTCGAATCGACTTGGAATAGGTTTCGCCTGGCGCCGCGAAAAATGCCCCGGCCATGCCGCCGATCATCCCCGCGGCCACGGAGCCAGCGATTTTGAACTGTTGACCAGCACCGTTGTCGGTTTTGATAAAGGTTTGGATTGCGCCGTCGTCTCCCCTGGTGACGCTGCTCAAGGTCTGCCTGGCATTCACCCAATCGCCCACTCCTGGAGCTTGAGCGAACTGCTCTGGCTTGCTGACTTCGAACACCTCCTGAGAGGCTGTCTCGCGAGCTTCTGTCACTTCAGCCTTCAGTTTCATCGCGTTGGCATAGGCGGTGGCGTCGGCACCGCGCAGATTCGAGGCATCCTGGGAGCGGAACTGATAGTTGCTCGAGGAAATGTTCATAGTTTCGTAACATTGGCCAAAGCAGACAGGACTCCTGCGTTCGGCTCGTCTGTACCCATTCTCAAAAGTTCTGTCTTGATCGGCCGCCTTGCAACCCGATTGTATTCGCGTTTGTGCGGAGAATACTCAGGAGATGGGTCTAGCGGGAGACTCCAGAGCCTTTCAACGTCAGATCGACGTCATCCCAAATCCGCTCCACGGTCGCTACGACTTCCGCGTCGGAAGGTCGCTTTTCGGCTGGGAGATGCTCCATTTGCCTTTGAGTATCGAGGAGCAGTGCTTCCTGGTCCAGGCCATTGACAAAAGACCAGATGGCACGCTGAATCACGGTGGCTCGGTAGCGGTCAGGGCTTTGAATGTTCTTGGCCAGCCTTCCATCTTGGGAAAGGCGATTACCCGCCGCGGCAATGCCGCAAATGAGATCGACCGCAGGTCCGCTCGACGCCAGGGGTGTGAAGTGCAAATCGGCCGGTGGCTTCGCGCGGACCGGCGGCCGCTGACCGGAAGGGGCGGTGGACGGATTTTCTTCCGAGATGTGCATTCGGGTGACCTCCCCGGTTCTGGGATCGCGCGACACCTGAAGCAATTTGCCCGGCACCCGGACTTCATCGTTGACGGCCATTAGCTTGCCACTGCCTGGGTCCATTGTGGAGATGCGGGTGGCCGCCACTGGCGTGGTGCAGGTGGTGACGGCTTCAATGATCCGGCCTGCAGAATCTCGACGCAGGCCGGTCGTGCCCGGTTCAACGTCGCTTTGTGGCACGGACATCTTCAGCCCTTGGGGAGGAGGCAGCTTGGAGTGATCGAGACAGTATCCCCTGACCGCAAAAGAGACCTGTTGGCCAGCTGCCACCTCCACCAACAGGGGCTCGCCGATCATCATCGTCTGGTAGTCGGGATGCGACGGGATCAGAGCCAGGCCGACTGGCAGCGTAGCACATATGGACTGCGGGGACGGATTGGTCACCTGCAGGTCGAAAATGTGCCCTGCCGGGCGCCCCTGACCCACCAGGTAGAGAACCAGGTCGTCCCTGGGTATCCTGGGCATCGTGCTGGCCAACTTTTGACCCAGAGCCTTTTCCTCTTCGAAGAGTTGCCCGACTTCATCCAGGGCTTCACTTGTGGGGGGCTCCAGTCGCTCTTCCATGGCCTCGAGTAGCTTTTGCAATCGTTGCCTGAGAACGCCCAACTGCTGGGATAACTGCAAAAAATTATTGGAGCCTGGACTGCCATAAAAGCCAGCATCTTTGTAGTCGCCAACGTATCCCTCCTTAACTTTGAGCACAGCCAGGGCTCGCTTGAGCAGCCTCACGCGCTCGCCGTCGCGACGATGCTTGAGCTGAGCGTCGCTGGCTTCGAGGGGATCTACGGGGTAGTTGCGATACTCATTGTACAGGCGCTGAAACCAGTTGTTCATCGCGCTGATGGTGGCTTCCCAGGCTTCGTTCTCGTGGGGGGTCGAGCCGATCGTCAGGTTGCTGCCTGCCTTGAACAGCGCGCTCTGGTGAACATGAACTTTTTCGTGGAACAAGGTTCGTGCCAGCGCGATGACATCGGCGAAGTGCTTTTCAACATCAAAAGGGCTGTTGGCCAGGTTGGGGGTTGAGTGGCGTAGCAGTGATGCAATCAGCGTAATGTCACCGTCGCTGGTGTCTCCATTCTCACTCATGGTGGCATCGCCGTAGATTTTGCCCGCATTGAGCATTTGCAGAATGTTGTCGGCCACCGCGGGATTGCCCATAGAACGAATGAACTCGGCTGCGTTGATGATGTTGGTGGCTTCTACGGAGTTAGCCCCAACCACCACTGCCCCTGGGGTCTTTGCCAGGCCGGCGATCGGAGCGCGGAAGAGCAAGCAGAGAACAACGAAGCATGAAACTACCAGGGTTCGGAACATCAAGACCCCCCAAAGGCTACTAGCCAGACTTTTCGCAATGGTTGGCCAGATGCCTGTAGGCCGAGGTGGGCCTAACGAAAGGGGCTCGGGTAGTAGTGCTGGCTCTGATCGATAATCAACGTCGTGGGCGGAGCGGGCGGCGTGGGCTGGGGCTCCTGCGGCTGTTTGGCCGCCTGATTCTGCATCCAATATAGCGTCTCGAGTTCTTCCGGAGAACTTACGGTATTGTTGGCGCCCCGATCGGTAAACCAGCTCACCTTGCCAAGCACGGGAACGCCCACGCTGCGCATCTGGGTTTCCTGAAACTCCAGCGGTTGCTTCTTCAGCACCGCGTCCAGCGCGGCCACCGTGTTCAGCGGCTTGCCCTTGGCCGCGGTGCGAGCCCCCTCGGCCCCGCCATACAGTGCGAAGGCACCAGAACCCGCGGCTACGGCCAGCAAAAAGTTCTTCAGCGACTGGGTAACCAGGCCCAGGGGTATGCCTACCATCGCGCCCACCGCAGCCCCCATAGCGGCACCTTTGAGGCCGTTTTGATACATCTGTTTGGCGATCCGGCCCAGGGCATTGCTCTGATCTTTTTGATAAAATCGCCAGCCGTAATCGCCCTGTTGCTGGTTAAAGTAGGCCAGCTGCGAGGCCGCCCGCGCTACCGGGTTGCGGGTCGAAATCGTCTCTTCGGGCCGATACATTTGATAGAGCAGCTTGAGCTCGGCCAGATTTTTCACCTCTACGGGCTCGCCGTGTTTCAGTTCATAACCCTGGCTGCCCGGGCTCACTCGGGTGTTCTTGGAAAGCGCGGCCAGGCGCGATACCGAACTCATGTCCGAACCGGGGCTCAGCGTGCCTGCGGCGGCGATGGCCCCCAGGCTATCGGAGCTGAGGTCGAGTTGCAAATTTCGCATCGGCTGAAAGAGCACGGCTTCGCCGCGTTGCAGGCGACGCAGGGCGTCCATATCACTGAGCGTCTTGGTGCCGGTCAACTTGCCCGTCAAGCCTTCCTTGCTTGAAGCATACAGTCGCCAGGGGAAGCCCTGGGCTTGCATCGCCTGAGTGAAGTGCCCCAACATGCGGGCCGCGCTGTGCTCGTCGATGTTCTTGTATTCGTCGCCGTCCAGATAGACGTCGATATTGGCCACCGAAGTACCCAGACCAATCGTATCCAGCGCCGAATTCTTCGGGGACGGCTTGGGTGCACGCACGGGCTGCTGAGCAAGCGGACGGAGTTCCATGAGCCCAGTTTAGGGCTGGCATCTGAAAGAGTACTGAAAGCGACCAAAAATCAACCTGCCATGGTCGCCAAGGACCCACAGATTGACAGTCGGGGAAAACGATGCCTACAATGCCTACATGGGCATCCTCAACATCCGCAATATCCCCGAGAAAGTTCACCGTGCCCTGCGCGAGCGAGCGGCAAAAAATGGACGAAGCATGGAAGCCGAAGCTCGAGAAATCCTGACCCGAGCCTGTCTGCCTCGTCAAACTTTAGGCGCCCTTGAGTTGCAAGCCTGGGTGGCCCAAGATTTTGGAGGAAATCCGCCGCAGAACGTAGTGGAGCGCTTTTTGCAAGAACGCTCAGCGGAATGGAACGGGGTTTCGGATTGATTGTCCTGGATGCTTCGGCCTTGCTGGCTCTGCTGTTCCAGGAACCCGGCCACGAAGTCGTAGCGGAGCACCTTGGGAAGAGTTGTATCTCTACCGTCAATCTGGCCGAAGTGTTGGCTCGTTATCAGCGGGAGGGCAGAGACTCACAGACTCTTTACTCGCGGCTTTGCGAGACCGGACTGGAGTTGGTACCCTTCGATGCGGACACCGCGGCCCTTTCTGCCAGCCTTTCCAGCCGCGTCCAACCCTGGGGGCTGTCGCTCGGCGATCGCGTATGTATCGCATTGGGTATCGCACGCCAGCTCCCGGTGTTGACGGCAGACCGAGTTTGGACCCAAATTCAGCTCGATATCGACGTTCAGCTCATTCGCTAGGGCTTTTAGGGCTGGCATCTGAAAGAGTACTGAAAGCAACCACGAACACTCCCCCATGGAAGAGAACGCAGCCTGCCATCGTTGCCAGAGCTCGCTGGCAGCCACCTCCTACCAAGAGTCGGGCGCCCCTTTGTGCGTGCCCTGCTACGAGCAACTCTCGGCGCCGCCGCGCCTGAAAACCTGGGAGGCCCTGCTACGCACCATGCTGGCGGGCGGGTTGGCCGGCACTCTGCTGGCCCTGGGGGCCGCCGTCCTGATCATCGTCACGGGCCGCGATTTCGCCCTCTATTGGATGCTGGTCGGCGGCCTGCTGGCCAGAGCCTGTAACCTGGGCAGCGAGCGCCGGGTTTCGCGGGGCTTCCGACTGCTGGCGCTGGGGCTGCTCTACTGCTCCATCGGCACTTCCTGGCTGTTCTGCTTTGTGTATTGGGGGCTCTTTGGATTTCCCAACGACAAAGGGTCGCAGCCCAGTGCCGGTCAGAATATGCCCTTTGCCCAGATGCTGAAGCTGCCCCAAAGCACCCCCACGCCCGTGCCGGTGGCTTCAGCCACGCCGCAAATCGCCACCACCCCTCTGCCCGACACCTCGGTGGCCCCCGAACCCAGCCCCAAGGACATGGGCCTGGGGCTGTTGCTGCTCTGTCTGCTCCCTCCGCTGGTCATTGTGGGCAGTCCCATTGTCGTCATGATCGCCTCACCGATCAGCATCCTCATTTACGGCCTGGCCATGATGCAGGTATGGAAGGGCACAGCCCCTCAGGTCGGGGAATTGACCGGGCCCCACCCTGCATGAATTTCAGAATCTTATCAGCGGCCTGGGTTACACCGGGGCTGGAGCGACAGAAACAGGAGACCCCATGATTGAGAACATCTCGGGACTGACCAAGGGCAGCCCGCTGCGCAAAAGTGCACCCGTGCCCCCACGTTCGGGTGAAGTAGACCAACCCCAGGATCGGTTGGAAACTTCGCCTGCATCAGTTCATCCCGAGATCAAGCCCCCGACGCTGGAATCGTCGGCCGCCGAAAAACCCGGCCTCGCAAGCAGCAGCCTGGGAAGCACAGCCGCCCGCGTCGGCCTGGGTGTGGCCATGGGACTCACGGCCCTGGTGGGGCTGGCGCAGGTGGCCCATGCTCAACCTCAGCAAGCCCAGGTGCAGGTACAAACCCTGCAACAGGCCGGCGGAACCACCCTGATGGACGCTATTCGGGCCGGGCAGCCTCAGCGCGATACCCGCCCGGTGCACGTGCAGAACGTACAGGAAGCCGTGCGCGAATTCCGTGCCGAACGCCAGATCTACGTCGTGGGCAACCCCCAGTATCAGGGACGCAGCTTCAGCGACGCCGAGATGACCCGTTTTCAAGAAGTGATGCAGCAGCATCCCAACGCCTATGTGGTGCTTATCGAACAAAGCGGCAACATCAAGAGCGACGACTACACCCTGGCCCGCGGAATCGGCAACAGCGAAGCCTTCAAGAGTAATGTAGACGCCACCACCGGCCAGCCCAACGGCGCCGTCTACATGATTTACTTCAAAGTGACCGATCAGAGCTTTATCCAGCGCACGGGCAAGGATCGGGCCATGTTCATGCGCTCCGAGCAGTTGCTCGACGACGCCGGCGTGGGCGAAGGCAACTTTGTCGACCGCGAAACGCTGCAAAACCGCGAACTCTTCAACCGCTACATCGACTCCATCCGAGGCGGCTCGGACGTGCCCACCGCGCTGCAAAGCGTGTTGCAGCGCGTCGATCAGGGCGTACAGAACTACCTGACCAACACCATTCAGGGGGCCCAAAGCCAGGTTGCCGCAGCCCGTACGGCGCTGGACGAGAGCCAGTCGGTGGTGCGCGATTTCCAGCGCAAGCACGGCGATCGCGGCCTGTTGGGCAGCCCCAACACCCAGCTGTGGCGCTCGCAACTCGAAGAAGCCCAGCAGAAGCTGGAACAGCGCGATTATGCAGGTGCGGCCCGGCTGGCCCAGTCGGTCAACCAGGCCGTGCAGCAATATCGTCAGGCCGTGGCCAACTTCGAAGGGGCGCCGGCTCAGGCCAGCGAGGCCACCGGCTGGATTACCCAGGCCGAGCAAGAGTTACCCGGATTGGAGAACAATGGTCCGGCCCAGCTGGCCCGACAGAATGTAGAAACCGCCCGCCAGCACCTGGCTCGCTACCAGGAAGCCCATCGCAACAACGACCCTGCCTATCAAGAGCACCTGCAGCAGGCCCGCAGCGCCGCCCAACAGGCGACCCGTAACGTGGCCGCCTCGAAGTCACGCAGCGAAACTATCAAGAACGTGAAAATCTACGGATCAGCAGCTCTGGGAGCAGCAGCCCTGCTGACCGCCGGCATGCTCAACCACGGGGCCCGCAAGCGCAAAAAAGAGGCCCAGAGCCAGCTGGACAAAGCGGTCGAGGCCCTGGGAACCCGTTCCAAAGAGCTGATTCGCGTCATGAATCGCTCGGATTACCAGGAGATTTCTGCCTACACCGGCATGACCCAGAAGCTGGCCAACGAACTGATCGCCGGCACTGCCGAGGCGCTGGCCCTGATGGGGGGCGGCGAGAAGGCCATTGCCGAGGCCAAGAGCCTGATCGTCGGCAAAACCATGGGCGAACGCTTCAAGAACATGTTCTTGCAGGGCAACTTCAAGCAGGCCGTCGAGCTGCTGAGCGACTCCCAGGAGAAACTTCCGTTCGACCTGGGCGACTCTCAGCGGGTGGCCCTGGAACCGGGAAGCCGCGCCGAAGGCTGGCGGGAGGCCATCCTCAAGAACGTCCCCGCCGAAGCCATGCAGGCCTCGTTCCAGGCCATCCTGGAAAAGCTGCAGAGCCGCGGCCTGGGCAACGACCAGCTGGTGAGCACCATTCAGGAAAAGAGCCAGCAGGTCGGCAACTACCTGGGCCAGGTGCGCAGCCAGGCCCAGCAGGTCGAAGTCGACTCGCTGCAGCTTCAGGACCAGAGCAAGGACGATGGGTATTTTGCCGCCCCCTCGGTCACCCGCCGCCTGATTCCCGCCGCAATCGGGCTGCTCGACCGCGGCATGGAGGTCAAGCAGCAGGACCCCTTGCGGGCCTGGGAAGAGTTTGGCGACGTGGCTCGCCGCATGGCCGACGAGGCCGCTCAGATCGTCAACGTAGGCCGGGAGTCGCGCCAGGAATTGCTTCCCGCCCTGGCCCAGGCCGACGCGGCCCTGCACCCCCACGAGGTGAAGACCGAGTGGGCCCACCTGCAAAAGCAAGAACTGTCGCTCGACCTGGATCGGGCCGGCGAAAAGGCCGTGGAAAGTTCTGTGAGCGCGGCCGTGCAGTCGGTGGCCACACGCCAGGCCGAGTTGCAGGCTCGACTGGCCACGGTGATCGAGCAAGACCAGGAGCGGCGCGAAGTCTCTCCCAGGCTGATCTCCGACGCCGAAGCCGATATTGAAACCGCTCGTCAGGGTCTGTGCCAGGCTCTACAGGCTGCCGGCGTGTTCAGCGGGGGCACCCCCGAGCAGGTCTTGCGCGAGCCCGACCGCGACCCCACCAGCCTCACAGAGAAGTCCCACCAGGACCTGCGCAGCATCAAGCCCCGCCTGGACAATGGCGAAATCGAGGGGGCCGGAGTGCACCTCGTCAACATCCGCCAGCAAACGGCCTCAGCTCATCAGCTGGTCAAAGAATCGCGGGAAGCCTTCAACAGCTACACCACCACCGCCGAAGAGCGCCGCGAGCGACGTGACCACACTTTGGCCAGCATTCCCGAGACCTACAATCCCTCGTTGCTGCGCGTCCAGGAAGCCTATACCGAAAGCGCCCAGAAAGTTGTGGCCCAGGAAGTTCACCAGGGGCTGACCAGCTCGGTCGACATTGTAGGCCAGTTTCTGCAGCAAGCCGATCAGCAACTGGAAATGTCGGGCAACCTCAACAGCCGGGCCCAGGGCAACTACGAGCGGGCTTATCTGCTGACCTCGCGCGACCAGTTGCAGGAAAGCGACCTGCAGTTGCGCACGGCCCAGGCCAACCTGGACGCCATCGTCAGCGCTGAGAAAGCCCTGGCCCTGCACCAGCAGCAAGCCGAAGCCGAACTCGGTGCCCTGCAGGGTCGCCTCGCCGGCACGGCCGGCAAATCGCAGGAATCCTACGTGCGCAGCCCGGCCAAAAGCCTGGTGTCGCAGGCCCAGACCGGCCTGACCGGGGCGGCAGCGGTGGTGCACCAAAAGCCGGCCGACCCCTATGCGGCCAAAGCGGCCCTGGCCTCGGTGGAAAATCTGCGAGCCCAGGCCGAAACCTCGATGGCCTCGGATCTGCGAGCCTTCAACGCGGCTAATTCGGCCATCAGTTCGGCCAAATCGGCCATCTCTTCGGCCGAGTCGGAAATTTCCAGCGTCTCCCACAAGAGCTGGAGCACCTACGTTTCCGACTTTGGTGGCGTAAGCCATTCGGTGTCCTACAGCGACCTCTCGGGGGCGCGCAGCTATGTCGACAGCGCCGAACGCGAGCTGAGCAGCGCACGCTCGGCCATGGAACGCCAGGACTACGAAGGTGCCGAACGCGACGCCAAAGAGTCCAGTTCCCACGCCCGTTCGGCCGAAAGTGAAGCCGAGCGCGTCGAGAGCCGCGAATACAGTCACTATCGAAGCCTGGTGGCGGCGGCCGAGGCCGAAGCCGAGCGGCGGCGCCGTGAGCGCGAGCGCGAAAACGACAACAATAGCGGCGGTGGGGGCGGCAGCAGCGGCGGCGGCGGCAGTGGGTCTACGGGAGGCGGCTGGTAGTCGCGCGCCGCTGGCTCATCAGCCAGGGCAGCAGTTCCGGCTCGGCAAAGGCACGATGCCAGGCATCGTGCCCCACTTCGGCATACTCGGTGTAACGGGGTTGGGCTCCGGCCTGGCGGAGCGCCTGCAGCATTCGACGAGAACGCTCTACCGAAACCACATCGTCCTGAACCCCGTGAAACAACCAGGCATGCAAGCCGCTCAGGCGGGCAGCCGTCGATTCGTCGGCTCCGCCACAGATGAACACCCCGGCCACGAAGCGGTCGGGCTGGCGGGCAGCCAGGTCCCAGCAACCGAAAGCCCCCATCGAAAGGCCCATCAAATACACCCGGTCGGGGTCCACGGGGTAGAGATGGCGTAGCTCTTCGAGCAGTTCCATCACGTGGCCCAGAGGTTTGCTGGGCTGAGCGGGAGCCTGATGGGCCTGCAGGCCCCAATCCACCTCCACCCAACGCTGGCCCTTGGGGCACTGAGGCACCACCACCAGGGCCTGTGCCGTGCCCAGCAGCCGGGCCACGCCCTGAGACAGAGGGGCCTGGTTGTCGCTACCGCGCTCGCCCGCCCCGTGCAAAAACAAGACCAGCGGCAAAGGCTGGCTGAGGTCGGCGGGGCGATGCCACTGGTACAGCAGTTCCCCTCCATCGCGGCAGGGAAAGCGTCGAGGCTCCCAGGTGTCGGCCCAAGCCATGCCCAGCATCGTCACCAGCAAGGTAAGCACCCTTACCAACAATGCTCCTCCCGCAGCAGCGTGATGGCCTGCTCGGCCGAAACGGCCTGGGAGAACAGGAAGCCCTGGGCTTCGTCACAACCGAGGTTGCGCAACTCTTCGAGCTGAGCGTGGGTGACCAGCCCTTCGGCAATGGTGCGCATCTTCATACGCCGGGCAATTCTGAGGAGGGCTGCGATCAACTCGGCATTGACCTCTTCCTCCATCTCCACGATCAGCGAACGGTCGATCTTCAGGCTGTGAAACGGGAAACTGGCCAGACAGTGAAAACTCTCGGGACCGACCCCAAAATCGTCGAGGTGAAAGCCCACCTTCAAGTTGCGCAACTGGCGCAGATTGGCCAGGCCCTGAGGGTCGGCCAGCACCTGTTCGCTGATGTCCACCCGCAGATGAGGCACCACGTCCCGATAGGCTTCCAAAAGCGGGCGCAGCCGCTCCAAACCATCGCTGCGCAGGAAGTGCTCGGCGCACAGGTTGACGCTGAGGCGAATCACCCGAGACACCTGGGATTGCCAGCGTTGCAACTGTTCCAGGGACTGGCGCAGCATGGAAATGTCCAGGTCGGCCAGCAGGCCACAGTCGGCGGCCACACCCAGAAAGGCCTTGGGAAGCAGCAATCCGCGGGCCGGGTGGCTCCACCGCGCCAGCGCTTCGAAACTGGTAATGTGGCCGGAACTCAACTCCACAATGGGCTGGTAGTAGGGCAGAATCTGCCCGCCGCGGATGGCCTCGCCCAAAGAGGCCTCGAGATCCAGCCGTTCCTCGGCCGCCGCCTGCAGGGCAAGGTCGGAATAGACGCAGGCCTCGGCGCTATCGGCCAGGCGCTGGGCGACCTCGATCATCTCGGCAGCCGAGGGAATCCGGCTCGTGCTCAGAGCCACTCCAGCCCCACGAATCTGTCCCGGCAGGGCCATTTGAATGCGCCGAAAGATGCGCAGCGGGTCGCTGACGTGGCGCAGATCGGCGGCCACGATGGCCAGTCGCCCCTGATCGAGGCCCAGCACGGTGTCTTCCCGGCGCAAAATCGACTGCACGGTGTCGACCAGCGTATCGGCCGCCTGGGGGGTGCGGCTGGCCACCATCAGGGCGAAGGTCTGGGTGGCATGACGGCGGCTGCGCGACAGCCACTGGTCGAGCAGGCTTTCCAGCAAAATGCGGGGGGTATCGGCCCTCACAACAGCTCCGAACTCTGGCTCTGGGCGGCGGCCAGAAAGCGTACGTGAGTGCCCGGATTGTCGCGAAAGAAGCCCTCCAACTCGTCAATGGCAATGGTATAGGCGGTAACGGCCGTATCGGTGAAGGCGCTGACCCGATGCTTTTCACCCTCGGACTTGAGCCGCCCCACCAGCGAGCCCCGATAGGCCCTTTGGGGCGGCTGGGAATCGTCGGCGCTGAGCGACACCTGGCCCTCCTTTAAGAGGTAGAGGCAGCGAATCCGGTCGCCCTTGCGATAGAGCAACTTCCCCTGGGGCACGGTACGCTGGCGCATGCAGGGGATGAGCTGCGTTTTCTGACGCAGCGAGAGCCGCGACAGGATGTCGTTTTCATTCATCAGCGGCCAGCCCTCGTGCATGCGGCTTTCGGCCACCATGCGCAGGGTTCGAGCGATATCGGTTCCGGCGATGAAGCGCAGAAAATCGGGGGCCGACACCACCAGAACCTCCATCTCGGTGTAGGCCAGCACGTCGGCCGTGCGCTCCGACCCCAACAATACGGCCACCTCTCCGAAATAATCGTGACGACCCAGGCGCGTCAGGATTTCGCCGCGCTGGATCACCTCGGCTTCACCGCTGAGAATCAGAAAGAACTCTTTGCCCGGACTGCCGGTGCGCACCAGCACTTCGCCCGCCCGATACTTCTTATAAGTGGCGATACGCAAAAACTCGCCCACCTTGATGATGGAAAGCTGCCAGAACAGGTCGACGCCCCCAAAGAGGTCCAGCATGCGCTGGGGCAACCAGAGAGGCGGCGGTTCGACCTCAAGGGTTAAAGTTTTGCCCACTCCAGTCGGGGCCAGGGTCAGGCCCGAGTCGGCCGGAATGCTTTTGGCGCTGATGTGATTGACATAAAGTCGTGTCTTGATCTCGGGCGATAGTTCTACCAGAGTAGACAGCGGCGTGTGAATCGGGGGCACGCCGGCCTCGTGTAAAATGATGTCGGCATCCCAGCGAAATTGCAGCAACTGAGCCAGTCGAGCTGGAGAGAACAACCCCTCCTCGTGCAGCCGGGTAAGCATGGCCTGATCGTTGAGATGGTCGCCGGAATAGGCCACCCTCTTGCCCTGGAAGTGCACGTCGAAACCCAGGGTTGGAATGGGGTGAAAATTGTAGACGAAGTGAAAAATACCCCCGGCGATGTTGACGTCCTGATTGACGCAGATGGGATGAAAGTCAAAAAGGGCCGAGACCTGCTCGTGATTCAAGCCCAACAAACCCTTGTATTTCCGCACGAAACTATCGATGACGGTGGGGGTGGTGTGAATGCGGATGCGTCCCTCTTCCAGCACCTTCTGCAGGGTTCCGGCATCGTGGTCTGCATGGCAGTGGGTGAGAATGACGTCCTCGATCAGGCGCGAGTCTACGCCGTTAACGCGCATCCAACGAGTGGTGTCGACGGGGGGGTCGATCAACACCCCGCGACCGTTGATCCAAATGATAAATCCTGAGGTGACGCTGTCGGGATCGAATCCGTGACCGCTGCCGATCACCGTTACCCCAAAGAACGGGGGCGAGTAGCGGCGCGTGTTGGGGGGCAAGGGGGCCGGCTTGGGAAGCGGCCGAAAGGTGTGCTCGCGGGCGTTTCCGTCGGCCTCGAAGCGGTAGCGATCGTTCCCCAGCGCCGTTATGGCAACCCCGTTGACCTGAGTACGACCTGCCACGTCGAAGAGCGAAAAATCCACCATGTCGCGCAGCCTCAGCCGACCACGGGCTCGCTTTTCGTCGCGCTTGAAATAGGCCATCTCTTTCATCAGGTCGGCGGTAGGCGGACTGCTGCCATAGTCTTCCGCCAGGCGCACGTGCTTGGGCCCAAAAATGGCCTCCTGCAGCACACTGAGCAAAGGGCGAAACTGATGGGCCCGGCACACGAAGGTGGTCTTGCGGTTGCGCAGGTAAAAATTGAAGTAGGTGGGGAACTCCACCTCGGCCCGGCTGACGCCCACGGCAATGTCAAAAAGATGCTCGGGCAAAATAAAGACGTCGGGCACGCCGTGTGGGCCATCCATGGTGTCTTTAATGGTCTCGGGATACACGCTGAGTTGAGCCACAAAGTCGCCCCAACACACCAGCTGCCCTCCACGAGGGAGATCGTGAATCTCAAACGGGTCTTCTCGCTGCTCGGGTACCAGCACCGAACGCGTATTTGCGATCGTCGGCCCTCAGCCCTACGTGCTGGAGCAGAATCTTCGTCGGCAGGGCCCGCCACCTCGAAGCGGAATTTGAAAGGACTGCACAAGGGGGGCCCATGGCAACATCGAGCTACGAATTCAGCGAAGACCAGAACGTCATCATCAGCCTGCTGACGGCAAAGATGGACATGTTTTCCTGGTCGCTGGTTGTGGCGGGCCCTCTCATTGCAGGGCTGGGCCTCTTCGCCGATCTTTTGCTGCGCAGCATCCACCCCGGAGCCGCTTTCATCCCCTCGTTCATGGTCACGTTTCTGGTCGGATTGGTAGTCGCGGCACTGGGCCTCTCGCTGCGGAAATCTTTACGGGAGTTTCGCCAGATCGTAGCCACCGAGGGCTCGGACCTGAACCACCTGATGCAGGCCCTCGCCCAACTGCGCCAATTTTTCCAGGTCGGCGGGGCCCTGGCCTGGAGTCTGGTTGCCGTCCTGATGGCGGTCACGGCCGTGTTCATCACCCACTCGAACGAGATTCTGTAGCGCCGTGTCAGGCTTTACCTCTGACAACCTTAAGCCCCTGTCCATCGGGCTGAACTTACTTGCCCTGGGAAGTGGCGTGGCTCTCGCCTCGGCGGTGCTTCTGGCGGGGCTGGTCCAGTTCGCCACTCGCGGCCTGAACTACACATTGACCGCCCTATTTTTCTTTTCCGTAATGACGATGTTCGCGGCTCCGCTGGCCTGCTTCTTTGGTCCGATCGGCCACCGAGCCCGAGTCTGGCTCACGGCCAGTGTGCTGTTTCCCATCGCCGGTCTATGGCTGGGGGGCGATGCGTCAGCCGGCTTTGCACTGTTCGGTGCCGCCTCTGCCCTGAAGTTCCTGGCCGCCCTGTCCAGGATGTTGGAATTGCCCCAAGCCACCACTCGCCTGCATCAGGTGGTCGGGGCCGCCCTGGTGGCCGCTGCCTTGCTGGGCGTTAGCTACTGGCTCACCCCCTACCCCCGGCTGTGGATGCCCATCTTCTTGTTGGCACTCGTACCGCTGGCAGCGGCCCTGGTGGGCATGGTGACTTTGCTGGGCATGCTGGCCGCTCGCACCCGACAGTTGCAACGAGAACTGGAGCCCCGCGAGGAGTATCTCGGACTGAGCCGTTCCTGATCGCGCTCTGATCTTCAGACAATTTTTGGTTTGTCCAGCTAGTCTCAACGAGTGAAGATCACGGGACCCAAGCTCAGTATGACCTCCAGCCTGAATCGTCAGGCCGAGTCGGGCTTTCCCGCCCGGCCCGTGGAAGTTGCCACCGAGGGCCTGAGCTTTTCCGATTCGCTGCGAGTGGCCCGTCCCGAGAGCGACAGGGTTACCCTGAGCGACCGCATGAACCCCGCCTCTGATGCGCTGTTGCTGAATCTGGTGGACAAGCTGCCCCGTTCACTGGCCCAGATGACCTGGAACGCCGTCAAGCGCTGGGTGGTTCGCGGCGATGCCACTCCCGTCACCCTGAAAAGTGGCCAGCCCGGCAACTTCCGCGTGGGCCAGCAGGCGCCGCTCCAGATGGATGCGCTGATGGACAGCCTGGAAGCCGGCATGCAGCAATCGGGACTGCGGCCCACCATCGGGCCAGAGCACATCTGGAGTCCCGAAGCCAAAGGTTTTCAGGGTTTGGGCTATTGGAAACGCCTGGCCGGCGCCATCCGCGGCGAGCGACCCTTCCCCTTCCCTACCTTCGCCCGCAGCAAGCTGATCTGTGCTCTGGGGCTGGGGGCCACCAGCCTGGTGATGCCCACCGGACGGGAAAGCGAGCTGAAAACCTGGATGCTGGCCCAGAAGCCGGCCAGCATCGAGGTGCATCAACTCTTCCAGAAAGCCTATGAATTGAATGAAGGCGACCTGTATGCCACCCTGCTCTGCGCCGAAAACGTGCTCAGCGAGGGACTCTACGACCCCCAGCGCCAGCAGCGTCCGCTGACCACCCGACTGAGCTACTTGCGCAGCGACTCCTCGCCCCAGGGTGACAACTTTGGGGGCTGGTATCACCTCTTTGGCTCGGCGCTCTACAGCCTGATGCGCCCCGAGTGGAAGGCCCGCCTCGGCATGCAGATCGAAGACCTGGGCAGCCTTATCCTGGAAGGCAAAGACCCCCAGGAAGATCACATCAACCAGTTGGGCATTGAACTGGGCCAACGGTTGAAAAAGCTGGCCCAGGACGGGGTTCGCCCCCAGGCCCGGGCGCGCGACTACCTGAACCTTCAGGAGTTCAACTGGAATAGAAAGTCCTGGAAGCCACAATGAGCCAGCTCTGCTCGCAGGGAGGCCGTTGGTTGCCCCGTGAGCTAGCCCTCGACCGACTCCTCTAACGAACGCTGAATTCTGCGGCGCAGGCTGATATCGGTCACCGGGCAGCCGATCTCGGCGGAAAGCAGCCCCTGAGCCACCATCTCCACCGACTCTTCGCTGACCGCTCCTTCTTCTTCCGACTCGAACTCGCGCTGCAAGATGGCCCTGGCCCGGCGCAAATAGGGAGCCAGGTCCACCACCTGACCGCCCTGGCGCGGATGCACCTCGCTTTCGGGTTCGTAACTGGTGAAGGTGGGCTCCTTGCGATGTTTGGCCGTGACCAGCTGAAACTCGGTTTCCAGAGCTTCCAGATAGAGGCGCACCTTGGAGATGTTCTGCAGGGCGATCTGGGCCGACTCCATCGTGATACCGGTGGGGGGCTCGTCGAAGAACCACCAGAGGGGCTTCTCAGCGATTTCGGCCAGGCGCAACACCACCCACACCGGCATCGGATCTCGCCCCGCCAGGTAGTTGGACAGGGTTTCGGCGGGCACAATGCCCAGCTGATGAGCCAGCTGGCCTACCGAAAGTCCTTTGTCCAGCATGGCCGTATGAATGTGAGCCCGTAGCCTGGCCAGTCGCTCTTCTACACTTCGCTGCATCAACTCTCCGCAAAGGCGCCACTGGGGCGCAGAATATTGAAATTTATTCAACAGCCTCTAGGAGGGCCCTGCTTTGCTCAGTGAAGTTTCCCCCAGGGCTCGCACCAGTGCCGCCCTGCTGATCTGCAGCTGGGTTTGAGCATTGACGCGGTTGGCCTGTGCCAGCAGCAGGGCTGCCTGGGCGTCGAGCACGTCCAGCAGAATGCCCAGCCCCACCTTGTAACGCCCTTCGGCCAAACGCTGGGTCTCGCGAGCATTGGCCTCCTCGGCCTGAGCCGAAAGCACCTGCTGTTCGGCGTTCTTCAACTGCAAATAGGCCTGCCCGACCTGCCCCAGCACCCGCTGACGGGCTGCCTCAAGCTCGGCTCTGGCCCGGTCTACCCCGGCTTCGGCCTCTTTGATTTTGCCGTTCTGCATGCCGCCATCCCAGGCGTTGAAACTCAGCGTGAGGTTCAAACTGATCGACTCCACCGAGGGCTGCTGGCGATTCTGATACTGCAGGCTGCTGCCCAATACCGGAGCACTCTGGGTGTGAGCAGCATCCAGAGCGGCCTGCGCAGAATCGAGATTGGCCCGATACTGGGCCAGCTCGGGGCGAGACTGCAGAGCGCGCTCGAACAACTCTTCGCTGGTCTGGAACGCCAGCGGCACCTCGCTCTCGTCTCGCAATTCGAAAGCCACGCGAGGGTCCAGACCCATCAACTGATTCAGTTCCAGGCGTCGGGTGGAAAAATTGGTCTGGGCCGTGGACAGTTGATACAGATTGGCCGACAGGGCCGTTTCCGCCCGGGTGACGTCGCTGGGCAGGCCCAGCCCCGCTTCGAAGCGCGCCCGCGCCTGCTCTACGTGGGTGCGCCGACTGACCAGGCTCTCTTCCTGAACCCTGACCAGTTCGCGCGCCTGAAGCACGCTATAGTAGGCCTGTTTGATCTGCAACACCAGGTCGACCTGAAGCTGCTGATAGGCGGCTTCGGCACTCTCTTTGAGCGACTCTTGCGAGCGCGTCAAATCGCGGCTGTGGCCGAAGTCGAAGAGCAGTTGCTGCAGCGAAGCGCTATGGGTGAAGCCCTGGGGCACCAGAAAGTTACCAAAACTGCCTCCCAGCGAAGAGTTGACCAGCAACGGATCGTTGTAGGTCGAACTCAACGTAAACCGGGGATTCAAGGCCGAGGCCACCTGCTCGGTGCGCCCCTGAGCCCCGCGCACCTGAGCTTCGGCCACCTTGAGAGAGGTCTGGTACTGAAAAGCCAGTTTGAGAACCTCCTCGAGCCCCAGGCTGGGCGTGGTAATTTCCACCGGAGGGGGCACGGTGGGCAGCACCACCGGTTTGGGGGTATCCGAGTGTTGAACCTTGGGCTGATAGGGATCGGCCAGAGCCGACCAACCCAGGCTCAGCCCCACCCACAGGGGGAGCAGTCGTTTCATACATGCCTCCGAGGAAAGCGAGAGCGGGTCCATTGGATCAGCTCGTCGAGGTAAGAAAACACGACCGGCACCACTACCAGAGTGAGCAGCGTGGACGTGATCAGCCCCCCGATGACGGCGATGGCCATCGATTTGCGCACCTCCGAACCGGCGCCGATGCCCATGGCGATGGGCATCATACCGGCGATCATGGCCACAGTGGTCATCAGAATGGGGCGCATTCGGGCCTCACCCGACTCAAAAATGGCTCGTCGTCGTGAGGTGCCCTGGGTCATGGCCGTGAGCACATACTCCACCAGCAAGATAGAATTCTTGGTCGTCAGACCCATCAGCATCACGATGCCGATCAGGGCGTAGAGACCCAGGGGCTCCCGGCAGATCAACAGGCCCATAATGGCACCACCGATCGAGAGCGGCAGGGCCACCATGATCGTGAAGGGATGGACGAACCCCGAAAAGAGCAGCACCAGCACGGCGTAAATCATCAGCACTGCCGCTCCCATGGCGCCCGCGAAACCGGCGAAAACGTCGCGCTGAATCTCGGCATCGCCGGCCGGCGACTCGGTAACACTTCGGGGTAGTTCCTTAAAGGCGGGCAGGGCGTGCACCGTGGCCAGGGCGTCGCCGAGCGACGTTCCCCGGCGCAGGCTGGCCTCGATCTTCACCCGTCGTTTGCGATCGTAGCGGTCGATTTCCGAAGGCCCCTGCCCCAACTCGACATCAGCCACAGAACCCAGCGGAATCAGCTTGCCGCCAGTGCCCAAAAGCTTGAGGTTGCGAATGGTGTCCAGCCGGTCGCGAAACTTGGGATCGAGTTGCACGCGAATATTGATCTGTCGCTCGCTGAGGTCAAACTTGGCCAGGTTTTGCTCGATATCGCCCAGAGTTGCCACCTGTGCCACGCGGGCGATGCTCTGCACCGACACGCCCTGTTCGGCCGCCAGTTCCACCTTGGGCCGGATGAGAATCTCGGGCCGTTGCAACGCGGCCGACGAGTTTACATCATAGATAATCGGCAGCTGGCGCATCTGGGTCAGCAGCTCCCGTGAGGCCTTCTCGAGTTCGGGCCCATTCTCGCTGCTGAGCACCACCGTCAGGCGGCCCGAAAGGCCCATGGCCGCTCCAAACTGCAGGCGCACTCCGGGCACCTTGATCAACTCTTCGCGCACCTTTTCCTCGAAAGCCGACTGGGAGATGGCCCGCTGGGTGCGCGGCACCATAATAATGTAGAGGCTGGCCTTGTTGACCGCGCCCAGGGTGGCCTGGCGCGAGGAGTTGCCGCCCGGAGTGCCTACCGAAGTGAACACCTGCACGACCTCCTTGTGGCTCAGCAGGATTCGCGTCAATTCATTGCTGACTTCGGTGGTATGCTCGATATCGGTGCCGGGAGGCAGTTCCACGCTGAGAATGGTCTCGCCACGGTCGACGGCGCCCACCAAACTGGTTGGGGTCAGCTTCGAGAGTTGCAGGCTGAAGACAAAGAAGGTTACGGCCAGGATCAGCGTGGGCAAACGGTGGTTCAGGGCCCAGCCCAACAGCGCGTCGTACGACCGGGTAAGCCAGCTCTTCTTCTCGGGATCGTGGGGAATGTCAACCATCCAATAAGCCGCCATCATGGGCGTCAGCAGCCGCGCCACCACCAGCGAAAAGAACACCGCCACCGCCACAGTCAATCCGAACTGGCGGAAGAACTGCCCGGGAATGCCGCCCATGAAGGCCACCGGCACAAACACCGCAATGATGGTGGCGGTGGTGGCCACCACCGCCAGGCCGATCTCGTCGGCGGCTTCGAGAGCCGCCTGATAGGGCGTCTTGCCCATCTGGATGTGGCGCACGATGTTCTCGATTTCCACAATGGCGTCATCGACGAGAATGCCGATCACCAGGGCCAGTCCCAGCAAAGACATATTATTCAGCGTGAAACCTGCCCACTTCATGGCGGCAAAGGTGGGAATCACCGACAGCGGCATCGCCAGGGCCGAAATGGCCGCCGCCCGCCAGTCGCGCAGGAACCAGTAGATCACCACCACGGCCAGGGCGGCTCCCAGGATCAGGTGCTCGATCGAAGCATTGTAGCTGTCCAGCACATAGGTGGCATTGGTGCGCACCTTCTTGATCACCGTGCCCTTGGGCAGCTGAGACTGCAATTCTTTTAAGGCAGCGTCGGTGCGCTGGGCCACGTCGACGAGGTTGCTGCCCGAAGCCCGCACCACCGAAAACGCCACCACGGGCTCGCCGTTCAGCAGGGCACGCTGGCGGGGCTCGCTGAAGCCGTTTTCGATCGTGCCCAGGCTGTCGAGCTGTACCCAGCGCCCCCCTCCGGCCGAAATACGCATCTTGCGCAGTGTTTCCAGGTCGACCGCGCTGCCCAAGGTGCGAATGGACTCTTCGAGCTCGCCCACCAGCGAGCGTCCTCCGGGAAGGTCGATGTTCAACGCCCGCAGCTGGGTATTGACCTGCTCGGCCGTCACCCGAAAAGCGTCGAGCTTCTCCGGATCGAGATGAATTCGAATCTCGCGATCCACTCCGCCCGAACGCTGCACCTGCCCCACCCCTCGCACGGCCAGCAGGCGCCGCGAGATGGTGTTGTCGATCAACCAGCTCAACTCGCTGACGCTGCTGCCCTCGCGGGTAATGGTATAGGTGGCCAGCGGCCCGCCGATGAAATCGACGCGGGTAACCTGCGGCTCGTTGATCTGGCCCGGCAACTGTTGGCGGATGCGGGTCACCGCGTCGCGCACGTCGTTGGTGGCGCGATCGGTGTCGGTGCCCAGTTCAAATTCAATGGTGGTGCTCGAGGTGCCCTCGTTGACCGAGCTGATGATGTGCTTGATGCCCGAGATGCCGCTGATGGCATCCTCAACCTTGCGGGTCACCTGGGTTTCCAGCTCGCTGGGAGCAGCCCCCACCTGGGTGATCATCACGCTGACGATAGGAATATCGATGTTGGGATTCTCGTCGATACCCAGATCGCCAAAGGCCAGCAAGCCCGAAACGGTCAGCACCAGGAACAACACGATGGAAGGAATGGGATTGCGAATCGCCCAGGCTGAAATATTCACGGCTTGATCTCCACCTTGTCGCCGTCCGAGAGAAATCGGCTGCCCGACAGGGCCACGGTGTCGTTGAGCTGCAGACCCTGGGTAATTTCGACCCACTTGTCGCTGCGCACGCCCGTGGTCACCAATTGACGAGCGGCGGTGGTGCCGTTCAGGCGAAAGACAAAATACTCGCCCCCTTCACCCAGCACGGCCTCCGACGGCACGGTTAGAGCCCGATGCTGCCCTACCTCGATGGTGGCCTCGGCAAACATCCCGGAGCGGATTTTGGATCCGGCATCCAGCAAGATACGAGCCTGTCCCAGGCGGGTGGTGGCGTCGACCTGGGGAGATAGTTGCCAGACCTTGCCGCGTGCATCCAGGCCAGCGCAGCGTACCCGCGCCTCCACGCCCGACCGCAGCCGGATCAAATCGCCCTGGGGCACATCGGCACGCAACTCCAGTTCGCCGCGACGGGCCAGCGAGAACATGGGCTTGCTGTTGCTGCTGATTTCCCCGAGGTGCACCTCGCGCTTGAGAATCAATCCGTCGTCGGGGGCAACGATCAGACACTGCTCCAGCTGGGCCTCGATCTGGCCGATGAGGCCGCCGACCTCCTGGGCGCTCGACTGAGCGATCTCCACGTCCTCGGCCCGGCCACCTTCCTGTGCCAACGACAGTCGCTGACGAGCCTGTTCGAGCAAGAACTGGCTGGCCTGCAAACGATGACGAGCCGCTTCCATCGCCTGACGATTGCGGTCGCGATCCATCTGGCGGTCGCTGGCCTCCTGCACGGTGACAAAGCCCTGCTCCACCACCTGGTTGTAGCGCTCGGCGGTGCGCAACGAGTTTTGGTACATCACCTCGGCCTGACGCAGATTGGCCTTCTCCTGAGTGTAGGCAGCCTCAGCCTGGGAAACCGCCGCCTTCAACGAGAGAATCTCTTGCGAGCGGTTGGGCTGGCGCGCCTTATCTACCTGAGCCAGGGCCGAGCGCTGGCGCGAGCGGGCCTGCTCGAGCTGGGCCGAGAGAATCGAGGAATTCAGTCGGGCCAGCACCTGACCCTTGCGCACAAAGTCGCCTTC